>NZ_DASWNM010000001.1:0-23486 GCF_036399255.1 Longimicrobium sp.
GGCCAGCAGCTGCAGCACGCTCAGCGAGTGCCCGCCCAGGTCGAAGAAGCGCTCGTGCACGCCGATCGGGCCCGTCTTCAGCACCTCGCTCCAGATCTCGCACAGCAGCGACTCCACCGGCGAGCGGGGCGGCACGTACCCCTCGCGGGCCGCGAAGCCGGCGGCGCGGGGCGCGGGAAGCGCCTTGCGGTCCACCTTGCCGCCCGGCAGGCGCGGCAGCGTCTCGAGGGTGACGAACGCCGCGGGGACCATGTAGTCGGGAAGGCGGCGGCGCAGGTGCTCGCGCAGCTCGGCCGCGGCGGGCGCCGTGCCGGCGGCCGGGACCACGTAGCCCACCAGCGTGGGTCCGCCGGGGCCGGGGCGCACGGCGGCCACGGTCGACTCGACCCCCGGGCACGAGGCCAGCACGGCCTCTACCTCGCCCAGCTCGATGCGGAAGCCGCGGATCTTCACCTGGTCGTCGGCGCGGCCCAGGAACTCCACGGCGCCGTCGGCGCGGTGGCGCGCCAGGTCGCCCGTGTGGTACATCCGCGCGCCGGGCGCGGGGCTGAACGGGTCGGGGACGAACCGCTCCGCCGTCATCCCGGGGCGCGACAGGTAGCCGCGGGCCAGGCCGGGGCCGCTGGCGTACAGCTCGCCGGGGGCGCCGGGCGCCACCGGGCGCAGCGCGCCGTCCAGCAGGTACAGCCGCGTGCCGCTTACCGGCGTGCCGATGGGGAGCAGGCCGCCGTCTTCATCCCCCCGGTAGCGCCAGGACAGGACGTCGATGGACGCCTCGGTGGGGCCGTACAGGTTGATGAGCTCCACCCCCGGCAGCCGGCCGCGGACGTCGCGGGCCAGCGCCACCGGGTACGCCTCGCCGCCGCACGACAGGCGGCGGAGCGCGGTGCACGCCTCCAGCCCCGGCTGCACCGCCAGCACCTGCAGCATGCTGGGGACGAGCTGCAGCGTGGTGACGCCGTGCTTCGCCATCGTGTCCACCAGGTACGCCGGGTCCTGGTGCCCGCCGGGACGCGCCACGACCACGCGGCCGCCGGTCCACAGGGGAAGGAACAGCTCCCAGACGCTGGCGTCGAAGGTGTACGGCGTCTTGAACAGGGTCGCGTCCGACGCGTCCATGGGGTACGTCCCGGCCACCCACGCCACGCGGTTGCAGATGCCGCGGTGCGGGATCATCACCCCCTTGGGACGCCCGGTGGATCCCGACGTGTAGATCACGTAGGCCAGGTTCGCCGGCGTCGCGGCCGCCTCCACCGCCGCGGTGGGCAGCGTCTCGTCCGCCTCCGTCTCGCCGATGCGGACGAAGGGGAGGGCGGCCTCGGGGAGCCCGGCGATCAGGTGCTCCTGCACCACCAGGGCGCGGGGGCGCGCGTCGCCGATCATGTACGCCAGGCGGTCGGCCGGGAGCGCCGGGTCCAGCGGCAGGTACGCGCCGCCGGCCTTGAGAATGCCCAGCATCCCGCTGATCATCCCCGCGCTCCGCTCGGCGACCAGCCCCACCACCGCGTCCGGCCCCACCCCCGCCGTCCGCAGCGCGTGCGCGATGCGGTTGGAGCGGGCGTCCAGCTCGGCGTACGTCACCGGGCCGTCCTCCGTCTCCAGCGCCACGGCCCCGGGCGTCGCCGCGGCCTGGCCGACGAAGCGGGTGTGGAGAAGCAGGCCGTCGACGTCGGCCGGCGTGCTCCGGTTCCACGTCTCCAGCACGCGGTGCCGCTCGTCCGCCGACAGGAGCGGAAGGGCGCGCACCGGGGTCTCCGGCTGCGCCGTGGCCGCGTCCAGCAGGGTGTGGAAGTGCCCCAGCCAGTGCTGGATGGTCCCGGTGTCGAACAGGTCGGCGTTGAACTGGGCCTCCAGCCACGCCTCGTTCTCCGCCTCCATGGCGATCACGGAAAGGTCGAAGCGGGCCACGCCCGTGTCCACGTCCAGCGGCTGGCCCACCGCGCCGCCCATCCGCAGCTCGCCCGCGCCGGCGCGCGACCAGGTGAACGAGACGGGAAGCAGCGCCGGGCGCGACGGGTCGCGGGCCAGCTCCAGCGCCTCGGCCAGGCGGCTGACGGGAATGCCGCGGAACTCCAGCCCGTCCATCAGCCGGCCGGTGGCCTGCCGCAGGTACGCGCGGAACGAGGGGTCGCCGGCCAGGCGGCTGCGCTGCGGCAGCAGGTCGGCGAAGTAGCCCACGGCGGGGTCGCAGTCGTCCCACGCCTGCCCGGCGCTCAGCGTGCCCGCCACCACGTCGTCCTGGCCCGTGACGCGGTGCAGGAAGAGCTGGAAGGCGGCGAACTCCACCGCGTACGGCGTGCTGCCGTGCGCGTCGGCCAGCTCGGCGACGCGCCGCACCACCGCCGGGTCCATGGCGTGGTAGGCGCGGCCGCCGCGAAAGGTCTGCGTGGCGCCGCGGGGACGGTCCGTCGGCAGCTCCAGCACGGGAACGGGCGCGGCCAACTCGGCGCGCCAGTGCTCCAGCGCCTCCTTCTGCGCCCCGGGGTCCACGCGCCCCATCACCGCGGCGGCGTAGCTGCCGGGCGCGGCCAAGCCGTGCGGCCGGCCGGTGGCGCGGGCCGTGTACAGGGCCTGCAGCTCGTCCTGGATGGTCGAGAGCGACCAGCCGTCGGTGACCGCGTGGTGAATGACGAACAGCAGCGCGTGGTCGTCCTGCGCCATGCGGACGATGCGGGCGCGCAGCAGCGGCCCCGCCGCCAGGTCGAACGGCGCGGCGATGGTCTCGGGGATCAGCGCCCGCAGCCGCGCCTCGGCCTCGTCCGCCGCCAGGCCGCCCAGGTCGACGACGGGCACGTCCACGCGCAGCGACGGCTCCACGTGCTGCGCGTCGCCGCCGGCGTCGAAGCGGGTGCGCAGCGCCTGGTGGCGGGCGATGAGGTCGTTCCACGCGGCCTGCATGGCCCGGGCGTCGAACGCCCCGCGGATGCGCATCCCCATCGGCTCGTTGTAGGCGGCGGCGCCCTCTTCCGACATCTGCGCCACCAGCCACAGCTCGCGCTGCGAAGCCGTCAGCGGCAGCGTGATCACCTCCGTCTGCTCCGCGGCCTCCACGTCCGCCGCGGCCGTCACGGCGCCGGTGGATACGGCGGCCTCGGTGGATACGGCGGCGTCCGTGGATACGGCGGCCTCGGCGGATACGGCGGCTTCGGCGGATACGGTGGCCTCGGCGGATACGGCGGCCCCGGCGGCGGCTTCCTCCACCGACGCGCCCAGGAAGCCGGCGCGGCGCATCTCGGCCGCGGCGCCGCGAAGGGCGGCGCGGGCGGCGTCCAGGTCCGAGTCGGTGTGCGCGATGGAGAGGTGGCACACGCCGTTCGCGGGCAGGTGCACGCCGCGGACGCGCAGGTGCAGGCGCAGCGCGTGCAGGTCGTCGGCGTCGCCGCGCAGGGCCACGCGGGCGCCGTGCACGTTCACCACCACGGTGGGCAGCTCGCCGAAGGCCTCGCGGAGCGCGGCGGCCAGCGCACCGGCGCGGCGCGACAGGCCGGCGTAGAAGGCGTCGCCCTCCGCGCGCACGTGGGCCAGCACCGCGCGGGCCGCCGCGATCGACAGGGCCGGGGCGCTGGAGCCGGGGAGCAGGGTGCGCTCGGCGCCATCCAGCGCGTCCAGGTACCGCGCGCGCCCGGCGACCGCGCCCAGCGGCGCGCCGCCCGCGATGGCGGCGCCGAGCACCACCAGGTCCGCGTCGATCCCGTGCTGGCGCGCGGCGCCGCCGGGAAGGTGCGGGAACGTCGCGCCCTCGTCCACGATCAGCGCGGCGCCGGCGTCGGCGCAGACGCGCGCCAGGGCGCGCAGGAACTCGCCCGGCTCCATCTCGGCGTGCGGGGCGCGCGTGGGATCCACGATCACCGCGGCGATCCGCGGCCCGCGGGCGCGCAGCGCCTCCAGGGCGGCGGCGCCGTCGTCCAGCACCAGCACGCTCTCCACCGCGCCGGCGGGAACGCCGCCCGCCGCGGGGATGCTTCCCCCGCCCGGGAGGGCGCGGCGCGCCAGCACGCCGTCCGCCGCGCCGTGGTCGGCGCCGGCGAACAGGGCCACGGTGTCGCGCCGCGTCACCGCGCGGGCCACGCGCATGGCCGTGGCCACCGCCTCGTCGCGCGAGGCCACGAAGGCGGCGCGCTCCGTCCCGATCATCTCCCGCAGCAGCTCGGCGGCCTCGGCGGCCAGCGCCGTCCGCGCGCCGAAGGCGGTGCCGCGCTCCAGCTCCGCGCGCACCGCGTCGGCGGCGACGGCGGGGGCGTGGCCCAGCGGCAGCGCGCCGCCGCCCATCTCCAGGTCCACGTAGACGTTGCCGTCCGCGTCCGTCACCAGGCCGCCCCGCGCCCGGTCGATGGCCAGCGCGCCGCCCGCCGCGCCGAAGCCGCGGCGAAGTCCGGCGGCGCCGCGCGGGTCCGCCACGGTCTGGCGGGCGCGCCGGGCGGCGCGGACGGACTCCGGCGTCCGGGCCGCCACCCGCTCCGCCAGGCCGGCGGCGTGGGCGGCGCGGCGCGCGTCCAGCGGCGCGTCCTCATCCAGCGTGTCGAAGCCGGTGCCGGCGTCCGCGTCGGCGGTCTGCACCCCCGGCGCGGCCGGCGCGGCCTGGACCACGGGCGCGGCCGGCGGCGTCGAGGCGACGGTGGCGCCGGGGTGGGCGCGGATAGCGTTCAGCTGCTCGGCCATCAGCGCGAGCTGCTGGGCCATGATGCGCTCCAGCACCGTGGCGCCGGCCGCCAGCACCGCGGCGGGCGCGGACGGGACCGCCGGAGCCGGCGCGTTCGCCGCCGGGGCGGCCCCGGCGGCCACGGCCGGCGTTTCGATGGCGGGGGCTTCGGCGGCGGGCGCGGCGGCGCGGGCCACCGGCTCCGCTTCGGGAGGAAGCGCGCGGTCCAGGTGCGCGGCCAGGGCGTGCAGCGTGTTCAGCTCGTCCAGCATCTCGCGGAACGGCACCCGCACGCCGAACTGGTCGCGGACGTAGCGGCTGGCGCGCAGCAGCAGCAGCGAGTCGGCGCCGTGGGACTGGAACGTATGGTGGGGCTCGACCTGCTCCGCGCCGACCCCGTACAACCGGCCGAACTCGTCGCGCAGCAGCTGCGTGATGCGCAGGTACCGCGGCGTCGCGGGATGAACCACCGTACTGGACTCAGGCGTCACCGCGCCTCCTCATGGATTCGAGGGGAAAAGCCTTGAACGTGAGCCGCGGCGCGCGCGGACACGTGAGAAATCGGTTTGCGCGGCCGTCCGGCGTGCCGGCGGCAGGGGAGCGCAAGGGGGTACGGCTCATGAACCGGCCTGGCGCGGGGCGCCTTCGTCCGCGGCGGCATCGCCGGCCGCGGCCAGCAGCCGGGCCTGTCGCGACATCAGCTGGATCTGCCCGCTGATGAGCGCTTCCAGGGCCTCGAGGGGAACGGTCTCGGCGGTCGCGCTCGCGGGGAGTGCCGCGGCGGCTTCGGAAGCCGCCGGCGTGCGCGCGGGCGCGTCGATCCAGTGGCGCGAGCGCTGGAACGGGTACGTGGGAAGCCGCACGCGGCGGCGGCGCTCGTGCTTCCACACGCCGCTCCAGTCGGCCTCCACGCCCTCTGCCCACAGGCTGCCCAGGGCGCGCTGGATGAACGCGACGTCGTCCGCGGCCTCGCCGGGCTGGCGCATGGACGCCACCCTCCGCGCGTCCGCCGCGCCCTCCTGCGCCTCGATCAGCGCCGACAGGCTCCGTCCCGGGCCCACCTCCAGCATCACCACGTCCGGCAGCGCCAGCAGGGTCCGGGCGCCCTCGCGAAAGCGGACGGTCCGGCGAAGGTGCCGGGCCCAGTACGCCGGGTCCCGCGCCTCGTCCACCGTGATCCACGTTCCCGTGACGTTGCTGATCCACGGCAGCTCCGGCGCGCGGCGGGGCACGCGGGCCACCAGGGCGGTGAACTCGTCCAGCACCGGGTCCATCATGGGCGAGTGGAGGGCGTGCGGCGTGTCCAGCCGCGCGTGGCGCACCTCCGTCCCGGCCAGCCGCGCCTCCAGCGCCGCCACCGCCGCCTCCGTCCCCGACACCACGCAGCGGTCCGGCGCGTCGTCGCCGGCCACGGCCAGCCCGGCGCCCAGCAGCGCGCGCGCCTCGTCCACCGGCAGGGCGACGGAGAGCATCGCGCCGCGGGGAAGCGCCTGCACCAGCCGTCCGCGCGCCGCCACCAGCGACACCGCGTCTTCCAGCGCGAACACGCCGGCCAGGCACGCCGCCGCGTACTCGCCGATGCCGTGGCCCAGCATGGCGGCCGGGCGCACCCCCCACTCCATCCACAGCATCGCCGTGGCGTACGCGGTCGCGAACAGCGCGGGCTGGGCGATCGTCGTGCTCCGCAGCCGCTCCGCCGCCGCGTCCCCGCCCCCGGGCGCGGGATGGAGCAGCGCGCGCAGGTCCTCGCCGACGTGCGGGCGCAGCAGCGCCGCGCACCGGTCGATCGCGGCGCGGTACGCCGGCTCCGTCTCGTACAGGCCGCGCCCCATCCCGGGGTACTGCGCGCCCTGGCCGGGAAACAGGAAGGCCACCGGCGGCGCGGACGGTCCCGCGCGCCCCGACACCACCCCCGCCCCGCCCTCCAGCGCCGCCGCGGCGCTCTCCGCGTCGGCCGCGACCACGGCGCAGCGCACCGCGAACCCCTGGCGGCCGGCCTGCAGCGTGTAGGCGGCGTCCGCCAGCGGCACGTCCTCCGTGCGCAGGTGCGCCGCCAGCTCCGCGCGGGCCTGCGCCAGCGCGGCGTCGGTGCGGGCGGAAAGCGTCAGCAGCTGCCAGGGGCGGCGCGCCGGCTGCGCGGGGACGCGGGGCGCCTCTTCGATCACCACGTGCACGTTGGTCCCGCCCATCCCGAACGAGCTGACGCCGGCGCGGCGCGGGGCGGCGCCCTCCGCCGTCCACTCCAGCCCCTCGTCCGCCACCTGGAACGGGGTGGCGGCAAAGTCGATGGCCGGGTTGGGCGCCTGGAAGTGCGGCGTGGCCACGATGCGGCGGTGGTGCAGCGAGAGCACCGCCTTGATCAGCCCCGTCACCCCCGCCGCCGTGTCGGTGTGCCCCAGGCTGGCCTTGGCGCTGCCGATGCGGATGCGCGGCCCGCCGCGCGGCGCGGCGCCGTAGACGCGGGTGAGCGCCGCGACCTCCATGGGGTCGCCCAGGGCGGTGCCGGTGCTGTGGCCCTCCACGTAGCCCACCGTGGCCGGGTCCACGCCCGACACGGCCAGCGCCTCGGCGATCACGGCCGCCTGCCCGTCCACGCTGGGCGCCGCGTACCCCATCTTGCCCGCGCCGTCGTTGTTGACGGCGCTGCCGCGGATGACCGCCAGGATCGGGTCGCCGTCGGCCAGCGCGTCCTCGACCCGGCGCAGCGCCACCAGGGCGACGCCGCTGCTGGGCACCGTTCCCTGGGCGCGCGCGTCGAACGGGCGGCAGCGGCCGTCGGGAGAAAGGATGCCGCCCTCCTCGTACAGGTAGCCGTGGTCGAGCGGCACGCCCACGCTGGCGCCGCCGGCCAGCGCCAGCTCGCACTCGCCCGTCAGCAGGCTCTGGCAGGCCTGGTGCACGGCCACCAGCGAGGTGCTGCACGCCGCCTGCACGCTGATGGCGGGGCCGCGCAGGTCCAGGCGGTACGCCACGCGCGCGGCCAGGTGGTCGGCCGCGTTGGCCAGCACCATCGGAAAGAAGCCGCGGGTGCCGGCCTGCACGGCGGGCCATACGTTCTGCAGCAGGTAGCCGTTGAAGCCCGTGCCGCCGAACACGCCCACGCGCCGGCCGCGGGCGGTGTGGCCGCAGCGCTCCAGCGCCTCCCAGGCGCACTCCAGGAACAGCCGGTGCTCCGGCGGGGTGAGCGCCGCCTCGGCGGGCGTCATCCCGAAGAACCCCGCGTCGAACTGCTCCACCCCCCGCAGCACGCCGGCGGCGCGCACGTAGTCGGGGTCGGCCAGGACGTGCTCCGGCACCCCCGCCGCGCGCAGCTCGTCGCCGGTGAAGAAGGTGATCCCCTCGCGCTCGTCCAGCAGCAGCCGCCACAGCGCCTCGGGGGTGCCGGCGCCGGGAAAGCGCCCCGCCACCGCCACGATGGCGATCCCCTCGGGGACGCCGGTTTCCATCGCGTCGCTCACGGCGCCCCCTCCGCCGCCGCGCGGCGGCGGGCAAGCCGGTCCTGGTGGCGCGACCGCATCTCGCGCCGCGCCTCGCCCGCCTCGCGGGCGGCCTCGGTGCCGCCCGGCGCGCCGCCGCGCAGGAACGCGGCGAGCGAGCGGACGGTGGGGTACGCGAACAGGTCCAGCATGGTCAGCCCCGGCGCCGTTTCGCGCAGGCTCCGGTACAGGCGCGCGGCAAGGAGCGAGTGGCCGCCCAGGTCGAAGAAGTTGTCCTCGGCCCCCACCTGCTCCACGCCCAGCAGCTCGCGCCACAGGGCGGCCAGCTCGGCCTCGCCCTCGCCGTCGGCGGGGACCAGGGCCCGCGGGGCCGGCGGCTCCGGCTCCGGCAGGGCGTTGCGGTCGGTCTTGCCGCTGGGGGTCAGGGGGATGGCCTCCATCCACACGAACGCGGTGGGGACCATCGCCTCCGGCAGCCGCGACTGCAGGTGGGTGCGCAGGACGTGCGCTTCGGGCGCGGCGCCTTCGGGCACCACCCAGCCGACGAGCCGCGGCTCGCCGCCCGGGGTCGTCCGCACGGCCACGGCGGCCTCGCGCACGGCGGGGTGCAGGCGCAGCGCGGCCTCGACCTCGCCGGTCTCGATGCGCACGCCCTTGATCTTTACCTGCCCGTCCAGCCGGCCGGAGTACTCCAGCACCCCCTCGGCCCGCCACCGCGCGCGGTCGCCGGTGCGGTACAGCCGCATCCCGGGCCGCACGGAGAAGGGATCGGGAACGAAGCGCTCGGCGGTGAGCCCGGGGCGCGCGTGGTAGCCGCGCGTCACCCCCGGCCCGCCGATGAACAGTTCGCCGGAAACCCCGGTCGGCTGCGGGCGCAGGGCGGCGTCCAGCACGTAGACGCGGGTGTTGGCGATGGGCCTGCCCACGGGGATGGAGGCCGCCTCGCCGGCCACGTCGTGCGTGGTGGACCAGACCGTCGTCTCCGTCGGGCCGTACATGTTGACGAGCCCGTCGGGAAGGACGGTGCGGATCTGCGCGGCCAGCGCGGGGGGGAGCGCCTCGCCGCCCAGCAGAAGGCGGCGCAGCGGGGCGAGCGCATCCACCCCCGCCTCGGCGATCAGCAGCGCGGCCAGGCTGGGCGTGCACTGCATGTGGGTCACGCCGTGGCGGCGGATCTGCTCGGGGATCCCTTCGTCGTCCCCGGCCTGCTCCGCCTCGGGCTGCACCACCACCCTGAAGCCGCGGGCCAGCGTCCACAGCAGCTCCAGCACGTGGATGTCGAAGCCGGTGCGCGTAAGCGCCAGCCAGGTGCCGGGGACGGGCCCGCCCACGCGCGCGTCCATCCCGGCGAAGAAGCTGACGGCGTTGGCGTGCGTCACCTCCACCCCCTTGGGACGGCCGGTGGATCCGGAGGTGTAGATGACGTACGCCGCGTTGTCCGGGTGGGCCGCTTCGGCCAGCGCCTCCGCCGGCTCCGCCGCGATCGCGCCGGCATCGCCGTCCACCGTCGTCACGCGCACGCCCTCCGCCTCCGGCGCGCGGAGCGACGACTGCGTCACCAGCACCCGGGCGCCGGAATCGGCCAGCATGTACGCCAGGCGGTCCGCGGGATACGCGGGATCCAGCGGCAGGTACGGCGCGCCCGTCCTGAGCACCGCCAGCATCGCCACCACCGTCTGCGCCGAGCGCTCCAGGCAGATGCCCACGGGCGCTTCGGGCCCGGCGCCCAGCGCGCGCAGGCGGCGGGCAAGGCGGTTGGCGGCGGCGTCCAGCTGCGCGTACGTCAGCGCCGCGCCGCCAAAGACCACGGCGGGGGCGCCGGGCGTCCGCGCCGCCTGCCGCGCGATCTCGCCGTGCACGGTGGCGTCCGCCGGCCACGCGCGGGCCGTGGCGTTCCATCCCTCCACCACCGTTCCGCGCTCGGCCGCGTCCATCAGCGGCAGGGCCGACAGGCGCAGCGAGGGGTCCGCCGCCGCGGCGGCCATCAGCGTCCCCAGGTGGCCGATCATCCGCCGCGCGGTCTGCGCCTCCCACAGGTCGGTGCGGTACTCCAGCACCCCCTCGATGGCGTCGCCGGCGTCGCGCACCAGCAGCGACAGGTCGAACTTGGCCGTGGCGCCCACGGGATCCACCCCCTCCACCGTCAGGCCGCCGAAGCCGCCGTCGCCCTGGGGGGTGTTGTCCAGCGCCAGGAACGACTGGAAGAGCGGGTTGTGCCCCAGGCTGCGCCCGGGCTGAAGGTCTTCGACCAGCCGCTCGAAGGGGACGTCCTGGTGCGCGTAGGCGCCCAGCGTCGCCTCGCGCACGCGGCGCAGCAGCTCGCCGAAGGCGGGGTCGCCGGAAAGGTCCGTCCGCAGCACCAGGGTGTTGACGAAGCAGCCGATGAGCCCTTCCAGCTCCGGCCGCACCCGGCCCGCGATCGGCGAGCCGACGACGACGTCGGTCTGGCCGGAGTAGCGGGCCAGCAGCGCCGTCCACCCCGCCATCAGCACCATGTACAGCGTGGCGCCCTCGCGGCGGGCCAGGGCGCGCAGCCGCGCGGTGGTGGCCGGGTCCAGGCGCACGGGCGCCCACGCGCCGCGGTACTCCTGCACCGCGGGGCGCGGACGGTCGGTGGGCAGCTCCAGCAGCGCGGGGGCGCCGCGCAGGCGGCCGCGCCAGTACGCCATCCCGGCCTCCAGCGCCGCGCCCCGCAGCGACTCGCGCTGCCACGCCGCAAAGTCGCCGTACTGGATCGGCAGCTCCGGGAGCGGCGACTCCCGGCCCTCCGCGAACGCGGCGTAGAGCACCGACAGCTCGCGCACCAGCACGCCGATGCTCCACCCGTCGGCCACGATGTGGTGCACGTTCCACAGCAGCACGTGGTCGTCGTCCGAAAGCCGCAGCAGCTCGGTCCGGAAGAGCGGGCCGTGCTCCAGGTCGAACGGGGCGGCGGCCACCGCCCGGCGGCGCGCCAGCAGCCCGGCCTCGCGCTCCGCCGCCGGCAGCGGCGACAGGTCGGCCCGCTCCAGCGCCAGCGCCGGCGCGGGAAGCACCAGCTGCACGGGCTCACCCTCTTCGACGGCGAACACGGTGCGCAGCACCTCGTGCCGGACGATCACCTCGTCCAGGGCGGCGCACAGGGCGTCCACCCGGAGGGCCCCGCGCAGGCGCAGCCCGCCGGGAATACCGTACGCCCCGCCCGCGGCCGCCATCTGGTCCAGCACCCACAGGCGCCGCTGGGCAAACGACGCGGGAAGGACGAACGCCTCCGAAAGGTCCGGCGCCTGCACGGCGCCGGGCACGGCGGGAGTTTCCATCAGGCTCACAGGGCACCCGTCGGCTTGCGGTCGGTCATGGTGCGGCGGGCATGGCGCGCGATGGGCGCCATGCCGGCCACGCTCATCGTCCCCTGCGCCACCAGCAGCCGCTCTACCTCGGCGGCCAGGGCGCCCAGCGTGGGGTGCTCGAAAAAGGCGCGCACCGACACCGCCACCTGCAGCACGTCCCGTGTGCGCGAGGCCGCCTGCATGGCGCGCAGCGAGTGCCCGCCCGTGCCGAAAAAGTCGTCGTTCACGCCCACCCGCGGCACGCCCAGCACCTCGGCCCAGATGCCGGCCAGGGCCTTTTCGGTCTCGGTGCGCGGCGCCACGTACTCCGCGGCGGGCGCGGCGGCGGCCCGCGGCGCGGCAAGCGCGCGGCGGTCCACCTTGCCGTTGGGGGTCAGCGGCAGCTCGGCCAGGGAGACGAACGAGGCCGGGACCATGTAGTCCGGAAGCCGCGCCCGCAGGTGCGCCCGCAGCTCGGCGGCGGCGGGTTCGCCGTCCGCGGCCACGTACGCCACCAGCGACCGCTCGCCCGTGGCGTCGGCGTGCACGGTCACGGCGGCGGCGCGCACGGCGGGGTGGGCGGCCAGCGCCGCCTCGATCTCGCCCGTCTCGATGCGGAAGCCCCGCACCTTGACCTGCTGGTCCAGCCGGCCCAGGAACTCCAGCGTGCCGTCCGGCAGCCGGCGCACGCGGTCGCCCGTGCGGTACATCCGCCCCCCCGGCTCGCCGAACGGATCGGGGAGGAAGCGCCCGGCCGTGAGCGCCGCGCGCCCCAGGTAGCCGCGCGCCAGCCCGTCGCCCGCGGCGAACAGCTCGCCGGGCACGCCTTCGGCCGCGGGGGCCAGGGCCGCGTCGAGCACGTACGCCCGCGTCCCCGCGATGGCGCGGCCCAGCGGGATGGACGCCCGCCCGGCGTCGCCCGGACGGATGGTGTGGCAGCAGGTGAAGGTGGTGTTCTCGGTGGGCCCGTAGCCGTTGATCAGCCGCACCCCCGGCAGCCCGGCCAGCGCGCGCGCCACCTGCGGCGGCGAAAGCACGTCGCCGCCGGCCAGCAGCTGCCGCACGCCGGCCAGGTCCGCCAGCCGCGCGTCGACCATGCGGTGAAAGAGGCCCGCGGTAAGCCAGAGGGTGGTGACGCCCTCTTCGCGGATGAAGGCGCCCAGCTCTTCGAGCGAAGGCATCGCCCCCGGGAACGGGGCGATGCGGCCCCCGTTCAGCAGCGCGCCCCACACCTCCAAGGTCGAGGCGTCGAACGCCACGGGCGCCAGCTGCAGGAACACCTCGTCGGCGCCGAGCGCCGCGAAGTCGGCGCCGCGCACCAGGCGGACGACGGCGCGGTGCGGCACGGCCACGCCCTTGGGGGTGCCGGTGGAGCCGGAGGTGTAGACCACGTACGCCAGCGAGTCCGGCGCGCACACGTCCGCGGGCGCGCCGCCGGGACGGAGCGCGATCACGTCGGCCTCCGCGTCCAGCCGCACCGCGGGAACGCCGTCCAGCGGCAGCGCCGCCGCCAGCGCCGTGTCCGTCACCACGACGGAGACGCCGGCGTCGCGCAGCATGAACGCCAGGCGCTCCGCGGGATACGCGGGGTCCAGCGGCACGTACGCGCCCCCGGCCTTGAGGATGGCCAGCAGCGCCACCGCCAGCTCCGGCGACCGCTCCAGCGACACGCCCACGCGCGTCTCGGCGCCCACGCCGGCCGCCCGCAGGTGCCAGGCAAGGCGGTTGGCGCGCGCCTCCAGCGCGGCGTACGTGTATCCGCCCGCCGCCGTGCCCACGGCCCGCGCGTGCGGCGTGGCCCGCGCCTGCTCGGCGAACAGGGCGTGCACGGTGGACGGGGGATACGCCCGCGGCGCCGGCGTCCACGACGCCAGCAGGGCCCGGCGCTCGTCCTCCATCAGCGGCGACAGGCGCGACACCGGCGTTTCGGGCGCGTGGGCCGCCGCCCGCAGCAGCGCGGCGAACTGGGTGCCGAAGCGCACCGCCGTCGCCTCGTCGAACAGGTCCGACGCGTAGCACAGCGTTCCCTGCACGCCCCCGTCCGACTCGTACAGCGACAGCTCCAGGTCCAGCTTGGCGAAGTCGGGCGCGTGCCGCGCCCCGCGCACGGCGATGCCGGGAAGCGACAGCCCTTCCCACGGCGCGTCCTCGTACGAGAACACCACCTGGAAGATGGGGCTGTGCGCCAGCGTGCGAACCGGCTGCACCGCCTCCACCAGCTGCTCGAAGGTCAGGTCCTGCCGCGCGTACGCACCCAGCGTGGTCTCGCGCACCCGGCGGACGAGCGCCGCGAACGCGGGGTCGTCGGCCAGCTCCGTCCGCACCGCCAGGACGTTCACGAACAGGCCGGCCATCCGCTCCAGCTCCGGCTGCGGGCGTCCGGCGATCGGCGCGCCGACCACCACGTCCGTCTGCCCGGAGTACTTCGAAAGCAGCGCGCTCCACCCCGCCAGCAGCACCATGTACAGGGTGGCGCCCTCGCGGCGGGCCACGGCGCGCAGCGGCTCCACCGTCTCGCGGGGGATCGTTACCGGCACCAGTCCGCCGCGGAACGACGGGGCGGCCGCGCGCGGGCGGTCCGACGGCAGCTCCAGGAGCGCGGGGGCGCCGGCCAGCTGCGCGCGCCACCACTCCGCCTGCGCCCGCACCCGCGGGCCCTGGAGGTTCCGGCGCTGCCACACCGCGTAGTCGGCGTACTGCACCGGCAGCTCGGCCAGGGGCGACGCCTCGCCGCGCGTGAACGCCGCGTACAGCGCCGACACCTCGCGCCAGGTGACCACGATGCTCCACCCGTCGGTGACGATGTGGTGCGCCACGAGGGCCAGCACGTGCTCGTCGCCGGCCAGCCGCAGCAGCGCCGCGCGGACCAGCGGCCCGTGGGTCATGTCGAAGCGGCGGTTGGCCTCGTCCGACGCCCTGCGCCTGGCCTCGGCCTCGCGCTCCGCCTCCGGCAGCGCGGAAAGGTCGACCGGGACCAGGTCCAGCGAGAACGGGGGAAGGATGCGCTGCACCCAGCCGTCGCCGCGGGGCTGGATCACCGTGCGGTACGCGTCGTGGCGGCGCACCACCTCGTCGAGGGCGCGCGACAGGGCGTCCACGTCCAGCGGGCCGCTCAGGCGCAGGACGCACGGCACGTTGTAGTAGTTGCCCGGCTGCATCTGGTCCACGAACCAGAGCTGCTCCTGCCAGCAGGAAAGCGGCGGCTCGGCGTCGTGCTCCACGGCCGTCACCGGCGGCGGGGCGTCGAACTCGCCGTCCACGCGGCTCACCAGCCGGTCCACCGCGGCCGCCACCCCCTGCACCGTGGGCGTGTCGAAGAACACGCGCAGCGGCAGGGCCACGCCCAGCACCTCCTGCACGCGCCCCGTCACGCGGATGGCGCTCAGCGAGTTGCCGCCCATCCCGAAAAAGTCCTCGTCCGCGCTCACCCGCGGACGCCGCAGCACCTGCGCGACGATCGCCGCCAGCACGTCCTCCGTCGGCGTCCTGGGCGCCGTGAACGCCTCGCCGGCGCCGAACGCCGAGGCGTCGGGCGCGGGAAGGGCGCGGCGGTCCACCTTGCCGCTTCCCGTCAGGGGAAACGCGTCCAGGAACACGAACGCCGCGGGGACCATGTACGCCGGGAGCCCGGCGCGTAGGTGCGTCCGCAGCTCGGCGGCGGCCGGCGCGTCCGGGCCGGGAACGGCGTACGCCACCAGCGCCGTCTCGCCCGCGGCGTCGGGCCGCGCCAGGACGACCACGTCGCGCACGCCGGGATGCCGCAGCAGCGCGGCCTCGATCTCCCCCGTCTCGATGCGCAGCCCGCGGATCTTCACCTGGAAGTCCAGGCGGCCCAGGTACTCGATGGCGCCGTCCGTCCGCCACCGGGCGCGGTCGCCGGTGCGGTACATCCGCGCCCCCGGCTCGCCGAACGGATCGGGGACGAAGACCGAGGCCGTGAGCGCGGGACGGTTCCAGTAGCCGCGCGCCACCTGCACGCCCCCGATGTGCAGCTCGCCGGGGATGCCCACGGGCACCATGGCGCCGCGGCCGTCCAGCACGTGCATCCGCGTGTTCGCCACCGGGAACCCGATCGGCACGTGGGCGCGGACGGTCCCCGGCACGCAGGGCCAGTGGGTCACCTCCACGGCGGCCTCCGTGGGCCCGTACAGGTTCAGCAGCTGCACGCCCCCCAGCACCGCGAAGCAGCGCTCCTGCAGCTCCGCCGTCAGCGCCTCGCCGGAGCAGAAAACGCGGCGGATCGTCGGGCATTCGCGCGCGGCGGGGTGCTCCAGGAACACCCCCAGCATGGACGGGACGAAGTGGATGGCCGTGATCCCCTCGCGGCGGACGAGCTCCGCCATGGCCGCCGGCTCCCGGTGCGCGCCCGGGGCGGCGACCACCAGCCGCGCCCCCGCCAGCGGGGCGCCAAACAGCTCCCACACGCTCACGTCGAAGCTGAACGGGGTCTTCTGCACCACCACGTCCGACGGGCCCAGGCCATAGTGGCTCTGGAACCAGCGCAGGCGGTTCATCACCCCCCGGTGCTCGTTCATGGCGCCCTTGGGGCGGCCCGTGGAGCCCGAGGTGTAGATGATGTAGGCCAGGTTCCCCGGCTCCGCGCCGCCTTCGGGGTTGGCGTCGCTCTCGCCGGAAAGGTCGGTGGCGTCCAGCTCGACGACGGTGGCGTGCGACTCCGGCAGGGTGTCGGCCAGCCGCGCCTGCGTCAGCACCACCGTCGCGGCCGAGTCCGCCAGCATGTAGGCCACGCGCTCCGCCGGGTTGGCCGGGTCCACGGGCACGTACAGGCCGCCCGCCTTCAGCACGCCGTAGAGGGCGACCACCATCTCGAACGACCGCTCCATCACCACCGCCACGGCCACCTCGGGCCCCACGCCCATGGCGCGCAGCCGGTGCGCCAGGCGGTTGGCGCGCGCGTTCAGCTCGCGGCGGGTGATCGTCTCGCCCTCGAAGGTCACGGCCGGCGCGTCGGGGGTGCGCGCCACCTGCGCCTCGAGCGCGCGGGAAAGCGTGGTGTCGGGGCCAAAGTCCACGGCCGTGCTCCCCCACACGCCCACGATCGTCTCGCGCTCCGGGGCCGGGAGCAGCCCGTGCACCGTCCCGGGCAGCTCCGGGTTCGCCGCGGCGCCGCGCACCAGCAGCTCCAGGTGCTCCGCCATCCGCGCCACCGTGGCCGCGTCGAACAGGTCCGCGCGGAACCGCGCCGTCCCCCGCATCCCCTCGCCGTCCGGGCACAGCGCAAACACCAGGTCAAGCGGCGCACCCTCGATCCCCGCCGGCGCCTGGTCCGTGGCGCCCACCGCCACCCCCGCCTGGAACAGCGGGGCGTAGGCCGGGGTGCGCTCCACCTTCAGCGCCTCCAGCAGCGCTCCGAAGGAATCACAACCCAGACAAAGTGTACTACCGCTGGCGCCTTGGACGCGCTCAAGGAGCACGCCGAAGTCCGGATCGCCCGACAGGTCTACCCGCAGGGGAAGCCACGCCGCGCCCTCGGAGGTGCCGATCACCATCTCCCGGGCGCCCGACCAGCGGTGCATCAGCAGGCCGAACGCCGCGTTCAGCGCGGTCGCCAGCGTGGTGCCGCGCGACGCGGCACGTGCGCGCATGGCCGTCACCGCCTCGGCGGAAAGCCGCAGCGGCACGGCGCCCGTCTCGCCCGTGGGGGCGGCGGGGCGGGGACGGTCGGTGGGCAGCTCCAGAAGGGGCGGGGCGCCCGACAGGCGGCGCTCCCAGCAGGAAGGCGCGGCGGCGGCCGGCCTGGCCCGCGGGGCCTCGCCGCCGCGGGAGAACGCGTCGTAAAGCATCTCTACCTCGCGGGGCAGGCGGTCGGCGCCGGCCGCCGCGTCCGCGCACACCACCAGGACCAGCGCGCTGTTTGCGCCACCGTCCAGAAGGATTGCGCGGCCGGGCTGGTTCCTGGCGCCGGGAAGGAGAGCGGCGTGCACCGCGGCAAGGTCCCGGAGCATGTCGTCCGTATGGGGCCAGTCTGCGCACGGTACGAGCTCCGTCCGCAGCAACCCCTCGGCGGGCGCGGCGGCATGGCCGGCGGCGTCCAGGTGGCGGCGGAAGGCCTCGTCCACGGCGCGGCCCAGCGCCCCGGCGTCCACGGGGGCAGCCAGGCGCAGCACGAAGAAGAAGCTCACCGAACCCCCGTCCGCGCGGGTGCCGGAAACGATCCGGGACGCGGAGGCGGAAGTGGCCGGGCTTTCTTCGTGGCGTGCGGAAAGGGCTTCAGAGCGCTGCGACGACATGGCCGGCGGGCATGGAAGGGACGGCTGCCCGCGAAGGTACGGCGCACAACTGCCGGGACCACTCCGGCATCGACACTGCCTGATACATCGGATGCTTTTACCGAGAGGAGGATGGTTGCCGGGGGATGCGGCCCCCAGGGGGCGGCAGGCACCATTCGGCGGGAAATCTACCAGAACTCCAAAACACCTGTCAAGACAGATTTTATTATCGATAATACCGATTAACTTTGCTTGCCGGCCGGGCCCGCGGCCTAAGTCACTCCAGACCGGCAATATGGATCAGGACAAAAATCATGATGAGATCATCCATGCGTCCCTCAACGGCCACCGCGTGGACGCCTTGCTCCGGACGTGCAGAGGGACGCGGCGGATGGCCGCGGGCCCGCTGCCGGACCCGCGTGCCGTCGTGCCGTCGTCGTCCCCGTTCCGCCCCGGGCGAAGGGCGCAATGGCGCCTCCTCGCCCGGCTCCGGCTCAGATCCCCAGCCAGTAGCTGAGCTTGATCAGCAGCACGTTGGTGCCGTCGGCGCCGAACAGGCGGCGCGCGTCGCGGGTCAGGTCGAACGTGCCCACCGGGGTTTCGTCCTGCAGGTCGGTGTTCCACACCACGAACAGGGTGCTTCCCGGCCGGTACTCCCACCGCAGCACCGCGTTGCTGCGCAGCTGCTTGAAGTTGAAGTCCGGCATCTCTTCCAGCGCGTAGGGCCGGAACCGCTCGTCGAAGCCGCGGGCGTTGGCGTCGGCCACCTCCAGCGCGTCCGAGTACCGGCCGCTGCTGATGAAGGGCTGCGCGTAGTACTGCAGCGACAGGCGCGGGGTAAAGGTGTAGCTCAGGCGCGCCGTAAGCGCGGCCGTGGTCTGCTCCAGGCGGGCGAACAGGTAGTGCGGGGCGCCGGCGTCGTCGCGGAGCTGGTCCACGTACTGGGCGGGCACCACGCTGTACGCCAGCGACGGCTGCAGCGACAGGCTGATCCGCGGCGAGGGGCGCAGCGACAGCCCGGGGTACACGCCGATCCCGTAGCCCCCCGCCTCGTCGTCCACGCTTCCCTGCGCGGCCACGTTCCAGCTGGCCCGGCGCCGCTGGTCGCCGGCCACGTTCACGGTGAGCTGCGACCACCCGGACGTCCGCAGCGCCGGGCCGCCGCGCAGCTCGCCCGGCGAGCGCGCCTGCTGCCACCGCTCCACCGTGGCGCTCCCCGTCCAGAAGTTGTTCAGCTGCAGTCCGCCGTCCAGGTTCATGTAGAACTCCACGAACTCGCGGCCAAAGGTGTACTGCTGGCGCTGGAAGGCGTGCACCCACCAGCTGCGGAAGTTCTTCCCCGGCTCGTACTGGGCGTACCCCAGGCCGGCGTACTGCTCGGCGCGGTCGGTCTGCTGCTGGAAGCCGAAGTCGTTGATCTCCAGTCCCGGCGAGCGGGCGCGGGCGCCCGCTTCCCAGGTCCACGGACCGCCCAGGCGCCCCACCTCGAGGTTGCCCACCCACCCGCTCAGGGAGGTGAGCGAGCTGTCCACCGCCAGGTGCCCGGCGTCGGGGCGCTGAAAGCGGCGGGCGGATCCGGTCTGCGCCAGCAGGATGGCCTCCCGGCTTCCCTGCACGCTGCTGCCGGCCATGTAGCCGCTGACTTCGTAGTTGCCGCCGCCAAAGCGGTGGCGTCCGTCGATCCCCGCGGCCAGGGCGGACGAGCGCATGAAGTCCAGCGCCGTGCCGTCCAGCCGGCGGTTCACGTAGGTGGCGATGCCGCCGATCCCCGTGCCGCCGTCGTTGAACTCGCGCATCACCCGTGCGGCGCTGAAGCTGGTGAGCGGCTCCACCGCCACCGCCTCGCGCGCGCCGCCCACCGTGTAGCGCGCCTCTTCCCGGGCCGTCAGCGCGCTCAGCACGCCCAGCGACCAGCCGCTGGCCGTCTTGCCGGAAAGCTTGGCCGCGCCCAGGATGGTGGTCTGCTGGGGCACGTCCGCGAACTCGGCGTCGCCCGGCACCGAGCCGCGCGGGCTGCCGCCGATGCGGCGCGTATAGAACAGGTCGCCCGCGCTGCCGCCCAGCTTGAACTGGAAGAGGCGCGAGTCTTCCACGAAGAACGGACGCTGCTCGGGAAAGCGGGTCTCGAACGCCGTCAGGTTCACCTCCGACGGGTCGGCCTCTACCTGCCCGAAGTCCGGGTTCAGCGTGGCCGCCAGGGTAAAGCTGGAGGTCAGGCTGTAGCGCAGGTCCAGCCCCGTGGCGACCGAGGGCTCGTTGTGCGAGTAGAACGGATCGTCCGCGTCGCCGGGCGCGCGGGTCACGCGCGACACGGCGTACGGCCGCAGCTCCAGCCGCGTGGGCGAGGCCAGCCCGGTCAGCCCCGTCAGCGTGCCGAAGCGCGACACGAAGCCCGGGGCGTCCGGCGGGATCGGCGCCCAGTAGGCCGTCTCTTCGCGCCGCGCCACCACCCGCTGAAAGTTCACGCCCCAGGTGGTGCTGCCCGGCGTAAAGCGCAGCTGCGACAGGGGAATGCGGAACTCCGCCGTCCACCCCGCCGAGTCCACCGCCGTCTGCACCTCCCACACCGCGTCCCAGGTGGCGTCCTGGTCGCCGTCCTCGGCGACGATGAAGTCCTGCTGCACCTCGCGCGGGTTCACGCCCAGCACGTACGCCGACCGGTTGTCGTCGTCGCTGTCGAGCATTACGAACATCCAGTCGGAGTACGTGTTCCCGTCGTCACGACGGGAAAGCTGCGCGGCGATGGAGTCGGGATCGTCGGCCAGGCGCGCGCCCACGTACAGCGCGCCCTCGGTGTACAGCACGCGGACCTCCGTGGCCGCGCTGGCCGGGGCGCCCGGCCGCGGCCCGCGCTGCACGAATCCGCCCGAGACCGGCGCCGCCGCCCACACCGCCTCGTCCAGGCGCCCGTCCAGCACGGGGGGAGCGCCCTGCACGCGCGTCGCGGCCACCGAGAAGGCCGCGCCGCCGCCCTGCGCGGCCGCGGGGCCCGCCATCAGCAGAAACAAACCGGAAACGAACACCGCACGGGTCGCGAACATCTTGCTGCTCCTGCGTTTGAACGAAGGACTCCGCGGGCATGCCCGCGCGCCCGCCGGGTAAGGGGCGGGCGTGTGGGGCCCGGGACAGGATGTGTGGATCGGCCTGACCGCCTCAGCGTGGCGGCGTGAGAGATACTGCGCTGAAAACGGAATGAACCCAGCGGAGCAAAGGGGACGGCCGCGCACTCACTGGGGGGTGTTGCCCCGGCGTGCTTCGCGGCGTCGGCCCGTTCGGGAGAAGGACCGCTGACTGCGTAAGTCTATGATGCGATGACTATCGCGGAAGCATCCGTTCTTGTCAACGTTTCCCGTCGTGAAAATTGAGAAGAAATGTTGGCCCACGCTTCCCCAACGCAGCGAAAATCCTGATAAACGTACGTGTAGCAAATCACATAAATCTTTGTTATGCATAGAGATCGACGGCCATTCAGAAGAACCGGTGCTCGCCGAAACAAACCCGGGTCGCGGAGACGGAGGAAATCCGCACCGGCATCAGCAACGATCACTTCAGGCCGCAAAAACAACACATTGGGACAGGGATGGAGCGCAGGGTAGCAGGACGGGCGCGGTGGCCCTGCGGGTGATACGCGCCTGCGAACCGGCGTCCCTGTCGTGATCATGCCGGATCCTGAAAGAATCATCGTACGGAGGAACGGAGTCAGACAGAGAAAGCGAGTCGAAATATCATCCCGGCTTCCTCTGTCTGACCCTGTTCCTCCGTACGCATGAAGGTGTTGTTTTCCCGGGTTCGGCATCACGTCCGTCCGCCGCGCCATGATGCCCGCGTACGGGGAGCGGAGATCCGGCACGGCGGCTTCCCGCTCATACCGGATCCGGCTCCATGTGAGTCGTCACCCGCTGCGCGGACCCTGGCGTACGATACGCGTGAGCGGCGGGCCCGTTGTTTCCTGTCCGCACCGGAACCCGCGGCGCCGGCGCCAGGGAGCGGCGAGCGTGCGGCGGTGGCAGAAACGCGGGTCCGTGGACGGGGCGGCAAAGGCCGGCATCCGCCAGGCGGAGCCGCCGTAGATCGCCCGCCGGGGAGCGGGAAGGCACAGGCCTTCCCACCCCCCCTCGCCTGCCCCCGGATGCGTCTACAGGGTCTTCAGGACCCCGTCCCCGGCGTCGCCCACCAGCCGGACGGCGCGCACCATCCGGCGCAGCGACGGGCGAGCCTCGCGCGGGACCGCCCCGGCGAGCCCGTCGACGTGCGCGGCCAGCGTGGCCACGGTGGTGTGCTCGAACACGCGCCGCAGCGGCAGGTCCACCTCCAGCGTGCGCCGCACGCGCGCGGCGACCATCGAGGCCAGCAGCGAGTGGCCGCCCAGCTCGAAGAAGTCCGCCTCCACGCTCACCCGCTCGCGGCGAAGCACCTCCGCCCAGATGGCGGCCAGCACCTCTTCCGTGGGCGTGCGCGGATCGACATGCGCCGCGGCGGGCTCCACTCCGCCCCGCGCGTCGGCCTCCAGCGCGCGGCGGTCCGTCTTCCCCGCCGGGGTCAGCGGCAGGGCGTCCATGGGGATGAAGACGGCGGGCACCATGTGCTCCGGCACCCGCTCGCGCAGGTGCTCGCGCAGCGCGGCGGCGTCGACCGGTTCACCCGGCGCGGCCACCAGGAAGGCGGCCAGCTCCGTCCCGCCGCGCACCACCACCGCGCAGTCGGCGATGGAGGCGTGGGCGCGCAGGGCCATCTCGATCTCGCCCGGCTCGATGCGGAAGCCGCGGATCTTCACCTGCTGGTCGATGCGCCCCAGGAACTCCAGCTGGCCGTCCGCCCCGCGCCGGACGCGGTCGCCGGTGCGGTAGAGGATGGCGCCGGGGGTGCCGGAGAACGGGTCGGGGACGAACGCCGCTCCCGTCCGCGCCGGCTGCCCCAGGTAGCCGTCGCCCACGGCGATGCCGCCGATGCACAGCTCGCCCGGCGCGCCGTCGGGCACCAGGCCCATCGACGCGTCCACGATCCAGCAGTCCAGGTTGGGGATCGGCCGGCCGATGGAGACGGCGTGCGTCCCCGCGGGCAGCGGCGCCGTGATCGCCGCCTGCGTCACGTCGTCCGACGCCTCCGTGGGGCCGTACGCGTTCACGACCGTCGTCCCCGGATACGCCGACAGCCAGTCGTTCACGAGGTCCACCGGCACCGTCTCGCCCGTCGCCATTACGCAGCGCAGGGCGGGGAGCGCCTTTTCCTCCGCCGCAAGCGCGGCGGCGTGGTCCAGCAGGCCGCGGAGGACGGCGGGCACGGGCTCGAACAGCGTCACCGCTTCGTCCCGCAGAACCGCCAGCAGCCGCTCCGCGTCCGCCACGGTGTCGGTGTCGACGATGACCGTGCGTCCGCCCAGCACCAGCGGCGCCAGCATCTGCCAGACGCTGATGTCGGACGAGGCCGGGGCGCTCTGCAGGAAGCGGAGAGAATCATCCAGCCCCAGCAGCTCGGCCTCGGCGAACACGTGGTTCACCGCGCCGTCGTGCCGCACCACGGCGCCCTTGGGCAGCCCGGTGGAGCCGGAGGTGTAGAGGAGATACGCCGGGTCGCGCGGGTGCACCTGCCGACCCTCCGGCATCGCATCCGGCTGCGCGGCGAGGTCCGCCGGCCCCAGCACGCGGACGCTGGCGCCCAGCTCCGCGTCCGTCTCATCCAGCGAAAGAACCGCCGTCAGCGACACCGCGTTCTCCAGCGCCGGGGCGGCGGCCTTCGCCAGCAGGTCGCGGGTGATGACGGCCTTTGCGCCGCTGTCGGCCAGCATGTGCCGCAGACGGTGCTCCGGGTACGTGGGATCGACGGGGACGTACGCCGCGCCGCTCTTCAGCACGCCGACGATCGACGTCACGAA
>NZ_DASWNM010000002.1:0-30048 GCF_036399255.1 Longimicrobium sp.
TCGCGTTTTCCCAGCCGCGAATTCATTCGCCCGGCGGCCGGCGCGCGGAATGCACCTGCTGAGCACAGATCGCGCTGCACCCGTCCGCGAAGGCGGACTTCGCGTTTTCCCAACCGCGAATTCATTCGCCCGGCGGCCAGCACGTGGGGCTGCACCTGCTGAGCAGATCGCGATGCACTCGTCCGCGAAGGCGGACATCGCGTTTTCCCAGCCGCGAATTCATTCGCCCGGCGGCCGGCGCGCGGAATGCACGACGCCTCGTAATGACGGTCTTTCTCGCGTTGAAGCTCGCGCCGAAAGCCTGTCGGAGCGGGATGAATTCTCCCCTTTCTCCCGCGCAGCGGGGGAGAGGGGCCGGGGGAGAGGGGGCCCGTCGGGCGCCAGTTCGATGCCGTTCGTCGAACCACGTAACGAGCGGCAACCCCAACCTCCCCCAAACTTGGGGGAGGTGCGAGCCTAAGCGAGCGGAGGGGGCGTGCCCGCCGAAGCGCCCCGATCCCTCCCCTACCTCACCCCAGCCCCATCCGCCGCTTCATCTCCGCAAGCCGCGCGTCCACCTCCGCCTCGCGGTTGGAGGGCGGGGGCGGCGGGGGGCGGTCCAGGTCCGAGAGCTCGTCGAGCGCCTCGCTGTAGGCGACGTCGGTCTCGATCTTCTCCGCGGCGCGGCCGAAGTCGTCGAACGCGCGCGCGTTGGCCATGCCGTCCAGCCGCTGGCCGCTCTGCGCGCGGCGAATCTCGTTGAGCAGGGCGAAGCGGTTGGCGTCGGCCTCCTTGTAGCGCCGCATCATGTCCTGCACCTCCTGCGCGCGCAGCTCGTGCTCGGCGCGGGCGGCGCGGGCCTTGTCCTCGAGCACGGCCACGCGCCTGCGGTGCCGCTCGGCGAACTCGGCGGCGATGCGCACCGTCTCGGCGTCGTTGATGCGCTCGGCCAGGCCGCCGCGGCGCACGGCGTCTTCCAGCGCCTTGCGCTCGCGCGCCAGCTCGGCGTCGGCGGCGCGGACGGCGTCTTCGTACAGAGGAAGGGATGCGCGGGCGTCCACCATCTCACGGCGCATGCCCGAAAGCAGGCCGGCCACGTGGTCCTCGGGATCACGCCGGCCCAGCTCCGCCAAAAAGGCGTCCCACGCGCTGGAGAACAGGTTCTTGAGGTCGTTGATCATCCCCCCAAGGTAGGCACGGGGCGGCCCGCGGGTCAACGCGTGCGCGGGGCGGGTCCGATTGTTGCTTTTGCCGGGCCGCAACGCGCTTTCACCTGTGGAATCCCAGCGATGTCCAAAGCCGAGCCGGCGGTCTTCGATTTCCCGACCATGCGCAACCTCAGCAAGGAGGAGCGCAAGTCGGTGACGCACAGCGAGTTCTGGATTCCGGAGGACGAGCGCCAGCTGTACAAGCGCGCCCTGAACGCGCTGAACGAGGCGGGCGTGCCGTGCGTGGTGGCGGGGGCGTACGCCATCTACGAGCACACGGGCATCATCCGGCAGACCAAGGACCTGGACCTGTTCCTGACGCCCGAGGCGGTGGTCCAGGCCATGACGGTGCTGCGCGAGGCGGGGTTCCTCACCCGGCTGGAGCAGTCGCACTGGATCGGCAAGGCCATCAGCCGCGACAACCGCGACCACTTCATCGACATCATCTACGGGATGGGGAACGGCCTGGCGCTGATCGACGAGGACTGGTTCCGCCACAGCAGCCCGGCCATCCTGGCGGCCACGCAGGTGCGCGTGGCGCCGCCCGAGGAGCTGATCTGGCACCGGCTGTTCATCCACGAGCGCCACCGCCACGACATGGCCGACGTGGCCCACCTGATCCTGTGCGTGGGCCACCTGATGGATTGGAAGCGGCTGCTGGCCAAGACGGGCGAGAACTGGCCGCTGCTGCTGTCGCAGCTGCTGATGTTTCGCTACGTGTATCCGGGCTACCGCGACCAGGTGCCGCAGTGGGTGCTGCAGGAGCTGCTGGGCCGCGCGGGCCAGTCGGCGCAGCAGCACTCGGCCGAGGGCGACGACCACGACCTTACGCGCGGCACGCTGATCTCGCGCTTCTCGTTCGCCATCGACGTGAACGAGTGGGGGTTCCACGACCTGCGCGACGAGAAGATCCGGGCCATGAAGGCCCACCCGGAGATCCTGAAGCTGGAGTCGGCCGACGTGTGGGACGAGCGGGCGGACCACGAGGACGACCCCTCCGGCGTTCCCGAGACCCTGGATACCGAGGAATGACGGACGGACGGAACGGCGGCGGGCCGCGGGACGAGCCGGTGGCGTTCGGGCGGCGCAGGGAGGACCGGGCCGGGCGCGTGGTGCGCGTGGCGGCGGTGGGCGACTTTCACTGCGGCGAAAAGGACGGCGGCCTGTACCGCGACCAGTTCGCGAAGGTCAACGACCAGGCCGACGTGCTGCTGCTGGCGGGCGACCTTACGCGGCGCGGCACGCCGGCGGAGATCGACGTGGTGCTCCGCGAGCTGCAGGACGTGCGCATCCCCATCCTGGCGGTGCTGGGGAACCACGACCACGAGAGCGGCCAGCCGGAAAAGGTGAACGAGGCCCTGCGCACCCGCGGCGTGCACCTGCTGGACGAGGCGCCGTTCGAGCTGAACGAGCACGTGGGCTTCGCGGGGGTCAAGGGCTTCATGGGCGGGTTTGGCCGCTACACGCTGACCGCGTTTGGCGAGGGAGAGACCAAGGCGTTCGTGAACACCACGCTGGAAGAGGTGCAGAAGCTGGAGTACTCGCTGCGCCGGCTTTCGACGCCCATCCGCGTGGTGCTGCTGCACTACGCGCCCATCATGGAGACGGTGATGGGCGAGCCGGAGCAGATCTTTCCGTTTCTGGGCAACGACCGCCTGCTGGAGCCCATCGACCGCTTCAACGCGGCGGTGGTCTTTCACGGCCACGCGCACCATGGCACCTTCTCGGGCAAGACGCCGGCCGGCGTGCCGGTGTTCAACGTGTCGATGGTGCGGGTTCGCGAAGACACCGGCGCCGAGCTGTTCTACGTGCACGAGATCCCCATCCCCGCCGACTCCCCTGGCGCGGAATCGGAGCCGGAGCCCGGGGTGGAGACGCCCGAGACGGCGGCGCGGTAGGGAAGAAGAAGTGCGTGAGTGCGTGAGTGCGTGAGTGCGAAAGTGGGGCGGCCCCTGGGTGAGGGGCCGCCCCTTCGCGTTTGGGCGGGTCCCGGGCCGCCGCTGGTTGAAACCCGCGGCTGAAAGGGCCACGAGCCCGGTCTCGGCTCGTTGCACTCGCCGAACCGGGCTTCAACCGCTCGCACCCAACGACCTCTCCACGTAGCTCGGACCCTGACCGCACGAGCAGGTGAAGCCCCGCCGGGCGAGCTCCGCGAGCCCAGGGCGGGGCTTATGGCATTTCTAGCGTGCGGCTTTAGCCGCTCGTGCTTTTAGCCCGTGCGCCCCCCACCCGCCCCACCCCTTCACCCCTTCACCCCTTCACCCCTTCACCCTTTCACCCTTTCACCCTTTTCACCCCTTCACCCTACCGCAGCCGCCGGTCTTCGCCGATCAGGCTCTTGTGAATGCCGACGGCGGCGCGCACGCCCTCGGCCGCGGCGCGGATGGCCAGGCGCGAGCCGGGAACGATGTCGCCGGCCGCGTACACGCCGGGGACGGTGGTCAGGTGGTCCTTGTCGATCTCCAGGATGCCGTCCTCGTCCGCATCGCACCCGATGTCGGCCGCGAACGAGGCGCCGGGGCCGCTGGCGATGTGAAAGAACATGGCGTCGAAGTCCTCGGTGCCGCCGTCGTGAAAGACGGCGCGCCGCAGCCGGCCGCCCTCGCCCTCCAGGCAGTCGATCACGTCCTCGCGCACCGGGATGTTCCACCGCTGCAGCGCGTCGCGGGCCTTCTGCTCCATGTCCGGCGGATGGCCGTGGGTGAGCACGGTGATCTTTTCGGTGAAGGTGAGCATGTACATGCAGTACGCGGCGATCTGCCGCCCCCACCCGATCACCCCCACCTTGCAGTCGCGCACGCTGGGGCCGTCGCAGTCCGGGCAGTGCCAGATGCTGGTGCCGTAGAACTGCTCCAGCCCCGGGATCTCGGGGACGATGTCCTTGAGCCCCGTGGCCAGCAGCAGCCGCCGCGCCCCGAACACCCGCCCGTCCTCCAGCGTCACCCGGAAGTCGTCCTCCCGTCCCTCGACCGAGAGGACGACGGCGGCCTCGTACTCCGCGCCGGCGTCCTTTGCCTGCATCCGCAGCGTCTCGCGCAGCTCCTGCGGCGAGATCTCGGGGAGCCCGGGATATCCGTGCACGGCCCAGGTGGCGGCGTTGCGGGGGTCCTCCGCGTCGAACACGCGCACCGTGCGCCGGTAGCGCGCCAGCCACAGCGCCCCCGACAGCCCCGCCGGCCCCCCGCCGATCACCACCACGTCGTACTTGCCGCCGTCGGTCATTCACCCTCCACGCTGCGTAGATCCACGAATCACGAGGCCGCGGCGAAGTGCAAGCGCCGCGCCCCTCGCCCGCGATTTGCCGTGCAGTCCGCAAACCGTATTCTGTATCCCGGTTCCGAATCAACGGACGGCCCCGCGCACCGGGGCCGCGCATCACCCCCTGCGGAGGCCTTGCCCGTGGTCCGACTGTCGACGCTGCTGTTCCCCGCCCTGCCGGCACTCCTTGCCGCGGCGGCGCTCCAGGCCCAGGCACCGGCCGCCGCCGGCGCGGGCCCCGGCGGCGAGAACCCGCGCATCCACGAGATCGTGCGCGCGGTGGACCCCGCGCGCATCGAGAGCGACGTGCGGCGGCTGGCCGGCTTCGGCACGCGGCACACGCTGAGCGACACGGTTTCGCCCACGCGCGGCATCGGCGCGGCGCGGCGGTGGATCTTCGCCGAGTTCCAGCGGATCTCGCGCGAGTGCGGCGGGTGCCTGGAGGTGATGTACGTGGGCGACGTGGTTCCCGGAAACCCGCAGTCGCGCATTCCCGTGGACACGCGGGTGGTGAACGTGGTGGCCATCCAGCGCGGGCAGACGGACCCGGGGCGCTACGTGATCATCCAGGGCCACTACGACTCGCGGGTGACGGACGCGATGGACGCCACCAGCGACGCGCCGGGCGCCAACGACGACGCCTCGGGCACCTCCGCCGCCATCGAGGCGGCGCGGGTGCTGTCGAAGCACCGCTTCGACGCCACGCTGGTCTACGCGGCGCTGGCGGGCGAGGAGCAGGGGCTGAACGGGGGAGCGATCCTGACGCGCCACGCGCAGCAGAACGGCTGGCGTATCGCGGGCGTGCTGAACAACGACATCATCGGCAACACGCGGGGGATCGGCGGACAGGCGGGGAACACGACGATGCGCATCTTCGCGCCGGGAATCCCCCCCGAGGCGCCGGCGGCGGACATCCGCCGCTACCTGTACAGCGGCGGCGAGCTGGACGTGCCCAGCCGGCAGCTGGCGCGCTACGTGGACCGCACGGCCGACCGCTACGTGCCCGACCTGGACGCGCAGATCATCTACCGGCTGGACCGCTTTGGCCGCGGCGGCGACCAGACGCCGTTCTTCCTGGCCGGCTACCCGGCCATCCGGCTGACGGAGATGTACGAGGACTACACGCGCCAGCACCAGGACCTGCGCGTGGAGAACGGAATCCACTACGGCGACGTGCCGGACGCGGTGGACTACCGCTACACCGGCCGCATCACGGCGCTGAACGCGGCGGCGATGGCGTCGCTGGCGTGGGCCCCCGCGGCGCCGGACTCGGTCACCATCCGCGGCGCGGTATCCGCCAACACCACGCTGCGGTGGCAGGCGGTGAACGCGCCGGACCTGGCCGGCTACCGCCTCTACTGGCGCCAGGCCACCTCGCCCACGTGGGACTACTCGCGCTGGGTGGGGAACGTCACCGAGGCCACGCTGGAGGGCGTGATCATCGACAACTACTTCTTCGGCGTGGCGGCGGTGGACCGGGAGGGCAACGAGAGCCTCGTCGTCTTCCCCGCGCCGGGACGGTAGGAAGAATCCTGGAAAAGAACAATCGTACAGAGGAACAGAGTCAGACAGAGGAAGCGATCTGAAATATCATCTCGCTTCCTCTGTCTGACTCTGTTCCTCTGTACCCCAAGGTGTTGTTTTCCCCGATTTCGGTATCAGGGCTGCGGTACGGGCTGAGGGACCGAGTCCGGAGCAGGGACGTCGGATGCCGCATCGTCCGGGACGTCGCCGCCCACCATGGGGCGCAGGCGGTCGGTGGCGCGGCGGATGGCGGGACGGTTGCGGCGCACGTCGGTGGCGGCGTCGTCCAGGTCGTCGTCGCTGTAGATGACGTGCGGGGTGATGAAGACGAACAGCTCGAAGTCGTTGTTGCGCCACTGCCTGCGGCCGAACACGCCGCCGATCAGCGGGAGGTTGGAAAGGAAGGGGATGCCGCCGCTGGTGCGGTCGCGCTGCGTCCCCGCCAGCCCGCCCAGAACGGCGGTGTGCCCGTCGCGCACCAGCAGCTGCGTCTGGATGGCGCGCGTGCTGATCACCGGCGCGTTGATGCCGCCGCCGGCCTCGGCGTCGGTGGCGCTGTTCACCTCCTGCGTCACCGCCAGCTGCACGTAGCCGTCGGCGCTGATGGTGGGAAGCACGCGCAGCGACGTCCCCACGTCCTTGTACTGCACCACCTCGTCCAGCACGCCGCCGTCGGTGGAGCGCTGCACCTGCACGAACGGGCGCTGCTCGCCCACCACGATCTCGGCCTCTTCGTTGTTGGCGGCCAGCAGCAGCGGGCGGTCCATGATGACCACGTTGCTGCGCGACTCGCCCGCGCGCAGCACCAGGTCCAGGTCGATGCCGCCCAGATTCAGCGCGCGGACCACCAGGTCGCCCAGCCCGCCGCTCACCGTGGAGCCGCCCACGGTGGTGTTGTCGGAGCCATTGACCGCCACGTCGCCCACGGTGGCCTGGATGCCGTATCCCAGGGTAAAGTCGCGGCGCACGTACGCCACGGTGGCCTGGATCATCACCTGCAGCGGACGCACGTCCACCTGTTCCACCGCCGCGCGGATCAGCGCGAAGTCCGCCGCGCTGGCGCGCACCAGCAGGCTGTTGGTGCGGCTGTCGGGGACGATGACCACGTTGCCCTGCAGGTCGCCCGAGGGGGCCGCGGCGGTGGCCACCGGCCCCTGCTCGCCGTACGGGGCCACGCGGTTCTGGTTCAGCTGATCGTTCAGCGTCCCCCGCCGCGCGCCGATCTCGCCCAGGGCGCCGCCGCGGCCGTAGAGCGCGTTCACGGTGGCCGCCACGTCCGCGGTGCGCGCGTGGCGCAGGCGGATGACGAACAATTCCATCCCGTTGGCGCTGGCCAGCGACGTGCCCCCGCCCTCCCGCGGTCCCGGATACGGCGGCGGCACCTGCCCCTGGCCGCCCGGCTGCGCGCCGGTGGCGCGGATCTCGTAGCTCCCGCTCTGGCCCTCCTCCATCACGTACCCCTGCCCCGCCAGCAGCGTCCGCAGCAGGCCGGGAATGTCGGCGCGGGGGACGGGGCGCGGGCTGGTGAAGGTGACGCGCTGGTTGCCGATGGAGCCGAACATCACCGGGCGGTCCAGGTACTGGCTGAGCGCCTGCACGGCCGCGCGCAGCTCCACCTCCACCAGGTTCACGTTCACCCCCTGCGCGCCCTCGGACACCAGCGGCTGCGCGCGCAGCGGCGGAGCGGCGAGACAGAGCAGGGCGAGGAGGAGGACTCGGACGATGTGTGTCACTGCCATGGCCTGCGTACGGGAAGCCTCCAGGTGGTGTCGGGCGACGCCACCACGACGACGGTCTGCGTGATCTCGCGGATGCGCAGGTCGCCCAGCACGTCGCCGCGCTTTACGACCACGGCGCCCTCGCGCCCCGGCACCCCCTCGAGCATGGCCTGCCAGGGCGGGCCGATGATGCCGGACACGAACAGCTGCGGGCGCGGCGGCGGGGGCGGCTCGTACGGCGGCGGCATCATCCCCGGCATCCCGGGCATCATCCCCGCCCCGGGCTGGTTGAAGCCCAGCGGCGCGGGAACGCGGTCCAGCCGAAACGGGTTGCCGCCCGCTACCGACTGCGCCGCCGCCTCCAGCCGGTCCCGCGGAACGCGCCGCGGCTCCGCGGGCGTGGCGGTGAGCGCGCTGGGCGGCGCCTGCACCTCCGGCTCCGCGCGCCGCCAGCGGGAGATGCCGAGGACCAGGGCGAGAAGGGCCAGGATCCACAGGATCATCTCCATCCGCCGCCCCTTCACGGCGCCGCCTCCGCCAGCGAATCGACGAACATCTCCACCGAGTCCGGCTCCATCTCCGCTCCGCCATCCGCCGAAGCGGAATCGCGCGGCACCGCATCCGCCTTCGCCAGGGCGAGCCCCTCGACGGAGATCTCCAGGCGCAGCGCCTCGGGCTGCTCGGCGGGGCCGCCGGGGGCGGGCTGGGTGATGGAGAGGGCGCGCACCGCCAGCAGCTCCGGCGCGCCCTCCAGCATCGCCAGCAGGCGGGTGATGGCGGGGAGGTCGCCGGTGCCGTCCGCGCGGACGGAGATGCGCATGAAGGTGCCGGCGGACGCGGTGTCGGGCCGCACCTGCACCGAGCCGATCTGCACCCCCGCGCGCGCCGCCGCCCCGCTGACCAGCGACGCCAGCGCGGCCCCGGACGCGGCGGTGGACCCGCCCTCCAGCACCCCGGAGCCCAGGGTGATGAAGCGCGCCTTCCGCGCCTCCAGCGAGTCCAGCGCGGCGGGAAGCAGGCGCACGATCTGCTCGGCGCGCGCGGCCTCCGTGGCCATCTTTTCGGCGGATGCGCGGGTGCCCGCGTCCCAGCGGCGCCACGCGGGGAGGCCGCGGCTAAAGAGGACCAGGAGGAGGATGACAATCGCGCCGATCGCCAGCGTGCGCCGGTCGCGGTCGGAGACCTGGCCGATCACGGCGCCGCCTCCGTGCGCGGCCGGGCGCGGCGCTCCGCGTCGATGCCGAAGCGGATGGTGACGCGCTCCAGGTCGCGCCCGGCCAGCGCCTCGCGCGTCACCGGCCCCACGATCTCCGGCGCGACGATGCCGGGCACCTTTTCCAGCGGCTGGACGACGGCCGCGGCCCGCGGAGCCAGCGCCACCACGCTGCCGTTGGCGGTGTCGGCGGTAAAGGCGACCACGGCGCTCCCCTGGGGCAGCGCGGCGGTCAGGTCGGCCAGCAGCAGCGTGGGCGAGTAGCGGTCCGCGTCGAAGGCGGCGGCCTCGGCCAGCGCCTGCGTCACCCGCTCCAGCTCGCGCTCCGTGTCCGACGCGGCGCGGCGCCGGTCCTGCACGGCGGCGATGCGGCCGGCGGCGGCGTCTTCGGCGCGCATGGCCTTGATCGCGGGGGCGACGGCGGCAAAGAGGAGGGACGCGGCCAGCGCGCCGCCGGCCAGCGCCATCCGCCAGCGGGGAACGTCGTCCGCGCCGGCGCCGGTGGCGCGCAGCACCATCGGCTCGTAATCGGGGAGCGACGCGGCGCCGTACGCGTCGGCGAAGCGCCAGCCGTGCTCGCCCAGCCGCGCCAGCGCGGGGACTGCCTCGGGCGGGGCGCCGGCCGGCGCCTGCGCGGCGGCGATGCGGCGGACGGACTCCAGCTCGCCGCCCTGCAGGCGCACCTCGGCCACGGAGCCGCCGTCGGGCCACATCAGGTGCGTGTCCACCAGGGCGCGCCCCAGCACGGCTACGGCCGGGACGAAGCGGTCCACGCGCACGCCGGCGGAGCGGCACCCGGTTTCCACGGCACGCACGGCGCGCTCATCCAGCGCGGCGGCCCACACCGTCCCCGGCGCGACGATGCGCACGCCGGTGGTGGCGAGGGGAACGCCGTTGCGCAGGAAGAACTTTCCGCTCCCCTCGCGGACCATCTGGGCCAGCAGCTTGCCGTCTTCCAGCGGCGGCAGGCCCGCGATGCGCCGCGTCTGCGCCAGCGAGGGCCCGAGGGCGACGACGACCTTCGGGCGGGGAAAGCGCGGCAGCGGCGCGGTGGCGAGCAGCTCGGCGATGGCCGCGGAGAGCGAGTCTCCGGGGCCCACCTCTGCCTCCGTCGCGGCGACGATGCGCCCGGCCTTCAGCGCCACGGCGCGGATGCGGTCCGCGCCCACGGCAATCCCCAGCGAAACAGCCATACCCTCTCGAGAACTCCTGTACGTCCCACGTGGACGATCAAACGTGCGATGTCACCACTGAATCAGCAGAAATGCCGTGGAGTGCAGCCCACGCGGTGTGTATGAGAATTTTTTTGAGGCACACCTATCCCGCCATCCACCCGACCACGGGCTTCGCCATTCCACAACCCGCGCCTCCACCAGGTGGCTTCCTGAGTACAGCAACGCTCCAAGCCCTGTACGAATGGAACAGCGCTGTCATTCCCGAGGCCCGGCCACGCTGTCCCCATACGCTCGCGCCGCAGGTTGCAGGGCCGAGGAATCTACCGTCGGCCCGCGCGAGGCCAGACGCGGCAGCCCGCGCCATCGCCGCGGCGGCGCAACCGCCAGTCAGGGCCAGTCCGGGGCGTGGCGGCAGGCCACGAGGAAACGGAAAGTAGATTCCTCGGTCGCGCACCGGGTCTGGCGTGGAGGACGGCTCCGCGCGGCGCTCCCTCGGAATGACAGATTGGGGTGCGTGCCTATAACGTTTCGATCACCGAATGCGCCGCGCAGATCCTGCCGACCACCACAATCCGAAGCGCCGACGGAAGGATCTCGCCGGCACGACCGCGGGGCTGGCGCTGCATCGTGAAGCCGGCCCCGCAGTGGGGCAAGCGAGGTCCTTCGGTCGCGCGCAAGCGGTGGGGTGGCTTACGGTTTCGTGCGGGCGCTCCCTCAGGAAGTCAATGTTTCGCTTGTGGCTCCAGGGGTCGGCAACAACCCTCTATCGGACTCTCGGCAGCCACGGGGATCGGCCACCTGCGCCGCACCCGGCCCAACCTCCACCTGCCGCGCGTCTTTACCGCGCCTTCCCACACGCGCTGCAACTCGAATGGCGAGGCGCACACCCCAGTGTCGCCTCAGCTGCCGGGGCGTGCGCAAAGTGCGGCAAAAGACGCGCGGCAGGGGGTCCGGGAAGCTGGCGCCGGTGAGGCTCCGGCCGGCACCGTGGATCCCTCAAAAAAATTCTCATGAGATCCTGCCGCGCTACGATCCCTCTACCGGTCCCGACGCTGCCGCACAGCCGCTTCGACCGGCCGTCGAACAGAAGGTTTCCTCATTCCGTCCATGTCCGGCGGCGGACGATGGCGGCGCGGTCGCCGGCACGCACCAGCCGCACTTCCAGCACGCTGATCGCCGGCGGCACGCCCACCGCGCCGCGCGCGGTGACGATCCACGCCTCCGGCTCCGTGACCACCGCGCCTACCAGCTCCGGAAAGCGCCGCAACGCCTGCTCGCGCGCGGTGGGAGAGAGCGAGCCGACGAACGCCGCCAGGTCCGCCACCCGGTCCCCCCGCAGCCGCATCTCCCCCATCCGCGCCGCCGCCTCCGGCCCCAGCCCAGGGAGCGAGGCCAGCACCGCGGCGCCCGCGTGCGTCAGCGGCACCCGCCCCGGCTCCGCGGAAAGGATCGTGTCGATCCCCGGCAGCGCATCCATCCCGCGCACCCGCGGCACCTCCCGCGCGTCCGCGAACGGCCCGTTGCGCGGGAGCGGAAGATGCCGCGCGCGATACCACTCCGCCTCCGCGCCAAACGGCCGCGCCGCGTCGTCCGCGTCGCGCCAGTCGGCCAGCGCGTCCGCCAGCGAGTCCGCCCCCGCGGCCGAGCGCCCCAGCGCCACGAACAGGCGCCGCAGCGTCTCGTCATCCGCCGCGTTCACGTCCAGCGCGGCACCCGCGGCGCGCAGGTGGACGGTGCAGTCCATCCCCGCCAGCGCCGGGGACTCCGCCACCGCGCGGTCCATCCGCCCCCACACCGCGGCCCCCGGCTCGTTGCGGGCCGCGATCAGCGCGTCGGTGATGGCCGCCCGCGCGCGCTCCAGGCACGCCTCCGCCCGCCACGCCGCCACGCTCAGGTCCGCCCGGTTGCGCGCCGACGCCACCGCCTCGCGCGCCGCCAGGTTCGCCGCCAGGCCCAGGGCGGAGAGGCCGACGAGGATCCAGAGGACGGAGATCAGGGCGAAGCCGTCGTTTAGGGAATAGGGAACAGGGAATAGGGAATAGCGGGATGGATTCCGCGTATCGTCCGGCCTCCCGGCGGTTCCTCCCCGCGGCGTCATCCGCGCTCTCCGATGCGGATGATGGTGGTATCCCCGTCCACCACCACGCCGAACGCGATGGGCGCGGTGATGCTGGCACCCCACGACGTCACCCAGCTTCCGCCCTCCGCCGCGTCGCGCAGGTAGAGTATCTCGCCACTTTGGAAGCCGCGGCGGACCGGGATCATCTCGCCCGTGGAAAGCCGCAGCGCCAGGGCCTTGGCGCCCTCCAGGTCGATGATGCCCAGCGACGCCTGGCACCGCTCCAGCCAGCCGTCCGGCACCTCGCACCACGAGTGGAAGCGCGCACCCTGCGGCTCGCCCTCGAACCGCACCTCGCGCTGCGGGTCCGCCGAGATCTCGAGCCGCCCGGCGATGGACCGCAGCAGCGCGTCCGCGTTGGCCTCGCGGTCCGCCTGCTCCGCCGCCGCGGTGATGCGGTCCGCATCGTCCGCCACCTGCCCCAGCATCGCCCGCGCACCCACCAGCACCACGCCCATCACCACCAGGGCCACCATCACCTCCACCAGCGTAAAGCCGGCGGCGCCGCGGGTGCGCGCCGGATGCGCCAGCCGCGCGCTCACGGCGCCTCCGCGGGCGGCTGGCCGGACGGCGGCTCGGGGATGGGCGGCAGCTCCGGCTCCGGCGGCTCCGGGCGGTAGAGCGTGGTGCGCAGCAGCTCGCGCGTCACCGCACTGTCCGTCAGCACCACCTCGTACAGCGTGGGCGTGGGGCGCTGGATGAGCAGCTTCCACGCGCCCTGCGGCCGCTCGCCCAGCCGGCGGTCCAGGTCGTCGCGCGTCCACAGCGCCACCGCCTGGAAGAACGCGTTCGCCTCGCGCATCTCCACGTCCGCGATGCGCGCGCGCCGCACCGCGTCCGTGCTCTGGCTTACCAGCGTGACCGCCGCGGTCCCGGCGATGGCCAGGATCACCACCGCGATGATGGCTTCCAGCAGGACGGCGCCGGAACGGCAGTGCGAAAGTGCGTGAGTGCGTGAGTGCGGGAGTGCGCGTCCACGAAAGCTCAGGGCTACGACCCGGCTCCCGCTCCACGTCCCTCGCAAACGCCGCAACACGGCAAGTCGCCGACTTCCGCACTCACGCACTTCCGCACTCCCGCACTTCACCTCGGCCTCCCGGTGAGCACGTCCAGCCCCAGCGCACTGTCGCCGCGCACGCTGCCGTCGGGGAACGCCACCAGACGGCCCACGCTGTCGCCTCCCATTCGCACCGACAGCGTCACCGGGCGGCGCGTCTGCAGCGCCCGCCGCCGCGCGTCCGCGATGGTCCCCGCGCGCTCCGCCGCGGGATCCGTGCGCTCCAGCGACCGCGCCGCCAGCCCCGCCACGCCGGCCATGATGCCCAGGATCACCAGCACCACCATCAGCTCGACGAGCGTGAAACCAGTGCGTGAGTGCGTGAGTGCGTGAGTGCGGGAGCAACGTCCGCGAATTCGGAGACACTCCCGCGGAAACGGAAGCTTTTCACTCCCGCACTCACGCACTTCCGCACTCACGCACTCCCTCACATCGGCCTCACGCTGTACACCGCCTGCAGCAGCGCCGCCGCCACCAGCGCCACCACGCCGCCGAACAGCAGGATCATCGCCGGCTCCATGATGCGGACCAGCGACCGCACGGTCTGCTCGGCGCGGGCGCTTTCGATGCGCGACGCATGGGACAGCATGGGTGCAAGCCGGCCCGTCTCCTCGCCCGTGCGGATCAGCCGCACGGCCGTGGGCGTGGCGGCGTCCTGCGCCTCGAGCGAGGTGGCGATGGCGTGGCCCGCCACCACCTGCTCGCGCGCGGCAAGGATGCGCCCCGTCAGCGCCGCGTCCCCCGTGGCCCGCGTGGCATGCGACAGCGCGGGGGCGATGGGGACGCCGCTCTCCAGCAGCGCGCCCAGCGCCGCGCAGAAGCGGCCCACGGCGCCCGCGCGGCGGATGGACCCCACCAGAGGCACGCCCAGCAGGAACGCGTGCCAGCGGGCGCGCCCCTCCTCCGTGCCCGTCCACACCTTCCAGAGCGCCACCGCCACCAGCAGCGTGAACAGCCCCGGCAGGAACGCCGCGCGCGCCAGCTCCGCCGCGCCCAACACCATCCGCGCGGTGGGCGGCAGCGCCTGCCCCAGGCCCTCCAGCACCGTCGCGAAGCGCGGCAGCACGAATCCCACGAGCAGCACCAGCGAGCCCGTGCCCGCCACCGCCAGGATCAGCGGATACGCCAGCGCCGCGCGCACCGCCCGCCGCGTCTCCGCCGCGCTTTCCATCAGCTCCGCCGCGCGCGCCACGGCCGCCGCCAGCCCGCTCCCCGCCTCTCCCGCCTGCACCAGCCCGACCACCAGCGGCGGAAAGCCCACCGGCGCGGCGGCAAGCGCGGCGCCCAGGCTGTTTCCCTGCCGCACCGACTCGCGCAGCGCGGGAAGCGCCGGCTTCCACGCGGGCGGAACCAGGTCGTCCATGGCCGCAAGGGCGCGGGCCACGGGAAGGCCGGACTCCAGCAGCGTGCTCATCACCCGCAGCCCCAGCGCCATGTCGGGGGTGGACATGCGCGGCCGCCCCGCCTCGCGCCCGCGCTCCAGCCGCACCTCCAGCGGAAACAGCCCGCGCGAGAACAGCAGCTCGCGGGCGGCCTCGGCGCTCTCGGCGCGCACGGTGCCCGTTTCCAGCAGCCCGCTCTGGTGCGCCGCGCGATAGCTGAACTGCGGGGTTCCCGCGCTCACGTCACGCGCGGTTCGGCTTCGCGGCGGATTCCGGGCGCGTGGCCTCCACGATCAGCGACTCGTAGCGCACCGCCCGCACGTCGCCCACCACCTCCTGGTGGCGCTCGATCCCGCGCAGCGCCGCGTGCTCGCTTTCCCCCAGCTCGCACCGCCGTACGCCGGTGAACCCCGCCGCGCGCAGCCGCTGCGCCAGGGCATCGTACGAGTAGATGAAGTGGTGCCCCGTGGCCTCGTCAGGCCCGAACTCGCGGAACATGCTGTTGACCACGCGGGCGGGGTCCGGCTCCGGCAGCCCCAGCAGGGTGCTGATATAGGCCACGTAGTGCCGCCGCTCGTCGTCCAGCTCCGGCGCCGCCAGCGCGGCCATCCGCTGCAGGTCCGGCGTGGCGATGCGCACCACGCCGCCGGGGCGCAGCACGCGAAAGCACTCCCGCAGCATGTGCTCTCCCGCCTCCAGGGGAATGTGCTCGATCTGGTGCTCGCTGTAGACGTAGTCGAACGACGCGTCCGGCAGGGGAAACGGCCGGGTGGCGTCCAGGAACTCCACCTGGCCGCGGCGAAACACCTGCACGTCCGTGTTCAGCCACCCGGGGAGCAGGTTGTGCCCCGCGCCCAGCTGCAGCGCGCGCGGCTTGGCCGTCCGCAGGTAGCGTTCGACCGCCGAGCCGCGCGACAGCCGCGAAACCACCCGCCGCCGCGCCAGCTCCAGGTGAAAGACGGGCTGCGAGCGCGCCATCAGCCAGCGCGCCGCGCGTACGTGCGCCGGGAGCTCGCTCAACGACCCATCTCCCGCGTCCGTGACGCCTCAGTCCTGGACCACACGCAGCACCTCCTCCACCGTGGTGACTCCGTCCTTTACTCTGTGCCACGCGTCCGTGCGCAGGGGGACCATCCCGCTGCGCCGCGCCGCCTCGCGCAGCTCCGGACGCGACGCGCGGCGGACGATCCCCTCGCGCAGCGCGTCGTCCATCGCCAGCAGCTCGTAGATCCCCGTCCGCCCGCGGTACCCCGTCCCCCGGCACGCCGGGCATCCCGCGCCGCGCAGAAAGACGTCGGGGAGCGAATCGTCACCCGCCAGCTTGCGCACGGCGTCGCGGGGCGGATCGTACACCTCGCGGCAGGCGTCGCAGACGCGGCGCACCAGCCGCTGGGCCAGGATGCCGTCCACCGTGGCCGCGGCCAGGTAGTCGGGGATGCCGAGATCGAGCAGCCGCGGCAGCGCGCCCACCGCGTCGTTGGTGTGCAGCGTGCTAAACACCAGGTGGCCCGTCATGGCGGCCTGCACGGCGATCTCCGCCGTCTCGGCGTCGCGCATCTCGCCCACCATGATCACGTCCGGGTCCTGGCGAAGGATGCTGCGCAGCGCATCGCCAAAGCTGACCCCCGCCTGCCGGTGCACCGGCACCTGCGTGACCCCGGGAAGCTGGTACTCCACGGGATCCTCGACGGTGATGATCTTTTCCGCCGCCGTGTTGCGCAGCCCCAGCGCCGCGTAGAGCGTCGTCGTCTTGCCGGAGCCGGTGGGCCCCGTCACCAGCACCATCCCGTGCGGCTTCTTCGCCAGCGCCTCCATCCCCGCCAGCACGCCGGACGGCATCCCCAGCTCCCGCAGCTGCACCGGGCGGCCGCCGCGGTCCAGCAGGCGCAGCACCACGCTCTCGCCGAACATCGTCGGCACGGTGCTCACGCGCAGGTCCAGCTCGCGGCTTTCCAGGCGCACGCGGATGCGGCCGTCCTGCGGGCGGCGGCGCTCGGAGATGTCGAGCTCCGCCAGCAGCTTGATGCGGCTGACTACCGCGTGGTGCAGCTCGGCCGGGGCCTCGGGCGCGGGCGCCAGCACGCCGTCCAGGCGAAAGCGCGCCGTGAGCCCGCTGCGCTCCGCCTCCAGGTGGATGTCGCTGGCGCCCGCGTCGTAGGCGTCGCGGACGAGCAGGTTTACGTAGCGGATGACGGGCGGCTGGTTGGCCAGGTCGCGGACGTCCGTGGCCAGGTCGTCGTCGCCGTGCACCTGCGCCAGCTCGATCAGGCGGTCGGCGCGGGTGCTCAGCCGCTCGATCAGCCGCTCCACCTCCGCCGCCGTCGCGTGCTCCAGGTGCACCGTGCGGCCGTAGGCGTAGGCAAGGTCGTCCACCGCGTCCAGCAGCGCGCCTTCGGCGGCCAGCACCAGCAGGGTGCCGTCCGGGGCCACGTCGCGGGGGCACAGGCGGTGGTGCAGCAGGAACTCGCGCGTGATCCCTTCCGCGAGCGGCACTTCGGTGGACGACATCGGCAGGTCAGTAATGCACGGGCGCCGGACGATCGTGACGGCTGCGGAGCGGCGGCGTTCCCGCTCCGTCGGATGGACTTCACGTGGATCGATCCTGCGAGATTCGCTCGTGGCGGCCACCAGCCCGCGGCGCAACGGATCGCAGGGAATGCGGATGCGGAAGGGTACGGGAAGCGGCCTGAATGTAACCGCGTGCCCCGGCCCGTTCAACCGCGCGGGGACGGGTGCACGGAATGCGGGGGCGGAGCGCCGGATGCGGGCAGGGAACGGTATCGCTCCGCGGAAGCGGGGCGCGCGCGACGAGCGTCCCCGTACACCAAATCTGTCATTCCGAGGGAGCGCACGCACGGCACCGTACCTTACCACAGGACCCGGTGCGCGACCGAGGAATCTACTTTCCGTTTCCTCGTAATCTGTCGCAACGCCCCGGCCTGGCCCTGTCTGGCTGTTTCGCCGCCGCGGCCGTGGCGCGGGCTGCCGCGTCCGCCTTCGAGCAGGCCGAAAGTAGATTCCTCGGCCCTGCAACCTGCAGTGCATTCATCTGGAGACAGCATGGCCGGGCCTCGGAATGACAGTCCTCATCCCGGTATGACGCCGCTCTCACGGGATTCAGGAACACTGGCGCCAGTCCCGCGCGTGGGGAAATCCATTACGCCCGCGTCCGGTGCTTCTCCGATGGCGTGCGGGGCGGCGGCGGCGCAGGTTGCAGTGCGTAGCGTGTGCGTTCACCTGACCAGGGAGGCCCGATGAACCCGCAGTTGCAGGCGTTGATCGATGAGTTCGCCAGCGCGCGCGAGCGGCTGCACCGCTTGGCGGCCACCGTGCCCGTGGAGCGCTGGGCGCAGCGGCCGGCGGAGGGAAGCTGGTCCGTGGCGGAGTGCGTGGCGCACCTTAACCTGACCTCGCACGCGTACGTCGGCCCGCTGCGCCAGGCGCTGGCCGGCGCGCGCGCGGACGGCACGGCGCCGGCCCGCTACCGGCGCGACCTGCTGGGCTGGCTGGTGTGGCGCGCCGTGCGCCCCCAGACGAAGATCAAGGTAAAGACCAGCGCCTCCTTCGTCCCCACCGCCGCCGCGCCCGCCGCGGAGCTGGTCGCCGAGTTCGACCGCCTGCAGGACGAGCAGATGGCGCTGGTGCGGCAGGGCGACGGCCTTCCGCTGGGCAGGCTGAAAATCGTCTCCCCGTTCGGGCCGGCGATGAAGTACAACGTGTACTCCGCGTTCACCATCCTTCCCGCGCACCAGCACCGCCACCTGCAGCAGGCCGAGCGCGCCTGGGAATCGCTCTCCGGCGGCTGACGTTCCCGGTGATGCCGGAAATCACGCAGAAGCAGCAGAGGGAGCAGAGATGTTTCCTCTGTGGCCTCTGCGGCCTCTGCGTGAGAAATCTTTTTCCGTGATGCAGCGCGAGGCGGATGACAGCGACCGCCGCGCCGCGTTATCGTTCCGGATGCACCCCGCGCCCGGAGAACGATGACGCATCCCCATCCGCCTGGTCCACCCAGCGCGAACGCCCTCTGCTTCGCGTTTCGCGGCAACGAGATCCTGGTCGCTATGGAGGAGGAGAGCGCCCGCATCCCCATCGTCCGGCAGATGGAGATGGATGACGATGCGCCGTGGCTGGACGTGGGCGAGCTGGGCGGCGTGCGGTGCGTGGCGGTGGGCGTGGGGCAGGCGGATGCGCCCACGCCGCCGGGATGCGAGTGGATGCCGCTGCGCGCCTCGTTCCGCGTGCTGACCCCGGACGAGTTCCGGATGGCCGGGCGCGCGTCCGAGATCGTGGAGTGGGAGCGCGCGCACCGCTTCTGCGGGCGGTGCGGCGGGCGCACCGAGGCGTGCGGCGAGCCGCTGGCGCGCCGGTGTTCGGAGTGCGGATCGCTGCACTTTCCGCGGCTGAGTCCCGCCGTGCTGGTGTCGGTCACCCGCGGCGACCGCATCCTCCTGGCCCGCTCGCCGCACTTTGCGCCGGGGATGTTCAGTACCCTCGCCGGCTTCGTGGATCCCGGCGAGTCGCTGGAAGAGACGGCGGTGCGCGAGGTGCGCGAAGAGGTGGGGATCGACATCGCCAACGTGCGCTACTTCGGCAGCCAGCCGTGGCCCTTTCCCAGTTCGCTGATGGTCGCCTTTACCGCCGACCACGCCGGCGGCGAGTTGGCGCCGGACCCGGCCGAGATCGAGGAGGCGGCGTGGTACGCCGTAGACGAGATCCCGGTCGTGCCGCCGCCCATCAGCCTGGCCCGCGCCCTCATCGACCACTTCGCCCGCAAGCACGGCGGCGACCCGTCCACCCTGCGAACCTCCTCCTGACGCGGCGCCCGCAGTCGGAATTCCCGGCTCCGTCCAAACCATTCTCACGCAGAGAGACGCACGTGATGCCGGACGTGACCGGGATGGTGTTTCGCCGATCCGCCCTGCCCATCCTCGCGCCGGCGCTTTCGAGTGACGCCGTGGAACGCGTATGGGCGAGGACCGTTGCGCTGCAGAGGGAGCTGCGGAAGACGCGGCCGCGCCACTCTCTCGGCGTCAACCTGCTGCTGCGCCTGTTCGAGTGGGACCGCGCGCTCTACGGCGCACTCCTGGAGTCCGGCGCCGGTCGCGACGAGGCCGGGCGGATGATCTCGGAGATCAACTGGGCGCTCCTGGGCCCGTCCACCGCGCTCAGCTTTTCCCTGTCGCGCCTGCGCAGCCGCGATCTGCGCACGCGCGTCCAGTGGGTAATCGACCTGCTGTTCGCAACCGTGTTCACCGCACCCTTCCGCCGCGTCGTCCACCGGGCAAAGGGCGAGGTGGCGTTCGACGTGACCCGCTGCCCGCTCGCCGAATACTTTGCCGCGCAGGGCACCCCCGAGCTTACGCGCCACGCCGCGTGCAGCCTGGACTACCACATGGCGGCCCAGTGGGGCGTCACGCTGCGGCGCACGCAGACCATCGCCGAAGGCCACCCCGCGTGCGACTTCCGCTTTCTGCCTAACCCACGCAGCCTGCCGACGCTCCCCACCCCTCTCCAGTAGCCGCAACTCAATCAGGATACACCGCTCACCCCCGCTGACCTCACCGCGTGATGCGCCATCGACGCGAGATGATGATGATCCCACATCCGCCAAACCGGTCATTCTGAGGGAGGCGCCGCGCAGTGCTCTCCGTATGCCCCGGAGCGTGGCGCCGACCGAAGAATCTTTATCCGAAGCGGCAGGATCTTTCCGTCACGCTGTGTTCCCGGGCGATGCCCGGGACAGGGCTCCGCGCGAGGGGAGAGAGATTCTTCGGTCGCGCCCACTGGCTCCGCGTATTTCCGCATCCCCGGGGTGGGCGCTCCCTCAGAATGACAGGTGTTTCTCTGATTCAGTATGAGATCATGATGATGACGATCGATTCACCCGGCCGCAGGAGGTGAGCGCAGGGATTCCAGCCGCCGCATGGCCGCGATGCCGAGCGCGGGGCCGACGGCCAGCAGGCCGAACGCCAGCGGCCAGCCGCCCGCGTCGCGCAGGTGCGGCACCGCGGCGATGGAGACGGTGGTGAGCAGAAAGCCGATCGCCGTCTGCAGCGTGAGCGCCGTGCCCACCGCGTGCTCCGGGGCCAGTTCCGTAACCAGCGCGCTGAACTGCGCGCTGTCCGCCACCACCGAGAATCCCCACACCAGCGCGACGGCCACCGCCAGCCACGCCGGCGCCCGCAGCAGCCAGCCCATCAGCAATGCGCACAATCCGCTGGCGGCCATCGCCCAGATGGTTATGCGCTCGCGGCCCAGCCGGTCCGCCCACCGTCCCGCCAGCACCGAGCCCACGCCGCCCGCCGCGATGGTCGCGAATCCCACCACGCCCGCCCGCGCCTCCGCCGCCACCTCCGACGCGCCGTGCCCGGCAAAGAAGTCCACGAAGAACAGGCTGATGAACGTCCACGCGGCGTACAGCTCCCACATGTGGCCCAGGTAGCCGTAGACGGCCAGCCGCACCGGCCTGTCGCGCGCCACCTGCCCGATGAGCCCCCACGCGAACGGACGCCGCGCAAACGGAAACGGCCCCTCGCGGTAGCCGGCGCCCACCAGCACCGCCGCGGCCAGCGCGCCCACGGACGCAGCCAGCACCACCTCGCGCCACCCCAGCGAAGGAAATGCGCGCAGCAGGTACGGCGTCGCCTTTCCCACCGTCAGCGCCCCCACCACCGTGCCGATGGCCAGCCCGCGCGCGGAGCGGAACCACGTCGCCACCATCTTCATCGCCGGCGGATACACGCCCGCCAGAAAGACGCCGGCCAGAAAGCGCAGCACCAGCGCCGAGCCGTACCCATCCGCCATCACCAGCGCCGCGTTGGCCGCCGCCGCCAGCACCGCGCTCGCGGCGAAGTACCAGCGGCTGGGGAGCAGGTCCGCCAGGTTGAGTACCGCCGCCAGCGCCGTCCCCGCCACGAACCCCAGCTGCACCACCCCCGTGAGCCATCCCGTCTGCGAGGCCGTGAGCCCCCACAGCTCCTGCAGCCGCGGCGACGCCGCGCTGGCGCTGAACCACACCCCCATCCCCAGCAGCTCCGCCGTGGCGATGAGCACCAGCGCCCGCCAGCGGTGCGGGTGCGCGTCGAGAGCAGGGGGCGTGGTCACAGAGTCCGTCGCAAGAGAGGGAACTGAAGTCAGCGGCTGATTGAGCTTGCAAGGTTTTCAGCTTGCCAGGTTTCCCGCTTGCCAGGTTCCCCAGCTTGCAAGGTTTCCCAGCTTGCCAGGTTTCCCAGCTTGCCAGGGATCGATTGCCTGCCGGGCGGACAAAGTACCTGCGATGCGGCTCCCCTGCACCCGTCCTTCCCGTTTCCGCGGAAATCCGCCTCCGACCGCCGCGACGGCGGAAAACAGACGGTCGGCATCGTCGCTCTTGCTCTGAAGCCTGCGGATGCCACAGCTTGAGGCAGCGCCAGCCCGCACCGTGGCGCGACCTTCCCGAAGCCGCGATGTCCAGCATCAGTCCCGCTCCCCCCGAAGTCCGCAGGTCCCGGCAGGCCCCCGGGCCGTCATGGCGCCGCCGCGTGGCGGCGCTCGCCGCGTTGTGCCTGGGCGCGTCGTTCCTGGCGCCGCGCGCGGACGCGCAGGTGCCGGGGCTGGCCTTCGCGCGCTGGGGGACGGAGCAGGGGCTGCCCTCCAACATCGCGCTCGACATCGCCCAGACCCGCGACGGCTACCTGTGGCTGGCGTCGTACGAGGGGATCGTGCGCTTCGACGGGGTCTCGTTCCGCGTCTTCAACGAGTCCGACATCCCGGGGCTGGGCCGCGCCAGCTTCTGGCAGGTGGCGGTGGACTCCGCCGGCACGTTGTGGGCGGCCAGCGAGCGCGACGGGCTGGTGCGCTACGCCGGCGGCCGCTGGACGATCTTCCGGATGCGCGACGGGCTCAAGAGCGACAAGGTGACGTCGCTGCTGCCGGACACGGGCGGCGTGCTGTGGGTGGGCACGCGCGGCGGCGTGAGCCGCGTCAGGAACGGGCGCGTGGAGCCGCTTCCCGCCCCGGCCGGGATGGAGGAGCCGGTGGTGATGGACATGGCGCGCGCCCCGGACGGCGCCCTGTGGATCGGGACGGCGGCGGGGGGCGTGCTGCGCTACCGCGACGGCCGGTACGAGCGCCCGGGCCTCGCGGCGGACCAGGTGGCCTCGCTGTACGCGGACCGCGACGGCACCGTGTGGGTGGGGACCTTCGACCCCGGCGTCACCCGCCTGCGCGGCGGGACCGTCACCCGCGTCGCCGCGGACGGGGCCGGCGCCCCGCGGCGCGTGAACACCATCCTCCGCGACCGCGAAGGCACCCTCTGGCTGGCCGCGGAGAACGGCCTGTTCCACATGGCGGGCGGCCGCGCGGTGCACGTCCCCCTTCCCGGCGGCCAGCCGATCGCCCAGGCCTCCACGCTGCACCAGGACACCGAGGGCAACCTGTGGGTGGGGTCGCGCCAGGGCGGGCTGTTCCGGCTGCGGCCCACCGCGGTCGCGACCGTGACGCGCGCCGACGGCCTGCCGCACGACCTGGTCTCGGCGATCGCGGGCGACGGCGCGGGGGGCGTGTGGATCGCCACCCACGGCGGCGTGGCGCACCGCACGGCGAGCGGCACGCGGCTCTTTACCCACGCGGGCGGCGCGCTGGCCGACGACGTGGCGCGCGACCTGGTGCCCGGCCGCGGCGGCGACCTGTGGGTGGCCACCAACGGCGGGCTGACGCGCATCCGAAACGGGCAGGCGGTCACCTTCGGCGCGCGGGACGGACTGCCGGACGACCGGGTGCGCGCGCTGTCCCAGGCACCGGACGGATCGCTGTGGGTGGGCACCTACAACGGCCTGGCCCACCTGCGGGACGGCCGGTTCCGCACCTATGGGCCGGCGCAGGGCCTTGCCGATCCCTACATCCTCTCCGTCTTCGCGGACCGGCGCGGCACCGTGTGGGTGGGCACCCAGAGCGAGGGGCTGTTCCGCATGAGGGACGGCCGCTTCGTCCCCGGGCCGCGGGCGCTGGCGGGGCAGCCGGTGTTCCGCATCCTGGAGGATGCCGACGGCACGCTGTGGGTGGGCTCGGCGCGCGGGCTGGCGCGCATCCGCGGCGACAGCGTCTTCGTCTTCAACACGCGCCACGGGCTTCCCGGCAACGCCGTGTACCAGGCGCTGGACGATGGACACGGGCGCCTGTGGCTGACGGGATCGTGGGGGGTGGGAAACGTGGCACGGGCGGAGCTGGAGGCGGTGGCCGCGGGGACGGCGCGGACGCTGACCATGAAGCAGTTCGGCAGCCGCGACGGGATGGCGGGGGAGGCGTCGTCCATCTCGCGCGCCTGGCGGGGGCCGGACGGGCGGCTGTGGTTCGGCACGCCGGCGGGGCTGGCGATCGTGGACCCGGCGCGGCTGCGGCGCAACGCCCGCGCGCCCACCCCGCTCATCGAGCGCGTGGTGGTGGACGAGGTGGCGCACGAGGGCGAGGCGGCGATCGAGGGGGCGCCCGGGACCCGCCGGCTGGAGTTCCACTTTACCGCCGCCAGCTTCGTGGCGCCCGAGCAGCTGCGCTTTCGCTACCGCCTGCAGGGCTACGATCCGGGGTGGGTGGATGGGGGCACGCGGCGGGTGGCGTATTACACCAACCTGCCGCCGGGGCGCTACGTCTTTCACGTCGAAGCGCGCAACGAGGACGGCGTGGCCAGCACGGCCAACGCGCGCGTGGCCCTGCGGCTGCGGCCGCACTTCTGGCAGACGCGCTGGTTCACGCTGCTGGTGATCGCCGCCGTGGTGGCGCTGGTGCTGGCGGCGCACCAGCTACGCGTGCGGATGGTGCAGCGGGCGCTGCGGGAAGAGATGCTGCGCGACCTGTCGCTGCACGACGACCTCACCGGCCTCTACAACCGGCGCGGCCTGCTGGCCCTGGCGGAGCAGTGGGTGCGCGAGGCGGACCGGCAGCGCCGCGGCTTCGACGTGGTGTTCGCCGACATGGACGGCCTCAAGCGGATCAACGACACGCTCGGCCATCCGCAGGGCGACCAAGCCCTTCGCGACACCGCCCGGCTCATCCGCAAGAGCTTCGGGGACGCCGCCGTGGTCGCGCGCCTGGGCGGCGATGAGTTCGCGGTGCTGGTGCGCGACGATACGCCGGCCGCGGACGGAGACGCCGGCGCCGGCGTGAAGGCCGCCGCCGCGCGGCTGCGGGAGGCGGTCGCGCGCCACAACGACACCGCCGGCCGTCCCTTCAATCTCTCCCTGAGCCTGGGCTTCAGCGGGTTCGACCCCGCCGCGCCGCGTTCCATCGACTCGCTGCTGGAATCCGCCGACCAGCAGATGTACGCCCAGAAGCGCGGCAAGCGGATCGCCCGGGCGTAGGTGAAGGGGTGAGGGGTGAAGGGCTGAAGGGGTGAAGGGGTGAAGGGGTGAAGGGATGCGCGGCGGAAGCGGAGGATTGCCGGGCCTCCTCGTGCGCCGAGCCACCCACGCGCGACGGCCGTTGCCGACGCATGCAGGTGAAGCCCCGTTCGGCGAGCGTCAGCGAGCCGAGACGGGGCTTATGGCATTTCTAGCCGCGGGTTTCAACCCGTGGTCCCGGGGCGTGGGTTCAACCCCGTTCCCATCCCCCGACGAAACTCCGCCCCAATAATCAGAACCGGAAGCGCGCGCCCATGCCGATGGTGATGTAGTCCAGGTCGTCCATCTTGCGGTAGCGCACCTCGGGGGTGACGGACACCTGCCAGCTCACGGGATAGTCGACGCCAATCCCCGCCTCGATGCCCGTGTCGTTGTCCTGGAACAGCGCGCCCAGCAGAAAATACGGGCTCCCCGCACCGCCGCCGCCGCTGCCGATCCCCACGCGCCCGCCCAGTTCGAAGCCGCTGAGCTCCAGCTCGCCGTCCGGCAGGACGTCCTCGTCCACCTCCAGGTTGAACTGCGAGTATCCGCCGTACAGCGCAAAGGTGGGCGCCACCTCCAGCGACGCGCGCACCCCGAAGCCCGGGCCCACGTCGTACAGCTCGCCGGTTTCCTCCACGGGAATGCCCGCGTCCAGGCGCAGCTCGATGGCCACGGGGAGCTGCGCCGCCGCTGGCGTCACGGCCAGCGCCGCGGCCACCAGGCCCAGCGCCGGAATCCAGTTTCTCATCAGTCTGCCCTTCCGGTTGAAAAGTGGTCCGACGCGCGTGCCCGCCGCCGCCGCGCGCCCCGCATGGAACCACGCAAGGTGCCCGCGAGTTCCGCATCCGTCCGCTTGGATGCGGATCGGCCCGCCACGGTTGCAGTGGGCCTCGTGCAATCCATGCCTCACGGCAGTTGCCCCATGCCGCGCCGCGTCGCCAGGGCCACGTCGAGCGGACCGTCGCGAATCTGCGTCCGCCCGTCCTGCGCCGGCGCAGCACGGGCGGAGTTCGCATCATTACACGCAACAATTACACGATTTGCATTGCGGAAGCGCGTGCGGGTCGGCTACACTCTACGGTACCGTGACGCCATCGCGTCCGATTGCAACGTCTTTCACGGAGCCGTACGATGCCGAAAATCATCCGCCTGCTGTCCCTGCTCCTTGTCGCCGCGGCCGCGACGGCGTTCGGGGGCAGCCGCCCGGCCGCCGCCGCACCGGGCGCCACCGTCGAGGGGCGCGACGCGCAGACCTTTGCCGCGGTGATCCTGGGGCCCAGCAACATCCGCAGCTACACGCAGTGCGTGTGGACGGTCAACACCTCCGGCGGAACGGCGCCGTACACGTACTCCTGGAGCGTCACCAACGGCTCCGGTTCGGGCGACTCGGAGTGGTACGGCGAGTTCTACGGTACGGGCACGCTGTACCTTACCCTGACCGACGCCAACAACCAGACGGTCAGCATCCGCAAGAACGTGTACGCCACGTCCGGCGGCGCCAGCTGCGCCTGGTAAGGACCCACCGGCGGTGCCGGAGCCCGACAAACGAACGCGCCCGGCCGGGGATGAACCCGGCCGGGCACTTCATCGTGGGGGTCCAGCCCGCCGTCCGCCTCAGCTCGCGACCTGGCGCAGCACGCGGTAGATGTATTCCGTGGCCCAGCCGACGGCGGGGACGGGCACGCGCTCGTTGTCGCCGTGCATGCGCAGCTCGTCTTCCATCAGCAGCGGCATGGGGAGGATGCCGTACGTGGGGATGCCGATGGCGCGCAGCGCCGCGCCGTCCGTGGCGCCGGTGGACATGAACGGCAGCACCGTGGCCGAGGGCGCCATGACCCGCGCCGCCGCCTCCATGGCCTGGAACAGCTCCGTCGACACGGGCGAAGGCGGAGGCGCCTGTGCGGGCTCGCCTTCAACCGCGAACGTCACCTGCGGCTCGCCGTCGATCTCGTTCATCATCCGCACGATCTCGCCGATGTCTTCACCGGGCACCACGCGCACGTTGAAGGTGGCGCGCCCCTCGGACGGGATCACGTTGCTGCGAAAGCCGCCGTTCAGCAGGGTGAGCGAGGCGCCGGCGCGCAGCACCGCGTTGTGCAGCGGATCGCGCGACAGCACCGCCGCCGCCCCGTCGATCTGCTCCCGGGACGCGCCGGTGGCCGACAGCTCCTCCATCGCCCGCTTCATCTCGGCGTCGCCCTCGATGGCGGCCAGGCGCTGAAAGTAGATGCGCGTGGTCTCGATGAGCCGCACCGGCGCGCGCCACTCGTGCACGCGGTTCACCGCGCGGGCCAGCGCCGCCAGCGCGTTGTCGGGAAGCGGAACGGAGCCGTGGCCGCTGGTGCCGGTGGCCGTGGCGACGACGTTGTAGTAGACCTTTTCGGTCGTCTGGATGTTGACGGTGCGTACGCGCCCGTCCTGCACGCGGATGCGGCCGCCCTCGTTCAGCGCGAACTCCGCGTCGCCGATGAGGTCGCGGTGGTGCTCGATCACCCAGTCCACGCCCACGGCGGGCCCGCCCTCCTCGCCCGCCGTGGCGAAGAAGATGATGTCGCGGTCCAGGCGGTTGCGCTGCTGGGCCAGCTGGACGAGCGACGTGAGGGTGGCGGCCAGCATTCCCTTGTCGTCGATGGCGCCGCGGCCGTACAGGTAGTTGTCGCGGATGGTGGGGGTAAAGGCGTCCGTCTCCCACTTGGTGGTGTCGGCGCCGACGACGTCCATGTGCCCCATCACCAGCACCGGCTTCTGGCGCGGGTTGGCCGCGCGCAGCCGGGCGACGAAGTTGGCGCGCATGCTGTCTTCGGGCACGCGCAGGATGCGGGTTTCCACGCCGGGCACGCCGCTGAGCACCGAGTCGAAGTACATGGCCGTCCGGATCTCGTTGCCGGGCGGGTTTTCGGTGTTGATGCGGATGAGGTTCTGCAGGTGGCGCATGGTGGTCGCCTGCGCGGCGGCGCGGTCGAGCCCCTGCGGCGCGGGCGCCCGCACCGTCCAGGCGTCCTGCGCCGCCGCGGGCGCCGCCACCAGCACGGCCGCCAGCAGCGCGGTGTTGCGAATGCGCATTCGTGTATCGCCTTCCCCTGTGGGTCCCCTGTGATTCAGATCCAGGTGAGTGCCCGGGGCACCCACGGATGTTGGAACGTGCATCGAACTGCGCCCGCGGGGGCCCCTCCCCCGGCCCCTCCCCGTTCGTTCCTCACGGAGAGGGGAGAATTCGAACGCGCTTCGGATAGGATCGGATAGGAACCGGCTGACGGATGTCATCCCGTCACCCGTTCACCCCTTCACCCGCTCACCTCACGGCTGCCGGGCGATGACGACGGTCGCGTTCCCGAAGCCGGACTCGCGCAGGGTGGCGCGGACGGAATCCGGGCCGCTCCAGGCGCCGGCGAGCTCGGCGTCGGAGTATCCCTCGCTGCGCAGCCGCAGCTCGAAGTTGGGATGGTCCCAGTCGCCGCTGACGTCGACCTCCACGCCGCGGGTGGCCACCGTGTCGATGCGCGTGGTGTCCACCGCGCCGGGGACGCCGGGGCGGTCGGGGTCGGGGACGGTTTCCAGGATCTCCTCCAGCCCGCGGATCTCGCCGGTGCCGGTGACGCGGTTGTCGCCGTCCTGGTTGAACTTGAGCTCCAGCTCCAGCGGAAACGCCCGGCCCAGCCAGGTGCCGTCCAGCGAGTAGTCGCCGGGATCGGTGGGTCCCTCGCCGCAGGCGGCCAGCAGGGGAAGCAGAAGCGCGAAGCGGTGGATGGGGCGCATGGGCGCGGTCACGGTTGTGAAAGTAGGGAAGTCCACTCAGGATAGCCGGTTACCCGCCGGTCCCGCAATCGGGTCCCCCTGCGTGCCGGGCGGCAACGATCTTGCCCGCCCCGCGCCGCATGACGACACGCATCCACCAGACCACGCACGCGGATCAGGCGGTGCCCGCGGGGCGCCGCATCACCCTGGAGTTCCACGCCGGCGGCGAGGCCATTCCCGGCATCCTGCTGCTGCCGCGCGAGCCGGTGCCCGCGCCGGGCGTGCTGCTGCTGCACGGCTACTCGTCGCGCAAGGAGCACGTGTCGGAGGGGGTGGGCGGCTCGCTGATGCGGCACGGCATCGCCAGCCTGGCCATCGACCTGCCGCTGCACGGCACCCGCGGCGACCCGCTGCAGGCGCAGGCCGCGCGCAACCCGCTGGCGCTGATGGGAATCTGGCGGCAGGGGCTCAAGGAGTGCCGGCTGGCGCTGGGCTACCTGCGCGCGCGCAAGGAGATCGACCGCGACTGCACGGCCATCGCCGGCTACTCGCTGGGCTCCTTTCTGGCGGTGCTGACGGCCGCCGAGGACCCGGCCGTGCGCGCCGTGGTGCTGGCCGCGGGCGGCGACCTGCCGGCGGGCACGCCGCTCTCCGCCGTGGCGCGCACCGTGGCCGACCCCATCCGCGCCGTCCGCAAGCTGCGCGGCCGCCCCCTGCTGATGGTGCACGGCACCGGCGACCGCACGATGAAGCCCGAGCAGGCCCAGCGCCTGTTCGATGCCGCGGAGGAGCCCAAGGAGCTCAAGTGGTGGAACGCGGGGCACATTCTGCCGGCCCCGGCGATCGACTACGCGGCGGAGTGGCTGCGGGAGCGGCTGAAGGGGTGAGGGGATGAAGGGGTGGGGGTGAACGGGTGAACGGGTGAACGGGTGATGGGGACGACGCATTGTGGTTCGTCGAAATAGATGGCAACTGCGTGCGACGCGGGCCCCCTCCCCCGGCCCCTCCCCCCTCGTTCCTCGGGGAGAGGGGAGAATTCGGTCGCGCTACGAGTGGGGTTGGGCGCGTCCGCCGGCGCCCCCTCTCCGGCCTCTCCCCCATAAACTGCATGGGGAGAGGAGAATTCGATTCCGCTCCACCAACTGTTGAGCGCGTCACCCTCCCCCGCGCTGTTTGCGGGGAGGGCCGGGGTGGGGGGCGCCGACGACGCAGTTCGAACCCCTTCGAAGCCGCAGCATACCCTGCCCCACCCGCCCACCCGCCCACCCGCCCACCCGTTCACCCGTTCACCCGTTCACCCGTTCACCCGTTCACCCGTTCACCCG
>NZ_DASWNM010000003.1:0-37426 GCF_036399255.1 Longimicrobium sp.
CGCCCCGAGCTGCAGGCCTCGGCCAGCGAGCTGCGGTTCAGCCCCGAGCGCCCGGCGCCTGGCGCCACGGTGCGGGTGGAGTACCGCCCCGGCTCGCTGCTGCGGGGCGAAGACCAGGTGCGGCTTCGCGCACGGCTGCGCACCCCGTCCGGCGAGTCGTACCAGGCCATCCATGCGCGGCAGATGGCCATGCTGCGGCGCGAGGGCGACGTGTTCCGCGGCTCGTTCACCCTTCCCGACTCCGTCGTGTACGCCGCCTTCGCGGTGGAAGACCCCGCGGGCGCGGGGGTGGACGACAACGGCAGCCGCGCGTGGGAGCTGCTGGCGCACGGGCCCGACGGGCGGCCGCTGTACGTGTCGCTCACGCAGAGGATCAACGACCTGTACGGCCGCAACTGGCAGGAGGCGTACGAGACGGCGCGCCGGGCGGCGGGGCTGTACGCCGACACCGTGGGCGTGTGGAACCAGCTGTACTTCTTCGAGCGCAACGTGCTGGGCGACGCGAACGCCGACAGCCTGCGGGCCGGGCACCTGCGGCGGCTGCACGCGCTGGAGCGGACGCTCGCGGCCCGCCGCCCCGGCGCGGACGAGATGGCCATGATGATGTGGTACGCCAAGACGCTCCGCGACAGCACGGCCGCCGCCCGGTGGAGCCAGCGGCTGCTGGCCACGGACCCGGCCCAGCCCGAGGCCGTCCAGGAGCGCTCGGTGCGGCTGTACCGCGAGCTCCACGGGCGCCCGGCCGAGCTGCTGCGCGAGATGGACCGCATGTGGGACCAGGTCGGCCCCCGGCACGACTGGCAGGGGCAGGCGGGGTTCGACGCCGCCCGGGCGCTGAACGAGCCCGGCGCCGTCCTGCGCTGGGCCGAACGGTACCTGCACTTTCGCCCGGCGGAGCGCGCGGAGGTGGCGGGGGACGTCGGCAGGCTTCCCGCGCTGCGCGAGCACGCGCTCGGGTGGCTGCGGGCCGAGGCCGCGCGGCTGGACACCACGCAGGCGCGCGACCTGGCCCGGACGGTGGACGAGCAGCGCCGGGTCAACGCCAGGCACCGGGCGCGCGCGCTCGCGGCGGCCGGGCGCATTCTGCTGGACGCGGGCCGCACGCGCGCGGGACTCGACACGCTGGAGCTGGCCGCCGCGGCCGGCTGGGATCCCGCCCTGTTCTCCGCCATCGGCGGGGCACGGCTGGCGGCGGGCGACAGCGCGGGCGGGCTGCGCGTGCTGGCGCGCGTGGCGGCCGACCCGGGCACCCGCGCCGCGCGCGCCGACTCGCTGGCGCGGACCGCGGCGGCCTCGTCGCTGGCCGGGGCGTGGGAGGGGTGGATGGACGAGGCGCGCCGCGAGATGCGCGGGCGGCTGATGGTGAACGCGGTGTCCCGCCGCGTGTCCGGCCGGCTGGCGCTGCAGGACCCGGACGGCGCCTCGCGCCCGCTGGCGGAGATCGCCGCCGGCGGTCCCGCGGTGGTGGTGTTCTGGTCGCGGTTCTGCGGCCCCGCCATCGAGGCCCTTCCCGCCCTGGTGCAGATGCGCGAGCGGCTGGCCCGCCAGGGAGCGCGGCTGGTGGTGGTCGCCGACGAGCGGCCGTCGGACGCGTTCCGCGCCTTTCTCCGCGAGCGGGGCGTGGGGTTCACCGTCTACCACGACGCGCGCCGCGAAGCGTCGGTCGCCTTCGGCAACTGGGGCACGCCCATGTACTACGTGCTCGACGCGGACGGCCGCATCCGCTTCGAGCGCGTGGATCCCAGCGCGGTGCCGCGCCTGGTCGGGGTCCTGGGCTCGGAGGGCTGACCCCGGGGCGAAGAGCATCCCGGCTCCCATGATCCCGGATCCGGGAAAACAACACCTTTATAGGTACAGAGGAACAGAGTCAGACAGAGAAAGCGAGCTGAGATATCGTCTTGGTTCCTCTGTCTGACTCTGTTCCTCTGTACGATTATTCTTTTTCAGGATCTGGTATGAAAAACCGCGCTGGGTCGTGCGGAAGGCGCGGATCGGACACTACCTGCGCGTCACGCGGCTCGTTTCGTCCGTCGCCACCACGCCACGGGAGACGGTCATCACCTTCTCGCTCGCGGGGTCGGGGCCCACGCGGACGTCGAAGCAGGCGGGGCTCCCGTCGCCCAGCACGGGGCGCGAGCCGCCGTCGCCGCGCAAGGCCTCGGTGTGCGCGTGCAGAAAGAGGCCGCGGACGTCCACTTCTTCGCTGGCCGTGTAGCCGCCCAGGTCGCCGATGGACGCCACCTCTCCGTCCTCGCGCTGAAAGGGCACGGGGAACTCGATTCCCACGTCGGCCCGGTACGGCTCCAGTCCCGGGACGACGATCGTTCCTCCGCGCAGGAGCACGTCGAACACGGAGGTGTCGTCCTCGTCCAGCGAGTCGTACTCGTCCAAGGGGACGTCGGCGTAGCTCTCGTCGGCGATGGCCTCCAGCGCCGAGAGCAGGGCCGCGAAGCTCACCTTGCGCAGGAACTGCTTCTCCGGGTCGTCCTTCCACCCGCCGCACTCCAGCAGCAGGCTGCTGGTGCCCGAGCTCGCCATGAACTCTCCGGAGCCCTGCGGGTTGAACTCCTCCTGGAAGCGGCTGACGTGGCCCCCGACCAGCGGCCGCACGGCGCGGGCGATCACCCCGCCCAGCCGCTTGGCCCGCAGGCGCACGTCGTTGTCCCCCATCTCTGCGTCGAACGGGTTCGCCAGCAGGGCCAGGGCGGTGAGCCGGTCGCTCTTGCCCACGCGCTTGCGCGGGTCCTGGTCGTGAAGGTTCAACGCGAACGCCGGCCGCAGTTCCGTGTGCACGTCCCGCAGGGCACGCAGCTCGGGGGTCAGCCAGGCGTGCGCGTCGCGGTTGGGGTCCATCCCCTGCGCGTTCAGCCGCCGGAACCGCTCCGCGCCGTCCGGGTTCAGCATGGGGATGGCCACCACGCGCAGCCGGTCGTGCAGCCGCCGCACGCGGGGCTCGTCCGATTCGCGCCCCAGCCAGGCCAGCAGGTCGGCCAGCCCCATGGTGTGCGTCGATTCGTCCCCGTGCATCTGCGACCAGAGCAGCACCGGCACGGGTCCGCGGCCAAAGCGGACGGCGTACAGCGGCCGTCCCTCGGCCGAGCGGCCGATCTCGTCGCGCGACAGGTCCCGGGCCTCGTCCGCGATGGGTCCCAGCACCCGCCACAGCTGCTCGTGCGTGAACTTGCGCGACTCGAACGCCGGCACGCGATAGGCGTCGTGAAGCACCCCCAGCTCGGCCTCCGGCTCCTCGGCCACGCTCATGCGCCGCCCTCCGCGCGGGGACGTGTGCGCCGCCGCGTCGCGCCGCGCGGGAGGTGCCCTGCCCTTCCGATCCCCGATCCGCGTCCCATCATCCAATCCGCCGTGAGAGAAGACCCGAGGCCTCCGGCCATCGAAAAGTCAAAAGATCTCGGGGTACGTCCCTGAGCCTGAGAGGGTGATGCCAAACTCCCAAAGAAGCGATCACCTCTTGAGAGGGTGTTGCTCCCCCCCCAACCTCACGAAGAAGCGATGACTTCCTGAGGGAGCGCACCACGTACAACCCGATTCCACACAACCGCCTGCGCGCGACCGAAGGACCTCATCTCGGCGGCGCAGGGGCCAGATCAGGGCATGGGACCAGCCCCGTCGTTCTGCTGGCGAGGTCCTTCGGTCGGCGCCATGGTTTTTCGTACCCGCAGGGGGAGGAGCGGCGCCTCCCTCAGGAAGTCAAATCACGGGTCAGGCTTGGCAACACTCTTTGAGAAAGGGCACGGCGGGAGTGCCCCTCATCCACTCCCGCCGGCACCCGCCCCGCCATGGACCGGACGAACCACGCCGGTCAGCCCTCGCCGCCGCCCCTGCCGCGCCCCGACGATCCACCGGCCTTCGATCCCCCGCCGCCGGACGACCCGCCCTTCGCGGACGAGGAGCGCTTGGAGGCGGACGATCCGCCCCGGCCGGACGAGGCGCTTTCTTCGCCGGCGCCCTCGTCCGCGGCCATGCGCCGCAGCAGCGTCTTCGACGTCTTCTCCAGGAACGAGGCCATGGCCATCTCTTCCCGGAGCGACTCGTTCAGCAGCTGCGCGCACTCCTTTTCGCCCAGGGCGCCGGCGAGCGCGACGGCGCCGCGGTAGGCGGCGATCTCGTAGTGCTCCACCCGCAGGCCCGAGCCCAGGCCGAACGCCGACAGCAGCTCTTTAGAGGGCTTTTCCTCGCGCTTGTAGGCGTCGTGCTCCTCCTTGAGGCCCGCCGCCGCCTCGCACCGCACGGCGCGCGGCCGCTCGCCCAGCGCGGCGAACGCCTCGTTGAGCCGCTGGATCTGCCCCTCCGTCTCGGTGACGTGCTCCTCGACGCGCTGCCGGACCTCCGGGTCCTGCGCCTCGCGGGCCAGGGCGCGGGTGGTCACCAGGAACTGGCGCTCGGCGGAAAGCAGGTCCCCCAGGTCGTGCAGCAGCAGCCCGCGCATCCCGCTGCTCCCCGCCCCGCCGCCCCCGCGGCCCGCGCCCCCGCCCGAAGACTTCGTCCCGGTCTCGGCCGCCGTGGACGCCGTTTTCCGCGCGGAACCGCCGCCCTCCGTCTTGCGCGCCGATGCACCCCCCGACGCGGTCTTGCGGGCCGAGCCGCCCGCAGACTTCGAGGCGCCCGTGCGGCCGGACGTCTTTGCCGCCCCCGCGCTCTCCCGGCCGCCGCCTTCGCGGCCGCCCTCGTCCTCGCCGCCCTCCTCGCCGTCGTCGTCGCCGCGCGAGATCAGCTTGTTGAAGCGGTCCAGGTCTCCGCCGCCGTGGTCCATGTCACGGTGCAGAAACGCGAGCTGGTTGTCCTCGAAGCCCTGGAACCACTCGTCCCACTCGATCTGCTCCAGGCTTCCCTCGCCGGAAAAGCCGGGAAAGTCGATGCGGATGAGCCCCGCGTCGTTCTCGCCCCCCGTCCCCACCACGCGGGCGGGCCAGCCGCCGCGCTCCTCCACCCAGCGGCGGATGAAGTCGTGGTCCGTCGTCGTGTGCCCGCTGCGTTCCGTCTTTGCCATGGCCGCGTTTCCCCTGGGTTTCCGGTTGTCCGGGTGCGCGGCGGGGGCAGAACGCATGCCGCCGCCGCTCCAGGCCATGGTGCGCCGCCCGCTCCCGCTCCCGTGCAAGGCCCCCGCTCCGTCGGACGACGTTCCTGGCCACCCGGCGGCGACGGCCCGAACGTCGCGCGTCCTGGCGAAAAAACGCCGCCGGAGCCCCCCGCAAGGGAGCCCCGGCGGCGCACCATGTCCCCGAGATCAGGGGACGAACTGGATCTGGTCGATGTACACCGTGGGCTGCGCCCCGCCGGTGTTGTCGGAGATCGTCAGGTCGGTAAGCGCGTTGGTGGTGGCGCCCAGCGCGGTCAGGGGGATGCTCACCTTGCGCCACGTCCCGGCCGCCACCGATCCGCCGGCGATGTAGCCGTTGACCGGCACCATCGTCCGCCAGCCGCCCGTGTCGCCCAGCTGCACGATCAGGTTCTGCCCGCCGGCGGTGCCGCCGTGCACGTAGAACTCCAGCTTCGCGTTCCCCGCCAGGCTGACGCCGGTGCCGTGGTGCAGGTACAGCCCGCCCCAGGCCGCCGTGTAGGTGGCCGCGATGGACTTTGTGCCCAGGTGCACGGGCGAGGTGTTGGCGTAGTTCAGCGTGGTGCTCCACGACCAGTTGTCCCAGCCCGTGGTGCGGGCATCGTCGTACAGCACCTTGCTGGTGTTCATCGCATCGTGGATGGCGGTCAGCAGGCTGGCGCTGGCCAGGGTGGTGTCCTGCCCGATGTGCCAGATGCCCACGCCCGAGGCGCGCGAAAGGGCCAGGGCCGTCTTGCTCTTCATCGTGGCCACGCCGTTGTAGTGCCAGCCGTTGCTGCTGTCCTTGCCCGGGGCCGTGGCATCGTCGCGCACGATGAAGCGGTACTCCTTCTGGTGGTCCAGCCCGTCGTTGCCGTAAAACTGCACGCCCAGCACCGTCTTGGACTGCGCGAGCCCGCGCCCGGACCAGTAGTCCAGCGACGACACCGCGTGCGAGTACGCCGTGCTTTCGATGCTTCCGTCGTACGCCATCAGCACCATGAAGTCCACGTTGGAAAAGACGGACGTCTGGATGTGCTGGCCGAACCAGCCGTTGGCCGCCACCGCGGCGGTGAGCAGCTTGCCGCGGCTGTGCATGGCCGTGTCCAGCTCGGCCATCAGCGCGGCGTGGTGGCCGGCCTCGGTGGCGTCGTCGGGGAACTCCCAGTCGATGTCCACCCCGTCGAGCCCGTAGTTGCCGACGAACGTGACCATGTTGCTGACGAAGGCGGCCCGCGTGGCCACGCTGTCGGCCATCGGCTCGAAGTTGGAGTCGATGCTCGCCCCCCCGCCGCCCACCGAGATCAGCACCTTGGCGCCCGCCGCGTGCGCCAGCTGCACCACGCTGTCGAGCTTCGCGTCGTTGTCCATGGCGATGCCGGTCAGCCCGCCGGTGGGGGTGACGTCCACGAAGGCGTAGATGACGTGCGTCAGCTTGTCGTACGGAAAGGAGGCCAGCGACCGGTTGGTCCAGTTGGGAAGGTAGCCCACCACCCGCGACGAGGCGGCGTTCATGGCCCGGAGCGGCGGCCCCGCCGGCGCCGGGCCCGGCGCGGAGGGAGCCGTGGGCGCGTCGGTGCACGCCGCGAGGGTGGCGAAAAGAGCCACGGCAAAGAATGTCCCGCTGTTCCGCATACGACCCCCGGCGTAAAGAGTACCCGCGCCACGGCGATCCATCGTCCGCGCCGTGGTGGAGCACCGGGCAATATGCATGCTACAAAGAAGAACAACGCGCGGTGCCGCAACGGGTTGTGCGAAAGGTGAACGCCGCGTGTTTCCAGCGGCGGAAGGAGGAGAGAGGCGGGGCGGCGGATTCGGCAGCAAGTGTACAGCTGGCGACGCGATTCGGACCCCTGGCGCGGGCGAGCCCACGACGCCGGACCTGCGTGGGCGCCCCGCCGCCGATGTTGCTCCCGCGGGCCCGCGGAATGAGCTTCGGTGCAAAGCGTTCCTCCACGCATGATCGCACAGCCGCCGCGGCTGCTTCGCTCATTCCTCGGTCACGCGCGAGCCGGCGCACCGCCTCCATCGCGCCGCGCTTGTAGACCGCGCGCACACCAGTTCGTCCCGCCATCACCACAGAGCGGCCGGGGTGGACGTTGGAACATAGCATCGCTGCACCCACAGTACTCGACTCTCGGTCAGCCCGCATTTGAACGTCTCATCCAGTGACCGCGCGCAAGGTTGTCACCAGTATGACCGCACCCAAGATCATGATGAAGAGGTGCGGCCCCAACCAGAGCGCGTGGACCGGAACGGGCCGCAACCAAGGCGCATCCCGCTTCCACCGCTCATCGGCCTCAGCCTTCAATTCCTCGATTCTGGCGTCTGGTAGCTTCGCCGCCAGCGCCTTTCGAAAGGTACGTGCTCGCTCCTTGTGCTCCACATACAACTCGTAAAGCTTGGCAACGGACGCAAGACCGACGAAGCCCACAAGCATGAGCAGGATACCGAGACTCCAATGCGGGCGCTCGTCGTTCTTCCACTGCACCGCGGCAAGCGCGAGTACAGCGCTCGCAAGCGTCAGGAGTACGCTCGTGATGGTCGAACGCTGAGTCTCGACGTGTCGGACGTGCGTCATGTACTCAGCGTGCATGCGCCAGAGCACTTCGGAAGAGGCGTCCATGTTTAATGGGGGCGTTGTGGGCATCTATCTATGGACTTACTAAGCCCATATTCCAGGTATGTGCAATCGTGTCTACGCCATCTGTTCGCCCTCCGGGTAGATCATGGCTCACCCGATCCGGCGGGGAGTTCCGTTTTCCATCGACGAATATTCGCAAGTGTTTGCGGCGATATCCTCGCAGCTGTGTCAGCAGCTACATGGATGCCCACAAGAATAAACTTGCCATCACGAACAACCCACACGGGTCCGCCACTGACACCGCGTTCCGTATTGAGTTCATATTCGAAAGTATCTGTAGTAACATTCCGCACAATCGTGCGGCCATGATAAAGTATACTGCCGTCGTTCGGATTCTCGGCAGAATATCCCGCGACCCAGACGGTGTCTCCATCAACAAGTTGAAGGCTCCGTTCGTCTGGGAATTCGAACGCGGAACTCCACGGCACATGATTCGTCAGGCTAACTAGCGCATAGTCGCGGCCATACACATGGTACTCGTAGTCCGGCGGATTGCGCACCTGTCGCTTGCGGTCAAAGCCGGACCGTAACTGCCATAGAGGATTGTCGGTGGTCCGGCCAGCAAAACCGACACCACATTGCACCCAACGGTCGCTGACGACAGACCATGGCGCGCTCGGACTCGCGTAGTTATGCCCGGCTGTTAACAAAAGATTGTTGTCAAGAAGGGCACCTGACGATACAAATCCGACGCGCCAAAAAAAGACACGCGTTCGCACGGTCGATGACCGGCACATGCTGTGATATGGCGCCCGCATCGTGTCGGCTACGGGAATCATCTCCCCGATTGCAGGGATGCTTTCGCCCGCCGGAACTGGTCCGTTTGGCTGGTAAACCTTGGCGCAGGACGGAAGGAGCGTGGTGCAGATAAGCACGAACGCCATCCTCATCACCCCACGCCGCAACGCAGCTTCATTACCTCTCATATTGCGAACTCCGTATTAGCGCGGTTTGCGATCTGGTTTGCAGTCGATAGGCCGCGTCGATCTCGCGAATTTCCACGGTTTGCGCCCGGCAGGCGACTACAGACTGCCCTGCAAACCGCTCTAATGTGATCTTCGATGTCGGAACGTCGCCACGACATCCGCCTAGGAGTTACACGATGTGCTGCAGTGAACGTTCGTCGTGGTAGTAACCCGCCCAACTACCAAGTATGTAAATCGATTCCGATAAGCACGCAAGCGTCTTGCTGCGACGGCTCGGCGTAGAGTGCTCGGCAACGCAGCAGTCTGGATGTGATTATGAGGGTAGCGCAGCCCACCTTGAACAGCGAAACGGCGAAGCAGCCGCGGTCACCGTCGTCACGGCTGCTTCGCTCGTCCCTCGGTCACGCCGCGAGCCGGCGCACCACCTCGGCCGCGTCGCGCTGCAGGCCATCACACACCAGTTCGTCCCGCCGATCGCGCACGTCCACAGCGGTCCTTCTCGCGCTGGCGACCTTGTACGCGGGCTGCGCGGCGGGTGCGGGCGTATTGGAATCTGTAAAGAACCGGCAGCGTGGTGCGGCTCGCCCGAGATCGCATCCGCGGCGACAGAGCCGATCGCCGCGCAGGCCGGGGGCTGTACCGAACTAATCCCGCGTGGGTGCCGGGCGGGGCGTCGCCCGGAACGCGGCCTTGCGCATCTCCGAGTCAGGGACCGCCGCCACAATCAGCACGGCGGACCACGCAGCGCCGTTGCTGTCGCGGTAGTGAAACGTGTGCACTGCCCCGCCCCTGCTGATCGCGGGCCGGGCCGCCCGTGTCCACCCGGCCCGGCGCAGCTGGGCGGCATAATGCGCCGCCAGCGCCGCGGCCGGCATCGGCGTCCGCAACTCCGCCGTCGTTTCGTACGATCCCTCCGCGATGTTCAGGTGGTTCCAGGAAGAGCGGACGGCCCTGGGCGCGTAGAGCACCGGGATCGGCGAGTGCTGTGTAGAAGTCATTCGCATCCACTCGTGGCTCTGCGCGCACAGCGTGGGATTGCGGTTGTTCTCGTATTGCAGCAGGAGATTGCTCCCTCCTTCGCTACGGCCCTGGACCGTAAGGGTCATCCTTTCGCCGCCGCGGCAGAAAACCGAGTAAAAGAGCCGCGGCACCGACCTCAGGGCGAACATGCGCGGCGACGGCTCGTCCCGGAACCCGCCCGGGCTTTCGATCCGCTCCGTATTCTCCCACCCCGCCTGGAGAAGCGAGCGCTGGGCGGCGGCCATCGCCGTGTCCCTCTCCTCAGGCACGGCGGCCGCAACATGCACCCCGCCCGAATGGAGCGGCTCCGTCCTGCCCCCCAGGAGCCGTGCATTCGGCGGCAGCACCCCGGCGGGAAAGCCGTCCGGAAGCCGTCCCACCCAGACCTCGCCCGGACCGAGCAGTGCCGTGACAAGCTCGCGGCCCAGGGCGTCGCCGTCCGGCTGCTGCGCCAGAGCGGGCATGGCGGCCAGCACCGGGAGGGCGAGAACGGCGATGATCGAGCAGGTGCGTCGCATGGTGGTTTCTCCGTTGGAGCAAAGAGGGGGTGTGGATTACGGGAGCGGGGTAGCGGAGCGGTACCGTCGCGGCCGGGCGGTCGGTGGAATCTGCGCCAGCCGCGGCGATCGCCGCCATGGCTGCTTCGCTCGCCGTCGATCACGCAGGGAGCCGGCGCGCCACCTTGACCGCGCCACGCTTGTAGACCGCCACGCACATCAGCTCGTCCCGCGGATCGCGCACCTCCCACCCGCGGTCCTTCTCGCGCTCGACGACCTTGCAGGCGGCGCGTGGCGGTGCGGGCGCGTTGTCATGCTGCTTCCTAGCCATCGTACCGTCCCCATCCTCAACAACGCGCCAGCCGTCACGTCCGGACGGGTCAGAACACGCGAGGGAAGGACGTTGCCGAAAGGGTGGCAACGCGCCGCGCATTCCTGCGCTCCGCTGAACCGTCCACCCCCAAAATCAACCATCCTCCCCTGGACGAGCATGCAAACCTATCCACTCTCGGCTCCCATCGCCGACCACGAGCTCATCGACCTGGGCGACCCCGCCGGACTGGGCGGCGACGTGGTGAGCGGCACGCCCCGCATCTCCGCGCGCGTCGACTTTCAGGACGGCGGGATGATGGCCGGCATCTTCGAGGCGACCACCGGCACCGTCCGCATCCACTTTCCCTTCACGGAGCACGCGACCATCCTGGATGGCGAGGTCACCATCACGGACGAGGCCGGCAACGCGCACACCTACCGCCCCGGCGACAGCTACCTCATCCACCAGGGACAGGTGGTGTTGTGGGAGGTGGCGGGCCCGCGCGTCCGCAAATCCTTTTTCAACCTGGCGCGGAGCTGAGCATCACATCACTCCTCCGCCGAAACCGCGGGGAACACTCCAGGCCCCGCCGGCTACGTACCGGCGGGGCCTGTTTCCATGCGATCTCCGGGACGGGCCGCCGCCCGCCGCCGGCTACTGGACCGCCGGGCTCAGCAGCCAGTCGTGCTCCCACAGGCCGCCGTACCCGTGCTGGCGGAGCACCATGGCCACCTGCGCCCAGTGGCGGATGCCGTGGACCAGCGAGTGCACCAGGACGGTGTGCGCCCGCGACTCGATCCGGCCCAGCTTCCGCGTTTCGGAAACCAGGACTCGATCCAGCGCCTCGGCCGACGCGCCCGCGAGGTAGCGGCCGCGCGTCGCGTTCGCCGTGCGGTGGATTTGCCAGAGCTGCTCGACGGTTCCGTCCGCCAGCTCGTCGTATCCGCTCACCGGCTCGCCCACCAGGCGCTGGGCGTAGCGCAGCTCCACGGCAAAGATGTGCTTCACCAGCGTGCGGACCGTCCCGTCGGCGCCGGCGCCCAGGGAAAGGTCCAGCACCTCCGGCGGCGCCGCCTGGAACCACTCCCTCCACCGCTCCGTCTCGTGCTCCACGTACCCCGCGAGCGCGCTCAGCTCCAGTACCTGCGCCTGCATCTGCTCAACCTCCGCTGGGGAATCGAATGCCTCGCGCGTAGCTTGGCGCGCGGAATAGGGAATAGGGAATAGGGAATAGGGAATAGGGAATAGGGAATAGGGAATAGGGAATAGGGAATAGGGAATAGGGAATAGGGAATAGGGAATAGGGAATAGGGGTGGGTGCCGGCACCGCCTACTCGGGTGGCCGTTTGGATCCACGGTACGTTTTGGCCGTGGATGCCCCGGCCGTCCAGGGGTCGCCATCAGTGCGTGCCGTCGCGCGGAGCCTGCACCGCGACGGGCCGGGCGTATCGCGCGATCAGCGATGCCGTCGCCAGCGTGTGCGTGTGCAGCAGATAGCCGATCAGCGCCGGCGTCGCGTCCGGTGGTGCATCCAGGCGATCCGTCCCCAGCGCGTGCACGGTGACCAGGTAGCGATGCGGTCCATCTCCGGGCGGAGGACAGACACCCGCGAACCCGCGCGTTCCCAGGTCCGTGCGCGCCTGCACGGCTCCGCGGGGGAGTCCATCGCCGGCCGCGCTCTCCTCCCCCCGCCCGGCACCGGCCGGGAGCGAGGTCGCGGTGGATGGGAGGTCATGGACGATCCAGTGCCAGAATCCGCTCCCCGTCGGCGCGTCCAGGTCCAGGATCGTGACGGCGAAGCTCTGCGTGCCCGGGGGCGCCCCACGCCAGACCAGGGCGGGAGACTGGTTGCCGCCCGCGCAGCCGAACCCGTTCGCCTCCTGCCGGGCGGAGAACGCACCGCCGCCGTCCACGTCGGGGCTGGTAAGCACGAAGCCGGCGCGCGGCATGGCCGTGGAGCGGACCTCGTACCGGGGACCGGGCGGGCTCGCGCCCTGTGCGTGCGCCGCCGACGCGCTTGCGACGACGAGGAGCGCCTGGTGGAGCGCGCGGCGGGATCCGTGCTTGAAACCTGGCATGATCGAGCGGGATGAGAGTGGATGCCGGGCGCCCTTCCCTGCTGCTTCGGGCGCGGCCGGCGGACCGGCCGCGCACGAAGCGCATCACGGGAGGCGCGGGACATCCCAAGCATCACCACGAACAGGTTGATTGCGCCATCAACCTGTGTGCACCCACCCTTTGAGAGCGACCATGAGCAAGCGCTCCCCGGATCCCCAGAACAGCGCGATGCAGGCTCCCCGACCCGACGACTTGTCCGGAGAAACGTTGTCGGCCGCCCACGCGGCCCGCGAGCTGGGCGTGGCCCGGCAGACGATCTACGCGTACGTCAGCCGTGGCCTGCTTGCGTCCGTCGCCGATCCGCAGAACCCGCGCGCCCGCAGGTACCCGGCGGAGGGAGTGCGCCGGCTCGCCGCGTTCCGGGCCGCGCGCCGCGACCCGGCGCTGGGTGCGCGCGCCGCCGCCCGGGGGGCCCTGGCGTGGGGCGAGCCGGTCCTGGAGTCCGCCATCACCCGGATCGCCGACGGACGGCTGTACTACCGCGGACACGACGCCGCGGCGCTGGCCGAAGCGGCCGCCACGCGCCGCACCCCGGGCGGCGGCTTCGAGCGCGTGGCCGAGCTCCTGTGGCGCGGCGTTCTCCCCGGCTCGCTGGCCACCGACGCCGCGCCCGGGCGGCTGCGGCCGCTACTGGCGAGCCTCGCCCCCACGCGGGAGCTGCTGGACGCGGCGACGCCGGTGCAGGCCGCGCGTATCGTCATGTCGTACGCCGAAGCGTCGGACCCCGGGGCGGGCGAACTGGACCCCGCGGCCGTGGTCCGCGTGGGACGCGACGTGCTTGCGCTCGTCAGCACGCTGGCGTGCGGCGCGCCGTACGACGCGGCGGCGGGCCCCGCGGGAGGCAGCATCGCGGCGCGGCTCGCGAACGCCTGGGCCGCCGGGCCGCAAAGCCTGGACGAAGCGGTGGACCTGCGCGCGGTTACGGGCCTGATCGACGCCGCGCTGGTGCTGCTCGCCGACCACGAGCTGAACGTGACCGCGTTCGCCACCCGCGTGGTCGCCTCGGCGGGTGCCTCGCCGTACGCGGCCCTGGCCGCCGGGCTGGCGTCGCTGGAGGGCACGCGCCACGCCGGCGACAACCGGTTCGAGATCGTCCTGCGCGAGGCCGAGTCCCTGCTGGAGCCCTGGACCCCGTCCGGCGGGGACGACCAGCCCGCGGCGGAGCCGATCCGCGCGTACGTGGCCCGGCTGATCCGGCAGCGCGGAAAGGTGCCGGGGTTCAGGCACCCTCTGTACCCCGACGGAGATCCGCGGGCGGCGCTCCTGCTCCGTCTGATCCGCGAGCGCTTCGGCGGGCCCGGGCGCTCGCGGACCCTCGCCGCCGCCGACGCGCTCGCCGCGGCGGTGGAGGAGATGGAGGGGACCCGCCCGTCCGTCGACTTTGCCCTGGTCACGCTCTGCCGCCTGATCGGGGCGCCGCCAGCCGCCCCGCTCGCGCTCTTCGCGGTCGGGCGCACCGCGGGGCTGGTGGCGCATGCGCTGGAGCAATACCGGACCGAGCGGTCGCTGCGCCCGCGTGCCCGCTACGTGGGCGTGCCCCCGCTCGACCCGGCCCCTCCCGCCCCGGAGAAGCGGCGTGGCTGAGACCCGCCACCCTCAGAGGGTGTTGCTGAACCGCTGAACCATCAAGCTCCGCAACGAAGCGGTGACTTCCTGATGGGGTGTTCAAGAATCCCTGCGCTCGCGCCGGTATGTCATTTCGAAGGAGGCGCCACACCGCACCATCGGCTCGCACGAAATCCGGCGCGCCGACTGAGAAATCTACTGTCTGCTGCTGGTGCCCCGCTGCACCGCTCCGGCACTGGCCCTATCCGCCCGTGTCGTAGCCGCAGGTAAGCACGGGCTGCCGCGTCTGCCCTCCAGCAGTCCGACAGGGGATTCCTCGGCCCTGCAACCTCTGGTGTGAAAGCAGGCTACGGCGTGGCCGGGCCTCGGAATGACAGATTTGATGGATCTGCCTGATGCGCAGCGTCGGATTCTTACACGCTCTCAGAGGGCGTTGCTGAACCTCACATTCGCCACAGAGCGGTGACTTCCTGAGGGAGCGCATCACGTCCAGCCAGAAATCACACTGCAGATTGCGCGCGACCGAAGGACCTCGTCTCGGTGGCGCAGGGACCAGATCAGGGCACGGGACCAGCCCCGTCGTTCTGCTGGCGAGGTCCTTCGGTCGGCGCCAGGGTGCAGCGTACAAGCGAGTTCCGGGGGCGGCGCCTCCCTCAGGAAGTCAATCACTGGAGGTTTGGCAACACCCTCTCAGAAAGTCAATCGCGGGGCGAGGTTTAGCAAACCCTCTCAGCCTCAGGCGAGGCCCCGCGAGGGAGCCCGTCATCCACCGCGCGGCGGCCGACCCGCCGCGCACCACCGCCGACCACGATGAGCTTTGACCCGAGCGCCGGGGTGCCCGTGCTGGAGCGCACGCCGCGCGTGCTGCGCGCGATGCTGGATGGGCTGCCGCCGGAATGGATCGATGCGGACGAAGGCGCGGGAACCTGGAGTCCGTTCGCCATCGTGGGCCACCTGGTGCACGGCGAGCGCGCCAACTGGATCCCGCGTGCCCGGATGATCCTGGAACACGGCCCCGCGGTGCCGTTCCCGCCGTTCGACCGGGAGGCGCAGTTTCGCGACAGCGCCGGCAGGCCGCTCACCGGGCTTCTCGACGAATTCGCGGAGCTGCGGGCCGCCAACCTGGCGACGCTCGCCTCGTGGCGGCTGGACGAGCGGCAGCTTCGCCGGGAAGGGCTGCACCCGGAGTTCGGGCTCGTGACGCTGAACCAGCTGCTGTCCACGTGGGTCGCCCACGACTTGGGCCACGTCGCGCAGACCGCGCGGGTCATGGCGAAGCAGTACCGCGAGGCGGTGGGCCCCTGGCGGGCGTACCTCCCGGTCCTGGACCGGTAGCCGGGCCCGCGCCGAAGCGCGCTCGAAGCAGGAAGCAGGCGGGGCCGGGCGCCCCACGGTTTTCACCTCCACAGGGCACAACATGGACACCACACGACCGGCCGGCGCCATCGAGCCGCCCCTGGCACCCGAGACGCTGGCCGTGCACCCGTGGGCGACCGCGGAAGGCCGGTCCAGGGCGCACCGTACGCTGAACGCCCCCCTCTTCCTCACGACGCAGTGGGAGGGCGGCGACCTGCCGGAGTTGGCGGATCACTTCGCGCGCGATCCGGACCGCGGGTTCTACACGCGCTTCGGACACCCCACCATCCGCCTGGCGGAGGAGCGGATCGCCGCGCTGGAGGGCGCCGGAGACGCGCTTCTCTTCTCGTCCGGGATGGGCGCGATCAGCACCTCGCTGCTGGCGGTGCTCCGCATGGGGGACCACGTGGTGGCGCACCAGGCGATCTTCGCGCAGACCATCCAGCTCCTGGAGCACCTATCGGCGTCCGCGGGCGTGGACGTGGACTTCGTGGACGCGGCGGACCCGCGGCAGGTGGCGGCCGTCATCCGGCCCAGCACCCGGCTGCTGTACCTGGAGACGCCTTCCAACCCCGCCATCGACATCCTGGACGTCCAGGCGCTCGCCGCCATCGCGCACGCCCACGGCGCCCTCGTGTTCGTCGACACGACCTTCGCCGGACCGATGATCCAGCGGCCCCTGGCGCTGGGTGCCGACCTCGCGCTGCAGTCGGCGAGCAAGTCGCTGGCGGGGCACGCCGACGTGCTCGCGGGCGCGGCCGCGGGGGCCGCCGCGCTGATTGCGTCCATCCGCAAAATGCGCGTGCTCACCGGCCCCAGCCTGGATCCGCACGCGGCCTGGCTGCTGCTGCGGGGCATGCAGACCCTTCCGCTCCGCGTGCGCGCCCAGTCGGAGACGGCCGGCGCCGTGGCGCGCCAGCTGGAGGCCAGCCCGGCGGTGTCGCACGTTCGCTATCCGTTCCTCCCCTCGCACCCGGGACACGACGTGGCGCGGCGGCAGATGGACCTTGGCGGCGGGATGGTGTCGTTCGCGTTCCGCGGGGGGCTGGAGAGCACGCGCCGCTTCGTCCGCGCGCTGCGCTGGATTCCGCTGGCCAGCAGCCTGGGGAGCGTATACACCACGCTGGAAGTGCCGGAGGAGCTGGACTTCGCCACGGAAGAGATCGGCGACCGCGCCGCGTGGTTCGCGCTGCCGCCGGGGCTGGTGCGGCTTTCCATCGGCGTGGAGTCGGCGGCCGACATCGAGCGTGACGTCCAGCGGGGGCTGGACGCCGTGGAGGAGAGCATCGGCCGTGCAGGGGCGGCAGATCATGGGTCAGCGGGGTGAGCACCCCATCCATCGCCACGGCAGGGTACCCGGCCAAGGCAAAGCAGAGGGTAGGCAGAGGGGGAGATCTGGCAGGGCGCCATCCGCGTTTTCGAGGGAGGCACCCCTGCCGCCGGAGCGCCGCGGGAGCCAGCCGTCACCGATACCCGCCGCGCGATCGGGTGGACTCCCAGGACGCACGGAAAGTGGAGGCGACGCCCTGGTCCAGCGGACGCACCGGCGCTCCCTTCCAGCTCAACGGCGAGGCCGGCTCGTGGAAAGACGCGCGGCAGGTGGAGGCGGCCCGCCGGCTGCGGCGCGCTAGGGGGAGGGGGAAAGTGCGAGAGTGCGTGAGTGCGGCACGACGGCAGGCCCCGCCGCGTGACGCACCTGCGGCGTTGCCTGCAACCAGATCTGCGATGAACCATTTCTCTGCATCCGCCACATGCGGCTGTTCCTGCTGAAGCTGTTCGCGACCGCGGGCGTATCCCTCCTGCTGGCGCTTCCTTTTGTCGATGCCGATGCGCGATCCGGCGTTCTGGCCTCCGTGGCCCGGATCGGCCTCCCCGCGCTCCTGGTGTCGATCGCGGTCTTCCTGATCGCGGTGGCATTCTACTGCCGGTCGCTCCAGACGTGCCTGGAGCGGATCCGTCCCGAGGCACGCGCCGCGAGCCCGCGCTCGGTGTGGCTCATGTTCCTGATCCCCTACAACTTCGTGGAGGACTTCTTCATCGTCCGCAACGTCGCGGCGTCGTTGCGCGCGGAAGCGGCGGTGAACCCGGCGCTGGGGCAGATGCGAGGCTCCGGCACGGTCTCGGGGCTGGGGTGGTGCACCGCGCAGATCGTCTCCCTGGCTCCGAACCACGTGGGAGAAGCCGCGGGCGCGGTGGCGCTCGTGCTCTGGCTGGTCCACTGGCGGTTCATCGCCCAGGTGAACCAGCGGCTCCGGCCGCGGAGGTAGCCGGCCCGCCGGTGGGATGTCGGCGGCACGCTACCGCCGCGGCGTGCCGCCGGGCTATCTTTCGTGCGGAAGCCAGGACCCATCCCCCGGAGACCAGATTTCGTGACACCCGTCGTCCGCGCACTGCTCATCGCCAACGTCGCCGCGTTCTTCCTGCAGCAGGCGCTGCCGGAACTGGCGAACGCGTTCGTCTTCGTGCCGGGGCTGGCGCTCGTGCGCCCGTGGTCCGTCGTGACGTACATGTTCCTGCACGGCGACCTGATGCACCTGCTGTTCAACATGCTCTCGCTCTTCTTCTTCGGGCCGCGCGTGGAGGAACGCATCCTGTCGCGCCCGTTCGCCATCCTGTTCTTTCTGAGCGGCATCACCGGCGCGCTGCTGTCGGTGGTCTTCTCCCCCGGCTCGCCGATCATCGGCGCCTCGGGCGGCGTCTTTGGCGTGATGCTGGCGTTCGCCTGGTTCTGGCCGCACGAGAAGATCTTCATCTGGGGGGTCCTGCCGGTGCCGGCCCGGATTCTGGTGATCGTCACCACGCTGTTCGCGCTGTGGAGCGGCTTTGGGGGGATGGGCGGCGGCATCGCGCACTTCGCGCACCTGGGCGGCTACCTGGGCGCGTTTCTGTACCTGCGCTGGCTGGACCGCAAGCGCACCGCGTTCAAGCGCCAGGCGACCGCCGCCCCGCCCGACGCCGTGCGGCGCGTGGCCGGCTACCGGGCCATCGACCTGGCGTCGGTGCACGAGGTGAACCGCGGGGAGATCAACCGCATCCTCGACAAGATCAGCGCGCAGGGGCTGGGATCGCTCACGCCGCGGGAGACCACCTTCCTCTCCAGCTTCGTCCCGCCCGACGACCCGGCGCCGCCAAAGACGTGATCGGGCCGCGGCCCGTGGCTGCCGCGCTGGCGCCCGATCCCGTCCTGGGCGTGGCCCGGGGCGGCGCAGCGCAGCCGCCCCGGCCGAGACGGCCACAGCTGCTGCGGCCGTCCCCCGGTCACACCGCGAGCCCGCGCACCCCCGCGACCGCGCCGCGCCTGCAGACCGTCACGCACACCCGCTTGCCGCAAGGCGGATCCCGGTGGTGCTTCTTTTCAGCCACATTTATCTTTTGATGCCGAGTGCGCATCCGCGCTCGCCGCCATACCCCTCACGTGGAGACGGAGCATGCACAAGGTCAAGCTGGAACTGGAGCAACTCCAGGTCGAATCGTTCGCGACGGACGCTGCCGGTGCCGCCAGGGGAACAGTCCGCGGGCTTCAGTACACCGCTGGGTACGAGTGCACGGAACAGAATTACACCGTTGGGCGGCAGTGCGCGACGGTGCAGCCTGGCGTGTGGGGATGTGAGAACACCGGCGTCGCATCGTGCGCGTGGTGCCAGGCCGACTCCCAGACGTGCCAGGACTGCAGCTGGACCAATGGGGACGGGGCGATGTGCTACTGGTGAGGGCCGCATCCTGTAATCATGGCGGCATGGCCAGCGGCGCCGCGGAACGTTGCTTCCGCGGCGCCGTTCTCGCCTGGAGCCGGTGCACCCCCTCGCCCGCGCCGCGCCTGTAGACCGGCCCGCACACCCGCTTGCCCGCGAATCGCGCACCTCCCGCGGACCCTCGAAGCAGAGCGGACAGGCGTTTCCTCCTTCCCGGGCGTCGGCGCGCTCTTGGCGTCACCTCTGCAGAGCGGCGGACACCAGAGCCCAAGAAACCGGGCGCACGAGGATTCTGGAATCCGCTGCTGCGGTGCCTCCATTCGACGGTCGTCGTGAGCCGGTCACGGCGACGGAACGCTGGACCACGGCCGAACGCTTGACATAGTGTCCAACTACGATATACACTATGTCCAATGAGCGCGCGAGACAGGATTCTGGAAGCCGTGGTCGCCCTGCTGGGCACGGACGTCGGGGCCGGGTTCACCTATGACCGCCTGGCCCGGGAGGCGAAGGTGTCCCGCCAGACGCTGTACGCGCACTTCCCGACCCGGGCAGACCTGCTCGTCGCCGTGGCAGACCATGCCCGCGCGAAGCTCGATGCGGACCGGCTGAGCATTCCGATCCTCGAGGCCGCAACCGGCGTGGAGGCACTCGCCGCCCTGGTGGCTTTTCACGTCGCGTTCACTCCCAGGGTGCTGCGCGAGTACAGGGCGGTCGAGTTCGCGCGCTCCACCGACCCGGAGCTGATGAAGGCCTTTGGCCAGCGCACCCGGGGCCGCGACCAGCTCATCCGGCTGGTCATGACCCGGCTGGATGCCGAAGGGCGGCTGCAGCCGGCGTGGAGCGTCGGTACCGCCACCGATTTCGTCACCGCCGTCGTAAGCGCGTCCACGACCTACGAGCTGCTGGAGAACCGTGGATGGTCAGCCGCCCAGCTGGAAGAACGCCTGCTCCGCGTGTTCACCCTGGCACTTCTCACCCCAGGCACCGAGGGAGGAACTCTTGACCACTGATCCCACCGCGATCGCGACCGGGCTGTTCGCGCAGCTGGAGACGGCGTGGAACGCCGGCGACGGGGCCGCGTTCGGCAGGCCCTTCGCCGACGTGACCGACTTCGTGGACATCCGCGGAGCCCACCACCACGGCGACGGAGTGGCCATGGGCCGGGGCCACCAGCACATCTTCGACACCATCTACAAGGGCAGCACCGTCCGCTACCAGGTCACCTCCGCGCGAGAGGCGGTGCCCGGGTGCATCGTGGCCACGGCCTCGGCGACGCTGGATGCGCCCTCCGGCCCGCTGCTGGGCACCAACCAGTCCCGGATCACGGCCGTAGTCGTCCCGCGGGGGGACGGATGGGCCATCACCACGTTCCACAACACCCTCGTTCTCCAGGCGCCCGGCGCATAGGATCCTGGTCCGCTCCGCCGCAAAGATGCCGTAATCGAAAAACAAACATCTGGGGGTACAGAGGAACAGAGTCAGACAGAGGAATGGCGATGTGATTCCTGCTCCTTTCTCTGTCTGACTCTGTTCCTCTGTACGCTTATCCTTTTTGAGGATCTGAGACGCAGCAGATGGTGGAGCGGCGCCGCGGAAATCTGATCCCGGCGCCGTCTATCTCACGCCGCGAGCCGGCGCACCACCTCCATCGGGGCCGCGCTTGCCGCGCCGCCTGCACGCCTCGCACGCGTTCCACAGCGCCATGAGGGAGCCGGCGCTGGACGCGTTCCGCCAGCCGTCGCCGCCGTCCCACACCGCGCATCCCCTTTCGTCTCCAACGGAGCAGGCGGCCGGTCCGGAGTACTGGTGCGCCTTCGCGAGCCGGTGTGCTTTGCCGACGACGCGGCCACGCGGCTCGCGGACCCCAGGGGCGTTCATGGAATGCGGGCCGGGACGCCAGGCCATGCCGGTGCGCCGCCGTCCCGACGGAACGGTTGACTTTCGCGACGACGACCCTGCATACTGGAATTGTTGATAATGGGCACCAAAGGGGAGCGACGACCTCCCCGCGCCTTCGGTTCATTGATGACGGAGAACGATCATGTCCTGCCGGGAACTCCTCCTCGTCAGCAACCGATCGTCGGATCCACGCCCGCTGTCCAACGCCGAGCAGCTGCTGTTCTCCGCCCTTCAGGGGCTGGCGAACAGGGGAAGCGCCGGGTTTGGCCGCGCGGGAGTCTATTGCCTGTCCGACAACTTCAACGACCTGGCGTTCCAGCCGACCGCGGCTGAATTATGGCTTGAGCAGATCGGCCTCCCTCACCAGCTCTCCGATCCCTGGGCGCTCCTCACCACGCCGTCCACCATCAGGAGCTACATCCTCTGCGACCTGGAGCAAAATCCGGGATCGGCGAACGCGGCCTCGTCGCTCGCCGGCGTGCTGGGCGCCCTGCCGGTCGACGTTTCGTTGCAGGCCCGGGTCCAGGAGAAGGGGTTCACGCTACTCGAGGATGTTACGGCGTGGACAATCGGCGACGTACTCGCAAGGTATCCCGGCCGGTTCAACAAGACGTTCGCCGTAGAGCTGAACACGGGGTTCCAGACGGGAGACGGGATCGCGTGGGGGCCGCGAGATTACGCGGCCGCCAACGGTGCGCTCGTCTTCTTTGGCGACGCCGAACGGCAGGAGGTGATGGCCCAGCTGGGGCCCAGCGCGGCGATCTACGGCTGGGGTCCCACCACCGCGATGGGTGAGGAAGGCTTCATCCTGGACGTTGGAGCCAGCGGAAACTACTACATCGCCGCCGACCACGCGTTCAACCTTTCCGTGTTCGGCAGCCTGCCCGGATCGCCGCTGCCGGTGCCGGACGCGGCACCCGGGCCAAACCCGCCGGTCACCGGAAAGTGCGTCGCCTTTTTCGTATCGGACGGCGACAACCTGCAGTGGCTGCTGAACCGCGGAAACTTTGCCGGGTGGTGGGGAAGCCCGGTCCGGGGCACCATCCCGCTGGGGTGGACGATGTCACCCGCCCTGCACGCCCTGGCGGTGCCGGTCTGGAACTACTACGTGGGATCGCTGACCGACCAGGACGAGATCATCTGCGGTGCGTCGGGAATCGGCTACGTCTACGACAACATCGCGAAATCCAACCACTTTGCGGAGTTCCTGGCAAAGACCAGCGGCTTCATGGAAGCAGCGCAGATCGGCGTGGTGGACGTGTTCGGGCTGGACTATTCCGACCATGCGTACATGGACGGGTTTACGGCACAACCCGCCGTGGACGGCGTTTTCTACACGTCCTATTCGCCGTGGGTGGTTCCTCCGGACCCCACCAGCTTCATCAGCCACGGCAAGCCGGTCGTTCCGAACACCGTAAACCTGAGCGACGACGCCGGCCCGGCCGTGCAGCAGATCCTCTCCGACCCTGACCCGACCGCGGCCTTTGCCGTCTACGTGAACGCCTGGGGCAACCAGAACAATCCGCTGCAGACGGTGCAGTCCGCCTGCCAGCAGCTCGCCAGGCAGCCGGGCATCAGCATCGTAAAGCCCTCGCAGCTGCTGGCCCGCGTACGCGCATTGTCGCAGCCCGGGGGCCGGGCCGGGCCAGCCGCAGGGGACTGACCGGCGCTGGGCTCACCCCCAGGACCGGCGCGCGGCTACGCGCGGGCGTGATGAGCGCGGCCTCGCCCCTGCCGCACCCAGAACGGGGCGAAAGCATGGGAACCTCTTTTCCATCCTGCACCAAAAGGAGACCGGCATGACCATCATGAACGGCGTGTACATCAACGGACTGGACAACGCCACGACCAACGTGAACACGACGGCGCAGGCCGGCGGAACGGCCACGGCGGACTACATCCTGTTCAGCCTGACCGTCCCGGACCAGACGGGCACGATCTACTACGGCCTTGGCAACAACGTCCTTGCCAGCAATGGTGCCGTCGCGCCGGCTGCGGCCGCGATCCTCGCCCCCGTCGTGACCGCCGGCGTGACGAAGGGAAACTGCACCAGGGTTTGGCTCTCCCTGGGCGGGGCTGGCAGCCCAACGGTCAGCAACGAAACGTTCAGCAATATCTCCACAATCCTTGCGAAGGGCGGCACGGCAGCCACCAACCTGGTGCAGAACCTGGCGGCGCTCGCGACCTCGATGAAGGCGCTCAGCAGCAAGATCACCTCGGTGGGCTTTGACCTGGACAACGAAGACGCATCGCCTTCCAGCGTGGTTCCCCTGGTGGCCGCGCTTTACAACCACGGGATCAAACAGTCCCCAGCGGTCAAATACCCTTTCACCTTCTGTGCGTACCAGGATGACTCCGACTGGTTCGATGCGCTCGCTGGCGTCTATTCTGCACTCAACGGCGTTCAGCCGGTGGTCGGCATCACCCTGCAGGTCTATGCCGGCGGGCGGAACAACAATCCGGTGACCTGGACCCAGGATCTGGCGAACTATCTGCAGAAGCCGGGCAGCAAACCTACGGGGCTCTCCAGCGCGGAGGGCTTCATTCTGCCGATCCAGTCGATGGATGATACGGCGGGTCCCGTCTACACACCTGGCCAGATGACGTCCAACCTCCGGCGTTGGCGATCGACCGGCGGCTCCTTCTGGGCCACCCAGGCCCTGTTCCAGTCTCCCCCGCCCCAGCGTTGGCCGGACTACGCGTCCGCCATCGCCAGCGGCATCTCGTCCTGACCGACCCGGCGCCGCCCTCCGCGCGGGTGTTTTGCCGACTCTCCATCCGGATGAGCCGTGGGCCACGGGCCGCGATCTCGGCCAACTTCTCGTCCGCCGCGGACAGCCGGAATGGGAAGAACCCGGTGCTCGTGCGTGACCGCCGCGTGGCCACGTCGTACATGATCGCGGCGGTGCGCATCTGCGACCACTACCACTTCCGCGACGCCCAGCATACGTCGTCTACGGACCTGGTCCTGGCCAAGCCGCCGCAGAACCCCGGTGAGCAGCCCTGGTGGGCGTCCCAGTGCTCCGACCCGGAAAAGATCCTCGCCCGCGAGCTGTTCTCATGACGGTGCACGGTCCGGCGGCTGAACGCGGCCGGGCAGGTCATGCCCGGGCACCGGCCTGCCCGCGGCCCCATCATCGACGGCGCCCCGCTTGACGGTCGCGCACACCAGTTCGTGGCGCGGATCGCTCGCTTCTCAGCAGCGGACCCTGCCGCGGTGATTTCGATGGCGCTGCTTTCCGGGCACGCTTATCGCTCGTGTTGCAGAGCGCGAATCGCGTTCTTTGCGCCGAACCACCTGGAGGCGAACCATGCGAAAGATCAAGCTGGAACTGGAGCATCTGCGGGTCGAATCGTTCGGGACGGACGTTGCGGGTGCCACGAAAGGCACGGTCTACGGGCGTGAATACACCGACGGGCAGCAGTGCGCGACAGTGTACCCCGGCGAGTGGGGATGCGAGAACAGCGGCGTCGCGTCCTGCGTGTGGTGTCCGGCCGAGAGCCAGTCGTGCCAGGACTGCAGTTGGACGGCCGGAGATGGGGCAATGTGCTACTGGTGAGGCCGGTACCCTGAATCTTCGGGCACATGCACACGGCGCCGCGGGACTTCTTCACTCCCGCGGCGCCGGTGTCGCTTCACGCTGCGAGCCGGCGTACCCAGGTGTCCACGCCGTGGAATCTCTGTAAGAGCAATTGACCCAATCCTTTCCCGCTGGTAGATTGGCGGAACTGAATGGCCGGCGGCGGGGCGAAACCAATGTGTTTCGCCCCGCCGTTTCCATTCTTCCGATCCTTTCCGCACGCCAGTTTGCGCCGGACATCCTCCCCCGCTCGGCGCCCGCTCCCTTCCGTCTACGAGCTTCTCATGATCGACTTTCCCGACGTCTCCGCTGCACCCTCGTCCGGGTGCGGCCATTCGCCGCATGCTCCCTCGGCTGCGGCGGCATCCATCCCGTTCCGCATCCACATCGCAACCCCACCACATGGAGCGAAATGGGGGATGGTCGTGGACGAGTGGAACCGCACGGCCGCGCCGTATCCGCGGGACGCGACGGTGCAGGGGCTGTTCGAGGAGGTGGCCGCGGAGTGGCCGGACGCGCCGGCGCTGGAGTGCGGCGGCGTGCGGATGACGTACGCCGAGCTGGATACGCGCGCCAACCGCCTGGCGCGGCGGCTTCGCGGGCTGGGCGCGGGAGCGGAGACGCGCGTGGCCGTGTGCCTGGAGCGCGGCCCGGAGCTGATCGTGGCGCTGCTGGCGGCGCTCAAGGCCGGCGCCGCGTACGTGCCCCTGGATCCCGCGCACCCCGTAGAGCGGCGACGCTACATGCTGCGCGACAGCGGCGCCGCCGTGGTGGTGACGGACTCCGCCCGAGGAGACTGGCTGGACGATGAGGCGCCCCCGGCCGTTCTGCTGGACGACGCGGCCGTGCGCCGGGCGCTGGATGCGGAAGACGGGAGCGCGCTCGGATTGCCGGGGCATGCGCTGGAGACGGCGTACGTCGTCTACACCTCCGGCAGCACCGGCATGCCCAAGGGGGTCGCCGTCCCGCACCGCGGCGTCGTCCGGCTGGTCCGCAACAGCGGGCACCACTCGATGGGCGCGGGCGACCGGGTGGCGCAGCTTTCCAACACCAGCTTCGACGCGGCCACGCTGGAGATCTGGGGGGCGCTGCTGAACGGCGGCTGCCTGGTGCTGGTGCCGCGCGAGACGGCGCTGGACCCGGCGGGGCTGGCCCGGACGCTCACGGACGAGCGCATCGACGTGCTGGTGCTGGCCACGGCCCTGTTCCACCAGGTGGCGCAGGCCGCGCCCGGCGCGTTCGCGGGGGTGCGAGACATGATCGTGGGCGGCGAGGCGTTCAGCCCGCGCCACGCCGCGGCCGTGCTGCGCGCCGGCGGCCCCGCGCGCCTGGTGAACGGCTACGGGCCCACGGAGAGCACCACCATGGCTACGGGCTACCGCGTCCGCGAGGTGCCGCCGGACGCCGCGTCGCTCCCCATCGGGACGCCCGTGGCCAACACCACGGCGTACGTGCTGGACGGCGCCCTGCGCGCGCTGCCGCCCGGCGCCGGCGGCGAGCTGTACCTGGGCGGCGATGGGCTGGCGCGCGGCTACCTGGGCCAGCCCGGGCGCACGGCGGAGCGCTTCGTCCCCCACCCCTTCGCATCCACCCCCGGCGAGCGGCTGTACCGCACGGGCGACCGGGCGCGGTGGACGGCAGAGGGCGAGTTGGAGTTCATGGGCCGCGTGGATCACCAGGTGAAGGTCCGCGGCTTTCGCATCGAGCCGGGCGAGATCGAGGCGGCGCTGGCGGAGCACCCCGGCGTGGGCGACTGCGCCGTGCTGGCCCGCGAGGATGGCGGCGAGCGCCGGCTGGTGGCATGGACGACGGGGCGCGGCGGCCCGGCCCCGGACGCCGCCGCCTTGCGCGCCCACCTGCGCGCGCGGGTGCCGGAGCACATGGTCCCCGCGTTCTTCGTAGGCGTGGACCGGCTTCCGCTGACGCCCAACGGCAAGGTGGACCACGCGGCCCTCCCCGCCCCGCGCCCGGAGGCATCGGCGGACTACGTGGCGCCCCGCGCAGGGCTGGAGGCGGAGGTCGCGGCCGTGTGGTGCGAGGCGCTGGGCGCGGACCGCGTGGGGGCCCGCGACAACTTCTTCGAGATCGGCGGCAGCTCGCTGCTGCTCGCCCGCGTGCAGGCGCTCCTGGGCGAGCGGCTGGGGCGCACGGTGCCGGTGGTGGACCTGCTCCGCTGCCCCACCGTGGCGTCCCTGGCTGCGCGGCTGGAATCCGGCGCCGCGCCCACGGCGGATGCGGGGCACGAGCGGGCGACCATCGACCGGAACGATCCCGCCACCGGGCTGCCGGAACAGGCGCGGGCGGATGGGGGACGAACGGGGCGGGAGATCGCCATCGTAGGGATGGCGGGGCGCTTTCCGGGCGCGGACGGCATCGAGGCGTTCTGGCGCAACCAGCGCGCGGGGACGGAATCCATCACCCGCTTCAGCCGGGACGAGATGGCGCGCGCGGGGACGGACGCCGCGCTGCTGGATGACTCGCGCTGGGTGGCCGCGCGAGGGGTGCTGGAGGATGCGGACCAGTTCGACGCCGCCTTCTTCGGCTTCGCGCCGCGCGAGGCGGAGATCATGGACCCGCAGCACCGCGTCTTCCTGGAGTGCTGCTGGGAAGCGCTGGAGCACGCCGGGGTGGACCCTGCCCGGTGCGCGGAGCCGGTGGGCGTCTTTGGCGGCGCGGGGCCGCCCACCTACCTGGTGCGGATGCTGGTGGACGACCCCGCGGCGCTGGACGCGGTCGGCCCGGTGGCGGCCCGCACCAGCAACGCCAGCGACTACCTGACCACGCGCGTGTCGTACCGGCTGGGGCTGGAGGGGCCCAGCCTGGACGTGCAGACCGGCTGCTCCACCTCGCTCGTCGCCGTGCACCTGGCCTGCCAGAGCCTGCTGGCGGAAGAGTGCGCCGTGGCGCTGGCCGGCGGCGTGAGCATCGTCTTTCCCCAGCGCGGCGGGCACCTGCACCAGCCCGGCGGCGTTTATTCTCCCGACGGCCGCTGCCGTCCCTTCGACGCGCGCGCGGCGGGGACGGTGTTCGGCGGGGGCGCGGGGGTGGTGGCCCTCAAGCGTCTGGACGATGCGCTGCGCGACGGCGACACGGTGCACGCGGTGATCCTGGGCTCCGCCATCAACAACGACGGCGCGGCCAAGGTGGGCTTCGCCGCGCCTTCCGTGGCCGGCCAGGCGAAGGTCGTCCGCGCCGCCCACCGCCGCGCGGGCGTGCACCCGTCCACCATCGGCTACGTGGAGGCGCACGGCACCGGCACGGAGCTGGGCGATCCGGTGGAGGTGGCGGCGCTCACCGAGGCGTTCCAGGCGGGGACGAACGAGCGGGGCTTCTGCGCGCTGGGCTCCGGCAAGGGGCACGTGGGGCACCTGGACGCCGCGGCGGGGATCGCGGGCCTCATCCGCACGGCGATGGCGCTCCGCGCGCGAGAGTTGCCGCCCACGCTCCACTTCCAGGCGCCCAACCCGGCGCTGGAGCTGTCCGCCAGCCCCTTCGTCGTGAGCGACGAGCCGCGGCCGTGGGAGGCCCGGGCCGGCGTGCGCCGCGCGGGCGTCAGCTCGTTCGGCGTAGGCGGCACCAACGCGCACGTGGTGCTGCAGGAAACGCCGGACGCCCCCGCGCCCGCGCCCGGCGGCGAGTGGCAGTCACTCGTCCTTTCCGCCCGCACGCCCGAGGCGCTGGACCAGGCGGCGGAGCGGCTGGCGGCGCACCTGCGCGCGCACCCCGAGCAGGCGCTGGCGGACGTGGCGTGGACGCTGGCGGCGGGCCGGCGGGAGATGGAGCACCGCCGCGTGGTCGTCTGCCGCACGCACGCGGAAGGCGCCGCGCTGCTGGACGGGCCCGCCGCGGCCGCGGGCCCGGCGGACGGCACGCCGCCCATGGCCTTTCTCTTTCCCGGCCAGGGGGCGCAGTACGCCGGGATGGGCCGCGGGCTGTACGACGCGGAGCCCGTCTACCGGGCGGAGGTGGACCGCTGCGCCGCGCTCCTCCAGCCGCTGCTGGGGCTGGACCTGCGCACCCTGCTGCACCCCACGCCGGGGGAGGAGGCAGAGGCCGGCGCGCGGCTGGCGGAGACGTGGCTTACGCAGCCCGCGCTGTTCGTGGTGGGATACGCCGTGGCCCGCCTGTGGGCCTCGCGCGGCGTGCGGCCGGCGGCGCTCCTGGGCCACAGCCTGGGCGAGTACGTGGCGGCGACGCTGGCCGGCGTCTTTTCGCTGGAAGACGCGCTGGCGCTGGTGGCCCGGCGCGGGCGGCTGGTGCAGGACCTGCCGCGCGGCGCCATGCTTTCCGTGCCGCTGGCGGAAGACGAGATGCGTCCCCTGCTGCCGCCCGGCGTTTCCGTCGCGGCGGTGAACGCCGCGGGATCGTGCGTGGTCTCCGGCCCGGAAGACGCCGTCGCCGGGCTGGAGGCGGCGCTGCGGGCGCGCGGGGAGGAGCCGCGCCGCCTGCACGCCTCGCACGCCTTCCACAGCGCCATGATGGAGCCGGCGCTAGGCGCGTTCCGCCAAGCCGTCACCGCGGTCCCGCGCCACGCGCCGCGCATCCCCTTCGTCTCCAACGTCACGGGGACGTGGATCACTGCCAAGCAGGCGACGGACCCGGAGTACTGGGTGCGCCACCTGCGCGAGCCGGTGCGCTTCGCCGACGGCGCGGCGACGTTGCTGGCGGACGCCCGGTGCGCGTTCGTGGAATGCGGGCCCGGCGCCACCCTGGCCACGCTGGTGCGCCGCCATCCGGACGCGCGGGGCGGGCGCGCCGTGGCCGCCACGCTGCACCGCCCGGCGGACACCGGAGACGGCCACGCGGACGCCGCCGTCTTTCTGCGCGCGGCCGGGACGCTGTGGTGCGCCGGGATTTCGGTGGATTGGGGCGCGTGGCACCAGGGCGAGCGGCGGCGCCGGGTTCCGCTCCCCGCGTACCCCTTCCAGCGCCGGCGCTACTGGGCCGGCCCGGACGACGGCGCCCCCGCGCGCACGCCGGCCGTCGCCGAGCGCGCCTCCCGCCCAGCCGCCGCCCGGCACCCGCGCCCGCCCCTCGCCACGCCTTTCGTCGCGCCGCGCGGGGAGACGGAGACGTCCGTCGCGCGGGTGTGGGAGGAGATGCTGGGCGTGGGACCCGTGGGCGCGGACGACGATTTCCACGCGCTCGGCGGCGACTCGCTGCTGGCGGCGCAGCTCATCTCCCGCGTGCGCGAGTGCCTGCGCGTGGAGTTGCCGGTGCGCAGCCTGTACGAGGCGCCGACCGTCGCCGGCCTTGCCCGCGCCGCGCTGGCACTGCGCGTAACCGACGATCCGGCGACGGAGTGGGCCGGTGGCGCCCCGGTGCGAGCACCGGCGCGCGCGGAGCCGGCGCGCTCGGCGAAACCGCTCGCAGAGGGCGTGCTGGCCGGCGTGTAGCGCTGCCGCGCTTCCGCTCGAGAGCCACCTGCGCTTGCCGCCCCGCCTGGACGAAGCGGCGGCTGGCTGTACGGTGGCGTGGGGGCGGTGGAAGGGATTGGCGTCGCGCCGGTTATCCCGACCCTCGGCGACCGCCGCGCCTCTGGCCCCAGCATCATCGGCCTAGCGGTGTTCGATTGGTCGGCTCTGCACGCCGAGGCCGTTAGGCGCTGCTGTTCGCAGGGCCGCATGCTGGCGCGGCTGGCAGACGCCCAGGATCGGGAAGCAGGTTTCTCCCCGTCGTGGTTTTGGGGATGGATCGGCGGCGGATTGGGAGGCGTGCGACGACAATTGATTCGGCGGAGCGGCGACACTATCAATAGCAGGCGCAGCAGGTCATCCACCTTGCGCGCTTGCGATCCCATCGATTCTCCCTTTCCCGCAAAGCATCATCATGAAGACATGGTTTTATCCGACCCTTGCGGCGCTCGTCCTGGTGCTGCCGGCGCAGGCACAAACACGACGCGTGGGGAGCTTCTACGTCGTGGTGGGGGTGGATCCCGCGGGACAGGACCGCAGCAGGGCCGTCGTCAACGCTCGAGGGGAGGGGATGGGACAGGTGCGATGGGAGTGTGTGGAGGGCGGGGGCGTGATCGTTGGCGTGAACCTCGGTGCGCTCAGCCGCGACGACGACGTCCGGCGCGTGGAGTGGCGCTTCGACCGCGACCCACCGGACACCGCGGAACTGGCCCGGGCGAACGTCGTCACATGGTACCTGCCGGCCGATCTCGTAGTCCCCTTCACCCTCCGCGCCCGCACGGCGCGCCGGTTGGTGATCCATACCCTTGCGACCCGGGTGGAGCAGGTCTACGACCTGGATCAGGCTGGCCCGGCATTGGACCAGCTGCCCTGCGCCCGCGGCACGCCGGTTCCCGGACGTCTCCCGCAGCGCACACCCTCCGTCTCTGGAAGGGTGGAGAGAGAAGTGCCACCCGATGACGGCACCTACGAGCTCTCCGCCGTCGAGATCGTGCCGCAGATCAGGAACGGAGCGGAGATCCGCCGGCTGGTCATCGACAGCTTTCCGCCCGCGCTGCGGGGCCTCGGCGTCTCAGGAAGAGTGCAGGTGCGGTTCCGCGTCCTGGAGAACGGGCGGGTCGATGCCGAGAGCGTGCAGGTGACCGAGTCCACCCACGAGGCGTTCGACGCCGTGGCGATCGCGGTGGTGCAAAGGCTCCAACTGTCCCCCGGCTACGTGAACGGCCGGCCGGTGCGCGTGTGGGTGGAGTTGCCACTCATGTTCACGGCCGGTGCCACGCCGCCCGACTCCGTCGCGGAGCCCCCGCCCCCCGCCGCGGAGCGCGCCGGCTGATCGGCGCGGCTGAAAGGGGCCGAGCCCTGGATAGGGTTCAGCCCCCCTCTTCATTTCAGCCTCGCACCGCCGCCGTATTCCGGTACCAAGGCATGGAAATGCCGGCCCTCGCACTTCCAACAGACTTCGCAAGCAGCCGCAGCCAACTTTGCGGCGGCTGCTTCGCTCGTCCCCCGGTCACGCCGCCAGCCGACGCACCACCTCGACCGCGCCGCGCTTGTAGACCGTCACGCACACCAGCTCGCCCTGCGGATCGCGCATCTCCCACCAGCGGTCCTTCTCGCACTTAACAATCGTGTAGGCAAACTGCGCGGCGGGGCGGGCGCTGAGTCAAGTTAGGTAGGACAGGCGACACCTTCACCATCAAGTGACGCGGTACCGCTTACTCGGTGCCCTCAAATAGAATGTCGGCGAGCACTTCTGGAGGTGACCAGAGTCCAGCGCCCGCTCGGGTGAACTTCCGGCAGAGTGTTGCGATCTTCTCTTCGGCTCCAAAGCGAACGCGTTGACGCTCGATCTCGGTGATCGCTTCGAAAGCGTTGCCTGTGTAGCCGTAAGTAGATAGGAACACCCCGCCATCTCGCGCTTCGCGCGCGACAACGTCAACGAAGTCTCGCATCGCTTCGCTACCCACGCGTGCTCCAGACCTCCAGTGCTTGATTTCGACAATGTAGCTTCGGTGTGCGCCTTCGACGAAACACTCGAGAATCACGTCTCTTCCCTGATCTTTGGATGAGGGCGTCAGCTCGGCGTGGAACCCTAAACCGCTAAAGATCTCCGCAATAATACGTTCTAGGTCTCTCCACTCCACGCGGTCGAGGGCACGAGTGTTCCTTGCAATCATGTACGCGAACTCGCGTGCGAGGCTCTGAACAATTATTCGTGCTTCTTCATCGAGATCTCCCTCTTCCGTTTCTAGGCGGCTGATCCATGCGCGAAGGTCATCAAGACCTAACAACTGAATCTGAACGCGAGCCCGCTGAAGAAATTGGGCAACCTCCCGCTGGGCGCTTGGAGAAAACGTTGTGTTCGCGACGATTAGCGCCCGGTTGGTGTCCTGTTGAACCGCGGCAACCATGAACCGCCCGATGTCAGCCAGCGTTAATGGACGTGCACCGCGTCGGTATTTCATCTCGACGACCATGCTTTGCTGCTCGTAAGTATGCGAAGCAGGACGGTGTGCGATAACATCAAACCCGTGGTCGTGCGATAGGGGTTGATGACGAACTGAATAACCTTCTGCGCCCAGGAGTGGCTGAAGAACAGCCATCATTCGCCTCTCGGCATCCACAGGTCCGAGAGGGGCGCGTTCTGGTTCCAGCTCATCAAGAATTTCCAATAGGGTTTGCTTCTCTCCTGGCGTCATTCGGGACTGGTAGTTGTCCGCCTGAATCGGTGGAGTGAGAGGGTGCGGACATCCCCGGTGTGACTCCCGCTGATGTCGTAGTCTGTACCGTCTAAGTAGACCAGAATTCGATGATACGCAAGCGTTTCGACGTGATTGGCTGGCCACAGCAGCCGCGGCTGACTTCGCCACGGCTGCGGCGGCCGTCCCTCGGTCACGCTGCGAGCCGGCGTACCACCTCCACCGCGCCGCGCTTGTAGACCGTCACGCACACCAACTCGTCCTGCGGGTCGCGCACCTCCCACCAGCGGTCCTTCTCGCGCTTGACGACCTTGTAGGCGGGTTGCGCGGCGGGTGCAGGCGCGTTGTCCTGCTGCTTCCTGGCCATCGTGACCTCCGATCCTCTTGACCCCAGCCGTCCAGCAGGGCAACTTTGGCGAGCGGGCGGCCTTCGGGTCGGTTCGCGTTGAGGCTGGTCGTGTCTCTTGGTGGAGGAGCGGCCAGCCTTGTTCTTTCGCCCTGCTGGTATCAATGTAATTACCTGATTGCCTGTTGTAAATAGGTAACTACCACATTACCGGGAGCAAAGAGTGGATTTCAAAACAGCAACAGATATCCTGACTCAGGGCCCTAGTGTCACGCTTGCCCGCATCGCTGAACGCTTTGGAGTCCAACTCGCCACGATTGCACGCGCACGCATTGAGACGGAGAACCGTCGGTCACCTCCTCCGCGCTGGGAACCGACGCTCGCGGAAATGGCTGAAGACCATGCTTGCGAATTGGAGCAGCGCATCCTTGCCTTGCGAAGATTCGCCGCCGAATTGAAGAATACCAGTTGAACGTAGCGACCTACTGAGATCCAGAGAGAGCCGTTCCCCACCTGAGCGTAGCTTCGGGGCATCGGCGTAAGGTAGATCGCTCGACCACCTCCAACAGCTATGCTGACGACCTCGATCGTATGCTGACGAACCCCAATCCGCGTTGCATCTCTTTACGCGACCTTCGCTCGAGTGCAACAAGTGCATTCCAACGAGGCATACAAGCGTTACTTTCTCGTACCCTTCCTTCGAGGTGGAGCACGGCAGGGAGTGGGTGGCAGGAATTATGGGATACGGCAGAGCGTGCAGGAGTTTATGCATCTTGCGAGGGATTGCTCCTGCTAGATCGGGCTGTGCATTATGGCATTCCCGCTTCCGTCGTTGAAGATCAGCAGATAAAAACTTTCGTTCATCACTTAATTCCCGTAATCGAACACGACACAGCAAACCACACACCCTTTGATCGAACCCGGGCTGCAGCATTGTCGATTTCAATGAAGCAGGCGAAGCTCCTCCAAGCGGCATCTACTATGCCCGAGAGTCCCCAAAACAAGTAGTCATTCATAAAATGATGCGGCTCATGTACAGGAACGGATACGTTCGGGAGGGGCTCTGGGCACCCGCAAAACCATTGCGTGATCATGGGCTGCTTGAAGCCCGTATTTCTGCCACAGTAGAGGCGCTTCTTGCGATTTCACGGCTGAGGCCCCGCCCTACATCCGGAGCGGCGAGGTCTATCCGAGAACTTCAGGCCATTGTGATGGCGCAGGGGGAGCGCTGGAGAGCCAAAACGATTGCCTTTTGGGGACTATCGGAACTCCAAACGTGGTTAAGCTCGGAAGAACAGGAGGAGATTGCGAAACATTTCCACAATTTTATCTTCAATCTCTCTCTCCCAGAAGGAGGTGAAATAAAAGGTTTTTTTGTCAATCGTGCGGTCGGAGGATATAAGCACTATATTTCATACAACCCTGAATTGCTAATCGCGACTACGGCACTGAACTTCATTCGCACGGGCCTGCTTGGCGAAGATGTACTCCACCGCGTGTGCCCGATCCTAGCCGACGTGACGAAGCAGTTGCTCAGCACAGGAGTGTTCAGATCACAGCATAATGAGGCGACGCATTTCTGGGAGTATTATCACGCGATGCTACTGCTTGACCGCTTCTGCAGTCCAGATTTTCCGCACCACTTCCTCAACGGAGAAATCATGTACATCAAGCCTACCTTCTTCCACAACAAGAACATTCAACCTGACGATAGTCTTTGCGCGATCCTGATGCCTTTCGGTGCTGAGTGGTCTGATGACTTATTCGCAGTTTATCGGAATGCTGTGGAGTCTGCAGGCTTCGTAGCATGGCGCAGTGACTTGGAATGGGGAGACCACGAAATCATGCAACGAATTTGGGAGTATATCAACAAAGCTCGGTTTGTGATTGCTGACTGCACGGGTCGGAATCCGAATGTTTTCTACGAATTGGGAATTGCCCATACTCTCGGCAAGCGAGTGTTTATCTGCACGCAGAGCAGAACTGATATTCCGTTCGACATCCAACATATCACGTCTTATGTGTACTCGCCCTACCCTAACGGAATTGCCAAGCTTCAGGATGCCCTCGGAAAATTCATGCTGAGCGTGACCAGCTAAGGCTCGGAACAAGCGTCTATGATTGGCTTTCGCGGACAGACAAACGGCCATCTATCCTCAACAGCTTAGGTCACCATGAACTTAGCCTCGTCATTGGAGTGCCCGTTCTGCATCGAAGTCGTTAACCCGAAAAGCGCGTTGCATCTACTTAGCCGCCAATGGCCGTACAGCGATCGGCTGATCTATCGGAATGAGCTTGTCTTCGCTGTTCCCGGCTTTTCTCCGCAAGTCTATCCTTACATCCTTGTTCTTCCACAGCGTCACACTTCTTCCATGGCCAAGACCACCTTCTATGAACGGCAGAGCTTGTTCAAATGCCTCCAATTTTTGATTGACCTCCTTCGACGCAATATCGGTGCGGATATCTCGCTGTACGTTTTTGAGCATGGTGGTTGCAGCAACGGTATCAATAAGAATGCCTGCTTGGAGCATGCCCATTACCACATCATGGTAAATCAACCTCGGTCATTCACTAAGCTGTAAACATGCTTCAGCGCGGCCATCTGACGTGCTGGCGCTGATTTGCGGGGATGATTCTCCGGTTTCTCGCATAGGCCCCCTACCCCCGGCATGACGCTGGGGGAGGTCACCGTCCCGAGTTCCCCGCCCGAGGGTGCTACGCTGGCGTGGGCAGGGCCTGGGTACGAGGCGAGCCACGAGCCGGATACACGTGGTTCAGCCGCCGCATGAAGCGGCGCCACAGCGCCGCCCGCGCCGCGTCGATCACGAAGCGGATGCGGTGAGCGCCCAGCAGCGCGCGTCCCGTGACCTTCAGCAGGAGTTGGCGGAAGCGCTCGCGGCTCATCCGGCCGCCCTCATCCCGGGCCAGCAGCTCTGCGCCGGCGTGCAGCAGGTTGGCCACGACCAGGCTCAGCAGCAGGCGCGCCTCGTTGGCGGCGAAGCTGTCCGGTTCGTCGTACGGAGCCTCGACCTCTCGGCCGCGGTAGTGCGTCTTGGGCCGCGGCGCCGACGAGAGCGCCACGTCCAGCGCCTGGTTCCAGTCGCCGAAGTCCTTCTCCGCCCCTCCGCGCTGCCGGTACCGCTCCAGCAGGGCGTCGCCGCTGATCGCCACCGACGCGTTGCTCAGCAGGAAGAAGTGGTCGAGGAACAGTTCCCCCTGCTCGCGGCTGCGCTCCACGACCACCAGCACCACGCGCCGCGGGTGCGTCCAGCTCCCGGCCCGGTACGTCAGCTCGTGCGTCCACACCCGCTCTGCGCCGGCGGGCACCGGGCTGCGGGGCAGCGCGAGGAGCGGCGCCGCCAGGCGCTCCAGTGCGGCATTCGTCTTCAGCCGCGCCACGTAGAGAAAGCCTTCGTCCTCCAGCGTCTCCAGCAGCTCCGGCTCCGGGAATCCCGCGTCGGCTCGCAGCCACACCTGCTCCGCCCAGTTGCGGGCTCGCCGCAGGATCGGCAGCACGAAGGCGAGCCCCCCGTCGGCCGTATGCACGTTCCCCGGCCGCAGCTTCGCGCCCAGGTAGTCGCCCCACTCCGAGCGAACGAGGATCGGGTGGTAGCACCGCATCCGGTAGTGCCCGTTCCAGGCGCTGCCCGGCTGATGGCCGAACACCTCGCGCGGCAGCGAGTCCAGGTCCAGCGTGGTTTCCCTGTACCGCTGGCCGGGGCGCAGGCCCCGCCGCTGCTCCGCCGCGTCCAGCAGAACCGCTCCCATCCCGCTCACGTTCACCGGGATTGCGAGATCCTGGCTCAGACGGCTGAGCGTGGGCTGCGAGCACAGCCCTTCCGGCTCGCGACCCACCGCCTCGCGCAACGGCCGCTGTCCTCGCCGGCTGGAAACCGCCAGGCGTAGCGCCGGATCGTCGCGCAGCAGCTTCACGTCGGACTGGTCGCTCCACCCCTGGGCCAGCAGCAGGACCGCGGTGCGCAGCAGTTCCTGGAATGGATGCCTCACCCGGGCCGCGTCGCGCGGGTCGTGCAGGTGCCGCGCGAAGAGCTGCGGATAGCCGAGCCGGTCCATCAGTTCGCGCATCAGCAGCGACCCCGATTCACCGCTCACGCACTCCGGCCGCGCCTCGAGGTGAATGGAACGGTTGAATTCCAGGGGAAAGAGTGTACCTTGAGAGTCACCCATGTCGTAGATTCACGGGCTTGTGGACGGATGGTTGCTTCGACACCACCCATCTTACTGCAACCCAAGAAGATGCGACATGGGTTTTTTCTAGCTATGACTCACGGATCC
>NZ_DASWNM010000004.1:0-12957 GCF_036399255.1 Longimicrobium sp.
GACCTGGTTGGAGTATCACCAGTGTGTGAGTGGAGGTGTCGGCGCGACCCTCGGGCGCCCCCTCCGGGCTCGCACCACTCGCCCACCTCCCCAAAACTGCTGGGGGAGGTTGAGGGTGCGGACGGATCAGGGCTCGGCGAAGCACCGGACTGCGCCCGACGCGGCCCCCCACCCCCGGCCCCTCCCCCCTCGTTCCTCGGGGAGAGGGGAGAATTCGATCCCGCTCCGGATAGCCTGTCGGGCGCGTCACCTCTCCCCCAGAGATTTTTGGGGGAGAGGCCGGGAGAGGGGGCGCCCGCGGACGCAGTTCGATCCCGTTCGACGCGCCCCGTTCACCCCTTCACCCGTTCACGAATCCGGCTCCGTCGTCAGCAGGTCCTCGTGCAGATCCGGGATCACGCGGCCCGTCAGCACCAGGTCGCCGCCCACCTCCGTCAGCAGCCATCCCGGCATCCCCTCCCCCACCCGCGGATCGTGGCCTTCATCCACCGTCTGCACGGCGTCGAAGGCGGTGTGCAGGAAGACCGCCCGCGCCACTTCCTTCAGGTCCTCCGGATCCGCGCCCGCGGCGAGGATTCGCCGCACCGCCTGCTGCGCGGCGAAAAAGGGCGGATCCGCGTCCTCATCCGGCACCTCCTCGTGCGGCGCCGCGGAGACGAGCGTGGGCTCGTCGTCATCCTCCTCGCCTACCGGACCCTCGTCCGGAACGATCTCGGCGAACCACTCCTCGGGCGGCTGCGTCCACTGCCAGGCACCGCGCCACAGGCGGCGGAGAAAGATGAACCGCGCGAGCTGCGGGATGTCGTCCTCCACCTCCGACGCAGCCCACCCCTCCGGCTGCTCGGCGCCTGCCTCCCGGAACCGCTCCGCCAGCGCTTGGGCGCGGCGCTGGTCTTCCGGCGAGAGGTGCGCGAAGGCATCGCTCACCGGATCAGCCGCGCAAGCTCGCGGACGATGAGGTCGGCGGCGTCGGGCTGGCCGCGCTCCCTGGCCTTTGCCGCCAGCGCCGCGCGCTTTACCGGATCGTTGACGAGCGTCATCACCTCGCGCCACAGGCGGCCGCCGCCCAGCTCCTTTTCCTCCACCATCACCGCCGCGCCCGCCTCGGCAAGCGCCACCGCGTTGTGGTACTGGTGGTTGGCGGCGGCGGTGGGAAGCGGCACCAGGATCATGGGCACGCCCCAGGCGCACAGCTCGGCGGACGACATGGCGCCGGCGCGGCTGATGGCGAAGTCCGAAGACGCCAGCGCGCTGGGCATGTCTTCGATGTACGGCACCGCCTTGACCCACCCGGGACTTCCCAGGTCCGCCAGCGCGCTCTGCACACGGTCGAAGTTGCCGGTCCCGGTGGCCCACAGGATCTGGAAGTCGGGCGCCGCCTGCAGCCGCCCCTCCACCACCCCGCGCAGGTCCGCCAGCAGCGCCTCGTTCACCGCGCGCGCCCCCTGGCTGCCGCCCACGACGAGGCCGACGGTCCCGCCGCCCAGCCCGAACTTGGCCCGGGCCGCCGTCCGGTCCACCGAGAAGTCGGGCGGGCGGATGGGGTTTCCGAACTCGAAGATCTCGGTGCGCTTGCCGGGCTTCAGGTAGCGCCGCGCCTCGGGAAACGCCAGGTGCATCTGCCGCACGCGGCCGGCGACGATGCGCGTGACCACGCCGGGAAACGAGTTCTGCTCCTGCACCGCCGCGGGCACGCCGCGCAGCAGCCCGAACGCCACCGCCGGGCCGCTGGCGTATCCGCCCGTGCCGACGACGAGGTTGGGCCTGAACTCGCGGAAGATGCGGTTGAGCCCGGTGAACGACTGCGTCATCGCCGGGATCAGCCGCCAGTTCTGCCACGGCTTGGCGCGGCGGATGGGCTCCAGCGGCAGCAGCGAGTGCGGCACGCCCTTCTCCGGCAGCACGCGCGTCTCCACACCGCGCCGGGCGCCCACGAAGTGCACCTGCGCATTGGGATCCAGCCGCTGGAAGGCATCGCCCAGCGCCAGCGCGGGGTACAGGTGCCCGCCGGTTCCGCCGCCGGCGAACAGCACGCGAGGAGTGCTCATCGCACCGCCTCCCGCACCGGGCCGGAGCCCGAAGCTCGAGAGATCGCGATCAGGATTCCCACCGCGGCAAAGGAGGTCAGCAGCGCGCTGCGGCCGTACGACATGAACGGCAGCGCCACGCCGGTGGTGGGGAGCAGCGCCAGCGCCACGCCCATGTGCAGAAACGCGCTCACGGCGATCAGGTTGGTCATTCCGATGGCCAGCAGGTAGCCGAAGCGGTCCGGTGCCCGCGCCGCGATGCGGTAGCCGACGACCAGAAAGCCGCTGAACACGGCGACGACGAAGAGGATGCCCAGCAGCCCCCACTCTTCCGCGATCATGGAGAAGAGGAAGTCGTTGTGCGGCTCCGGAAGAAAGCCGTACTTCTGCCGGCTCTCGCCGAAGCCCACCCCGCCCACCCCGCCCGAGCCGATGGCGATGAGCGACTGGTGGATCTGGTAGCTCACCCCGCCGGTGTCGTGCGTGGGATCGAGGAACGCGGCGATGCGCCGCGCGCGGTAGCCCTCGCCCTGGATCAGCTTCCACAGCACCGGCACGGCCACCAGCCCCAGCAGGATGAAGTGGCCGATGCGGGCCCCGCCCGCGAACAGCACCAGCGACGCCAGCAGGACGATGAGCAGCGCCGCGCTCATGTTGGGCTGCTTGAGCACCAGCAGCACGATCGGCAGCCACACCACCAGGAAGGGCATCAGCCCCTTGCTGAGCGAGTGCAGCCGGTCCGCCTTCTTTACCGCCATCGCCGCCGTCCAGGCGATGATGGCGATCTTCATGAACTCCGAGGGCTGAATGCTGATCCCCAGGTTCAGCCAGCGGCGCGCGCCGTTGATGCGGGGCGCGATGGCCTCCGTTCCCGGCATCACGACGACCAGCAGCATCAGCGTGAGGACGCAGAGCATCGGCCAGGCGAGCAGGCGCCAGCGGCGGTAGTCCATGCGCGACACGACCAGCGCCAGCACCGCGCCCGTCATCCCCCCGGTGAGCTGCTTGAGGGCGTAGAAGTGCCCCGGCTGCCCGTCGGACGCGGCGAGGAACGAGCTGGCGCTGTACATCTCCATCAGCCCGAAGGCGAAGGCGAAGGCGGTAAGGCCCACCAGCGCCCGCGACTCCCACGTCTCCACCGCGGCCACGGGAACGACGGTCGCCACGCGCTCCCGCGGCGTGACCGCGGGCTGCACGGGCTCCGCGTCGCGCTTGCGCCGTCCAAGCAGTCCGATTGCGATGCTGGTCATTCTACGCGCCCTCCCGGGCCAGCTGCGCGAAGCGCCGTCCGCGCTCCTCGTAGTTCCTGAACATGTCGAAGCTGCTGCACGCCGGGCTCAGCAGGACGGCGTCCCCCGGCCGCGCGATCCGCCGCGCGTGCTCCACCACGGCCTCGAACGGCCCGTCCACCCGCTCCACCGGCGCCCTGCCCTCCAGGTCCGCGACGATGGTGGGTGCGGCCTCGCCGTACGCGATGATGGTCCGCACCCGCGCCAGGTCCGGCAGCAGCTCGGTGTAGGGCTCGCCCTTGTGCTTGCCGCCCAGGAGCAGGACCGTGGGCCGCGTCATCCCCCGCACCGCCACGCGGGTGGAGGCGATGTTGGTGGCCTTGCTGTCGTTGATCCACAGCACGCCGTCCACCTCGCCCACCGGCTCCAGGCGGTGCTCGGGCGCCTTGAAGGTCCGCAGCCCGTCGCAGATCCCCTGCACCGACGCCCCCGCCAGCCGCGCCGCCAGCGCCGCCGCCAGCGCGTTGGCCACGTTGTGCGGCCCCAGGATCTGCAGGTCGGCCGCGTCGCCCACGCGCTCGGTGCGCCCCGGCTCGGTGCGGATCAGCAGCTCGCCCGCGGAAAGCCAGCCGCCCAGCTCGTCCTCGGACGCCGGCGCCGACTCCACCCGGAAGTACAGCCGCGTTCCCGGCGCGTCGCCGATCAGCGTCCGCGCGCGCTCGTCCTCCGCGTTCAGGATCCAGCGGCTTTCCGCGGACGCGTTGGTGAAGAGGCGCGCCTTGTCGGCGTAGTAGTCCTCGACGCCGTCATACCAGTCCAGGTGGTCCGGCGCCAGGTTGGTGAGGATGCCGATCCGCGGCGTAAAGCGGTCGATCCCCGCCAGCTGGAACGAGCTGCATTCGACGACGGCCCACGCCGGCTGCGGCTCGCGCATCGCCAGCTCGCTGAGCGCCGTGCCGATGTTGCCGCCCGCCACCGCGTCCACGCCGTCCGCGCGCAGCAGGTGCTCGATCAGCCCCGTGACCGTCGTCTTGCCGTTGGTCCCCGTGATGGCGATGACGGGGCAGTCCAGCTGCTCGTAGGCGAACTCGATCTCCGGGATGGTCGGCACGCCGCGGATCGCCTCTTCCTTGAGCACCTTGGCCGTCGGCGGGATGCCGGGGGAAAGGACGATGCGCGCGCACGCCGCCAGCCTGCCCAGGTCGTGCCCGCCGGTCTCCGCGTCGCCGCCCATCCCCCGCACCTGCTCCGCCGCCTGCCGCGCCAGCTCGGAATCACCCGCGTCGCTGGCGTAGACCGCGGCGCCTCGGCTCCGGGCCAGGCGCGCCGCGGCCAGCCCGCTGCGGGCCAGCCCCAGCACCCCCACCGTTTCCCCGGCCAGCGAGCGCGGCATCAGCGGATCTTGAGCGTGGCGAAGGCGGCCATGGCGCAGATGATCCCCATGATCCAGAAGCGGATGATCACCTTGCTCTCGTGCCAGCCGATCTGCTCGAAGTGGTGGTGCAGCGGCGCCATGCGAAAGATCCGCTTGCCCACCCCGGTCCTCGACTTGGTCCACTTGAAGTAGACCGTCTGCGTGGCCACGCTCAGCGCCTCGGCCACGAACACCGCGCCCACGATGGCCAGCAGGAACTCCGCCTTCAGCATCACCGCCACCGCGCCCAGCACGCCGCCGATGGCGAGCGACCCCGTATCGCCCATGAACACTTCCGCCGGGTGGGCGTTGAACCACAGGAAGCCCATGCATCCCCCGGCCAGCGCCAGGCAGAAGATCGTCAGCTCACCCGAGCCCGGCAGGTAGAACACGTTCAGGTAGTCCGACGCGTCCACGCGGCCCAGCAGGTACGCGAACACGCCGAAGGTGGCGCAGGCGATGGCGGACAGTCCGGCGGCCAATCCATCCAGCCCGTCCGTCAGGTTCACCGCGTTGCTGCAGCCGACGACGATGAAGGCCACCCAGAGGATGTAGAGCGGCCACCAGAACTCCATGTGGATGCTCTTGAAGAACGGGATCTGGGTCCACGTGGCCGGGATCTGCCCGCTGACCTCGAAGATCACCAGCACCGCGCCCAGCGCCAGCCCCATCCCCGCCTGCCCCAGGATCTTGTAGCGCCCCTTGAGCCCGCCGGTGTTCTTGCGGACGATCTTCAGGTAGTCGTCCAGGAATCCCACCGCGCCCAGCACGATCAGGGTGACCAGCGCCAGCACCGTGTACCAGTTGTCCAGCCGCGCCCACAGGAAGACGGGGATCACGGTGGACAGGATGATGAGCACGCCGCCCATGGTGGGCGTGCCGCTCTTGCCCAGGTGCGTCTGCGGGCCTTCGGTGCGCACCACCTGCCCCACCTTCAGCATCCGCAGCCGCGAGATGATGGCGGGCCCGAACCAGAAGGCCACCAGGAACGCCGTCACCACCGCCCCGGCCGCCCGGAAGGTCTGAAAGCGGAAGAGGTTGAAGGCGATGTTGTACTGCGCCAGCGGCACCAGCAGGTGGTACAGCACGGGTCAGCCCTCCGTCCGCAGGGTCTGCGGCTGTGCGGTGAAGTCGCGCTCGATCAGCGGCACCAGCCGCTCCAGCGCCACGCCGCGCGAGCCCTTGAGCAGCACCGTCTCGTTCCCCCGCATCGTGGGGCGCAGCGCCTCGTACGCCTGCACGGGGTCCTCGGCCGCGATCAGCCGCTCGCCCAGCTCAGAGTGGTTCTCCTCGAACGCGCGGACGAAGTCGCCCGTCGCCACCACGCGGTCGATGCCGTGCCCGACGAGCCCGGCCGCGTGCAGCGCCAGCTCGCGGTGCAGCTGCTCGGCGTGGTCGCCCAGCTCGCGCATGGTGCCGATGACGGCGATCTTCTCGCCCTCCGCCGGCACCGTCGCGAGAAGATCGAGCGCGGCGCGCATGCTGGGGGGATTGGCGTTGTAGCAGTCCGCGATCACCCCCACGGTGCCGATGCGCAGCCACTCGTTGCGCATCCTGGGCACCTTCATCGCCGCCAGCCCCTTCGCCGCCTCTTCGACCGACACGCCCCACTCGATGGCGACGCCCAGGGCGATGAGCGCGTTGCGGACGTTGTGCATCCCCGGAAGCGGCAGGTGGATGGGCACGCCGCGAAAGCTCCACTCCGTGCTGCCGTCCGGCCGAAAGCGCACCCCTTCCTTGCCGCCGTCGGGGAACAGGTCCGCGCGCTCGTCGAACCCCGCCACCCGCAGCCGCATTCCGCCGATGCGCGCCTGCGCGCCCGTGGGCAGCTCCGCCGGCTCGTCCGCCACGAAGGCCGTGCCCCCCGGCGCCAGCCCGTCGAAGATCGCCAGCTCCTCCCGCAGCACGCCCTCGACGGATCCCAATCCTTCGAGGTGCTCTTCGCCGATGGAGGTGATGATGGCCGCGTCGGGCTCGATGATGCGCGACAGCAGCGTGACCTCGCCCGGCTCGTTGGTCCCCGCCTCTACGATGGCGGCTTCCGCGTCGTCCGGGGCGGAGAGCAGGGTCAGCGGAACGCCGACCTGGTTGTTGAGGTTGGCCTCGGTCGCGTGGACGCGGTACGCGGGCGAAAGGACCGCGCGCAGCAGCTCCTTCGTCGTCGTCTTTCCGTTGCTCCCCGCCACGGCGACCACGCGGCCGCCCAGCGCCCGGCGCCGGTGCCGGCCCAGCCTGCCCAGCGCGTGCAGCGTGTCGGGGACCACGAACAGCGGCATCCCCTCGGGCGCGTTTGCGGGGACGCGGGAGACGACGGCGGCGGCGGCGCCCTGCTCGGCGGCCTGGGCCAGGTAGTCGTGCGCGTCGAAGTTGGCGCCCTGCAGCGCCACGAACAGCGACCCGCGCTCGATCTTGCGCGTGTCGGTGCTGATCCCCGAAAACTCCATGTCGCCCGCGGGAGACTCGGTCTCCAGCGCGCGGCGAACTTCAGCGGCAGTCCAGCGGAACCCGCTCAAACGTCACCTCCGGCGGCGGTCTGCAAGTCCGCGAGAAGCTCCTGCACGATGGCGCGCTCGTCGAACGGACGCTTTTCGGTGCCGACGATCTGGTAGGTCTCGTGGCCCTTGCCGGCCAGGAGAACCAGGTCGTCGGCGCGTCCTTCCGTGAGTGCTGTGCGGATGGCTTCCCGGCGGTCGGAAATGCGCAGCCGGGGTGCACTTCCCATGCCGCTTTCGATGCCGTCCAGGATCGTCTCGGGGTCCTCCGTGCGCGGGTTGTCGGAGGTGACGATGGCCAGGTCCGCGTGCGCCGCGGCAATGCGCCCCATCTCCCCCCGCTTTCCCGGATCACGGTCCCCGCCCGCGCCGAATACCACGATCAGCCGCCCGGAAACCAGGGGCCGCACCGCCTCCAGTGCCCGCTCCAGCGCGTCCGGCGTGTGCGCGTAGTCGCGCAGCACCGTGGCGCTCGCCGGCGGGCCCGCGATGCGCTCCAGCCGCCCCGGCACCTGCGGCAGCGTCCCCAGCGCCCCGGCGATGCGCTCCACCTCCCACCCCACGGACCAGAGCACCGCCGCCGCCGCCACCGCGTTCGACACGTTGAAGCCGCCGAAGATGGGGAGAGCCACCGGCGCGGTGCCGTCCGGCGTGCGCAGGGTGAACTCCATCCCCCCGGCGCCCACGCGCACCCCCTCCGCCGCCACGTCCGCGTCCCCCGCGCGCTCCACGCCGAACCGCACCGTCCGCCCGATCGGCGAAGCCACGCCGCGCCAGGCGTCGTCGTCCACGTTCAGCACGGCGGCGCCGGTGGGCTTCAGCAGGTGGAGGAGGCGCAGCTTGGCGTCGCGGTACGCCTCCATCGTGACGTGGTAGTCCAGGTGGTCGCGCGTGAGGTTGGTGAACACCGCCGCGTCGAACCGCGCCGCCGCCATCCGCGCCTGGTCCAGCGCGTGGGACGAAACCTCCATCGCCACCCGCTCCACCCCTTCGTCCAGAAAGCGGCGCAGCCAGCGCGCGGCCTCCACCGGCCCGGGCGTCGTCAGCCCCTCCGTCCCCGGGATCACCTCGCCGTCCGCCCCCACCGCCCCCAGTGTGCCCACGTAGCCGGCGGGCCCGTCCGCGGCGAGCAGGTGGCGCAGCATCGCCGCCGTCGTCGTCTTTCCGTTCGTCCCCGTGACGCCGACCAGCGTCATGTGCTCCCACGGGTCGCTGAAGAACTCCGCGGCGGCGTAGGCGGCGCCCAGGCGCCCGTCCGCCACGCAGAGCTGCGGGGTGGGGATGTCGGTCGCGCACTCCTCCACCACCACGCCCGCGGCGCCGGCGCTGAAGACCTGCGGGAGATACTGGTGGCTGTCGTTCGACGTCCCCTTCCACGCGCAGAACAGGGCGCCCACGCGCACCTGCCGCGAATCGGCCGTCACGTCCCACAGCTCGCGCATGGCGTGGCCGTCCGACAAACGCGCGGCGCCCGAGAGGAGGTCCTCGCGGGCGAGACGCGCCTCGACGGCGCCGAGCGTGGTATGGCGGTTGGTCATCGGCCTTCCCCCACAAGGACCAGCGTGTCGCCCCGGGCCACCGGCGCCCCCACCGCCGGCCGGGTGGCCGTGACGTATCCCGTTCCCCGCACCCGCACGTGCACCCCCAGCGCGTGCAGCCGCCGCGCCGCGTCCCGCAGCGGCAGCCCGGCCACGTCCGGCACCGGCACCGCGCCCCCCGTGGGCACCTCCGCCGCCCGCCGCAGCTCATCCGTCGATACGAAGACGTAGACGCCCTCCGCGCCCGGCGGCGGCGGATCCTCGCGCCGGCGACCCGGCGCGGGGGGCGGCGTCTGCGCGGGAAGGCGCGTGGCCAGCAGGCTGCGCCGGTCCAGCCCGGGCGAGCGCGCGGCCAGGATGGCCTGCAGCGTCTCGCGCGTCACCGGCGCGGCGGTCAGGCCGCCGTAGTACTCGCCGCGCGGCCGGTCCAGCTTCACCAGGATCGTCAGCTGCGGGTCGCGCGCCGGGAAGAAGCCCACGAAGGTGGAGTTGTACGCGCCGGACTCGTAGCGCCCGTCCGCCCCCGTCCGCCGCGCCGTCCCCGTCTTGCCCGCCACCTCGAAGGTCGCCAGCGAAGCCCGCGTCGCCGTCCCGTCGTCCACCACGGAGACGAGCACGTCGCGGATCTCCATCGCCACCGAGCGCGGGATCACGCGGCGCACCTCGCGCGGGTCGCGGCGCTCCAGCGTCTTTCCCCCCGCCGCGCGCACCTCGCGCACCAGCCGCGGCTCCATCAGCGATCCGCCGTTGGCGATGACGCTGTAGCCCAGCGCCAGCTGCAGCGGCGTCACGGAAACCTCGTATCCCGTCGCCAGCGACGACGGGGTCAGCTTGCTCCAGCGGTCCGGGCGCGGCAGCCGGCCCGAGGACTCGATGGGATAGTCCACCCCCGTGGGCGTGCCGAAGCCAAAGTCGCGCAGCAGGCCGAACTGCTGCCCCGGCTGCAGCCGCGGGACGAACTTCACCATGCCGATGTTGCTGCTTACGCGCAGCGCGTCGCGCAGGGTAAGCCAGTCGTACGCGTGCACGTCGGTGTGCACGCGGCCGTGCGGGTCCGTCCAGCGCCCGCCCTCGCCGTGCACGCGCTCCGACATCCGCGCGCGCCCGGTGGCGAGCAGCGTGGAGACGAAGAACGGCTTGAGCACCGACCCCGCCTCGTACGGCTCGATAAAGGCGCCCACGTCGCGCGCGCCGCCCTGCTTCTTCGACACCGCGGCCAGCACCTCGCCCGTGCGCGGATCGAGGAGAAGCAGCTCGCCACCGGAGGCGCCGGTGCTGTCGATGGCCTGGTCCAGCGCCGCGTCGGCGATCTCCTGCAGGTCGAAGTCGATGGTCAGGTAGACGTTGTTGCCGTCCGTGGCCTCCACCGCGGGAAGGGCGACGGACGCCTCCTTCTTGCCCCGCGCGTCGCGGCGCAGGATGCTGTAGCCGTCGCGTCCGCTGAGCGTCTCGTTCATCGACTGCTCGATGCCGCCCAGCGCCCGCCCGTCGCCGCTCACCCCGCCCAGCACTTCGCGCCCCACCCGGCCCTGCGGATAGAACCGCTCCAGCCGCCGCTCCCAGTGCAGCCCGCGCGCATCCCCCAGCGCCCGCCGCTGCTCCGCCGTAAAGCGCCCGGGAAGCACCACCCACTTGCGCTTGGGATCGGTCGCGCGACGGGCGGCGGCGCGCGAAAGCTCCAGCGCATCCGCCATCGCCCCCACCAGCGCGTTGCGGTCCGTCACCTCGTTGGGCGCGATGGCCAGGCCAAAGGTCTCGCGCGTGAGCGCCAGCGGCACGCCGTCGCGGTCCAGGATGGCGCCGCGGCGCGCCGGCAGCGGCACGCGCGCCTGCTGCTGGTCCGCTGCCACCTGCCGCCAGTGGTCCACCTCGAACGCCTGCAGGTACACGGCCTTTCCCACGACCAGCAGCGCCGCCAGGCCAATGCAGACGACCAGCAGGCGGCGGCGCGCGCGCAGGCGGTTCTCGTTGTCCCAGCCGCTGCGGGTGGGAAGGTGGGCGCTCACGGACGCTCCTCCAGCGCGCCCGCGGCGATGGGCAGCAGCACCACTTCGTCGTCACGCGCCACGTGCAGCCCCAGCCGCTGCTGCGCCACGCGGGTAATGCGGGCGCGGGTCTGCAGCGCCTGGATGCGGTTGGCCCACTCCACCCGCTCCGCCTCGGCGATGGACGTCTCGTTCTGGATGCGCGTCAGTTCCCGCTGCCGCGCCACCCCCTCCGTCTGCCGCCAGACCACGGACGACAGGGACGCGGCGACGGCCAGGATGAACGCGGCCTTGCCCACGAAGGCGCGGCGGCGCGCGCGCTTCTCCACGCGGCGCCCCTGCGGCTCTTCCCAGTGCGAGCCCTTTTCCACCGTGCGCCCACGCAGGGGCCCGCGCGGCGCGTCCAGCGCGTCCGTGCTCACGCGGCCCTCCACCCGCGCAGGTGCGCGCTGCGGGCGCGGGGATTGGCGGCGATCTCCTCGGGCGACGCGTCGGTCGGCTTGCGCGTCAGCGTAGTGCCCAGCGCGCGGCCGCGGCAGCTGCACACGGGAAAGCCCGGCGGGCACACGCACTGCTGGCTCCAGTCGCGGAACGCGTTCTTCACCAGGCGGTCCTCCAGCGAGTGGTAGCTCAGGATCGCGAAGACGCCGCCCGGCGCCAGCGCGTCGCGAAAGCGCTCCAGCGCGCGCTCCAGCGACTCGATCTCGTGGTTGACGGCGATGCGCAGCGCCTGGAAGATGCGCGCGCGGTCGCCTGGCTCGGTGCGCGGCCCCAGCGCGCGGTCGATGGCGCTCAGCAGCTGGTCGCTGGTCTCGAACGGCGCCTCCTCCCGCATTTCGGCGATGATGCGCGCCAGCTTTCGCGAGCGGCGCTCTTCGCCGTAGCGGTAGAACACGTTGGCGAGCTCCCCCTCGTCGAGCGTGTTCAGCAGATCGGCCGCGGAGGCTTCTCCGGCCGACGCCTGTCCCATCCGCATGTCCAGCGGCGCCCCGGCGCGAAAGGTGAAGCCGCGGGCATCCACGTCGATCTGGTGCGAGCTGATCCCCAGGTCCAGCAGCACCCCGTCCAGTGTCCCGTTTTCGATCCCGGCTTCATCCACCGCGTCCGCGAAGTTCGACCGCACCGGCCGAAACCGGTCCCCGAACCGCTCCAGCCGCTTCGACGCCTCCGCCAGCGCGTCGGGATCGCGGTCCACCCCGATCAGCCGTGCCTCCGGCCCGCGCTCCAGCAGCGCCTCCGCGTGTCCGCCTCCGCCCAGCGTGCCGTCCAGGAAGGTCCCGCCGCGCTCGGGGCGCAGCAGGTCCATCACCTCGCGCGCCATGACGGGCGCGTGGTAGCCGGAGGCGTATGGCAGCGTCACGCGGGCACGAGCGCGCCGCGGACGTTGCGGCGGGTAACCGTGGCGCGGCAGGCCCGGCAGCAGAACCAGTCCGTGCCCAGAAACGAGGCCAGCTCGCCCAGCGGCTCGAACGGGCCCACGTGCCGGTCCATCCCGCAGACGGGCGCGGGCGGCGGCAGCGTGCCGAACAGTGCCGGGTTGGCGGGATAGACCATGCGCGCTCCGGTGGATGAAAGGGTCAGGCGAAGATCTCGTGCGCCAGCAGCTCCTCGTCGGGCACTGCCTGCGCGGTAAGGGCGCCAAAGGTCTCGGGGTTCCACAGCTCGATGCGGTCGATGGCGCCCACGATGAGGGTGGGCCCCGCGATCCCCACCTCCTTCTGCATCCGCTGCGGCACCAGGATGCGCCCCTGCTTGTCGGGAACCACTTCCAGCGCGTTCGCGGTCACCCGCAGCACGTACGGCCGGGATTTGGGATTACGCCGCAGCATGTCGCGCAGGCGGTCCTCCATCTGGCTCCACACCGGGCGGGGAAAAAGCGTGAGCGAATCGGGGTTTACCTGCACCAGAATCAGCGGCTCTTCCCCCCCGTCTCGCCGAAACGAGGCGGGAAGGCTCAGCCGCCCCTTTTCGTCGATCTGGTGCGTGTAGCTCCCGAGGAAGCCGCTCATGGGGCTCCGGTGTACGCTCCCGCCATCCTGCTCCACTCTCCCCCACTTCTCCCCACCGTGCCCCACAAGCTAATGGCGCCGCCCCCCGCGTCAAGGCGAAGATATGCCGAACGGCCAGTGCGGGAGTGCGGGAGTGCGGGAGTGCGGGAGTGCGGGAGTGCGGGAGTGCGGGAGTGCGGGAGTGCGGGAGTGCGGGAGTGCGGGAGTGCGGGAGTGCGGGAGTGCGGGAGTGCGGGAGTGCGGGAGTGCGGGAGTGGGGGAGT
>NZ_DASWNM010000005.1:0-25367 GCF_036399255.1 Longimicrobium sp.
CGTGAGTGCGTGAGTGCGTGAGTGCGTGAGTGCGTGAGTGCGTGAGTGCGTGAGTGCGTGAGTGCGTGAGTGCGTGAGTGCGTGAGTGCGTGAGTGCGTGAGTAAGGTGCGCCGGCAGGAGCCCGCGGGAAAGGTCACTACCGCACTAACGCACTTCCGCACTCACGCACTTTACCGTGGTGCCGACCCGGCCTCCTCCAGGACGGCCGGAATGCTCACGCCCGCCGCGTCCATCCGCAGCGTTCCGTCCGGCAGGCGGATCTCGGACGGGGTGTCGCGCACGAAGCGGCGGAAGCCCTTGCCCTCCAGCAGCCGGTGCACGTAGATGCGGCGGGTGATCACCATCACTGTCGCCAGCACGGGCACGGCCACCAGCAGGCCCACGGGGCCCAGCAGCTCCGCCATGATCAGCACGCTCAAAATGGAGAGCACCGGCGGCAGGTGCACCCGGCGCTCCATGATGAGCGGATGGACGAAGTTGGCCTCGATCAGGTGCACCACCAGCCCCAGCAGCACCACCAGCAGCGCGTGCCCCACGCCCCCGCTTCCCAGCACGAACAGCGCGGGAAGCAGCGTGGAGACCAGCGTGCCGAAGAACGGGATCATCACCAGCACGCCCGTGAACACGCCAAAGGCCAGGGCAAAGGGCACGTCCAGGATCTCCAGGCCGATCCACGTCAGCACGCCCAGGAACACCATGGCCAGCATCTGCCCGCCGATCCACGCGCGCAGCGAGCGGGCCAGGTCCGCCAGGATGTCGCGCACCAGCTCGCGGTGCACCGGCGGCGCCAGCGACACGATGCCGTCGCGGTACACCTCGGGCCGCAGCGCCATGTAGATGCCCATCACCAGCACGCTCACGAAGTTGATGAGCACGTGCAGCGTGTCGAACACCACCGGGAACAGGCCGGCCGCGTACTGCCCCGCGTTCTGCGCCAGCCCGGACAGCTGCTCCGAAAGCCGCTCCGGCGGCAGCACCGCCGCCAGCAGCGGATACTGGGCGGTCAGGTCGCGCAGGCTGGCCATCCACACCTGGATCTGCGCCGGCAGCGCGGTGATCAGCGCCTGCGTCTGCCGCGCCACGGGGGGCAGCACCAGCCACCCCACCGCGGTCGCCCCCACGCCCGTCACCACCAGCGCCACCATCACCCCCGCCACCCGCGGCACCCTCCACCGCTCCTGGAGGAAGTCGATGATGGCGGCCAGGAACAGCGCGAACAGCGCCGCCAGGAACAGCAACAGCAGCACGTGCGCCACGCTGTACACGAACCACAGCAGCAGCACGGCGAACACCGCCGCGGTGAGCACCGCGAACGGCGACGTGCGTGTGGGCTGCGCTTGCTCTCGGGCGGCCATCAGCATGGGGAGCGGGAAGCGAACCGCGGGCCCGGCACCGTGCCGGGCTCGCGGAACGTAGTGAACTGAAGGGACCGGCGCCAAGACCCCACGCTTCTTTGTTGTAAACCAGCCCACCGATGGGCGTCACCCGCGACGAAACAAACGATTACTTGACGCCAAACACGCGCAACTTATAATGCGTTACAATACGCTCGTGAGAAGCTCTCCTGCGACGGTCAGATTCCCGGAGCCGGACCCAGCTTGCTTTCTGCGATTCCGTGGTGACGAGGAGGATGAAATCCATGCGCCCCCCCACACTTCGACCCATCCTGCTCGCCGCATTCGTGCTCGCGACCGCCGCCTGCGAAGCGGGGCCAGGTACGGAGACTCCCGCCGCGCCTGGGACAGGGAGTCTCGACAGCAGGCGTCCGGAATCAGACCAGGTGCAGAAGCTGGCCGGGGTGAGCCACTTGCCGAGGCCGGAGAACGGCGAGGCTCTCGCCGCCAGCATGCGCAGGCACTATCCCAGCCGCTTCATCGGCGTACGGCCCCGGACCGCGGTGCTGGTCGACATCGACATCGACGCAAGCGGCATCGTGAAGAACGTGCGTGTGGTCGATCGTTCGGGAATGGATGGAGCGGACCACATGCGGGCGGTCGTTCAACAAAAAGTCCCCGGCACCAATCAGATCGTGGAGCGGGAGATCAGCTCCACCTACGATCCCGCGTTCGGACCGGCCGCGGAGTCCGCGCTCAGGGAGGTGCGGTTTCAGCCGGCCCTTCGCGATGCGCAGCGGGTGCCGTTCACCCTGCGGATGACCGTCGAATTCACCGATCCGGCAGCACGCACCTGAACCGACGATTCCCTTAGAGCGTGTTCAAGAATCCGACGCTGCGCATCCAGGCAGATCTACCAGCGCTGAGCCCGGTCCAAGAAGTCGCCCATGCCGCTTGATCCACACAGGTGTGGAGAAGTCGACTTCGGAGGATGCGTTCAGACGCACGATCTCGACTTGGGGATACTGCGGAGGACCCCCAAATCCGAGGCATCCGCCGCCGCTCCGGACTTTTTCGACCGGACTCAGCGCTGTCATTCCGAGGCCCGGCCACGCCGTAGCCTGCTTTCACACCAGAGGTTGCAAGGCCGAGGAATCCCCTGTCGGATTGCTGGAAGGCAGACGCGGTAGCCGTGCCTGCTTCGCGGCTACGACACGGGCGGACAGGGCCAGTGCCGGAGCGGTGCGGCGGGGCACCAGCAGCAGACAGTAGATTTCTCAGTCGGCGCGCAGGGGTTCGTGCGAACCGATGGTGCGGTGCGGCGCCTCCTTCGAAATGACAGAGGGGCGCGAGCGCAGGGATTCTTAAACACACTCTCAGGAAGCCAATCACAGGACGAGGGTTAGCAACACCTTCCCAGGCCCAGGCGGTGCAGGTTCGGTGGACAGCCGGACCGCCCGCGACCCTCGGCCCGAGCGTGGCCCTTCTGGTGGCGTTCCCGCGGTTCAGGCGCGGGAATCCGCCGTCCGTCGCATGTCGCTGTCGCGCCCGTGAGCCGTGGCGCATATTCGTGATCGTCGTCGTCACGACATCCCGGTCTCCGATCCTGCGCTTCGGGCTCGCTCGAGGAAGGGATTTGGGTACGCGGACACCACCTCCCGCTCCCCGCGCGATCGCTGGAAGCCCCGTTTACGCCCACGGATGAAGAGATCGCGAGCGGGCATGCCCGAAGAGACGGCGGCCGCGAAGCCGGCCGGCATCCTTGCCAGGACGGCGCGGCGGGCCGCCGTGGCGCTGGCGATTTCCGCCGCCGCCGGGTTCCTGCTGTCGGCCCTGGCGAAGAGCGCCCCGTCGGCGTTCTTCGTCCGCACCCTCATCATCGGCGTGTCGGCGACGGCCGCCTTTGCGCTGTTCGAAGTGTGGCCCCGCCGGCTGCCCCGCTGGCTCCAGCGATGGGCCCTCCAGGTCGTCGCCGTCGGCGCTTTGGTGCCGGTCACGCTGTTCGCGATGTACCATCCTCCCCCGCCCGGTGCGCCGCCCTTCCTGGAGCACCACGACTGGATGCTCCTTACGCACCTTTCCCTTCTCGTCGCGCCGTGGACGGCGCTCGCGGCGGTCGTCCGGCAGAAGGAAGCCGTCGCCCGGCATCAGAACCTCGCGTTCGCGCTGGAGCGCAGCGAGCTGGAGCGGCAGGCGCTCGACGCGCGTCTGCATCTGCTGCAGGCGCAGGTCGCGCCCCACTTTCTCTTCAACACCCTCGCCAACGTGCAGGCGCTCGTCGATTCGGGTTCGCCGCACGCGTCGACCGTACTTCAAAGCCTCGTCCAGTACCTTCGCGCGGCGGTGCCGCTGCTCCACGATCCCGCCGCGACCATCGAGCGCGAGCTGCGGCTGGTGCGGCCCTACCTGGAGCTGATGCAGATGCGCATGCCCGACCGCCTGGAGTACGCGATGAGCGTGGACCCGGCGGCGCTGGCGCTTCGCTGTCCTCCGACCACGCTGCTGACCCTGGTGGAGAACGCCGTGCGCCACGGGATCGACCCCAGTGAAGAAGGGGGCCGGATCGACATCGACATCGCACGGCGCGGCGAACGCTGCGTGGTCCGCGTCAGCGACACGGGCGTGGGGCTGCAGCCGCCGGCGGGCGGTCCGGGGACCGGGCTTGCGACCCTGCGCGAGCGGCTGCGGGTGACCTTCGGCGATGCGGCGCAGCTGCGCCTGGCGTCCGGCGCCACCGGCGGCGCCGCCGTCGAAGTCGACATGCCGGCGCAGACGTGAACGCCCACGCGACGGCGTTGATCGCCGACGACGAGCCGCTGCTGCGCGATGCGCTGCGGCGCCAGCTCGCGGAGGCCTGGCCCGAGCTGGAGATCGTGGCCGAGGCGCGCAACGGCCGCGAGGCGGTGCGGCTCTTCGAAGCGCTGCATCCCGACATCTGCTTTCTCGACATCCACATGCCGGGCCTTTCGGGCGTCGATGCCGCGAACCACATCGGGTGCCGCGCGCACCTGGTGTTCGTCACCGCGTACGACCACTACGCGGTGCAGGCCTTTGCGCAGGGCGCGCTCGACTACCTTCTGAAGCCGGTGGAGCAGGCGCGGCTCGCCGAAACCGTGGGCCGCCTGAAGCAGCGCGTGCGGTCGTCGCGGCCGGCGGTCAACACCGAGCAGCTGCTGCAGGAGCTCAGCGCCCAGCTGGCGCGGCTGCGGGGCGGAGGAAAGGCGCCGCTGCGCTGGATCCGGGTGCAGTCGGGAAAGACCGTGCGCCTGGTCGCGGCCGACGACGTCGACTACCTCCGGTCCGACGCCAAGTACACGGTCGTGGCGTGGCGCGACGGAGAGAAACCCGTCGAGGCGGTGGTCCGTGTGCCGCTCAGGGACCTGCTGGAGCAGCTGGACCCGGAGCAGTTCGCGCAGGTCCATCGCTCGGTGGTGGTGAACCTGCGCGCCATCCGGCACGTGACGCGGCACGAGAACGAGACCGCCGAGATCCACCTCAAGGGACGCGGCGACGTGCTCCCCGTGAGCCGCGGCTACGTGCACCTGTTCAGGCAGATGTAGCCGCCGTTCGTCCGCCCGAATCCGCGCTTCGTCGCACGGCCGTTGCGGGCGCGTTCCGCGGCCACCCACCTTGGCTCCCGGACACGGTGCGGGCCGGAGCCGGGGATCGCACCGGCGCGGCGCCCGGCCGTCCCGCATCGCCGCCCGCCGGTCACCCCGGCCGATGTCCGTCCGACACTCCATCCAGGCCGCTCACTGAAAGGGAGGGTGCATGCTCCTGCCGATCCACGTCGTCGCGGGGGGGCTGGCGATCGTGCTGGGCGCCGTGGCCCTGCTGGCGAAGAAGGGGGGGACCGTTCACCGCCGCGGCGGCGTCCTGTTCGTCTGGTCCATGCTCGTCATGGGCATCACCGCCTCGGTCCTGGGACTTCGCAGGGGTCCCGGCGATCTGGTGGCGGGGCTCCTGGCCGCCTACTTCGCCGGCACGGCGTGGACGACCGTCCGCCCCACGTCGCCGTGGACCCGCCGCATCAACGGGTCCGCGCTGGCGGTCGCGGTGGGACTTGCGCTCCTCATGCTCGCGGGCGGCGTCAAATTCATCAACACGCCCGGCCTGAACTCCGCCGGCGTTCCGTTTCGCACCATCGGCGTGATGTCCCTGGTCATCGCCACCCTCCTGCTCGTTGCCGCGGCGGGGGACCTGCGCATCATGCGATCGGGAATGCCCCGCGGCGGGCCGCGCCTGGCGCGCCATCTGTGGCGGATGTGCTTTGCCCTGTTGATCGCGGCCGGATCGTTCTTTTCCATCCGGGAGCGCGTGGCGAAAGTCCTTCCCGAGCCGTTCACCAGCGCACCCATGCGCGCGCTGCCGATCCTGCTGCTGCTCGGTACGATGCTCTACTGGTTGTGGAGGATCCAGGGCCGCCGCACGCTGCCGGTGCCCGTCCGGCACGACCGCGCGGGATCCGCCGCTCGCGCGGGCGCAAACGCCTGGCGGGAGAGTCCCGGATGAAGCAGACCGCCCTGCTGACCGCCGCGTCCCTGCTCTCGATCCTTTTCCTCACCTTTCACGTGGCGGACGACATCGCCCGCGGCATGGAGCCGGGAACGGTGTCCAGTCTCCCCGTCGTGCCCATCTGTGCCGCCTGGCTGTACGGAACGCTGGTGCTCGCCGAGCGGCGGTCGGGGCACGTCATCATGCTTCTCGGGGCACTCCTTGGGATGGCGGTTCCCGTCCTTCACATGATGGGGAGCGGGGTGGGCGCCGGCGGCCCCGTCGCCAGCTCTGGCGGAGCCTTGTTCTTCATCTGGACGCTTCTCGCGCTCGGCGTGACCGCGCTCTTCTCCCTCATCCTGTCGGCGCGCGGATTGTGGAGCCTGACGCTGGGCCGCGCGCGGTGACGCTCCGGCCTCGAACGGGATGGCGCGTACCCCGCGAGACGTACCCGCAGGTGCCGCCGCGCGTCGAGCACGCCCCTCATACCAGATTCCCCACCGGCCGTGTCATCCTCAGACCAGATCCTGAAAAAGAAGAATCGTACAGAGGAACAGAGTCAGACAGAGAAAGCGAGCTGAAATATCGGCCTGGTTCTCTGTCTGACTCTGTTCCTCTGTACGCATGAAGGTGTTGTTTTCCCGGATTCTACGTCACACCGAGGACACGGAGAAGACAAGAAGCCCCGCAGCCTGAAACGCGGCAACCTCATGTGGTCCATGAGGTTGCCGCTCTTTTTTTCCCGGTGTGCCCTTCGGAGCCAGCGGGATCACGCGGAGGACACGGAGCAACGGAGATGATATGAGGACGCAGAGACGTGGATTCCCCGCGTCCTCTCGCGTTTCCTTCGCGTGATCTCTCTCCTGCGGGCGCACGGCGTATCGCGGATATCGGTCAACGAAGCCGTGGCTGGGGCGGGCCGCGGTGGACGACGGAGCCGCGACATCGGCCGATCGCGGGTCTCCCGGGCAGCGGTCGCCCGGCACCCGGAACGTCCTTTCGTCCTGCGCGGGGCGTTCGCCCGCGTCCTTCGTCGCACGTCCGCCGTCGGGTGGATGGTGGAAGCGGGTACCGGGCAAGTCGGCACATCGCGGGAGGTCTGCCTCCTCGAATCCGTTCGACAGCGCCGCAGCGCGTGCGGGCGGCCCTCCCCGCGACCGTGCCATCCGCCGATTGAAAGGGGTCGTTCCATGAGAGTGAGATCGTGCCCGGAAGGATCAATGGGGGCGGTGATCCCCGCCGGGAAAGGACATTGAGGGGTCCAGCGTAGATAACCCGCGCCGGAGGGGGGCAGGGAATCGCCCTTCGCGGCGCGGAGCGCCCCCTGGCCCTCCGCCACCAACGCACCGGGGCGTGTGCGCGCCATGGGCGATCTCCTGCTGCTTTCTCCCGCTCCTTCCGCGATGGACACGCTGCGCAGCGCGCTGCGCCGCCAGGCCGCCGGCGGCGTTCACCACGTCGTCCGCACCTCGCGCGGGTGGAGCGACCTTACCGCGCTCGCCATCGCGACGCCCGCGGCGGTGGCGTTCGTGGACCCGTACCACGACGGCGCGTTCGCCGCGACGGAGATCCGCCGCCTGAGGGCCCGGGCCCCCGGCGTGGAGGTGGTCGCGCTCGCGGACTTCCACGGCCGGCCCCCCACGGACGGGTTCGCCCTCGCGCAGCTGGGGGTGCGCGGAATCGTGTGCGTCCGCAGGGACGGCCCCGACGCGGTGGTCCGCGTCCTGGACGCGCTCGTCCGGCGCGGTCCGCTGGACGAGATGGTGGCCGCGCTCGCGGAGGTGGTGCCGGCCTCCGTGCACCGCTGGCTGGGGCCCATGCTGGTTTCGCCCGCCGATCCCGGGAGCGTTCCGGCACTGGCACGGCTGGCGGGGCAGGGCACCGCCCGCACGCTGGGGCGCCTGCTGGCGGCGGAGGGCCTTCCCGCCGCCGCGGAGCTGCTGGCGTGGCGGCGGCTGCTGCACGCCGCGCGGCTGCTCGAGGATGGCAGAAGCGTGGCGGGGGCGGCGGCCGTGCTGGAGTTTTCGAGCGCGTCGGCGCTGCGCAAGAGCCTCAGGCGGGTGGCCGGCCTGCGCCCCGCCGAGCTGGCCGCCAGCGGGGGCGTGCGCCGGCTGGCGCACCTGTTCGTCGCCCGGTGCCGGAGCGGGGCGCCCCGGTGAACGCGGCCGCGTCGCGCCAGGACCCGCCGCTGACGGATCCGGATACCTCCCGGGGCAGTGCCCGCCGCCAGCTTGGTTCACGGCGAAGGGCCGGACCCGCCGGCCCCGCTTCGCACGGTCGTCACGCGGCGGCCGCAATCGCGATGGAGCGGCCACGGGTGGCGGGTGACGCCCCGCCGCGTGACGCCCGCCGCGCCAACTTCGATCCCGGAGGGAGAGCTCATGAGCAACGTCGCAGACGGCGCCAGCCAGCCCGGCCTCGCGCCGCCCTGGATTACCCTCCAGAGACAGCTGGCGGCCACGATCGGCAGGGCGCCGGGCGTACGGGTGGGGCAGCCCCGGGAGCAGGGGAGAACGCAGGTCATCGAGGTGACCGTGGAGGATCCGGCGGCGGGAACCGGCCTGGCGACGATCCTTACGCCGCAGTACCCGGGCAACACCATCCAGGTCAAGGTGCTGTCCCCCGCCGGCCAGCCGTACCCGGCCCGCCTCGTGGGGAGCAACGAGGAGCTGCAGGGCGTCGTCCGGGCGGCGCTCGGCGCGAACCCGCTCTTCGTGGAAACCGTCATCGCGTCCACGACGCCGCCCATCGGCCCGCGCGTATGGGTGGTGTTCCAGGCCCAGGTCGTCCAGTTCCCGAACGACGACATCTCCGACCTGTTCCTGAACTTCAACGGGGTGGCCGAGGACGTCTTCGCCGCCGTTCTCCGTGGCGACTACGGTCCGGGGCTGGTGCTCTCCACCTCCACGCAGCGGGCTGCGCGCGGGCACGGTTGAGCTCCGCGGCTCCGGACGGCGGCATCATCCCGCGCCGCGGCCGGTGGCCGGCGCGGGGACGCGGGAGGGCCGCGAGAGCCGCTTGGTCATGGCGGGCGCGGAGTCCGGCGGCCCGCCCGACACCGGCGACACACTGACGTCCCGGTCCGCCGGCATCGGCGGGCGGGCCGGAATCCAACCCCTGCACCTGGAGAAGCGACATGAGCTCCACCGAACCCACCAGCGGCGGTACCGGCAGCGGCACCACGCAGCTCCCCGCGGACGCGGTCCGCTTCTGCAAGGACATGTTCCAGAAGGTGGACCTGCTCAAGGCGTACTACGCCGAGATCTCCACCGCCTCGAAGAACAAGACGTACGAGGCGGAGATCATCGACAACTGGCTGGTGTCGCGGGGATACGACTGCACGGTCGAGCAGGTGCTCCTGGCGCAGAAGCAACTCCCCGCCTACCAGCTCTACTACTGGTCGGGAGGGTACAAGACGCTGGTCGGCACCAGCAAGAGCGCCGGTCCGGTCTTCACCATCCACGCGTACGGGACGGGGCCGCAGCAGATCGGCTACGGCACCCAGTTCATCATCGATCCGCAGTTCAGCAACCTGCTGCTCTCGTGGAACAGCGACGACGGCACCAACGAAACCAGCGGAGCGCTCACGTTCACCCTGTCTTCGGCCACAGACGGGACGGCCACCCGCTCGTTCTACGGCACCATCACCGACAGCTCCGGCACGCAGCCCATCGCCGGGGTGCTGATGTCCGCCGACGAGCTGCAGAAGGCGGCCGCCAGCGGCAAGGCGCCTCCGGGGCAGGACATGAGCGCGCTCCAGATCGCGGAGGCGGTGGTGAACTTCGTGGCGCAGACCACGTTCATCACGCTCAACTTCGTGATGCTCTACAAGGCGGGCAAGGAGATCCAGCAGCTGAAGAAGGAGCTCGCCGGGAAGCCGGACGACCCGGAGCTGGCGCGGGCGCAGGCCCGGGCAGAGAAGCAGCAGACCGACGTCGAGTCGTCGCAGGAGGACGCCCTGGGCCAGGGGGACAGGGCGCAGGAGAACGTGGACCAGTTCCCCGAGCAGGACGTCGAGAGCACCATGAGCGAAGTCGTGCAGGGGAGCCCTGAGACGCCGCTCGACCTGCCCGCGCAGGCGCAGGCCCCCAGCGAGGCGCAGCAGGACCTTCTGAACGAGGCCGTGCAGGACGAGGTCGAGCCCGCAGGCGAGGGCGACGACCGGATCGGCGGCGACACGGGCGGAGGCGATGACGACGCGGGTGACGTCTTCGAAGACATCGGCGGCCTGGCTGAAGACGCGGCGCTCTGACCCCCGGCGCTCAGGACGAAAGGAGATCACCCGCGATGCCGGACAACATTTCGGAAGCGCAGCGATTCGTCCGCGACCTCATCTCGGACTGGAGCCTCTACAACGGGTTCGTCGGCGCCGAGATGCAGGCCACGGCGAACCCGGTGTACAGGCCCGAGATCCTCGACAACTTCCTGGTCGGGCAGGGCTACCGGACCACCGTCCAGGACGTGGCCGGCAGCGGCCAGGCGGTCCTCAGCCAGCTGGGGCCGTGGCAAGGCACCTACGCGACGGAGCTTGCCCCCACCGATGACCCCGGTCAGCAGGTGCAGGGCCCCGAGGTGGTCATCGGGCTCGGCGCGGACGGGCCCACCGTCTCGGTGGGCGGCACGGCCCTCACCGGCTTCACCTACTCCATGCTGACCCTCTCATGGACGGGGGCAGGCACCAACCCGTCGGCGGCGCGCGTGGTCATGCACCGCGCCGGCACCGGCTCCGCCAGCGGCGGCCCGGGAGGCGGCGCATCGGCCGGCGGCGGGAGCAATCCGCCGCAGTTCGCCGGCACGTGCACGTACGACGGGGTGCAGCACGACTGGGTGGGATACGTGGGCACCCAGCCCGGGACGCGCGCGCGCACGCCGGGCACCTTCCTGAAGGTGGTGCAGATCATCGACAAGGTCGTCGGAGCCATCAACCAGGCGCTCATGGTGGCGCAGCTCATCCACAGCGCCTACGAGACGTACCTGCGGATCCAGGGGATCCAGGGGCAGGTCCAGCGGCTGGAGCCCCTCCAGCGGCAGCTGGAGCAGGCGCAGGCGCAGGTGGAGCAGCGGCTCGCCAGCATCGGCAGGGCGCAGGCCGACATCGAGACCACCGCGCGGCAGATCGCCTCCGCGGAGTCGACCGGCGGCGGCGCCGCGCCGGTCGAGGAGCAGGGAGGCACGACGGCGCAGGAGGGGGAGGCCCGCGGCAGGGCGAGTAGCGACGTCACCAGGACAGAAGCCAGCGACGTGGAGGACGACGTAGCCAGCGGCGTGGAGGACGACGCCGCCGGGGACGTGGCCGGCGAGGTGACCGGGGACGTGGCCGGGGACGTGGTCGGCATCCTCGCCGACCTCTGCTGTTGCGCGTAAAGGCGAATCCTCCGCGGCTCCCGTGGGCCGCGGCTCCACGGGTGCGCTGCTCCGGGAGTGGCGCGCCCGGCCTCTTCCCGTGCCGGTTGCCGGCAGATCGGAGCCGCCCTTGGAACGCCCCCTCCTTACCGCCGCCGGACGCGCCGTCGCGCTGGGCGCCGCCGTGGTCGTGGAGTCGGAGCACGGCGCCACCTTCTTCGACGGGCCGGGCGTGTCCCGGCTTCTCCCCCTTCTTGACGGGAGCCGCACGGTGGAGGCGCTGGAGCGCGAGCTTCCCGGTGTTCCCGTGCGAGCGCTCCTCGCCGGCCTGCGGCGCGGAGGCCACGTCACCGGGGCCGGCGACGCCCCGGGGATCGCGCGCGGTGCGCTGGGCGTGGCGGCTGGCGTGGACCGCGTCGCGCTCCACACCGTGGGGCTCGCGGCGGAGGTGCCCCAGGCCTTCGCCGGCGCCCTGGCGCGGCTGGGCGTCGTGGTGGATGCCGCCGCCTCCCCGGCCGTCGTCCTGACCGGCCACTACCTGCGCCGCGAGCTCGCCGCGGTCAACGCCCGCCGCCTGGGCACGCCCTGGCTTCTCGCCCGCCCGTGCGGCCGGACGCTCATGATCGGCCCCGTATTCGGCCGGGATGGAGGCCCGTGCTGGGAGTGCCTGGCGCACCGGCTGCGCCTGCGCTCCCCCCTGCGCGGGTGGATGGACGCGCGGCGCGCCGGCGCCGCGGCGCCCGCGGCCGTCCTGGAGATCGGCGTGCAGCTGGCCGCGGTCGAGACGCTCCGCCTCCTGGGCGGCGCGGCCGGCGCGGGCGACTCGCTGATCAGCTTCGACCTGGGGACGATGTCCGCCTCGCGGCACCCCGTCACGCGCCGGCCGCAGTGCCGTGCCTGCGGCGTTCCCCTTGAGCCGGCGCGCACCCCGCCGCCGGTCCGGCCCCGCGCCACCGTCCCGGCGCTCCGGCTGCCGGGCGGCATCCGCACCGTGGAGGCGCACGGCACCCTGGCGCGCCTCCGCTCGTCCATCGACGCGGTGACGGGGGTGGTGGGAGAGCCCCGGGAAAGCTCGCCGGAGGGCGAGGCCCTGGCGTTCAGCTACGTGGCGGAGCATGCCTTCGCCCCGCCGGGCGACACCGTGGAGGCGCTTCGGCGGCGCCTGGCCCTGCGCGCGGGGGGAAAGGGCGCCACCCGGGACGAGGCGCGCGCCAGCGCGGTCTGCGAGGCGGTGGAGCGCTACTGCGGCACGTACCAGGGCGACGAGCCGGCGCGGCGCGCCCCCTACGCCGAGGTGGACGCCTGGGCCATCCACCCGCACGACCTTCTCCTCTTCAGCGCCCGGCAGTACGCCACGCGCGAGGCATGGAACCGCACGGCCCGGCCCAACCAGCGCGTTCCGCTTCCCTTTTCCGAGCAGGTGCCCGTGGAGTGGCGGCCGGCGTGGTCGCTCACCCACCACCGCGAGCGGCTGGTGCCCGCGTCGTACTGCCTGTACGGCCACCCCCAGGCCGAGCACCCCGGCTTTGCGCGCGCCGACTCCAACGGCTGCGCGGCCGGCAACTGCGTGGAGGAAGCCGCGCTGCAGGGGCTGCTGGAGCTGGTGGAGCGCGACGCGGTGGCCGTGTGGTGGTTCAACCGGCTGCAAAGGCCCGGGGTGGACGTGCGCTCGTTCGGCGTGCCGTACGCCGATGCGTGGGTGGAGCGGTACGATGCGCTGGGCTGCCGGTCGTGGGTGCTCGACCTTACCCACGACCTCGCGGTCCCGGTCTTCGCCGCCGCCGCCGTGCGTCCCGGCGGAGAGATCGTGTACGGGTTCGGGGCGCACCTGGACGCGGACATCGCCCTGGTGCGCGCGCTCACGGAGGTGAACCAGTCGCTGCCCCGGACGCCGGCCGCCGCCTTCCCGCCCCCGGGGGCGCGCCCGTGCGCCTGGAGGGAGCGGGCGCGCATCGATTCGCTTCCCTGGCTGGCGCCCTCCGGCGAGGAGCCCTGCGTCCGCGGGTGCTTCGGCGCGGCGCCGCCCGGCGACGTGGGGATCCAGCTCTCCCGTGCCACCGGGGCGCTGGCCGCGCGGGGGCTGGAGGTCCTGGTGGTGGACCAGAGCCGTCCCGACGTGGACCTGGCGGTGGTGAAGGTGATGGTTCCCGGCCTGCGGCACTTCTGGCGGCGGCTGGCGCCCGGCCGCCTGTACTCGGTTCCGGTCGCCCTGGGGTGGCTGGAGCGCGAGCTTTCCCCGGCGGAGCTGAACGAGTGGGACATCTACTTCTGAGCGCGCCTTCCCCGCGCACGATGCTCCGCACCGGTGCGGTCGTCGAGAGCGACGGCGACGCGGTGGCGGTCCGGGCGGGCGGTGTCCGCCTGCGCCTGGGCGCGGGGCTCCACGCGCTGGTCGATCGGCTGGTGCAGGGTGGCATCGACGCCGGCGAGGCGGACTCCCGCCCGGAGCTCGCCCCGCTTCGCGCGGCCGCGCTTCTGGACCGGGTGGTTTTGCTGGGCGGCGCGGGCGCCATCCGGCTGCAGCCGCTGGCGCCCGGCTTCGCCTTTCGCGCCGGTCCGCCGCCGGAGGGGGCCGCGGCCTCGCCGTACGCGGGAAGCCGTTTCGCCGGGGGCGAGATGCTCGTCGAGGAGCCGCGCGCCGGCGTGCGCGTGCGGCTGGAGGGGGCGGCGGTCGCCGCGGCCGCCGCCCGGCTGGCCGGGGTGCCGGCGGCGGACGGCCGTCTTGCCCGCGTCGTCGCCGGCGAGCTGTGGCGCGCGCGGGTGCTGGTGACGGCGGACGAGGTGCACCCGGCCGTGTGGGAGCCGCACGACCTGGCGCTGCACGTCCGCTCGCGGATGGGACGCGGCGACGCCCCGTACGGCGGGACCTGGCGCCTGCGCGGCGCGGTTCCCGTGCCGCCCGCCCTGGTGGCGCCGCGCGGCGTTGCGGTGGCGCTGCCGCCGCCCGCGGAGGCCCCGCCGCGCGACTTCTTCCAGGTGGTGGAGCTCCGGCGCTCGCACCGCGCGTTCGGCGAGACCTCGATGACCGCCGGGGAGCTTTCCACGCTCCTGTACCGCTGCGCGCGCGTCCGGGGCACCCGGGCCCACGGCGAGTGGCAGGTGACCGACCGGCCGTACCCGAGCGGCGGACGGGCGTACGAGCTGGAGGTGTACGTGGCCGCGGGGCGCTGCGGCGGGATCGGCCCCGGCCTTTACCGCTACTTGGCCGACACGCACGCGCTGGAGCCGCGCGGCGCCCGGCCCGCGGACGTGGCGCGGCTCCTGGCCGGCGCGGCGCGGTGCTACGCGAGCGCCGACCCGCCGCAGGTGCTCCTGGTCTTCTCGGCCCGGATCGCCCGCGTCGCCTACAAGTACGAGTCGATCGCCTACGCCCTCGTGCTCAAGCACGTGGGGGTCCTGCAGCAGACGCTTTGCCTCGGGGCCCAGGCGCTGGGCCTCGGGGCCTGCGCCCTGGGCGGTGGCGACGCCGAGCTCTTCGCCCGCGCCGCCGGAGTGGACCCGCTCGTGGAGCCGTCCGTGGGCGAGATGGTGGTCGGATCCATCCCTTCACAACGCCCGTCACAGGAGGAGAGATGAACAGCCCCGTTTCCGAGCTGAACCCCGAGGCGGTCCGCTTCGTGGGCGACCTCGTCACCAGCGTCGCGCTGCTCCGCGGCTACGCCACCGTCCTGGATACGGTCGCCGCGAGCACCGACAAGGACACCACGCCGATCGACGACTTCCTGCGGGCCAGCGGCTACAAGGCCACCGTCGACGAGGTCGCCGCGGCGGAGGCGATGGTGGAGGCGAACCAGATCGCCTACTGGTGTGGCGTGTACTCCACACAGTTCGTGGACCAGCAGGGGACCCGGACCAGCGGCCCGCTGCTGACCATCAGTCCCCAGGCGTCGGGCCCGGTCCGGATCGGCTACGGCAACCAGTGGCTGATCGCCCCGGTGTTCTCCGGCGGGCAGCTCGTCTGGCTCAAGGCGGACAACGACGGCACGCCCGTCAACGACACCGCGGGCTCGCTTCTCTTCTCCCTGACCAGCCTGAAGAGCGGGGGCGCGACGCGTGCCTTCACGGGCACTCTCACGCAGGCGGACGGGACGCAGACGCAGATCGTCGGCGTGCAGTCGGACATCACCCCGCCGCCGGGGAGCACCCCCCCCGGGCAGGACCAGGATCTGCTCAAGACGGCGGTGATGCTGGTGACCGCCGCCGTGGGCGTGGTTGGCCTCACCACGGTGATCTCCAACTACCGCAAGGCGCCGCTGGAGAGGGAGAAGCTGCAGCTCGAGATCGACCAGATGCGGCGCAAGGGGAACGAGGCCGGCGCCGTTCGGGCGGAGGCGCAGCTGCGGGACGGCGAGGCCCGGATGGATCAGGCTGGACGGGATGTCGAGGTCCTCAACCGTAGTGTGCAGACTGAGGTCAGCAACGTAGACCCTCGGGCGAACCTGGTCGTCGAGAAGAACGAACAGGGCGACGTGCAGCCGGGCGGCTTGATCGTTCCGCGTGCCGGGCAGAAGGAGGGGGAACAGGCACGGGAGAACCTTGCCGATTTGCTCGCCCTGCGCAAGAAAGAGGTCCCGGAGACCAGGGAGGCCGCCCTGGATGATCAGAAAGAGCCCGAGGAGAGTGTGGGCAACTCCGAGGTGAAGCTGGGGGAAGAGGAGCTCTAGAGCCGGTTCGGAACTTCCCGGGAGATTCGCGTACCGGCTGAGCATGCGGACGCGAAGGCACGCCGTGATGCACCGTGGCGAAGGTATGGGGCAGCCGCTCGCGGTTGCGCGTGTGTGCTTGACCCACCTCGGAGCCGGATTCCCGTTCCTGGGATTCCGTGCAATCCGGGCAGGGCACTTCAACGCAGAGTACGCGGAGAACAAAGGAGTTCGCGGAGAACAGGCCCGATGGTCCTCCGCGAACTCTCTTTTCAGCGCCGCGTACTCTGCGTTTGAATCGTTCCTTTCGTTCTGCACGGGGACTGGAGCAAGCGGTAGGATTCGTGCCCCCGCCGCAGCCCTCCGCGAAAGGTGTGGCCTCGGGAAACCACGAGCCGGCGCGGCCCAGGGCTCGAATGGATGGAAGCGGGTGACGGCGCATCGGCGGGGCGATGTAGAGGACGCGACGCCGGCTCCGACTACGGCATGAAAGCGCCGGTCAACGGCTCCATCGCAACCGCCGATCACGGCACCAGGGAGAACCGACCATGAAGTACATTCTGATGATGCACATGCCGCGTGGGACGGGGGAGTGGGAGATCTTCGGCTGGCCCCCGGAGCGCCTCCAGGCGCACATGGAGCACCTGAATGGCATCAACCGCGAGCTCCGCGAAGCCGGCGAGTGGGTGGAGGTCCAGGCGCTGACCCCGCCGGGCAGGGCGAAGCTGGTGCGGGCGGGGAAGAACGGCGAGCCGGTGACGGACGGGCCCTTCGCCGAGGCCAAGGAGTTCCTGGCCGGCTACTGGATCGTGGAGGTCGACACGCCGGAGCGCGCGTACCAGATCGCCGCGAAGGCCTCGGCCGCCCCCGGCCCCGATGGCGCTCCGCTGAACATGGCAATCGAGGTGCGGCAGGTGATGAGCGCGCCCGCCGCGGAGGTGTAGGCCCGGGAAGCCTCTCCTGAGCGTCGAGTTCAGAGTGTGTTAAAAAATCGCCAAAGTGTTGACTTTCCTGAGCCTGAGGGGGCGCTGCTCCGGACCCCCTGGTACGAAAGCACTTTCGCGCCGACAGAAGGACTGGGCCGGCACAACCGAGGGGGTGGATCGCAGCTCGGCATCCGGCCCCGCGGCTGCCGAGAGTAGGTCCTTCGGTCGCGCGCAAACGGTTGAGGAGCGTACGGTTCTGTGTGCGCTTCCTCAGGAAGTCAACGCGCTCCGGTGCGCAGCCCAGGATTCTCAAACACCCCCTCAGCCTCAGGAAATCAGCGCAATCTTACCGGGTGTGGTATCAGCGCAGAAGCATGATGTCCCGCGCTACTTCCGCCAGGTCGTCGTTCAGCTGGTGGTTGCGCCCGTCCAGACGGCGGATCGTGGCCTGGGGCAGGGCCCGCGCATACATCTCGACGTGGGAGAAGGGGACGACCTCGTCCTGCCGGCCATGATAGAGAAACACCGGCAGGCCGCTCGCAATCCGCTCGGCGGCGTTCGGGGGCAGCTTCACTTCGTCCCAGCGCCAGAACTCGTGATCGTACCAGAACGGCGTCGCCAGCAGAAACGCGCCGGCGAGCGATTGCCCGATGCCGCCGTCGACGACGGCCCGGATCACCACCGACGCGCCGATGGAATGGCCAACCAGAACGGCGCCGCTGCCCATGGCGGCAAGCTCGCCGGCGATGACGTTCTTCCAGACCTCGTAGTCCGGCTCCTCCTCGTTCGGCATCCGCGGGGAGCGCACGACGTAATCGGCGCCCAGTGCGCCCCGCAGGCTCGCGGCGAGCTTCGCATCCTCATCGTACGCACCCTCGCCGCCGCCGTGAACGAACAGCACCTGCCTGGCCATTCTCCCGCTCCTGACGAAATCGTGGTTTGGGATCGGCCCCGTCTTCAGGACGCGGGCCGATCCGGTTTATCGGGCGGGGCTCCGTGCGCGGACGGCTACGATCGGAATCGGCGCGTCTGCCGTCAATCCCCCGCCGGGGCCGCGGCGCCGACCATCCAGCAGGCGGCCGTATAGCGGACCTCGTCGCCGTGCACGTAGGGATCGAACGCCGCGCGGACCGTCTCGATGACGCGGGTGCGCGTGGGCTCATCCGCCTCGCGCAGCGCCAGGCCGACGGGACCAAACCGCGACAGGTAGCGGACCAGTTCCTTCTCCGGCAGGGTGCAGGGAACGTCGATCGGCTGGATGTCGATCTCGGTCCAGCCGCTCTCCTTCAGAATGCCGGCGACCCGGCCCTCGTCCGCGAACGCGAACGGCCCCGGCGCGTCAGGGAGCCGGGTGGGAAGCTCGGGCAGAAGCGGCGCGGCGGCGCGCTCGGCGGTGGTCATGAACGGGTTCTCCGCGGCACTTCGCCAGCAGACGAACCGCAATGCGGCCCCGTCCTTTGCCGCGCGCCGCAGGTTCGCGAAGGCCTGGACGGGGTCGGCAAAGAACATGACGCCGAAGCGGGAGATGATCATGTCGAAGCTCCGCTCCTGGAACGCGTAGACCTGCGCGTCTCCGCGGACGAAGCTCGCCGGCGCGCGCTCCCGTTCGGCGCGGGCACGGGCGGCGGCGATCATCGGCTCCGAAACGTCGATCCCCGTGCAGCGGCCGCGTTCGGCGAGCAGCCGCGCAACCGCGACCGCCGTGCTCCCCGTGCCGCAGCCCACGTCCAGCACCTGCCGTGCGGCCGATGCGCGGACCGTTTCGACGAGCAGGTCCTGGAACGGCGCGAGGACCCGGTCCAGCAGCGCCTGCTCATCGACCCAGGCCTGTCCGGCAACGCCGTTCCACAGCGTGATCTGCTCGTCGTTGTGGCGCTCCATCTCCATCTTCCACCTCCCCTGTTTGCTTGACTTTGACACGCGACAACCGCACGATGCAACCTCAATTCGACTTGAGGTCAAGAGGGGGAGAGAGAGATGGACATCGGTGAGGTGGCGCGGCGCGCGGGGGTGCCGGTTTCCACGCTGCGGTTCTACGAGCAGAAGGGGCTGATCGCCTCCACCGGGCGGCATGGCCTGCGGCGGCTGTTCGATCCCGGCGTGCTGGAGCGGCTGGCGCTGATCGCGGTGGGACGCACGGCGGGCTTTTCGCTCGACGAGATCGCGCGGATGTTCGCGCCGGGCGGCGAGCCGCACATCGACCGGCAGATGCTGGCGGACAAGGCGGAGGATCTCGACCGGACCATCCGGCAGCTGACCGCCATGCGCGACGGGCTGCGGCACGCCGCGGCCTGCCCGGCGGCGAGCCACATGGAGTGCCCCACCTTTCGCCGGTTCCTTAGCGCCGCCGCGTCCGGAGCCCTCGAGACACCCGAGCGGATCGCGCCCCGGCGGACGCGGAACGAGCGCGCCGCGGGCGTCTGAGCCGCCGGCGCCGCAACGGGCTGGCGACGCTGGCGGACACACAAAGGGCGCGGGGGATCGTATCCCCTGCGCCCTGTCTGATTCATGTCGGTGCTTCCGGCACGCAAAAGGAGAGCACGCCCTCCCCGCGTGATCAAATTATAACATGCCCCCGGGCTTGCCGGAAGACGGGGGGCGGGTTGCAGAGTTGTCGGCCGAAAAAATCCCCGGCTTAGGCTCGAACCTGTGGAACTGGAGTCGCTGATGACCGACCGCTACGTGCTGGATTTCCGGGAGATCGACCAGACGCAGGTCACGGTCGTCGGCGGCAAGGGCGCGAACCTGGGGGAGCTTTCGCGGATCGAGGGCATACGCGTGCCCGCCGGCTTCTGCGTGACGACGGACGCCTTTCAGCGGATCATGGCCGAAGCGCCGTCGATTGACGATCTGCTCGACCGGCTGTCGCGCCTGGAACTGGACGACCGGGAGGCGATCCGCACGCTTAGCGGGGAGATCCGCCAGACGATTGAATCGCTCGCCATCCCCGACGACCTGGCGGCGGCGATCACCGGCGCGCTCGCCCGCCTCGGCGAGCAGGCCGCCTGTGCTGTCCGGTCCAGCGCGACGGCGGAGGACCTGCCGACGGCCTCCTTCGCGGGCCAGCAGGACACCTACCTGAACGTCGTCGGGCCGGCGGCGATCCTCCAGCACGTAAGCCGGTGCTGGGCCTCACTCTTTACCGAGCGCGCCGTGACCTACCGCCTGCGGAACGGCATCGACCACCGCACGGTCCGCATGGCCGTGGTGGTGCAGCGGATGGTCTTTCCGCGGGCGTCCGGCATCCTGTTCACGGCCGATCCCATCACCGGCAACCGGAAGGTCGCGTCCGTGGAGGCCAGCTTCGGCCTGGGCGAGGCGCTGGTCTCCGGCCTGGTGAATGCGGATACCTACAAGGTGCGGGATGGCGAGGTCGTCGCCCGGACGATCGGCGCCAAGCAGCTCGCCATCCTCCCCTCGCCGGCGGGCGGAACGGAGGAACAGTCGATCGAGCCGGAGCGGCAGGCGCAGCCCGCGCTGACGGATGCACAGGCCGTGCGGCTCGCGCAACTGGGCCGGCGGATCGAAGCGCACTTCGGCCGCCCGCAGGACATCGAATGGTGCCTGGCGGATGACGACTTCCACATCGTCCAGAGCCGGCCGATCACCACGCTGTTCCCCATCCCCGCCGCCGCCGCCGACGGGGAGAACCACGTCTACCTCTCCGTCGGCCATCAGCAGATGATGACCGACCCCATGAAACCGCTGGGGCTCTCCGTGTGGCTGCTGACGGCCATGGCGCCCATGCACGAGGCCGGCGGACGGCTGTTCGTCGACATTACGCGGCACCTTTCGTCGCCTGCGGGTCGTGCGGGGCTGATGGGGATGGTGGCGAAGTCCGATCTGCTGGTGGGGGACGCGCTGCAGACCATCATCGACCGCGATTTCATTCCGCTACGCCCGGACGAGGCTCCGATGGGACCGCCGCCGGGCGATGCACCCGCGCCGATCGAGACCGATCCGGCCATCGTCACCGAGCTGGTCGAGCGCAGCGAGGCGGTCCTCGCCGCCCTGAAGCGCGACATCGCGGGGAAGTCCGGACCGGCGCTGATCGAGTTCCTGCTGGAGGCCATCCAGGAACACAAGCGGTTCCTGGGCGATCCGCTCAGCACGCGGGTGATCATGGCGGGGGCGGAGGCCACGTGGTGGCTCAACGAGCGGCTGCAGGCGTGGCTCGGCATCCAGAACGCGGCCGGTACGCTCTCGCAGTCCGTCCCCGGCAACGTCACGTCTGAGATGGGGCTGGCGCTCCTCGACGTCGCGGACGCCATCCGCCCGCATCCGGAGGTCGTGGCGCTCCTGCAGCAGGCGGAGGATGAGCATTTCCTCGACGAACTGCCCCGGCTCGCGGGTGGGCGGGAAGCACGCGACGCCATCCAGGCCTGGCTGGCCCTGTACGGAATGCGCTGCCCCGGCGAGATCGACATCACCCGGCCGCGCTGGATCGAGCGCCCCACCATGCTCGTCCCCGCCATCCTCGGCAACGTCCGGAACTTTCCGCCGGGCGAGGCCGCGCGGCGATTCGAGCAGGGGCGGCGGGAGGCCGAAAATCAGGAGCAAGAGGTGCTGGAGCGCCTGCGGGCCCTGCCGGACGGGGAAGGGAAGGCCGAGGAAACCAAGCGGATGATCGATCGGGTGCGGACGTTCGCCGGGTACCGGGAGTATCCCAAGTATGCCATCGTCAGCCGCTACTTCGTCTACAAGCAGGCGTTGATGGAAGAAGCCGGGCGCCTGCTGCAGGCCGGCGTGCTTCGGGAGAAGGAAGACATCTTCTGGCTCACGCTGCAGGAGCTCCACGACGTCGTGCGCACGGGCCGGGTGGATGACGCGCTCATCCGCCGGCGCAAGGACGCGTTCCGGTCGTACCAGGTGCTCACGCCGCCGCGCGTGCTCACGTCGGAGGGCGAGATGATCAACGGCGCGTACCGCCGCGATGATCTGCCGGCCGGCGCGCTGGTCGGCCTGGCGGTGTCCGCCGGGACCGTCGAGGGGCGCGCCCGCGTCATCCTGGACATGGCGGATGCCGATCTGGAACCCGGCGACATCCTGGTCACCGCCTTCACGGACCCCAGCTGGACCCCCCTGTTCGTCGCGATCAAGGGCCTGGTGACGGAGGTCGGCGGTCTGATGACGCATGGCGCCGTGATCGCGCGCGAGTACGGCCTCCCCGCCGTCGTCGGCGTGCAGCACGCCACCCGGCTGATCCGCGATGGGCAGCGGATTCGCGTGCATGGAACGGACGGGTATGTCGAGATCCTGGCTTAGCCGGAAGTTCCGCAAAGAGCAGGGCGTACTACTCCTTGTGGTGCTTTGACTTAAGCAAAAAAGCGGGGTTCCCGCTACTGGGTACAGACTATCGCCAGGGTACCTCGAGGAGTTTGAGGGCGCGCTCCTGCAGCGCAGTGAGCGAGGCGAGCTGGTCAAAGGCGTGGTCGCCGACCCGGACGCGGGCTCGGCTCGCGGTCGCGAGTTCGGCCATGAGGGTTCGGAAGCTGTGGACGGGAAGCCCGTCGTCGGTGCGGCCGCGGGCCTTCTTCCGCCGTGCCGCGGGCGAGATCTCCGCCGGCGCGACGGCGCTCGCGCGCTGTTCGGCGGCCGCGGGGCGGTCGTGGTCCTGGAAGAGGAGCGGCGCGAGTGAGCGGCGCAGGTGCCACTCCACGTAGTAAGCGAGCATGCAGAGGAAGACGTGGGCGCGCACCCGCGGCTCGGTGTGGTGGTGCAGCGGGCGGATGTCCAAGTCCGTCTTGGACGAGCGGAAGGCGCGCTCCACCTGCGATAGGCTCTTGTAGGCCGTCACGGCCGCGTCGGCCGTCATCTCCTCCTTCGGCACGGTGGTGCGGATGACGTAGATGCCGTCGAGCCGGGCCTCGTCCTCGATTTGCTCCGAGTCGCGCTCGAAGCGAAAGGCGGTGCCGGTGATCTCCAGGCGGAAGTGCTTGCCCATTTTGAAGCGGCCCAGTACGCGCCCCACCCGCAGGCCGATGGTTTCCGCACCGCGCAGGGGCCTCTTCTCGCGCTGCGTGGCTTTCACGACCTTCTCCAGCTCCTTCTCCGTCGCCCGGAGCAGCGCCTCACGCTTGCGCGCTCGCTCCGCCCCCAGCTGCGGGTTACGGCAGGCGATCAGCCGCTCGCCGGGAAACTCGGCGGAGCGGATCTCGGCCAAGCCCTGCTCGTCGAACAGGGAGAGCTGCAGCACGCCTTCCTCGTACAGCGCCTGGACGGCCGGTGCCCGCAGCGCGGTGATCCAGCCGAAGTCCGCGTCGGGGCGCAGCTCGGCCTCGATGCGCGCATTGGTCAGCAGCCCGCGGTCGGCCACCCACACCACGCCCTTGAGCCCGAAGCGCTCGCGCGCCTTGGCGACGGCCGAGGCGAGCGTCGCCGGGTCGGCCGTGTTGCCGGCGAAGACCTCGACCGCCACCGGGCACCCCTCTGGCGTCGTCAGCAGCCCGAAGACGATCTGCATCTTCCCCGGCTTGCCGTCGCGGCTGTAGCCGTGCGCCGCCAGCGGACAGTGCCGCCCCTCCAGGTACGTGGAGCTCACGTCGTAGAGCAGGAGCGTGCCGTCGCGCAGGTGCTTGGCCGCGAGCTTCGACTCGATCACCGGCTGCCGCTCCAGCAGCCAGTCCAGTGAACGGTACAGCGAGTCGGCGGAGACGTCCTCCAGCCCGAGCACCTGCGACAGCGCCGCGAATGCGCTGTCCTCGCCCAAGCCGCGCGCCGTCGCCAGCTTGCTGTCGGGAGCGAGCACGCGCGCCACGATCATGGCAAGCACCCGGTCGCGCTCCGGCGAACGCTTGGACCCGAGGACCTGGTCCAGCTTCAGGCGGCGGATGGTGCCCAGGACGGCGGCCACGTGCCCGTACGGCACCGAGCGCTCGACGCGGACGGACTCGCCGGCTGACACGAGCGTCTCCCCCTTGAGCACCCGCCGCAGGACCGCCACCGCCTCGGACGGCAAGGCCGAGAGATTGGCCAGGGTGCGCTTGCGGATCTTGCCGCCCTCGCGCGAGGATTCACGCAGGAGGATGGCGGGCGGGGAGGAGCGGTTGGGGACGATGTCGATGTACATGCGCACAAGATAAGCGCCCAAAGTAAACACAGCAAGGGTGCTTTGCACCAATTACATGGGTACAACGAGACGTGAAAAGAGCGGCAACCTCATACATCCCATGAGGTTGCCGCGATTCAGCCTGCGGAACTTCCGCTTAGCGAGGCAGGGACCGACGGGTGTCGGGCGGCACGTGGGTTGGACAAGGTAAGTAAAGACGGACGGGACGAGGCGACGCACTGCCTATGGGGTCCTCAAAGCGCGAGAAGGACCGCTGGAGGGAGGTTCGCGATCCGCGGGATGGGTTGGTGTGCGTGACGGTCTATAAGCGCGGCGCGGTCGAGGTGGTGCGGCGCCTCGCAGAGTGACCCGGGGGCAGCCGCAGCAGCCGTGGTGAAACTCGCCGCGGCTGCTGCGTCGTCGCGCCAAACCATCGAGCTGTGTCAGGCGGCGTCATTGGGGGCGACGTCGGCATTGGCGACGCACATCAGCTGGCAACTATTTATGCAGAGTGTCGCACGCGTGCAATCATACCCCGCGCAGGTCTCGTCGCACTGTGTATGGTGATACGTATCCATAGACTGTCGGGCGCGCACGGTTCCGCGCGCGGAGGATGCGACAGCCGTATCGAAGCTCTCCACCCGCAATGCATCCACCTGAAGCTTGATCTTGCTCATGGGTTCTCTATGGCTGGTGAACGGGAGACGGTGCCAAGATGCACCGTTTCAAGCTGTAGGATTACGGGCTGCGGGTCAATGATTTCGTCTAGATCGGATCGGTCCTACCCGGGCAAAACTGCGGTTGTGCTGCTCAGGGGGCTCGTATGGCCTTGAATTCCGCTGCGCACCTAAAGGCCCCCGCGCCGCACGTCATCCTGGGACACGCGGAGGCCGATCTCGCGCCCAGACGACATCCTGGTCACCGCCTTCACGAACCCCAGCCGGACGCCCCTGTTCGTCGCGATCAAGGGCCTGTGACGGAGGTCGGCGGCCCTGATGACCCACGGCGCCGTGATCGTGCGGGAGTACGGCCTGCCCGCTCTCGTCGGTGTGCAGCACGCCACCCGTCTCATCCGGGATGGGCAGCGCATCCGCGTGCACGGAACGGATGGGTACGTGGAGATGCTGCCGTAGCGGGCAGGCCCGGCAGGCAGGGCGGCACGCGGCCGAAGGGGGGAAGGGAAGGCTGGACGGCGCCGGCGCACCACGCCTCTGGGACCCGCCCTGCAGCCTCACCACACAAACCATTCTCGCGGGATCGCCAATGCTCGTCTATTTCGACACCGCACATTTCTCGTATCTCGCGGATATGGGGCCGATCCACGCATTGTGCGGTTGGCTTCTTCGGCACTGGTGAGGCACGTCCGCCGGCCGCGTACGCCATCCTGCAGTAAATGGTGATAAGACTCCGCGCTCGGCGTCCGGCTAAAAAAACGTAGATCCTCGGTCATTCACTAAGCTGTAAACATGCTTCAGCGCGGCCATCTGACGTGCTGGCGCTGATTTGCGGGGATGATTCTCCGGTTTCTCGCATAGGCCCCCTACCCCCGGCATGACGCTGGGGGAGGTCACCGTCCCG
>NZ_DASWNM010000006.1:0-8836 GCF_036399255.1 Longimicrobium sp.
ACTACCAGGGTGTGACGGTGTTCGCCGAGGCGGGCGCCACGGGCACTCCGGAGGTGCTGTACGTGCCGGTGCGGCCGGGCTGCGAGTTCCAGCCGTACCAGCTCGAGGTGAAGGCCGGCGGCGTGCGGGGCGAGTAATCACTCCACGCAGTCGCAGGTAACGGGAGGGGCGCCGCAAGGCGCCCCTCCTTTTTCGTGCGATGGAGCCGGCGTGATGGAATGGGTTCATTGCTGGATGCAGAAAGGGAATAGGGAATAGGGAACAGGGAACAGGGGACAGGGGACAGCCGGCAACGGCGGGGCCGGATGCCGCTACTGCTGGCCCAGGGTCCGTGAGCAAGGGTCTGCGCAGCAGGTGGGGAACTCACACGGAGTCAACGGAGTCAACGGAGTCAACGGAGTTTTCTCGTGCCGTTTCCTCTGCGCTCACCGTCCGAAACGCTGATCCGTGGTGAGCGGAGGCATGGCGCGCCGGTCGGCGAGGCACGAGCCGGCGTGGGGTGCCGGGAACGGCGACAGGGATGGACTGCGGCAGGGTGCCATCCGCGTTTTTTGGGTGGGGAGGATGCGGATCGCCCGATGGCCGCCGCGGCGCACCGGAACAAGCGGTCCGCACCACCTGATGCGCGGTCTTGAAAACCATCCCCCCGCTCCACGATCAGGATGGGCGGCACGGTCCCGGGACGCCGGCCGGTGGCGGTCGCGCGATCGGGCGGGGGATGCTACTTTGGCGCGCCCTGCCCCCGGCCACATCCAACGGAACCTGACGAGCCGCAACCCGTGCAACCAACGATGAGCGACCCCGAGGCGCTGAAGCGCGCGGCCGCCGAGCGCGCCGCTGAGTGGATTCGCGACGGCATGACGCTGGGGCTGGGCACCGGCTCTACCGTGCGCCACCTGCTGGACGTGATCGCCGAGCGGCGCGCCGCGGGCGAGTGGGGGGGCGTGGTGGGCGTGCCCACCTCCGAAGACACCACGGGGCGGGCGCGGCGGCTGGGCATTCCGCTGGCCACGCTGGACGAGCGTCCGCGGGTGGACCTGACCATCGACGGCGCGGACGAGGTGGACCCCGAGCTGCGCCTGATCAAGGGGCTGGGCGCGGCCCTGCTGCGCGAAAAGATCGTCGCCGCCGCCTCGCGCGAGCTGGTGATCGTGGCGGACGAATCGAAGGTGGTGGACCGGCTGGGGACCAAGGCGCCGCTGCCGGTGGAGGTGGACCCGTTCGGCGCGGCCATCCAGCCGGCGTTCCTGCGCTCGCTGGGCGCCGATCCGGTGCTGCGCGTGCGCGACGGTGCGCCCGTGGTCACCGACGGCGGCAACCTGATCTACGACTGCCGCTTTCCGGACGGCATCGCGGACCCCGAGGCGCTGGAGGCGCGGCTGGCGCTGCGGCCGGGGGTGGTGGAGACGGGGCTGTTCCTGGGGATGGCGACGGCGGTGGTGATCGCGGGGGGCGGCGGCGTGCGGGTGCTGCGGCGCGAGGGCGCGCGATGAGCCACGTGAAGATTGCGCCCTCCATCCTGTCCGCCGACTTCACGCGGCTGGGCGAGCACATCGCCGAGGCCGAGGCGGCGGGCGCGGACTGGATCCACGTGGACGTGATGGACGGGCACTTCGTCCCCAACATCACCATCGGGCCGCTGATCGCGGCGGCGGCGCGGCGCGCCACGTCGCTCCCCATCGACGTGCACCTGATGATCCAGCACCCCGAGCGCTACCTGGCCGACTTCGCCAGGGCCGGCGCCGACTACCTGACGGTGCACGTGGAAGCCTCGCCGCACCTGCACCGCACCATCCAGCAGATCCGCGAGCTGGGGGTAAAGCCCGGCGTCACGCTGAACCCCGCCACTTCGGTGGATACCATCAGCGAGATCCTGCCGTACGTGGACCTGGTGCTGGTGATGTCGGTGAACCCCGGCTTCGGCGGGCAGTCGTACATTCCCACCAGCACCGACAAGATCGCCCGCATCCGGCGGATGCTGGACGAGCGCGGGCTGGACCACGTGGAACTGCAGGTGGACGGCGGCGTGGCGCCCGACACGGCGGCGGAGGTGGTGCGCGCCGGCGCCACCTGCGTGGTCGCGGGCTCCGCCGTCTACAACGCAAAGGCGACGGTGGACGAGAACGTGCGCCGGCTGCGCGAGGTGATGGACGCGGCGGGCGGGCGCGGAAGAGCGTAGACCTGCGCGGCGCGGCTGTTTATCTTAGGGGCCGGGTACCGTCCCGCTGGGGACGATGCTCACGTCTGGGTGGTGGAATCGGTAGACACAGGGCACTTAAAATGCCCCGGCGCGAGCCATGCGGGTTCGAGTCCCGCCCCAGGCATCGTCACCATGCCCCGCTGTCCTCATTCAGGGCGGCGGGGCGTTCTGTTGGGCGCGCGAATGCGTTATCTTGTGCGTGCCATCGATGTAACCATCACCCCGTGAACCAGATGCGAATGCGACGCCTGTTCCGCGTGCTGCTGTGCGCGCTTCCCCTGCTGGCCGTGTCCGCCTGCGGCGATTCCACCGGCTCCGATCCCGATCTGAGCACCGTCGATTTCGCGCCCGCCCTGGGCGTGGACATCTCGGCCATGACGCGCGTGGGCGACGGCGTGTACATCCGCGACCTGAAGGTGGGCGAGGGCGCCACCGTGGCCCAGGGCCGTACGCTGCAGGTGCTCTACCGCGGATACCTGGCGAACGGCACCGAGTTCGAGAACAACCACGTCCCGCGCAGCCCGTATCCGCTGGTGCTGGGCGCGCGGCGCGTGATCGCCGGGTGGGAGCAGGGAATTCCCGGGATGAAGGTGGGCGGCAGGCGCCTGCTGGTCATCCCGCCGTCGCTGGGGTACGGAAGCCAGCCGAACGGCGACATCCCCGCCAACTCCGTGCTCGTCTTCGAGGTGGAAATCCTCAGCATGCAGTAGCGGCCGAGGGTGGACGAACGAGGAAATCGCGGAGCCGTGGAGAGGATTTCTCCGCGGCTCCGCGCCCTTTTGGGGAGCCAGGATGCCATTTCAGCGCGCTTCCTCTGTCTGACTCTGTTCCTCTGTACGATCATTCTTTTTCATGATCCGGCATGACCATGAATCCGTGAATCCACCCCGTGGAGTGCATCGCCGGGGACGCGCGGCGGAGCGCACCTTGCGGAGCGGGGCGTTGCGGGGCAGGATTCCACGTGGGTGCGGCAGTGCGCGCGCGCCCGGCGAATCACCGGTCAGCGGAGCGAATGAGCGAGGACGGGCTTCCGGAGAGCGAAGAAGCGCGCGGCGCGGCGATCGAAGGGATCGTGGCGCAGGCGCAGTCGTACGCCGAGGACGAGCTGTGGGACCAGGCGCACGCCGTGCTGGCCCAGGCGCTGGACGAGCACGGCGACGACGCCCTGCTGCTGTGCTGGGCGGGGCTCGCCGCGCAGCGCGTGGGCGAAGAGGGCGAGGCGTACGAGTTCTTTCGCCGCTCGCTGGCCATGGACCCCCAGGACCCGTTCATCCTGGCGTCCGCGGGGAACGGGCTCAGCGCGCTGGACGATCCCGAGGCCGAGCGCGCCCTGCGCCTGGCCGCGCTCACCGCGCCCGACTTCGCGTTCGCGCGCGCCGCGTACGGGTCGTACCTGGCGCGCGAGGGGCTGTTCGACGAGGGCATCGCCGAGCTCGAGGCGGCGCGGCGGCTGGCGCCGGACGACCCGTCGGTGCACACCGACCTGGGCATTGCGCTGCTGCTGGCCGCGCGCACGCAGGAGGGGCTGGACGCGCTGGAAGAGGCCCTGTCGCGCGTTCCCGGCGACGCGTGGCTGCGCGGGCTGTTCGGGCTGGCGCTGGTGGATGCGGGGCGGGGCGAAGAGGGCGCGGAGCAGCTTCACCAGGCGGCGGGGGAGCGGGATGACGACGTGGAGGTTCAGCTGATCGCGGCGCTGGCGATGGCGGCCGAGGGGTGGGAAGACCCCGCGTGGGAGGCGCTGGCCCGGGCCGCGCAGGCCGCCGACAGCAGCGACCGCGAACTGATCTCGGAGGTGGAGGACCGCGTGGAGCTGGGGGCCGACGCCGCCGGCGAGTTCCTGCGCTACGACCTGGGACCCTCGCTGCTGCGCGAGCGGCTGCTGCAGCGCGCGTGAGCACTCCGCCTCCCCCCGCCGACGACCGGACGCTGGCCGGGCCCGCGCCCGAGCCCGGCCCGCCGCCCCGCGCCGACGCCGCGCGGCCCGTCCCGGTGCCCCGCAAGCGCGCGCCGCTCCCCGTCCGCATCGTCCGCGGGCTGGTGAAGCTGGGGCTGTTCATGGTCGCGTGCTGGGCGCTTTCCATTGCGTCCATCCACCTGTGGGGCCGCCGCAACGAGGCGCGAAAGTCCGACGCCATCGTCGTGCTGGGCGCCGCCCAGTACGACGGCCGCCCGTCGCCGGTGCTCAAGGCGCGGCTGGACCACGCCGTGCGCCTGTACGAGCGCGGCGTGGCGCCCACCCTCATCATGACCGGCGGGCAGGCCCCCGGCGACACGGTGAGCGAGGCCGTGGTCAGCCGGCGCTACGCCATTCGCCAGGGCGTCCCCGCGGCCGCCATCCTCACCGAGCCGGGAGACGGGGGGATGACCACGCTGGAGTCCATGCGCGCCGTGTCGCGGCTGATGCGCACGCGCAACATGAAGACGGCGGTGATGGTGAGCGACCCGTTCCACATGCTGCGGCTCAAGCTGCTGTCGCGGCAGGTGGGCTTTCACGGCTACACCTCGCCCACGCGCACCAGCCCCATCTCGCGCAACCGCAACGAAGAGCGCAAGCACCTGATCCGCGAGAGCTTCAGTCTGCCGTTCGCCATTCTGCAGGCGATGTAGGGTGAAGGGGTGATGGGGTGAAGGGGTGAAGGGGATGGTGGCTGGGTAGGGCGTGACCCGCGGGCGCCCCCTCCGCTCGCTTAGGCTCGCACCTCCCCCAAAACTGCTGGGGGAGGTTGATGTGGGGCAGGGACTCGGGCGCTTCGAACCGGTTCGCACTGCGTTCGACGGGCCCCCCTCCCCACGGGCTCTCCGGAGCGCGATCGAATTCTCCCCTCTCCGTGAGGAACGAACGGGGAGGGGCCGGGGGAGGGGCCCCCCGCGGGCGCAGCCCGAACCCAGCCGGAGCGCAATCGAAGTTCAACCTCCCCCAGGGGTTTTGGGGGAGGTGGCGAGCCTGGGCGAGCCGGAGGGGGCGCCTGCGGACGCAGCGTGGAGCCGCCCACGACGCGACCGAATTCTCCCCTCTCCCCCGCTCCGCGGGGGAGAGGGGCCGGGGGAGAGGGGGCCCCGTCGGGCGCAGTTCGATCTCTTTCGCCGAGTCACTGAATTCTCCCCTCTCCGTGAGGAACGAACGGGGAGGGGCCGGGGGAGGGGCCCCCCGCCGGCGGCAACCCGAACCCAGCCGGAGCGCAATCGAAGTTCAACCTCCCCCAGGGGTTTTGGGGGAGGTGGCGAGCCTGGGCGAGCCGGAGGGGGCGCCTGCGGATGCAGCGTGGAGCCGTCCACGCCGCAGTCGAACTCCGGGGGCTCGGCGCCGTTGGCAACAGTCGTATCGTTGCCTACGGCGCGCGCAGCCCGGCCCGAAGCGCAGCGGAGGGACACGCCCAAACCCCGCGGTAAAAGCCGTTCAGAAAGCAGAGAAACCGGAAGAGGAATCGGAGCGGATGCAGATCCCCATTGAACGATACACGCTGGACAACGGCCTGCGCGTGGTGCTTTCGCCGGACCACACCCTGCCGGTGGTGTCGCTGAACCTGTGGTACAACGTGGGCAGCCGCAACGAGGTGCCGGGGCGCACCGGGCTGGCCCACCTGTTCGAGCACATGATGTTCCAGGGCTCGCAGAACGTCCCCGACACCCAGCACATCGCGCTGGTGGAGCGCGCGGGCGGTTCCATCAACGCCAGCACCTGGCTCGACCGCACCAACTACTACACCACCCTGCCCGCCAGCCACCTCGAGCTGGGGCTGTGGCTGGAAAGCGACCGGCTGGGCTTCTACCTTCCCGCGCTCACGCAGGAAAAGTTCGACAACCAGCGCGAGGTGGTGAAGAACGAGCGGCGCCAGCGCGTCGACAACGCGCCGTACGGCGACTGGGACGAGCGCGTGCAGCGGCTGCTGTACCCGGCCGACCACCCGTACCACCACTCCGTCATCGGCAGCATGGACGACCTCGACGCCGCCACGCTCGACGACGTCGCCGACTTCTTTCGCACCTACTACGCGCCCGACAACGGCGTGCTCACCCTGTGCGGCGACTTCGACCGCGACGAGGCGCGCCGGCTCGTCGACCGCTACTTCGGCCCCATCCCCCGCGGGCCCGGCGTGCCGCCGCTTCCCGGGCAGCCGGATCTGGACCCGCTGCACCTGGGCGCCGAGGTGCGCGAGACGGTGGAGTCCGCCGTCCCCGTGCCGCGCGTCTTCATCGCCTACCGCATTCCCCCCTACGGCACGCAGGACTACTACGTGGCCGACATCGTCACGGAGCTGCTGGCGGGCGGCAAGTCCGCGCGCCTGTACCGCGCGCTGGTGCGCGAGCGGCGCGTGGCGCGGGCGGTGGCCGCGTTCGTCCTCCCCATCGTCACGGGTGCGGCGGCGATCGTCCTGCGCGGCAACGTGCCCCCCGGCCACCCCGCGGGCCCCGTGGAGGAGGCGCTGCTCGAGGAGCTGGAGCGCATGGGCCGCGAGGCGCCGGCGGCGGACGAGATGGAGCGCGCCATCGTCAGCGTCGAGGCGCGCCGGGTGATGGAGCTGCAGAAGGTGAGCGAGCGCGCCGACCAGCTTTCCATGCTGACCACCTACTTCGACCAGCCGGAGCTCATCAACACCGAGCTGGACCGCTACCGCGCCGTGACCGCCGAGGACGTGCGCCGCTTCGTGGCGGAGCACCTGGTCGCCGACAACCGCGTGGTGCTCACCTACCTGCCGCTCCCCGCGGCCGCGGAGGCCGCATGAGCGGGACGACGACGCTGGACCGCTCGCGCCCGCCCGCGCCGGGGCCGCTGCGCCCGTTCCACTTTCCCGGCGTGCAGCGCCGCACGCTCGACAACGGGCTGCAGGTGGTCGTCGCCGAGAACCACGCCTTTCCCGTGGCCACGCTGGACCTGGTGCTCCCCTCCGGCGGCCTGGCTGAGCCGGAAGAGCGCGCCGGGGTGGCCTCGCTGGCCGCCGGGCTGCTGGAGTCCGGGGCGGGCGAGATGGACGCCACCCGGATCGCCGAGGCCGTGGACGAGCTGGGGCTGGCGCTGGAGACGGGGATCTCGTGGGATACCTCGCTGGCCGGCTTTACCGCGCTCACCTCGCGGCTCGAGGCGGGGATGCGCATCCTGGCCGACCTGACGCTGCGCCCCACCTTTCCCCGGCACGAGGTGGAGCGCATCCGCGACGAGCGGCTGGCCGCGCTGCTGCAGCGCCGCGGCGACCCTTCGTCGCTGGCGGACGAGCTGATGGCGCTGTTCAGCTTTCCCGAGGGGCACCCGTTCGGCCGGCGGCTGGCGGGGCCCCAGGCCACGCTGGCCATGCTGACGCGCGAGGACGCGGCCGCCTACCACGCCGCGCACTACCTGCCCGGCGGCGCCTGGCTGTGCGCCGCGGGCGACGTCACCCTGGACGGCGTTTCCGCGCTGGCCGAGCGCTTCTTCGCCGGGTGGAGCGGCACGCCCCCGGCGCCGCGGGCTCCCGAGACGCCGGTGCGCTACGGCGAAACCACCATCATCCTGGCCGACCGGCCCGGCTCGGTGCAGAGCGAGGTGCGGGTGGGGCACGTGGGCATCCCCCGCACCGCGGACGACTACTTCGCGGTCACGGTGATGAACGCCATCCTGGGCGGCGTCTTTTCGTCGCGGCTCAACCTGAACCTGCGCGAGCGGCTGGGCTACAGCTACGGCGTCAGCTCGGCGTTCGGCATGCGCAAGCTGCCGGGCACCTTTACCGTCTCCGGCGCCATTCAGAGCGAGGGCACCACGCACTCCGTCAGCGAGATCCTGCGCGACATGCGGCGGATGCAGGACGAGCCGGTGTCGCCCGACGAGCTGGCCGACGCCGCCAGCTACCTTGCGGGCACCTTTCCGCTGGCGCTGCAGACCACGGACGGGCTGGCCGGCAAGCTGACCTCGCTGGCCGTCTACGGCCTGCCGGACGACTACTACGACACGTACCGCGACCGGCTGATGTCCGTCACCGCCGACGAGGTGCGCGAGGCCGCCCGCCGCCGCCTGCTCCCCGACCGCGCCGCCGTCGTGGTGGTGGGCGATGCGAGCCAGCTGCGGTCCGGGCTGGAGGATCTGGGAGTCGGCCCCGTGCTCGTCGTGGACCCCGCGGACGTGCTCGCCTGACCCGCGCGCGGGACGGATGATGCGACGACGCTCCGCGGCCTCCCGCCGCGGAGCGTCGTCGTTCCGAGAGGCAGAGGCCCACGCAAGAGATTGGGCTTCACACGGAGTCAACAGAGTCAACGGAGTTTTCTCGTGCCGTTTCCTTGCGTTCGGCGCGATTCGGATGACACGCTTCATCGTCGGATACCCAACCTCCCCCAGCAGTTTTGGGGGAGGTGCGAGCCTAAGCGAGCGGAGGGGGCGCCGCGGACGCAGTTGGGTCTTTAGTCGAAGCGGGAACGAATTCTCCCCTTTCTCCCGCGACAGCGGGGGAGAGGGGGCCTGTCGGGCGCCAGTCGATGCAAGTCGTCGGGCCTGGAGCCATCGGCCCCCAACCTCCCCCAGCAGTTTTGGGGGAGGTGCGAGCCTGAGCGAGCGGAGGGGGCGCTCCGCGGATGCAGCGTGATGCAGGCCGCCGTGAGAGCGAACTTCCCAACCTCCCCCAGCAGTTTTGGGGGAGGTGCGAGCCTGAGCGAGCGGAGGGGGCGCCCGCA
>NZ_DASWNM010000007.1:0-18679 GCF_036399255.1 Longimicrobium sp.
GCGGCGGCGGATGCCGCGGATTTGGGGGTCCTCCGCAGTATCCCCACGTCGAGATCGTGCGTCTGAGCGCATCCTCCGAAGTCGACTTCTCCACACCTGTGTGGATCAAGCGGCATGGGCGACTTCTTGGACCGGACTCAGATTCGCGTGATCGAGGCCGTGTGCCCGGAGGAGCAGGAGCCGTTGCAGGCTGTCCCCTGTAACCTGTCCCCTGTCCCCTCGGCGGCCGACGCGTGACCGTCCCCGACGCACTGACCCTCGACGTAACGAGAGACAAAAAATGCCCCGCGCACTGCTGAGCGTTTCGGACAAGACGGGCGTGGTGGAGCTTGCCCGCGAACTGCACGGACGCGGCTGGATGCTGCTCTCCACCGGCGGCACCGCGCGGACGCTGCGCGACGCCGGGCTGCCGGTGACGGAGGTGAGCGAGGTCACCGGCCATCCGGAGATGATGGAGGGCCGCGTAAAGACGCTGCATCCCGCCGTGCACGCCGGCCTGCTGGGCCGCCGCGACAACGCCGAGGACGTGGCGCAGATGGCCGCGCACGGCTACCAGCCCATCGACCTGGTCGCGGTGAACCTCTATCCCTTCCGCGAGACGGTGGCGCGGCCGGACGCGACCATCTCCGACGCCATCGAGAACATCGACATCGGCGGGCCGTCGATGCTGCGCTCGGCGGCCAAGAACCACGCCAGCGTCTGGGTGGTGGTCGATCCCGCGGACTACTCCACCGTGCTCGCCTCGCTGGACTCGGCGGATGAGGAGCGCGCCTTCACCATCCGCCGCCGGCTGGCGGCCAAGGTCTACGCCCACACGTCGGACTACGACCGCGCGATCACGGACTACCTGTCCCGCTCGATGGAGGGCGGCGAATCCGCCGCATCCAGCGAGTTCCCGCAGGGCCAGACGCTGTCGCTGGCCAAGGTGCAGGACCTTCGCTACGGCGAGAACCCGGACCAGCCGGCCGCCTTCTACCGCGACGAGGCGGGGACGGGCGGATTGGCCGCGCTGCGGCAGCTGCACGGCAAGGAGCTGTCGTTCAACAACCTGCTGGACGTGGAGGGCGCGCTGCTGGCCGTGAGCGCGTGGGAGGGGAGCGGGCTGGCGGCGTGCGCCATCATCAAGCACACCACCCCGTGCGGCGTGGCGGTGGGCGCCGACGCGGCCGAGGCGTACCGCAAGGCGCTGATGACGGACCCGACGAGCGCGTTCGGCAGCGTGATCGCGTTCAACGTGCCGGTGACGGAAGAGGCGGCGGTGCTCCTGCGCCCCAACTTCGTGGAGGCCATCGTCGCGCCCTCGTTCGTGGAGGCCGGGCTGCGGCTGCTGACGGAGAAGAAGAACCTGCGGCTGCTGGAGATCCCCTCGCTGGCGGGGGACGAGGACGCGCTGGACTGGAAGCGGGTGCGCGGCGGCTTCGTGGCCCAGCGGCGCCTGTCGATGCGCTTTCCGGAGGATGGATGGCGCGTGGTCACGCAGCGCGCGCCATCCGCGGAAGAGATGGACGACCTGCGCTTTGCCTGGCGCGCGGTGGCGCCGGTAAAGAGCAACGCCATCCTGCTGGCGCGCGGCGGCATGGCCATCGGCATCGGGGCGGGGCAGATGAGCCGCGTGGACAGCTCGCGCATCGCGGTGATGAAGGCGCGCGACAACGGGTTCGACCTGCGGGGCGCGGCGCTGGCGTCGGACGCGTTCTTTCCCTTCCGCGACGGCGTGGACGCCGCGGCGGAGGCGGGGGTGCGCGCCATCATCCAGCCCGGCGGCTCCGTCCGCGACGACGAGGTCGTCGCCGCCGCCGACGAGCACGGCATCGCGATGGTGTTCACGGGGCGGCGGCTGTTCCGGCACTGAAGGTGGGGGCTGTTGGGGCGAGGGCGGGGCGGGGTGGGTGGGGATCGCGCCGCGACACGGGCCGCGCGACCCGGGTTGAAACCACCCCGGGGTTGTACCCACCGGGCCATCGCACCGGGCCACCACCCCGGGCCATCGCCACCCCGGGCGATTGTGACCCCGGGCCATTGCGACCCCGGGCCCCGGCCCCCGGGTTGAAACCCGGGGCTGGAACGGCCATAAGCCCCGCCCTGGGCTCGCGGAGCTCGCCCGGCGGGGCTTCACCTGCTCGCGTCGGCGGGGCCCACACTCCGCCGATCGGGTGGCGCGTTCGAAATGGAAGCCCGGTTCGGCGAGTGCAACGAGCCGAGACCGGGCTTGTGGCATTTCCAGCCCCGGGTTTCAACCCGGGGCGGCCGGGCGGGGCCCGCGCGTATCACGCACCCCGCATCCGCGACATCCCCCCCACCCGTTCACCCGTTCACCCGTTCACCCGTTCACCCGCCATCCGCCACCCCTTCACCCCTCCCCTCTCTGCCGCGCCAGGCGAAACCCGCGCAGGCTCACCAGCTCCGCCTGCTGCAGCAGGCGGTCCAGCACGCCCAGGGCCGCCTCCAGGTCCACCTTCGCCGAGCGCGCGGCCTCGGCGTGCACCAGCGGGCCCACGATCTCGCGCAGCAGCTGGAACTCGCGCCGCAGCTCGTCCTCGCTCCAGCCGATGCGGGCGCGCTGGGCGCCGTGCCGCTCGGTGATCACGCGCTGGATCTCGGTGCCGTCGCGCATCAGCGCGGGCTCGCCGCCGGCCTCGTCGAGCGTGACCAGCGCCAGCCCCATGTCCACCAGGAAGGTGGCCGCGTGGTCGTGCATCTGCACCCGCTCCGTCTTTCGCGCGCTGGGGACGGCGGGGTCATCCACCAGCCGCCGGCCCAGCTCCTCCACCAGCGGCTCCGCAAGGCGCGCCAGCGCACGGCCCACGTCGGCCAGCCCGGGAAGCTCGTGCGGCGCGCGGGGCCAGCGGCGGTCCGCCGCGGCCGGCTCGGTCTCGGGCGCCGCGTTCAGCCACAGGGTAAAGCACGAGCCCCGCCCCAGCGTGCTGCGCACGGTAAGGTCGCCCTCCATCAGCCGCGCCAGCCGCCGGCTGATGGTGAGCCCCAGCCCCGTGCCCCCCGCCTGCCGCGTGTAGCTGGCGTCCACCTGCACAAAGGGGTCGAACACGGTGGACAGCCGCTCCGGCGGAATCCCCATCCCCGTGTCTTCCACGTCGATGCGCACCCACGGCCCCGGCCCGGGCAGCCGCGCGTCGGCGTCGGGCCCGTCCGTCACGGTGGCGCACACGCTTACCCGGCCGCCCGGCTCGGTGAACTTTACGCCGTTGGAGAGCAGGTTGGTGAGGATCTGCCGCACCCGGTCGGCGTCGCCCACGAACGCCGCCTCGCCGGCCTCGGAGGTGTGGTCGAACAGCCGCAGCCCCCGCTGCGCCGCCTGGGGCTGCACCATGGCCAGCGCGTCGGCCAGCACCTGCGCCACGGCCACCTGCTCGCGCTGCACGCTCATCTGGCCCGATTCCACCTTGGCCAGGTCCAGCACCTCGTTGACCAGCGTGGTCAGGTGCTCGCTGCTGCTGCGGATGCGCTCCACCTGGTGCCGCTGCTGCTCCGTCAGCGACCCGCCGATCCCCAGCTCCAGCAGCTCGGCGTACCCCGTGATGGCGTTGATGGGGGTGCGGATCTCGTGGCTCATGTTGGCCAGGAACTGGCTCTTGGCGCGGTTGGCCTCGTCCGCCGCGTGGCGGGCCTGCTCGGCGCTCTGGCGAGCGTACACCTGCCCCGTGACCTCGGTGGCCTGGATGAGGATGCGCTCGGTGCGCCCGTCCGCCTCGGCGAGCGGCTGAAAGGTGAAGTCGAAGTACCGGTCCACCCGCTCGCCGCCGGGCCGCGACAGGCGCACCTTGCGCTCGATGGCCACCTGCGCCCGTCCGCTGCGCCAGGCGTCGTCCAGCTGCTCGAAGATCCCCTGCCCCTCCAGCTCGGGAAAGGCGCCGCGGAAGCCGGTGCCCACCACTTCGCGCCCCACCAGCCGCACGTAGGCGGCGTTGGCCAGCTCGAACACGTAGTCGGGGCCGCGCACCAGCGCCAGCGCCGCGGGCGAGTTGCGGAACACGCTCCACAGCCGCTCGCGCTCGTGCCGCGCCTCGTCCTCGGCCCGGTCCAGCGCCGCCTGCGCCTGCACCCGCGAGGTCAGGTCGGTGGACACGCCCACGATCCCCACCACCGCCCCGTCCGGACCGCGCAGGGGCACGTCGCTCACCCAGGCGTGAAAGCGCGAGCCGTCGCGCCGCTTCACGGGAAACTCGCCCTGCCACCGCTGGCCGTCGCGCAGCCGCTCCATCAGCTCGGCGGCCTGCTCGCGCGACATCTCGGACGGCACCACCTCCACCACGTCGCGCCCCAGCACCTCCTCCGCGCGCCAGCCGTAGAGCCGTTCGGCGCAGCGGTTCCAGAACACGATGCGGCCCGCCGCGTCGGTGGCGATCACGGCCTGCTCCACCGCCTCCAGCAGCTGCGCCAGGTACGCGGACGAAAGCTCGCCCGGCGCGGCGGGGTCGGGCGGAGTGTAGAGGTGCGGCTCAGACATGCGCTCGGCGTTGGGGGTTCCGAAAAAATCGGGGCCGGGGCGCTGCAAGAGAAAGGCCTCTCTCCCCCGCCCGGGCGTCCGCGGCGCTGCTGCCGGCCCCGTCCGGACGCGAGGAAACGGCACGAGATGACTCTGTTGACTCTGCTGACTCTGTGTGAAACTTGCTTCTTGTTGGGGACGGACGGGCCCTGGCAGAGTGCTTGCGCGAGACGGACATCTTGATCGGCCCTCGACGCGGGGTACGCGGGGGCCGAGCCGTATTCAGCCAGACGTGAGGCCGGAGCCGATGTCGAAGCGCAGACTGTTCATTCATGCCGGGATGCTGCTCCTCGCGGCGGCGTGCGCGCCCGCGGCGGAAGCCCCTCCGGCGCCCGTCCCGGCTCCGGCGCCCGCGCCGCAACCGGCTCCCGCGCCCGCTCCTCCCGTGTCCCCCGCGCCTCCAGCGCTCGCCGCGGCGCCGTGGGCCGGCGGGCGCCTGTCCGCGGGCGAGGTGCCGGCCGTGTTCGCGGCGGAGTGGAGGAAGGCCCCAAACCGCGCCACCTGCGCGCTGGTGGCGCCTTCCAGCCTGGGAGAGGGTGCGGGCGCCACCGCGCGCGCCGCCACGTTCAGCGGCGGATGGTCCGTGGCGTACGACCGGCCGGGACTGCGCAGCGCGTTCGGCGTGGCGGGGACGGGAAGCCGCGCCGCGGACCCCGCGTACGACGACTGGCCGCACCGCCGCGCCTGGGCGGACGGCGGCACCGCGGGGTACGGCCCCGAGGGCGGCTCCGGGCCCAACCAGCTGGCCTATCTGCGCATTCCCGGCCAGGACTGCCTGTACAACGTCTGGTCGCGCCTGGGCCGTGCGCATCTGGAGCACCTGCTGGACCACCTGCGGTTCGTCGCGGTCCCGTAGCCCTCCGCCGGCGCGTCGGCATTTCGGCCTTATACCGGATCCGGGAAAACAACACCTTTATGGGTACAGAGGAACAGAGTCAGACAGAGGAACCAAGAAGATATTTCAGCTCGCTTTCTCTGTCTGACTCTGTTCCTCTGTACGATTATTCTTTTTCAGGATCTGGTATTATCTCGACGCCAGGCGCGCCACGTACTCCCGCGTGTCCGCGTCGAACCAAGGCGGCGTGCCGGCGGCGGCGTTCTCGGCCACGCGCTCCAGGCGGCGGGTGGCGGGGATCACGCAGTGCACCCGCGGATCGCTCAAAATCCACTTGAGCAGCGCCTGCGCCCACGTCGTTACGCCGAACTCCGCCAGCGGGGCAAGGTCGCGGGCCGGCGGCGCCCGGCGGACCAGCGCGCCGCTCCCCAGCGGCTCCATCACCAGCACACCCAGCCCAAGATCCTGCGCCAGCGGCAGAATCTCGCACTCCACCAGGCGGTCGGCGGCGTTGTAGGGAACCTGGATCATCTGGATGCGCCCCGTCCGCATCACCTCCATCAGCGCGTCAAAGGCGGAGTGCGCGTAGTGCGTGGCACCCACCACGGCCACCGAGCCCGCCGCGCGCAGCTCCTCCAGCATCGGCAGGTGCTCGCGCCAGACGACCAGGTTGTGGATCTGGTAGATGTCGACGCGCCCGCCGTACCACGCCAGCGCCCGCCGCACCTGCTCGCGCCCCTCCGCGGCGGAGGGCGTCCACACCTTGTCGGCCACGAGGACGCCCTCGCGCCGCCCGCCCAGCGCCCCCGCCAGCACCCGCTCGGACTCGCCGTACATCGGCGACGTGTCGAACAGCGTGGTCCCGGCCTCCATCGCCGCGTGGACCACCGCGTGCCGGTCCGCCTCGTCGCGCTCGCCATGCACGTCCAGCGACTGCCACGTCCCCATCCCCACCGCGGGCACCACCAGCCCGCTGGCCCCGAACGCCCTCTGCTCCATCATCCCCATCCCTCCGGTCCCGGCGCGGGTGAACGGCCCGGTTGCGCCACGGGTGATACGGATCTCCGGCGGCGGGCGCGCCGAAATCATCCCCCGTCGTCCGCACCCTCCGCACCACCCGTTTGTCACGGCGCGTCCGCGAGCGTATGATGGAGCCGTTCCCCCCACACCACGTCCTCAACAGCCCGGCACCCGGCATGAGAGCCCGTTTCGCCCTGCTTGCGCTCTGCGCGCTGTCCGCCTGCTATCCGTCGCGCGTGGCGCCCCCCGTCAATCATCCCAACCCCACGGGCATGCCCCCGGGGCCACAGTCGCCCGGGTGGCCGCAGACCGGCGACGCCCCGGCGGACGAGAACAGTGCGGCGGACATGGTGTTCGTCGGCGGGCGCGTGTTCCTGGCCGACAGCGCCAACACCGTCGCGCAGGCGCTGGCCGTGCGCGACGGCCGCGTGCTGGCCGTGGGCACCGACGACCAGGTGCGGCGCCTGGCCGGCCGGACCACGGAGGTGGTCGACCTGCGGGGCCGCCTGGTGACGCCGGGGTTCAACGACGCGCACATCCACTTTGGCGCCGGCGGGCGCGGGCTGCTGCAGGTGGAGCTGCTGGGCACCACCTCGCTGGCCGAGATCGAACGGCGGGTGGCCGCCGCGGCCGCGCAGGCGCAGCCCGGCGAGTGGATCCTGGGCCGCGGCTGGGACCACACCCGCCTTCCCGCCTCCGAACTGGGCGCCGGCGGCTGGCCGACGAAGGAAGGGCTGGACCGCGCCGCCCCCAACAACCCCGTCCTGCTGTCGCGCGTGGACGGCCACACCTCGTGGGCCAACACCGCCGCGCTGCGCCTTGCCCGCGTGGACCGCAACACGCCGAACCCCTCCGGCGGCGAAGTGGTGCGCGACGCGCGCGGCGAGGCCACCGGCATCCTCAAGGAGACCGCCGAGGGGCTGGTCAGCCGCCACGTGCCGGCGCCGACGCGCGCGCAGACCCGCCGCGGCATCATGGCCGCGCTGGAGCTGGCCGCGCGCACGGGCGTCACCAGCGTGCAGAGCGACGTCTCCGGGATGGACATGCAGATCTACAAGGAGCTGCGCGACGCCGACTCGCTCACCGTGCGCGTGTACGGCTGGCACCCGCTGGACATGCGCGCCATCCAGGGCCTCGACGCGCTGGGCGTCACCGCCGGCTTTGGTGACGAGTGGCTGCGGATGGGGATGCTGAAGGGGTACACCGACGGGACGCTGGGCTCGCGCACGGCCGCCATGCTGGAGCCGTTCACCGACCAGCACACGCACGGCCTGCCGCAGTACACGGAAGCGCAGCTGGACTCGCTGGTCACGGCGGCCGACGCGGCCGGGCTGCAGGTGATCCTGCACGCCATCGGCGACGCGGCCAACCGGCAGGCGCTGGACGCCTTCGAGCGCGCGGCCCGCATTAACGGCCCCCGCCCGCGCCGCCACCGCATCGAGCACGCCCAGGTGCTGGACCAGGCCGACATCCCCCGCTTTCGCCAGCTGGGCGTCATCGCCAGCATGCAGCCCACGCACGCGACGAGCGACATGCGTTGGGTGGAGACGCGCATCGGGCGCGAGCGGGCCACCGAGGGGGCGTACGTGTGGCGCTCGCTGCTGGACGCGGGCGCCGTGGTCATCTTCGGCACCGACTTTCCCGTGGAGCCCATGCCGCCGGTGGAAGGCATCTACTCCGCCGTCACCCGCCAGAGCCGGGAGGAGCCGGGGGTGCCGCCGGGCGGCTGGATGCCGGAGCAGCGGCTCACCCGCCAGGAGGCCATCCGCCTGTACACCGCGGCGGCCGCGTACGGCGAGTGGCAGGAGGCGCAGAAGGGAACGCTGCGGCCGGGGATGCTGGCGGACCTGGTGGTATGGGACCGCGACCTGCTCACCATCCCTGAGGTGGATATCCTCAAGGCCGCGCCGGCGATGACCGTGGTGGGCGGGCGCATCGTCTTTCGCCGCTGAGGCCGCGCAGATGACGGATTCGGGGGATACGGAAGCGCTGAAGCCGTCGCAGGCGGGCCGCGAGTTCGCGCCATCCGTGGGCAGCGTGACGGAGCGGGGCGAGCTGGCGCTGGTGCTTACCGGCGGCGGGGCGCGGGGCGCGTACCAAGTGGGAATGCTGCGCTACCTGGCGCGCACCTATCCGGAGCTGCACATCCCCATCCAGACCGGCGTCTCGGCGGGCGCCATCAACATCGCCCTGCTGGCGCAGCACCACGGCAGCTTCCGGCAGGCGGTGGACGAGCTGGCCAGCCTGTGGGCGGAGCTGATCCCCGAGAAGATCTTCCGGGTGGATGTGGGCTCGCTGGTGGGCAACATCGGCCGCTGGGGGCTGCGGCTGACGGCGGGGGGGATCACGGACGCGCGCACCCGGGCGCTGGTCGACACGGCGCCGCTGCGGCAGTTCCTGGAAGAGTCGCTGGCGCCGGTGGGGGGCGAGCTGACGGGGATCGACTACAACCTGCAGCGGGGCCGGCTGCGCGCCGTCGCCATCAGCACCACCGACTACACCACCGGGCAGTCGGTCATCTGGGTGCAGGGCGGCGAGATCGAGACGTGGGAGCGGCCGGGGCGCATCAGCCGGCAGTGCCGCATCACGGTGGACCACATCATGGCCTCGGCCGCGCTGCCGCTGTTCTTTCCCGCGGTGCAGATCGGGCCGCACTGGTACGGCGACGGCGGAATTCGCCTTACGGCGCCGCTCTCCCCCGCCCTGCACCTGGGCGCCAGCAAGATCCTCACTGTCTCCACGCGGTACGACCGCAGCCGCAGCGAGGCGTCGCGCCCCGACATCGCCGGCTATCCGCCGCCCGCGCAGGTCATCGGCCTGCTGCTGGACGCCATCTTCCTGGAGCTGGTTGACCAGGACGTGGCGCGCATGGAGCGGATGAACGACGTGCTGCGGCGCGTGCCCCAGGAGCGGCGCGAGGGAATGCGCATCGTCGAGGTGCTGGTGATGCGCCCGTCCAAGGACCTGGCCCGCATCGCCGCCGAGTACGAGCCGCGCCTCCCCCGCGCATTCCGCATGCTGACGCGCGGCCTGGGCACGCGAGAGACGCGCTCGCCCGACGTGCTGAGCATGCTCATGTTCCAGGACGACTACGCCAAGCGCCTGATGGCCCTGGGCGAGTCCGACGCCGAGCGCCGCGGCGAAGAGCTGGACCGCTTCATCAACGGCCACGCGGGTGAGCACGGGCTTACCGACTGAACGGAACAATGGATACAAATCGCACTGCAGAGCGGGGGAGAGATCTCGACAATACGTTCTCAGTACCGGTGATGCGGACTATTTGGAAGCGTATTGTACGAAATCAACTACGCGGACAAACTGCTGCAGATCTTCACGACTACCTCGAAGTCCACCGCGCCCTCACCCCATTCTTGCAGAGGCTGCGTGCTTCAGTGATTAGTGGCTATTACCGGCCCTCACCCGCACAGATCATTAGGCTGGAAAAAAGAGACGGCATTCCGCGGCGCATACCGTTGCCGTCCGCCGCAGACGCATTATTGCTCCAGACCCTTGTGCACGCAATTGAGAAAGAGGTTCTGAGCAAGCAGCCTCATGCGAACGCCTTTTACAGCCGCTCTAGTCTTCGGCCATCAATTGAGGATGTAGACGAAAGCTTCTCATACGAGTGGTGGCTCCTCTGGCCCGAGTTTCAGGCCCGCATTTGGGAATTCACTGAAGACCATTCATTTGTTGTAGTAACTGATCTCGCAAATTATTATGACAGCATTCCTTTGCATTCGCTTCGCAATACTCTTGCCAGCCTTGGCCACTTTAGCGAGACACTTCTCGACTTCTTATTCTTTATGCTAGAAGCGTTCACATGGCGACCTCACTACATCCCACTCACAGGAGTCGGGCTACCGCAGTTGAATCTTGATGCTCCGCGGCTGTTGGCACACGTTTACCTTTTCCCAATTGACCGAGAGTTAACCGCCGCCACAGGCGGAGAGTTTGTGCGCTGGATGGACGATATCGATTTTGGGGTTGACTCGGTCCACGAAGGCAGGGTGGTACTCGGAAAGCTAGAATACGCCGCGAACAGCATGGGCTTACGGTTGAATGCCGGGAAGAGTCGCATCATGTCCGGCAAATCTGCCGTTCAACATTTCTGGATTCGGGAAAACCGACAGATAACCGTCTTAACAAATTTGTTGAACTTCAGGGTTGGCAAAGCTATCACCACTGAAAGAGTAAGACGGCTAGTCCGGAAAGAACTACTTAAGTTCTTCCGCAAAGAACGGCTAGGGAATTGGGAAAAAGTTGTCAAACGGTACTATACTTTTTTGGGCAAATTAAACGACCCGTTCCTTGTAAGCCACACGCCCGATTTTCTACGAAACAACCCAGCTCTGCGCGACAGTACATTCAGATACTACGAGAAGCTTGGCTTTAACCGCCGCCGTTTTGAGCAGGTGATTACGTTTCTCGAGGACACTCAATACAATGACGATGCGGCACTCCTGTCAGCAGTTCATTTGCTAACCAGTTGGCGTGTGCCTCGCACGGGGGCAAGTCGGACGCGCTTAGTCGCTTACGCTCACACCTTAGCAGCTAAGTCGGAACGAACTGTCATTGAGGTGCTAGCGGCGCTCTGGCTCTTGACGAAATATGGTACCAGTTCCGAGGTCGGTTCATTCGTTAGGAAAACAAAGTCCGTCTGGAGTAAGTCAGAGTGGGCAGCTCGCCAGATCGCTGCCGCTAGTCCACGATTGAACGTAGAGGATCGTGCTTGGACAGAAACCGAATGCGCGATCAATGGATTGCTTGATGCGCTTCACATTTTTAACCATCTTGAGTTTCTTGCAAAGCTACCCCGTTTGGATCAGCAGCTACGGCCATATCTATTGCTGGTCCCAAACGAAGGCTACGCGTATCCGCTTAGTAAAGTTTTGATAGCTGTAAATCTGCTGTCCGGCGCACTAGACGAGACTGAAAAGACGCTCGTCAGCGATTTCATTACGAAAGAATCCCGTGATCTCGTATACCGTGAACTTGTAAACCGTTAGGGTGCTGGATCCCCGGAACGAGAAACGCCGTCCGCACTTCACGCGGACGGCGTTTCCTGTATCATCCGGTAGGCTGAAACAGCGGCCTCATCGATCCCCGCCACGCCCACCAAACCCCGAGGCTGTCTCAGGAGCCGCCTGTCCGCGAAGGCGGACGTCGTGTGGTTGTTGCAGCGAATTCATTCGCCCTTACGGATCTGACTCGGTGATCGCCCGGTTGCGGACGCGCCAGTGCTTGGGACACCGCACATAGCCGGGCCGCCGAGTCCGCGAAGGCGGACTTTGCGATTTTCCAGCGGCGAATTCATTCGCTCCAGCGGCCCCGGCGGATCAGTTCCCCTGGCTGCTGGGCGGCGTCATCCCCTTGATGCGCATGTAGGTGACGATGTTGCCGTAGTGCTCGAAGTTGTGCGCGGCGTTCAGGATCAGCGCCGACAGGCGCGTGCGCTCCTGCCCAAAGATCCGCACCATCTGCAGCGCCGCCTGGTCCGACTGCTCGTGCGCGCGCGCGCAGACGGCGTTGGAGGCGCGCAGCCCCTCGATGAGCGCCGCCTTTTCCGTGACCTGCTCCCAGTTCCGCCCGCCCTGCTGGGGCGCCTCACCCATCGCCGCGCCGCAGATCATGGTCTGCGCGTTGGCCACGTGCCCCACCAGCTGGCCAAAGCTGCGCACCTCGGGGGTGGGCTTGAAGCCGTAGTCCGCCTCGGGCATCTGCTCCGCGGCGGCCAGCAGGTAGGCGGTGGTCTGCTCCCACAGCGGCTTCACCGAGCCCATGGCGGGATTCGCGTTCGCCTGCGCCGCCGCGGGCGCGGCACAGAGCGTGAGAGCGGCAATCAGGTAGCGCTTCATCGGGATGCCTCGTCAGGTGGAATGAGATGGCGGAGATCGAATTCAGAGAGAGCCGAACCGTGGGTGTATATGCGTGCTGAAGCGCCCGGCGCGCAACCCGCGCCCCTCACCCGCTGCGTGGTGGGATGCGCCGGGTGGACGCTGCCGCGCGACGTGCAGCCGGCCTTTCCAACGGAGGGCACGCACCTGCAGCGCTACGCCGGCCGCTTTGACGCGGTGGAGATCAACTCGTCGTTCCACCGCCCGCACCGCCCGTCGACCTACGCACGCTGGGCGGAGAGCGTGCCGCCCGGCTTCCGCTTCTGCGCCAAGCTGCCCAAGACCATCACTCATCAGCTGAAGCTGGTGGATGCGGATGAGGCGCTCGACACCTTTCTCGCCGAAGCCGCGGGCCTCGGCGCCGGGCTGGCGTGCCTGCTCGTCCAGCTTCCGCCCAGCCTGCAGTACGATGCGGGCACGGCGGAGCGCTTCTTCGCCGCGCTCCGCGCCCGGACGGACGTCTCGCTCGTCTGCGAGCCGCGGCACGCCACCTGGTTCACGGCGGATGCGGGCGACCTGCTGGCGCGGTGGAAGGTGGCGCGCGTGGCGGCGGACCCGGCGCGCGTGCCGGAGGCAGCGGAGCCTGGTGGATGTCGCGACCTGGCCTACTACCGCCTGCACGGCTCGCCTCGCATCTACTACTCCGCGTATGATGCAGACTACCTCGACGCCCTCGCCGCCCGCATCCGCGCGGATTGGGAGGCGGGGCGCGAAGTGTGGTGCATCTTCGACAACACCGCCTCGGGCGCCGCCACGCAGAACGCGCTGGACCTGCTGGCGCGGCTGGACGACGGATTGACGATGAAGACGGATTGACGATGAAGGAGGACGGATGATCCGCAGGCTCATCGACGCGGCGGAGGCCCGCGCGCACGAAGCCGTGCTGCGCGCCGCGTCCGAACGGCGCCGCATCCACGGCATCGGCGTGTGGATCGTGAACGATGGCGAGTTCGCGTCCACCGACGCGCTGTTCGGGAAGATCGAGGACGCGCTGGACCTGGTCGCGCGGTACACGCCCTGGCGGCTGGGCGGAATGCGCCGCGACTTCGCCCGCATCCTGCTGGTGCGCCAGGAGGGTGTCCGCGCGATGTTCGACGCGGCGCGCAACTGCAGCCTCGACACCTACTTCGTCGCCAAGTTCACCGCGGAGCAGGTTGGCTCGTCCATCGTGCACGAGGGCGTGCACGCGCGCCTGCGCCGCGGCGGCCGGACGGTGCCGCGCGACCTGATCGCGTGGGAAGAGCGGCTGTGCCGCAAGGCGGAGGTCGCGTTCGGGCTGCGGGTGCCGGACGGCGCCGCCGTGGTGGAGCGCGCCCGCATCGCCCTCGCCGGCTCCGACACCGACCTCGCCCCGCTGGCCGGCAACATCCGCCTGCGCACCCGCCGTCCGCGCGGCGGCGGCTTCGCCTGACCCGGACGCCCGCACGTCCGCATGGATTTCCTGCAGATCGGCGGAACGCGGCTGGAGTGCCGCTGGATCGGCCCGCCGCCGGACGAGGCGCCGACGATCGTCTTTCTGCACGAAGGGCTCGGCAGCGTAAGCCTGTGGCGCGACTTCCCGGACGCGCTGGCGGCGGCCACCGGCTGCGGTGCACTGGTCTATTCCCGAGCCGGCTACGGGCGCTCCGATACCGCCACCCTGCCGCGTCCTATCCGCTTCATGCACGATGAGGCGGAGGTGCTGCGCGACGTCGTGGCGCACGCCGGCATCCGCGAACACATCCTGCTGGGCCACAGCGACGGCGCCTCCATCGCGCTGATCGCGGCGGGGACGGCGCCCGTCCCCGGCCTGCGCGCGCTGGTGCTGGAGGCGCCGCACGTCTTCGCCGAGCCGTGCGGACTGGAGAGCATCGCCAGGATCGCGGACGTGTACCGCACCACCCACCTGCGCGAGCGGCTGGCGCGCCACCACGGCGACAACACCGACGTGGCGTTCTGGGGATGGAACCGCGTGTGGCTGGACCCCGGCTTCCGCGCCTGGAACATCGAGAACGTGCTCCCCGGCATCACCGTCCCCGCCCTCGTGGTGCAGGGCGAGGACGACGAGTACGGCAGCTGGGCGCACGTCCGCTCCATCGAGCGCCACTCCCGCGGCCCCGTCCAGACGCTGCTCGTTCCCCGCTGCGGCCACGCCCCCCACGCCGAGCAGCGGGACGTGGTGCTCGCCGCCATGGCCCGCTTCATCCGCGGCGTGCTGGAGGGCGGCGACGATCGTCTTGAAGCGTTGTCTCCATAAGTCCGGCGGCGCTCCGCACCGCCCTGGATGAAAAGCCGTCTGTCATTCCGAGGCCCGGCCACGCTGAAATTGGCTGAACACGCCGCAGGTTGCAGGGCCGAGGAATCTACCGTCGGCTCGCGCGAGGCTGGACGCGGTAGCCCGCACCACCGCCGCGGCGGCGAAACAGCCAGATAGGGTCAGTCTGGGGCGTCGCGGCTGGCCACGAGGAAGCGGAAAGTAGATTCCTCGGTCGCGCACCGGGTTTGGGGGTACGACAAGGTGCCGGGTGTGCGCTCCCTCGGAATGACAGATTGATTGGGATGGGCGAAGGGTTTTTAGCAAAGCCCGACGTGGGCGCTCCCTCAGAATGACAGGTGTTTCCGCGGGCCGCGAATCCGGTACGGCTACGGGCGCCCGTTGTCCATCATCCGGAATATCAATACCTTACCGCGCCCTCCCGCCGAACGCCTCTCCCGCAGCGCACGTTGACCCTCCCGCCCGCCGCGACCGCGCCGCCTCCGCACACCGAGCCGCACGGCGGCACCGCGCCCACGGGCGAGCCCACGCACATCCCCGCGCTGGACGGCCTGCGCGGGTGCGCCATTCTGGCCGTGCTGCTGCTGCACTTCACCTCCGCGCTCGCCGCCCCCACGAGTGCTCCGCCGCGCGCGATCAAGCAGCTGTTCAGCCTTGGGTGGACCGGCGTGGACCTGTTCTTCGTGCTCTCCGGCTTCCTGATCACCGGCATCCTGGCGGACGCGCGCGCGACGCCGCACCGCTACCGCACCTTCTACGCACGCCGCGCGCTGCGCATTCTGCCGCTGTACTACGGCTTCGTCCTGCTGCTCTTCATCGTCCCGCCGCTCATCGGCGCCCGCGCGTACACCACTTCGTTCGCCGACCAGCTTCCGTACTGGCTGTACCTGCAGAACTTCCGGCCGATGAGCAGCGGCACGCTGGATTTCGCCGCGCACCTGTGGAGCCTGGCCATCGAGGAGCAGTTCTACCTCGTCTGGCCGCTCGTCATCTTCACGTTTTCGCGCACGGCCGCGCTGCGGATCTGCGCCGGCTGTCTCGTGGGCGCGCTTGCGTACCGCGTATTCAGCGTGTTCACGGTGGATGATCTGCGCGCGGTGTACTTCCATACGTTCGGCCGCATCGACGGGCTGGCGCTGGGCGGCGCGATTGCGCTGATGGCGCGCGGCAGCGGTGGATCGACGCGGCTGCGGCGGATGGCGCTGGCGGTGCTGATCCTGGCGCTCCTGGCGCTCGCCGGGGCGCCGCTGCATCCGTCCGGCTTCAACCCCGGCGGCGCGTACATGCTCTCGGTTGGATACTCGGCGCTGGCCTTCTTCTTCGGCGCCGTGCTGGTGCTGGCGCTGGACGGCGGCTGGCCGATGCTGTCGCGCCTGCTCTCCGCCCGCGTGCTGCGCTTCTTTGGCCGCTACAGCTATGGCCTGTACGTGCTGCACGTGCCGCTGGTCGGGCTGGCGCGGCTGGCCGGCGTGTCGCCCGACGCGCTCGCCGGCACGCGCTGGGAGCTGCCGGGGCTGCTGGGCTACGTGGCGCTGATGTTCGCGGCCTCCATCCTCGTCGCGCTGGCGAGCTGGAACCTGTACGAAAAGCCCTTCCTGAAGCTCAAGTCCCGCTTCAGCTACCGCGCCCCGACGGCCTGACGAAAAAGCGGGGGTACAGAGGAACAGACAAAGCCAGAGGAGCAGAGGAAAATCGGTTGTCCTCTGTTCCTCTGGCTGTTCTCTGCCCCTCTGTACCTCTCGCTGTTGTTTTTCGGGCTGAAACCTTGGGAGTCACGCCGCCGCGCTCTCCGCGACCTCCACCTGCGTGTACTCGGCGCGCGGCTGGGGCACTGGCCGGCCTTCCCTCCGCAGCCCGTCGATGTGAAAGTCCAGCGCTTCGCGGATGTTGGTCTCCGCCTCCTGCCGCGTGAGCCCTGAGCTTACGCACCCCGGCAGGTCGGGCGCGTGCGCGGAGAATCCGCTTTCCGTGCGCTCGATAACGACCAGGTAGCGCTTCATGGCTGCACCTGCGCCTGCTGAAGCACGCCCTGCAGCGCGCCCGGCCCCACCTCCTCCGTGGGATGGCGACGCACCGTGACTACGCCGGCCTTGGAGGGATGCGTGTACTGCCGGTGGCTGCCCCGCGTACGCACGCGGCTCCAGCCGTCGTTCTCGATCAGGCGGATCAGGTCGGGTGACTTCATCGGGGCCACCTTGGTTCAGGGGGATGGGAAAACGCCCGGACTGCACATCCCCCAAGCTAAGAACGTCCCCTTCCCCGTCCAAACCGCGACCCGCCAACACGCGGACCTGTTTCCCGCCACCTCATCTACGCGGAAAACGCCGTGTCCGCGGCCGAAACTTCAGTCCTTGCGCGACATGTGGGCACGCCAGCAGCCCCAATTCCGCATACTGCATCAGCATTAGCGCACCTCTACCGATACGGACGAGCCAGGCAGGGGGGTGTGACAGATCATCGCATCATCTAAACGACGCTCGTCGCGTGGTAGTAGAACTCCACTCTTCCATTTCCCCGGATATGCACCCACGCAGCCGGAACTCGTCCGGTCTTCTCCTGGAGGTGCAACCACTTTATGGACTTTCCAGTGCTCGCAGCAAACGTGCGTTCGTGAAGCAGGCCCTCTGGGATCTGCATGGAGTGCACGTGACTAAGAAACCGACGCATTGTCGCCCGCTCCAGATAGTGCTTTTGTTGACGTGGGGTACTTTCCCAAGAGAAGTCTGGAACAAGCAGGCCCAACTTGACCATATTCTGAAGCGTTTTGATGCCGACTTTGTGGTCTAGGGCGCCGGACAGCGCCGCTAGATCAAAAACGATATTCTTCTCTTCTTTCCTTCTGATAACCGCAGATATAACCTCACGAGCAACTTGGTCCAAATCTATGCGCGCTGCAAACTCTAGTGAACCAGCAGGTTGCAACCGCCTTTGCTCAGCTTGTATCTTGGAGATAAGGGCGTATACAAATATGAAATGATCTACATTGTCTACAAAATCTAGTACTAGTACACGATCCTTGCCTTCACTCTTCCTGAGTCCTCTGCCAAGCTGCTGGAGAAAGATAACTGGGGACTCAGTGTTCCGGAGAAACACAATCGTATTGGCATCAGGTACATCAACCCCTTCGTTCAGCACATCCCGCGCAAGCAGTATGGCAGTCTCTCCCTTAGAAAATGCCCGAACGGTGTCGAGCTGCGTTGCCCTGCTGTCCCTGCCGGAGATCGTGGCAGAGCGTGGGAAAAGCTTTGCGAAGCTATGCATCTGCTCCACGGTTTGACAGAAAACAATGACCTTTGGCGTAGTAAAGAGTTTTGCTGATTCCTGTAAGACAACGTCGCGGATATCCGCATCCACACGAGCTCGGAAGTGTGACCGGATCGATTTCGCTGATTTATCAGCCAAGATGAGCCGCAGCACCTCCGAATCGATCGCGTCGGAAAACACGCGGTAATCAATCGGCGAGAGCATCCCCTCAGAGACAGCACGCTCCAACGGCAAATATATCGCCGTTGTATCATTGTAGAACTCGAAGATGTCTTGACCATCGGTACGGTTAGGTGTTGCTGTTAACCCGAGATAGAATTTGGGATTGAAATGATTGAGAACTCTCTCACGTGTGGGAGCGACACCGTGGTGCGCTTCGTCGACGATGATGTAGTCAAAGTATGTTGGCTCAAACTCAGAAAGAGCATTGGCCATGCTCTGAAAGGTTGCAAACAGCACATCTGCATCACGATCATGTACCTCACCATCGTACCGCCCATACTGCCTGGAGCCAAGCACATTCTCAAATGACCGACGTGCCTGTGCCAGAATCACATGCTGATGTGCAAGATAGAGGATCTTGGGCGGAAGCTTTGACTTCTTCTCGAACGCTTGAACGTCGAACACAGCTGTGTAGGTTTTTCCTAATCCAGAAGCCATCACGACTAGAGCCCGAGTGACACCCCGGGCCCGGAGTCTTGATAGTTCCTTGAGGGCGGTGCTTTGATGCGGCCGAGGCGTAAGTTTCATTGAGTATCCTAGAAGTGCGGGTAGCAGCTCCCTTGCTCAGTGACGCTGGCGAATTATCTTTCGGGTAGGCGCAATTGGGTGCTCTCCTGCCTGGAGGTGGAGTTGGCTCGAACGCGAATCGAAAGCAGCGATCCCTGCCCGTTCTGCAGCGGACGCTC
>NZ_DASWNM010000008.1:0-21146 GCF_036399255.1 Longimicrobium sp.
CTCCCCCGGCCCCTCCCCGTTCGTTCCTCACGGAGAGGGGAGAATTCGATCCCGCTCCGAAGCCCGTGGATCGCGTCACCCTCCCCCGCGGAGTTTGCGGGGGAGGGCCGGGGAGAGGGCGCCCACCATCTCGCGTCGACCTCAGCCGAACGGCCCGAATCCCTGCCCTACCCTCCAACCTCCCCCAGCAGTTTTGGGGGAGGTGGGCGAGTAATGCGAGCCCGGAGGGGGCGCCGGCGGACGCAGTGCGATCCCCGTCGAACCGCCCGAATCCCTGCCCCACCCCAACCTCCCCCAGCAGTTTTGGGGGTGGTGGGCGAGTAATGCGAGCCCGGAGGGGGCGCAGGCGGACGCCAGCGCGATGCCTGTCGAACCGATCGGATCCTGCCCTGTCCTGCCTGCCCGAAAAGCTTGCCCTCCCCCGAACCCGGAGGAGGGCAATCCCGCGTCGGTACACCGCTCCGCCCCGCGGGTGCGCGAGCGGAGCGTCCCGCGCGTCGCCGCTACTTCTTCGGCGGCTTCTTCGCGCCGGCCGTCTTCGACGCGGTGCGGGCCGTCTTCTTCGCCGCGGCGGTACGGGCGGAGGCGGCGGTCTTCGACTTGGTGCCGGCGCGCGCGGGCTTCTTCTCCCCCGTGTCCGCCGCCTTTGCGCTCTTTGTGCCCGACCGGGCCGGCGCGCGCGACGTCTTCGCCGCGGAGCGGCCGCCGCGGCCCTTCTTGGCGGGCGGGCCGGCCGCCTCGCGCTCGGCGAGCAGGGTGACGGCCTGCTCCAGCGTCACCTCGTCCGGGCCCGTGCCCTTGGGGATGGAGGCGTTCACCGCGCCGTGCTTTACGTACGGCCCGTAGCGCCCCTCGTACAGGTTCACCGGCTCCCCGTCCTTGGGGTGCGCGCCAATCGTGCGCAGCGGCTCGATCGCCGCGCGCTGGCCGCGTCCCGCCTTGGGCTGCGAGATCAACTCCATCGCGCGGGCCAGATCCACCGTGTACACGTCGTCGCTCTTGGCCAGCGAGCGGAAGTCGCCGTCGTGCACCACGTAGGGCCCGAAGCGTCCCGCGTTCGCCTGGATCTCCTTCCCCGTCTCCGGGTGCGTGCCCAGGGTGCGGGGAAGCGAGAGCAGCTGCAGCGCGAAGTCCAGCTTGAGGTCCGCCGGGTTCATCCCCTTGGGGAGCGAGGCGCGCTTGGGCTTCGACTTCGACCCCTCCTCCGCCTCGCCCAGCTGCACGTAGGGGCCAAAGCGCCCCTGCAGCACCAGGATCGGCTTGCCGGTCGCGGGATCCTCGCCCAGCACGTCCGGGCCCTCGGCCTTGGCGCGCACCAGCTGCGACACCTGCTCCGCCGTCAGGTCCGCCGGCGCGATCCCCTCCGGCAGCGAGGCGGTAAAGGTTTCGCCGTCCGACTCCATCTCGGCGAACGGGCCAAAGCGCCCGATCCGCACCCGCGCCCCCAGGTCCTCCAGCATGACGGTGCTGGCCTCGCGCGGGTCGATGGACTCCTGCCCGCGCTTCACCGTCTCGTCCAGCCCGTCGGCGCCCAGGAAAAAGTTGCGCAGGTAGGGGAGCCACTGGGCGTCGCCCTCGGCGATCTCGTCCAGTTCCTCCTCCATCCGCGCCGTGAACTTCGTGTCCACCAGCGAGGGAAAGTTGCGCTCCAGCAGCCCCGTCACCGCGAACGCGGTGAAGGTGGGCACCAGCTGGTTGCTCACCCGCTCCACGTAGCCGCGGTCGATCACCGTGCCGATGATGCTGGCGTAGGTGCTGGGCCGGCCGATCCCCTCCTGCTCCAGCATCTTCACCAGCGTCGCCTCGGTGTAGCGCGCGGGCGGCTGGGTGGAGTGGCTCAGCGCCTCCAGCGCGCGCAGCGCCAGGTCGTCGCCCGGCTTCAGCGGCGGCAGCGGCTCTTCGCGGTCTTCCAGCGCCGCGTCGGGATCGTCCTGCCCCTCGACGTAGGCGCGAAAGAAGCCGGGAAAGTCGATGCGCTTTCCCGACGCGCGGAAGGTGGCCCCGTCCGCCTGGATGGTCGCCGTCAGGTACGTCAGCCGCGCCTCGGCCATCTGGCTGGCGACGGTGCGCTTCCAGATCAGGTCGTACAGCGCGCCCTCCACCCCGGTCAGCCGCAGCTCCTCCACGGTGCGCATCTCCGTGCCGGCGGGGCGGATGGCCTCGTGGGCCTCCTGCGCGCCCTTGGACTTGGTGGTGAACTGGCGCGGCTGCGGGCTCAGGTAGTTGTCGCCGTACAGCGAGCGGATGCGGCTGCGCGACGCCTTGATGGCCTGCTCCGAAAGGTGGACGCTGTCCGTACGCATGTACGTGATCAGGCCCTCCTCGTACAGCCGCTGGGCAATGCGCATGGTGTCGCGCGCGCTCAGCCGCAGCTTGCGGTTGGCCTCCTGCTGCAGCGTCGAGGTGGTGAACGGGGGATACGGACGGCGCACCGTGGGCTTTTCGTCCGTCTCCGCCACCTTCCACGCGGACTGCTTCAGGCGCTCCTGCAGCGCCCGGGCCTGCTCGCCGTCCAGAAGGACCACGTCCGCCGTCTTCAGCCGCCCCGTGTTCTCGTCGAAGTCGCGCCCCGTCGCCACGCGCTTGCCGTTCACCGCCGTCAGCGTGGCGCCAAACGGGGTGATGCCGCGCAGCAGCGTGGCCTTGAGGTCCCAGTAGGTGGCGGAGCGGAACGCCCGCCGCTCGCGCTCGCGCTGGACCAGAAGACGGACCGCCACCGACTGCACCCGGCCGGCGGAAAGGCCGGTGGAGATCTTCTTCCACAGCAGCGGGCTCACCGTGTAGCCCACCAGGCGGTCCAGGATGCGCCGCGTCTCCTGCGCGCGCACCAGGTCCTCGTCGATCTGGCGCGGGCTGGCCAGCGCGGCGCGGATGGCCTCGGGGGTGATCTCGTGGAAGACGATGCGCGAGATGGGCACCTTGGGATTCAGCACCTGCACCAGGTGCCAGCCAATGCTTTCCCCCTCGCGGTCTTCGTCGGTCGCGACGATGAGCTCGTCCGCGTCCTTGAGCAGCGCCTTGAGCTCGGAGACGATCTTGGCCTTCTTGCCGGGGACGATGTACAGCGGCTCGAAGTCGGCCTCGACGTTCACCCCCAGCCGGGCCCACTCCTGGCCCTTGTACCTGGCGGGGATGTCGGTCGCGGACTCGGGAAGGTCGCGCACGTGGCCCATGGAGGCCGCCACGCGGTACCCCGCCGGCAGAAAGCCGCGGATCGTCTTGGCCTTCGTGGGCGACTCCACCACCACCAGCCGCGTTGGGTTCTTGCCGGCCATCGTTTTCGGGATAGGGATTTGCCGCATGGTGCCGGGCGGGTTACGCCCGGCCGCGGATCACGTCGTTGATCTGGTCCGCCAGCGCGTCCACGGAGCGCCCGTCGGTGAGCACCTCGACGTCGGCGCGGGCGTAGAAGCGTTCGCGCTCGCCCAGCAGCCTTCGGATTGCCGCCAGGGGGTCGGTACCCGCGAGCAAGGGGCGTTCCCCCGGCGCCGCCGCCGACCGCCGCACCGCCTCTTCGGGCGATACCCGCAGCCACACGCACAGCGTGCCGGGGCCCAGCGCGTCCAGCAGCGCCGGGTTGGTCACCCACCCACCGCCGGGGGACAGGACGACGCCGGTCCGCCGCGCGATGCGCGCCGTGGCCTCCGCCTCCATCCGCCGGAACGCCGCCTCGCCGTCGGTGGCGAAGATCTCGCGGACGGTGCGGCCGGCCTCGCGCTCGATCTCGCGGTCCAGGTCCAGGTGCGTCCACCCCAGCCGCCGCGCCAGCGCCGCCCCCACCGCCGACTTCCCCGAGCACATCATCCCCACCAGCACCACGCGCTGCACCGCCGCTTCACTCATTGTACGCGCGATTGGTCGTCCGGGGGAAGGCGCTGCATGGAAACCGGGATTCGCCCCGGCGGGTGCAACCGGCAAGGCACCGTGATTCTGGAAGCATCGAACTGCGCCCGCGTGGGGCCCCCTCTCCCGGCCTCTTCCCTAATCTCGAGGGAGAGGTGACGCGCTTCGAAGGGCATCACACCGTGTCGGCCAAGGGCCCCTCCCCCGGCCCCTCCCCGTTCGTTCCTCACGGAGAGGGGAGAATTCGGTCCCGCTCCGACAGGATGGAGACCAGTAGCCGCCTCCTGACCCGCGACGTGGCAGGGACTCACCCTACCCCACCGCTTCCAGTCCGCGAAGGCGGCCTTCGTGTAGTTGTTGCAGCGAATTCATTCGCCCTCGGCGGGGGAGAGGCCCCCCCTCAGCCGGCGAAGGCGCCGCGGGCGAGGATGTGGGCGCAGTACGCGTCGAAGCTCCGCCGCAACTCCGTCATCGAGTCCCCGCCGAACTTCTCCAGCACCGCGCCGGCAAGCACGATCGCCATCATCGCCTCGGCCACCACACCGGCCGCGGGGACGGCGCACACGTCCGAGCGCTCGCGCACCGCCTCGGCCGCCTCGCCCGTACGCAGGTCCACCGTGCCCAGCGGCGTCATCAGCGTGGAGATGGGCTTCATCGCCGCGCGCGCCACCAGCGGCTGCCCCGTGGTGATGCCGCCCTCCAGCCCGCCCGCGTGGTTTCCCACCCGCCCGAACCCCCCGCCCCGCGGCACCGCCGGGTCCAGGGTGATGGCGTCGTGCACGCGCGAGCCCGGCCGCAGGGCCGCCTCGAAGCCCAGGCCGACCTCCACCCCCTTGATGGCCTGGATGGACATCAGCGCCTGCGCCAGCCGCCCGTCCAGCTTGCGGTCCCACGACACGTGCGATCCCAGCCCGGCCGGCACCCCGTGCGCCACCACCTCCACCACCCCGCCCAGCGTGTCGCCGTCGCGTTTGGCCGCGTCGATGGCGTCGATCATCCGCCCCTCCGCCTCCGGGTCCAGGCACCGCACCGGGCTGGGATCGGAGGCCGCGTTCAGCTCGGCCGGCAGCTCCGCCGGCAGGTTGGCCACGATCCCGCCGATGGAGACCACGTGGCTCCCCACCGTGATCCCCAGCTCCGCCAGCAGCCGCTTCGCCAGGGCGCCGGCGGCCACGCGCATGGTGGTTTCGCGGGCGCTGGCGCGCTCCAGGATGTCGCGGGCGTCGGTGCGGTCGTACTTCAGCGCGCCCACCAGGTCCGCGTGCCCCGGCCGGGGAAAGAAGACGCGCCGCATGGCCTCGTCGTCGCCGGCGGAGTCCACGGGCGAGGGCGACATGGGCTCCGTCCAGTTGGCCCAGTCGCGGTTGCGCACCAGCAGCGTGACCGGCGAGCCCAGCGTTTCGCCGTGGCGCACGCCCGACAGGATCTCGGCCCGGTCGCTCTCGATGCGCATGCGGCCGCCGCGCCCGTAGCCGCCCTGTCGGCGGCGGAGCTCGCGGTCGATCTCGTCGGCAAGGATCGGCAGTTCGGCGGGGAGCCCTTCCACGACCGCCGCCAGGGCGGGGCCGTGCGACTCGCCCGCCGTGGTAAAGCGGAAGGTCGGCATGATGCGGGGAAGATAGTGCGAGAGTGCGAAAGTGCGAAAGTGCGGGAGGAAGTGCGATACGGAGGATTCCATGGCGGGACGCTGGATCTGGTCTGCGTCCGCCGGCGCCCCCCTCCCTGGCCCTCCCGCCAAGCTGCGCGGAGCATGGCAGGTGTTTCCTTGATTTTTATACCCTCGGCGAGCCGACGAATACCGGATCCGGGAAAACAACACCTTCATGGGTACGGAGGAACAGAGGCAGACAGAGGAACCAGGATGATCACTCGGCCCGCTTTCTCTGTCTGACTCTGTTCCTCTGTACGATCATTCTCTTTCAGGATCTGGTACGAGCGAGCGGGTGAGGGCTCCCGCCGGCGCAGTTCGATCGCTGTCCCCGATCCTCGATCCATCCCCGCGCAAACGCACCGAGGGCCCGGCGTCGCCGCCGGGCCCTCGGTTATGGTCACGCGGCCGCGGGGACGCGGCTACATGTCCGCGTCGGTGATGGCCACCGACAGGATGCCCCCGCTGGTGATGGCGTACAGCCGCAGCCGCACGCTGGCCGGGTCGCCCGGCGCCCGCGGCGCCACCGCCATGGCCCCGATCACCGGGTCGCGCAGGTAGATGCGCCGGGCGGGGTTCCCCGAGAAGTTGAAGGTGTCGATGATGTCGATGTACGGCGCCCCGCTCTCGTCCAGCCCCGACACGAACGCGCGACGGTTGGCCGGAGCTCCCGGGTAGCCGCGGTTCTCGGGGTGCATGGCGATGCCGCCCGCCGGCGAGCCGCTGGGCGCCCGCCCCTGCAGGCGCAGGTCGCGGGTAAAGAAGTACACCCCCGTGCCCCGGGCCGCGCCCAGCGAGCCGTCGTAGTTCAGCCCCAGCCCGATCACCCGCTCGTCCGCGTTGTTGATCAGGTCGTAGATGTTCCCCGAGAGCGCCAGCGAGTCGCCCGCCACCGTGAACACCGGCACGCGGGCCCGCTCGCGCACGCCCTCGCCCACCGCCACCGTGGTGCGGTCGCCGCTCACCGCCACGAAGGTGGTGTCGGACAGCCCCACCTCCTGGATGTTGGTGAACACGTCCACCCGCGTGTCGTAGCGCACGCCGTTCACCGGCGGCAGCGCCCGCATGCTGTCGACCATGGCGGCCACGAACTCCGTGTTCCCCCGGAAGCAGGGCGGGTCCACGGTGTCGCCGGCGCGGCGCCGCACGCACACTTCCAGCTGCTTGGGATTGCCGATCACCAGCGCCGCCGAGCGCGCGTTCACCACGATGGCCTCGGTGCCGATCACCCCGCGCCGCACGTACCCCGTGAAGATCTCCACGTTGTTCTTGCGCGGGTCGAAGATGCGCACCGTGCCGTCCGGCGCCGCGCCCGTGGGCTTGGTGCTGTACACCAGCTGCCCCAGCGACGTCTGCGCGATGAACTGCGGACGGTCGCTGTAGTCGTACACCTCGACCCGCCCCGGCGTCAGCGTCTCGTCGAAGACCACGCGGTACAGCTGCTCGTTGGGCGTAAAGATGCGCGCGTCCTCGGCCTCGGTCAGCGTCCCCGGCGTAAGCGGGATGGCCGAGATGTTGGTGCCGCCGCTGTTGGCCACGAACAGGGTGTCGCCCGTGCGCCCCAGCGCCAGCCCCCACGGCTCCGAGCCCACCCGCACCGGCGTTCCGTACGCCGTGGCGCCGATGGGGAACACCTCCACCCGGTTGCGCGACAGGTTGGACAGGTACACCCGCTGGCTGTCGGCCACCAGGTCGGCGATCACGTCGCCCGGGTTGGGACGGCGCATGGTCAGCCCGCGCGCCACGAACAGCTGCACCAGCCGCCCCGCCCCCGTGGTCACCCGCGCGCCCCCCGGCCCCGTGGCGCAGGGAAGCTGCTGCGGGGTGGCCATGGTGGTGGCGGCGCCGCAGTTGCCGCGCAGGTCGCGCGACCAGGCGGTCACCTCCAGGTCCACGTTCGTCCCCTGCAGCGGGTCCAGCCCCAGCTCGGCCAGCGCAAAGCGGAAGACCGCCCCGCCCGTCGTGGCCCCCGCGCCCCGGTACACCCGGAGGGTGTCGGCCGGGCTCGTGCCGCGGCGCACGGCGAACACCGTCACGCCCACCGAGTCGATCCCGCTCTCGTCCGCGCCCGACACCTGCACCTCGAACGAGTCCGCCTGCTCCAGCCGCGACGGGATCGGCGCCAGGAAGGTGGTGCGCGGCAGCGTGACGTCGGCCTCGGCCGCCGCCACCGACAGCACCAGCGGCACCGACGCCCCCTGCTGGTTGCTGGCCGAGGTGGCCGTCGCCGTCACCGTCAGCGAGCCCAGCGCCGCCTGGGGCAGCGAGATCACCAGCAGCGAGTCGAGCTGGGCCCGCGCCGGGGTAAAGGTGAGCACCCGCTCGAAGGTGGCCGCCCCCGTTCCCCGCACCACCACCGAGGTCAGCAGGTCGCGCGGCTCGCTGGCGCTTACCCGCAGCGTGATCTGCGAGCCGCCGCGGGGCTCGCCCGACGACGCCAGCTGCAGGCTCACCCGCGGGCCGCCCAGGTTTACCCGGAAGGTGTCGGCGGCCGCGTTCCCCGCCGTGTCGCGGGCCGTCACCACCACGAACACCCCCGTCTCGGGAACGGTGTCGGAGGTGGCGTACAGGAAGCGGTCCACCGTGGTGTCGCGCACCGCGCGGCCCAGGCTGTCCAGCCGCACCGTCTTGCTGTCGAAGCGGGTCACCTTTACCGCCGTGCCCAGCGACTCGCTGCCGCGGACGGAGAACCCCTCCACCGTCACCGAGGCCAGCGCCGTGTTGTCGGTGACCCGCGCCCGCACGAACAGCGAGTCGCCCACGGCCAGGTTGTCCGTCGCCGTGTCGGGCAGGACCAGGACCGCCGTGGGACGCGTGCTGTCGGCCGCCGCGGGGCCGCCGGGACCGGGGCCCGGCCCGGGTCCCGGCTGAAAGGGGTTGCCGGTGTTGTCGCAGGCCGCGAACAGCGCGGCGGCCGAAAGGGCCGCCGCCAGGGCGGCCCGGGTCCGGAGCAGTCTCATGGGGTACCTCTAAAAGCGGATCCGGCGGGCCCTCAGCGGGCCTGCTGCCGTACGATGTGGGGGGTCACCAGGATGAGGAGGTCCTGCTTGCTTTCCTCGCGGCGCGACACCCGGAACAGCCCGCCCAGCAGCGGCAGGTCCATCAGGAAGGGAATGCCGCTGCGGGTTTCTTCCACCGTCGTCACCGTCAGCCCGCCGATCACCACCGTCTCGCCGTCCTGCGCCAGGACCTCGGTCTCGGCCTGCTGGCGCGTCACGTTGAGCAGGTTGTTCTCGGTGGTGCGGGGGTTGGAGTTCTCGGCCCGCAGCGCCAGGCGCACGCGGCCGTCCGAGGTGATGTGCGGCGTCACCTCCAGCTCGATGCCGGCGTCCACCTGCACCGGCTGCAGCGTCACCGCCCCGCCCACGCCGCCCGTCGCCGACGCGGTGAGGAAGGTGATCTCCTCGCCCACGAAGATGCGCGAGGTGGTGTTGTCGAGCATGGTGATCTGCGGCATCGCCTGCACGTCGGCGATGGTGGTGCTCTGCAGCGCGCTGATCAGCGCGATCAGCGAAAAGCGGTTGGCCAGCAGCAGGCTCACCGCCACGTCCAGCGTGGCGTCCTCGATCTCGGTGTCCGCGTTCCCCACCGCGCCGATGCTGGGTCCGCCCAGCAGGAAGCGGTTGTCGGGGGTGCTTTCGCCCGTGGGCTGCCCCGTGTCGGGGTCGTACAGGGGGCTCTCCACCAGCCCGCCGAACGAGTTGCCCTGGAAGTCCTTCAGGTCGTAGCGGATCCCCAGCGCCTCCAGCTGCGTGCGGTCCACGAAGATGATCTTGGCCTCGATGGCCACCTGCGGCACCGGCACGTCCAGCGTCTGGATGAGCGACTGGATGTCGGCCACCACCCGCTCCACCTCGGTGACGATGAGCGTGTTGGTGCTGGTGTCGGCCACGATGTTGCCGCGCTCGCTCACCATCGACTCGAAGGTGCGCGCCAGGTCGCCCGCGGGAACGTAGTTGATGCGGAACGGCTGCGTGACCAGCGGCTCGGCCGCGGCCCGCGCCGCCAGGCGCTCGATCTGGTCCACCCGGATGATGCCGCCCGGCAGCTCCTCCGCCGCCAGGCCGTACGCCTGCAGCAGGGTGCGCAGCGCCACGTCCCACGGCTGGTTGGTGAAGCGCACCCCGTCCACCACCAGCCCCGACACGTCCATCCCGGCGATGATGGAGCGGCCGGAGAACTCGGCGAAGGTGGCCAGCACGTCGCGCATCTCGGAGTTCTCGAAGCTCACCGTGATGCGGCGCGCCTGCGTCTGCTGCACCGCCGGCCGCGAGGGCGTGGGCGGCGCGCTGGACGCCTGCCGCGCCGGACGCGCCGAGCCCGCGCCCGCGCCGCCGCTGCTCCACGGCGCAAAGGCCACCGCGCCCGAGGCCAGCGAGATGCGCAGCCCGCCGCCCACCCGCTCCACCTGGTAGGTGGTCTCGCGCTCCAGGTCCAGCACCACCCGCACCACGTCGGGGGTGTGCTGGCTGGTGCGCACGCCGCGCACGCCGCCGCGGTCCAGCCCGGTAAAGGTGCGGGCCGGCAGGTCCAGGGTGGCGTTCTCGATGTCGACCACCACCCGCGCGGGTCCCGACAGCGCGAAGTCGGTCCAGCGCACCTCGCCGCCGGCGATCTCCACCGTCAGCTCCGTGCGCCCCTCGCGGCCCTCCAGCCGCAGGGCCGCCACGCTCCCCTCCAGGGCCGCCGGCGCGGGCGCCGCGGCGGCCAGCACGGGAAGCAGCAGCGCGAGCACCGCGTTGCGCAACGTCATCGAAAGCCTCATGGCTCGGGGTTCAGGGGTCGTCACGGGCGTCCTCCGGCCGGGGTGGCGGGGGCCGGCTGCGGGGCGGCGGGCGCGGGGGGCGCGCCCTGCCCGGCGGGCCGGGGCGCGCGCTGCAGCTCCAGCGAGTACACGCGGCTCACCCCCATCTCGTCCTCGCGCACGTCCACCCGGCGCTGGTGGATGGCGACCACCGTCACCGAGCCCAGCCGCTGCCCCACCCGCAGCCGCACGCGCTGGGCGCTGTCGGGGAGGGTAAAGGTGGCCACCGAGCCCCGCGGGTCGCCGCTGTAGACGATGGAGACCAGCCGCAGGTCCTGCACGCGCACCCCCATCTCCTCGCTTCCCAGCAGGGGCTGAAAGGGGTCGGGGCGCCCTCCCGCGGGGTAGCGGAACACCTCGCGCCGGTACACCTCCGTCTCGGGAAGCGCGGGGTCGGCGGGGGCGCCCGCCACGGCCGGCCGCGCCGCCGCCTGCGCGGCGGCGGGGGCCGGCGCGCAGAGCGCCGCCGCCAGCGCCAGGACCGCCAGTGCCGGCAAGGTGCGCTCAGGCGCTCGCATCGTCGTTCACCGGGGTGCTGGGAATCACGTAGGTCTCCACGGAAAAGCGGGCCTCCAGCTCCACCGCGCCGCCGGGGCGGGCCGGCTGCTGCTGCGGGCGCCCGCCCGTGGCGGCGGCGCGGGGCGCCACCGTCACGTTGGTGGGCGTCACGATGCGCGGCAGCGAGGCCACCCGCGTCAGGAACTCGGCGATCTGGTGGTAGCCGCCCACCACCGCCATGTCGTAGACGCGGCGGGTGTAGTACGCCTCCTCGGTCGCGCCCACGGGCTGGATCAGGGTGAGCTCCACCCCCGCCCGCTGCGCCTCGGCCGAGATGGCGTCCAGCAGGTTGGGAAGCTCCTCGTCGCTGGGGATCAGCCCCTCGGCCAGCTCCAGCTGCTGCCGGTACAGCGCCAGCTGCTGGTCCATCTCGGACGAGCCGGACCGGGTGATGGCGCGGCTGCGCGTGTTCACCGTCTTCAGCGTCTCCAGCCGCGTCTCGAGGGCCGCGATCTGCTCGTTGCGCGGCGTGTAGATGCGGTCGTAGAAGCCGAACGCCAGCAGGGCCAGCATCAGGCCGCCGTACATCAGCTGCTTGCGCTGCTGCGGCTCCAGGGGGGGAAGCGCCATCGGGCTACCGTACGGTGAGAAGGGGGACGGTCTCTACGAAGGCCGAGTCGGGCTCTTCCCACCGCGCCTCCAGGGTGAACTGGAAGAGGGTGCGCCCCTGCACGTCCTGCCGCTCGCTGGTCACCAGCGACACCTCGCGGATCATGGGCGAGGCCTCCAGGTTCTTCATGAAGCGCGTAAGCGCCTCGGGGGTGGCCGCGTGGCCCTCCAGGTTGAACACCGGCCCCGCGGGCACCGGCGGGGCGGCGGCGGCGGCCGCGCTGTCGGCCCGCTGCTTCGCCGTGTCGGCCGCGGCGGCGGCGGGGGCCGGGGCCGGCGTGGGCGCGGGGGGCGCGGTCTCGTCCTCCACCACCGCCAGCTTGGTCAGCCACATGAAGGGCGGCGTGGCGCGGCTCACCTCGTCCATCAGGTGCGGCCACACGTAGCGGCGCGTGTCCACCTGGCGAATGACCTCCATCTTGCGGTCGATGGTATCGCGCCGGGTGTCCAGCGTCTTCATCAGGGCGATGGTGCGCTCCAGCCGCACCGAGTCGGCGGCCTCGGTCTCCACCTGCGCCTGCAGCTGGCTGCGCGACTGCCCCGACGTCCAGAACCAGTACGCCCCCAGCAGCGCCAGCAGCACGGCCGCGCCGCCCATGCCGGCCACGCGCGGGTCCGCGCCCAGGGCGGGGAGCGACGGTCCGGCGCCGGCTCGCCGCGGGGCGGCCGGGCGGCGCTGGGTGCCGCTGGGAAGCAGGTTGATCTCGATCACGGTTGGGTAAGGCTCGGGTCCGGGGGGCGCGCGCTCAGGCGGCCTGGCGCAGCGCCAGCCCCACCGACAGCATCAGCATGGGCGCCAGCTCGTCGACGGCGAAGAAGGAGGTGACGCCCGGCCGCGCGCGCAGGCGCTGCAGCGGCGTGGCCACCTCGGTGCGGGCGCGCAGCCGCGCCGCCACCACGTCCACCAGGCCGGGGATGCGGGCCCCGCCGCCGCAGACGAACACGCGCCCCGGCGAGGTCACCCCGTCGCCCGCGCCCAGGAAGGCCACCGCGCGCTCCACTCCCACCGCCAGGTCCTCGGCCCCGCCGCGCAGCAGCTCCTCGAACTCGCGGGCGCGCTCCGAGCGGCCCTGCAGCACCGCGTCGGCCTCGTCCACCGTCAGGCCGTGCATGCGGCGCAGGTCCTCGCGCAGCCGCCGGCTGCCGAAGGGCACGTCGCGGGTCAGCACCAGCGCGCCGTCCTGCAGCACGTTCACGGTGCTGATCTCGTGGCCCACGTTCACCAGCGCGGCCACCCCCTCCATGGCTTCGGGGTAGTTGTACTCGAAGGCGTTGTGCAGGGCGAAGGAGTCGACGTCGATGACGCCCGGGGCCAGCCCCGCGTCACGCAGCAGCCCCACCTTCTGGTCCACCACGTCGCGCTTGGCCGCCACGAGAAGGACGTTCATCTGCAGCCCGTCGTCCAGCGGGTCCAGGATCTGGAAGTCCAGCTGCACGTTCTCCATGTCGAAGGGCACGTACTGCTCGGCCTCCCAGCGAATCACCTCGCGGGCGTCCGCCTCCTTCATGCGGTCCATCTGGATCTTCTTCACCATCACGTCGCGCCCGCCCACCGAGGCCACCAGCTTCTTGGGCTTGAGCCCCGACGAGTCCATGAGCGAGCGGACCGTCTCCACCACGATCTGCGGGTCCATGACCTCGCCTTCGACGATGGCGTCGGCGATCAGCGCCGTGTGCGACACGTGCACCAGCTCCGGCTCGGCGCCGGAATGGTCCACCACCGCCACCTTGATGAAGCCGCTGCCGATGTCGAGGCCCACCGTGGTCCTGTTGCGCCGCAGAATGGAAAGCATGGGCCTTGGCAAAGGGGTCCCGGAAATCTGCACCGCAAAGCGGGAGCAGCGCGGAAGCGGGTAAACGTGGATAGCGGGGGAGGATGGCGTCACGATAGTGCGGCATGGCGGCGCAGTCAAGTGTGCCGCCGCCATGCCGTCTTTGACTGCGTCAGCGAACCACTTCGTACCACGCGTAGGTGGTGCCCGAGAAGTAGGGCGCCTGCGGGCCGGCGGCGCGCCCGAACGCCGACTGCGCGGCGTCGATGGCGCACTTGTCGTACTGCACGGTGATGCTGCCGTTGGCAATGGCGCTCTGGTCCTGGATGATCTCGTTCTCGCCATCCATGGCCAGGCTCACCAGCGCGCCGTCGATCTGCGGGTTTCCGGCCAGCGAGAAGTTGCCCTCGACGATGATGATGCCGTTGAACTGGGCGCTGCCGCGCATGCGCATGTTGCCGTTCACGATGATGACCACGCCCGTGCCGCCCGAGATCTCGATGGTCTGGCGGTTGGCGTCGACCACCGCCACCTCCTCGCCCGGGTCCAGGTCGCCGTCCCACACGCGGTTGGGGTCGTTGCTGGCCGAGTGCCAGCGGGGCCCCCACTTCTTGTTGAGCGGGATGGGGGCCACGATCTCTTCCAGGGAGCGCCCCTTGAGCACGTTGTCCGCCAGCTGCTCGCGGGTCAGCGGCGACTTGTCGATGGCAGCGCGCCCCTGCGTGTTCGCGCCGGCGTCGTTGACGCCGGTGAAGTTGTTCATGTGGTTTTCGTTGTTGGCCGTGATGTTGGAGTCCACGGCCGAGCGCACCGCGTCCACGCCCGCCGCCACGCCGCACCCGTTGAAGCGGCCGTTGACGGTGAAGGCGTTGCCGTTCACGTCCAGGTTTCCGCCCAGGGTGATGGCCGAGGTGACGTTCATGGCCAGCGCGTCCGAAGGGGGCGCGTACTGCTGCACCATGGCCACCACCGCCCGCCCGGTGGCCTCCCCCCCCGCCGTCACCGGCTCGGCCGTCAGCGAGTAGGTGGAGGTGAACGAGCCCGCCGCCGTGGGCGTGGTCTGCCGCAGCCGGGCCACCGTCACCCGCACCCGCTGCCCGCTCTCGGCCAGCGTCACCGTCTGCGTTCCCGGCGTCAGCGCCACCCCCGCCACGGCCACCTGGCGCAGGTACTCGTTCAGCCCGCCCTCGGCGTTGTACAGGGCGCGGGCGCCGCTGGCCTGCGCGGTGCTGATGGCCGACTCGGCGCTGGAGGTGAGCAGGGCGGTGGTCACCAGCAGCGACACCGCCACCAGCCCCACCAGGGCCACCGGAAGGGCCACGCCGCGGCGGTCGCGCCACCGGCCGGGATTCTTTGTCATGGTCGCCACAGGGGGTTGAGGGGGGCTCAGTTGCGAAGGAGCACCGTCACGGTGCCCTCGTCGCGCTGCACGCGGCTGTTGACGGTCTGGGTGCTGTTGCTGGCCACCCGCACCTGCACCATGCGCACGCTGGCCAGCGCGGCGGCGTTGGTGCCCGGCGCGGCGATGGCGACGGGCGGGTTTCCCGCGGTGAAGTAGCTGAGCGTGAACCCGTTGGCCTCCAGCGGGCCCGCCAGGGGCTGCTGGTTGAACGTCCCGCCGCTCACCCCGCTGTTGCGCCGCAGCCACCAGCGGCCGCCCACCTGGGCGAAGTCGTACTGGGTGAGCGTGTAGGTGACCACGGTGGCCCCCTGCGCCCCCGTCAGCGGCTGGCTGGTGGCGATCTGCACCGCCTGCACGTTGCCCTGCGCCTGCATGGCGGCGCAGGCGCCCACGTTGGGGCCGCCCGCCAGCACCTGCACCTGCTGGATCTGGGCGCGGCCGGCGGGCGCCAGCGGGTTGGGCAGCCACACGGCGGGATCGGCGGGGGTGGCCGCCTGGTTGATCAGCACGCCGCTGGCCTCGGCCACGTTCCAGCTGTCCACGCCGCCGGTGATGGGGAAGAGCGCCGTCACGGTGCTCCCCGCCACTCCGCACACCACGCCCCAGGCGCGGGGCTGCATGAAGGTGAGCGAGCGATCCTGCGCATTCAGCAGCGCGCCCGGCATGGCGCCGCGCAGCTCGCTGCTGATGACCTCCAGGGCGCCGCGCACGTTCTGCTGCGCCTCTTCCTTGCCGCTCTGCACGGCCACCATGCGCGACTGGCCGCTCAGCATCTGGAAGACGACGGTCATCAGCAGTCCGCTGATGACCAGCGCCACCATCAGCTCCGCCAGGGTGAACCCGGCGCGGGGACTACGGGATAGCTTGTATGGCACGACCCACCACCGTGATCGGGTTCAGAGTGAACTTCTGGTGGGGCGGCGGGGTCACCGTCACCTGCACCGTGTAGACCCAGTGCCGGGTGCCCGCGGCCTGGCGCGTCACCACGGTCTGCGTGCGCGTGCCCGCGGCGGTGACGTCGGCGTTGCCAGGGTTCACCCCCATCTCGATGCGCTGCAGCACCTGCTCCACCTGGGCGCTTCCCAGCGCCGTGAGCTCGGTCTGGCGGTCGGCGCGCGCCACCCTGCGCGCGCCGCCGATGGCCAGCGACTCCAGGGCCAGCAGCCCCACGGCCAGGATCACCATGGCCACCAGCACTTCCACCAGGGTAAAGCCCTCGCGCCCCCGGCCCGGCTCAGCAGTTGTTTTCACGATAGACTCTTCCTACCACGGAGATGCAGACCCGCTTGACCACCGCGCCCCGCTGGATCTTGAGCTCGGTGGTGCTGCCCGGCCGGATGGTGCCACGCGAGTCGAAGGCGATGCGGCCCGGGCCGTTGACCACGGCCACGGTGGTGCCCCGGTGCGTGGTGCCCAGGTCCACCGTGGTCAGCACGCGCCCCACGTTGCCCGCCGCGTCGTCGGCGGTGACGCGGTAGCGGGTGGTGTTGTCCAGGCGCAGCGACACGGTCTGGCCCCGCCGCACGGCCTGCGCGCGGGCAAAGGTCAGGTCCGACACCACCTGGTTGACGGCGCCCTTCTGGCCCACCGTCTGTACCCAGCGCATCATGCGCGGCCCGGCCATCGCGGCCATCAGGCCGATGATGACGACGACCACCATCATCTCCGCCAGCGTAAAGCCGCCGCGGCGCGACCGGGAGGGGAAGTTCGTGCAGATCATGCCCGGGACAGGACCAAGTTCCGTGCCGGGCCCTGACTCCTTTCAACGCAAGCATTTACGCCACCTTTTCGCATCTGGCCGCAGTCATTCCTTTCCAACCCGGAACTCTTTTCCGGTTTCTGCTACCGCCGCAGCGGGGTTGCAGATGCCGTTGCGGCGGCGCCGGAATCAAGCCCTTCCGCCGACGGATCGGCCCTCACACCGAGGGGGCGGAGACGCGGGAGCGGGATCGCGTCCCGGATCGTGCCGCTCCTCTGCCGCGCGGATCGACACGCCATCAATAGCGCCGCAGCATGCGGCCGACGACGGAGATGCGCAGGGTGTCGGCCGGGTAGGTGCCGTGGCGCACGGAGAGCGTGCGGTTGTTGAACGGGGCCAGCAGCCCGCGCGAGTTGAACGCCACCCGGGCGGACTGGTTGCTGGTCAGGCACACGCGCCCCGCGTCCAGGCGCAGGTCCACCCGCGCCGCCACGCTGTCCGGGCCCGCGACCACGATGCGGTAGCGGTGGCCCGACACGCCGTTGTCCGGGGCCGGGCAGTCGCCGGAGGGCTCCACCTGCAGCGCGGCGGTGCGTCCGGTGCGCACGGCCAGGTGGCGGGTGTACGCCAGGTCCGCCACCACGCGGTTCAGGGCGCCGCGCGTGCGGATGTGCGCCAGCAGCGCCTGCATCCGCGGCAGCCCCAGCGCCGCCATCACCCCGAGGACCGCCACCACCGCCATCAGCTCCACCAGGGTGTACCCGCCTCTTCCGTCCCGCATCGTCCCCTCCCTTCCCCCGTCCTCGATCTGGCCGGAGCCGGTGCGGCCCCGGAGTGGACGCAAGCACGATTGCGCGGCGGGGAGCCAAAGGTCAAACCGCGACCCGCCAGCACGCGAACGAGTTTTTCGGGACACAGGCGAGCCGATCTTTTGGCTCGAATGCTGGGGAAAGTGCTCCTGGGAGAGAGGAGCCGGGCGCGTGTTCGCCCACGACTTCGTGTCGGACCTGGCGGATTGGGGCCGCTGGTCCGGAGTGGGGCGAAAGGACGGCAAACGGCATAAGGGTACAGAGGAACAGAGTCAGACAGAGCAAATCTCCCTCTGTCTGACTCTGTTCCTCTGTACCCTTAAATTTTTGTCACGCCGGGACGGAAGTGAGCCGGTGGAGGGACACGCCCAAACCAAGCCGTTCCAGTAATCGGCTTGCGGAGAAAACCCTAGTCGAGCCCGTAGTCCTGGATCTTGTACGACAGGGCGCGCACGGAAAGGTCCAGCAGCTCGGCGGCCTTGGTGCGGTTGCCCTTGCAGCGCTCCAGGGCGCGCACGATGAGCGTCTTTTCCAGCGCGGGAAGGCGGCGCTTGACGGAAAGGTCGCCGTCGGCGTCCGGCAGCTCGAACGGGTGGCGGCCTGTGCGCACGTGTGGCGGCAGATGATCGATACCGATGCGACCGCCGGAGAGCACCAGCGCGCGCTCGATCACGTTCTCCAGCTCGCGCACGTTGCCCGGCCACCCGTATTGGGCCAGCACCGGCACGAGCTCCCTCGGCAGCTCCGCGGATTCGATCCCCAGGCGCCGCGAATGCAGGCCCAGGAAGTGGTCCGCCAGCAGGGGAACGTCCTCCGGGCGGGTGCGCAGCGGGGGGACGTGGATCTGCACCACGTTGATGCGATAGAACAGGTCCTCGCGAAAGCGCCCCTCGCGCACCTCGTCCACCAGGTCGCGCGCGGTGGCGGCGAGCACGCGCACGTCCACCGCCCGCTCGCCGTTGCCACCCACCCGCCGGAACTTTCGCTCCTGCAGCACCCGCAGCAGCTTTACCTGCAGCGGCAGCGACAATTCGCCGATCTCGTCCAGGAAGAGCGTGCCCCCGTCCGCCTGCTCGAACAGCCCCTCCCGCATGCGGTCCGCGCCGGTGAACGCGCCCTTCTCGTGGCCAAAGAGCTCGCTTTCCAGCAGGTTCTCGGGGATGGCGCCGCAGTTTACGGCCACGAACGCCCGCTCGCGACGCGGCGAGGCGCGGTGCACCGCCCGGGCGACCGCCTCCTTGCCGCTTCCGCTTTCGCCCGTCAGCAGCACGGTGCTGGGAAACGGCGCCACCCGCGACGCCAGGTCCGTGACCTCGCGCATGGCGGCGGACACGCCGACCACGTCCTCGAAGCCGTCGACCTTTCCCACCTCGCGCCGCAGCAGCGCCACCTCGCGGCGAAGCTGCTCGCGCTCCTCGGCCTTGCGCAGGGTGAGGACCACCTCGTCGGCGTTGAAGGGCTTGCTGATGTAGTCGTAGGCGCCGCGGCGCATGGCCTCGACGGCCGCGTCCAGGGTGCCGTACGCGCTCATCATCACCACCAGCGCGGTGCCGCCGGCCTCCTGGTACCTTTCCAGGAACTCCAGCCCCCCCATCCGCGGCATGCGCACGTCGCACAGCACCAGCTCGGGCGGGTCCGCCAGCGCCGCGCGCAGCCCCGCCTCGCCGTCCTCGGCCACGGCGACCGTGTACCCCTCGTCGCGCAGGATGAGGAGCAGGGTGTGCCGAAGGCCGGCCTCGTCGTCGATGACCAGTACGCGCCGCTCGCTCACGCCTGCCGCCGGGTGGGAAGGGAAAGGGTGAAGACGGCGCCGCCGCCCGCCCCCGAAGACGCCTCGATGCGCCCGCCGAAGTCTGCCACGGTGCTCGCGACCACGGCAAGGCCCAGCCCCGTTCCCTCCCCCGGCTGGCGGGTGGTGAAGAAGGGGTCGAACACCTTGTCGATGTGCTCGGAGGGGATCCCCGGCCCCTCGTCGGCGACGATGGCCTTGACGACGTCGGTGCCGGGCTCGATGCGGTGCGGGTCGCGCACCGAGGTCACGCGCGGCCGCCGCAGGTGCTCGTAGGTGATGCCCGGGGGATCGTCCGCGCGGCGTGCGGGAATGCGCACGCCGGCCTGGTACGCCTCCTGGCGGGTGGAGACGGTGAGGACGCCCCGCCCGTCCATGGCCCGCCGGGCATTGTCGAGCAGGTTGATGAAGGCCTGCTCCAGCAGGTGCGGCGCGCCCTCCAGCGGCGGCAGCCCCGGGGCAAGGTCCAGCCGCAGGTCGACCTGCGCCAGCACCCCCTGCACCCGCAGCACCCCCACCGCCGCGTGGATCGCCGCGTTCACGTCCACCGCCTCGCGCTCGGCGGGGGCCGGGCGCGCGTAGTCCAGCAGCCCGCGGACGATGCGGTCGATGCGCCGGGCCTCGCCCTCCACCCCGCCCACCAGCTCGGGGTCGGCGCCGCGGCGGCGGAGGAGGGAGGCGTAGCCCAGCAGGGCGCCCAGCGGGTTTCCCACCTCGTGCGCCACCCCCGCCGCCAGCCGGCCGATGGAGGCCAGCTTCTCGGCCTCCACCAGCCCGCGCTGGGTGGCGACCAGGCGGCGGTTGGTCTCGTCCAGCGAGCGAACGTTCTCGGCCAGCTTTTCCTGGTTCTCCAGCAGCTGCTCGGTCATGCGGTTGAGCGCGTCGCTCAGCGCGGCCATCTCGCGGCTTTCGGCCGGGGGGGCGCGGCGGGCGTAGTCGCCGTCGGCCACGGCGGCGGCGGTGCGGACCGCGGCGTCCACGGGGCGCAGCACCAGGCGCTGGATGAGGTGGTTGGCCAGCAGCAGGTAGACGGCCACGTCCACGGCCAGCAGCGCGGCCAGCAGCCAGCCGGTGCCGGGGTTCACCAGCCGCACGACGGCCTGGGTGCTCACGCCCAGCAGGGCGGCGGCCAGGGCAAGAAAGGTGAGGTTGAACAGGAGCTCGGCGCGAAGCGAGCCCCGGCCGGGGCCGGGGCTCGCTCGGTCCGGCGTGCGCGGGGTCCTCACGCGGCCGGGGTGCGGCGACGGGGCCGCCGGAACGGTCAGACGGCGGCGGGCGGGCGCCGGCGCGCCTCGGCGGCGCGTTCGGCCGCCCCGCGGGGCTTGCCGTCCAGCGCCTGGCGGGCGAGCTGGTGCCACACGTGGTCGACCACGGCGCCCGTGGGCTCGCTCCACTCGATCACCCCTTCGGCGCGGGCCTGCTCCATGGCCCTGCGCAGCGCGTGCTTGCTGACCGGCTTCCTCATGTGCTTCTCCTGGCTCTGGTGCCGCTCGCGGTGCCCGCTCCCGGCGCGGGCCCGCCCGGCGGCGGGGCACTGTCCCCCACCCCGCCGCCCCTCCTTCCTACAGTAACACGGCGGGTGCGGCCACGCGAGGGCGGCGGGCGGCGGGCCGCGCGATCCAGAGGCAAACCACTGGGAAACAACGAGTTGCCGGGGGATGAAACGGCCGCGGCGGCGCCCCCTGGGGGAGCGCCGCCGCGGCAAGGACGGATGCGGGCGCGGACGCCCGGTCAGGTCAGTTGTAGGCGCGGCCGTGGGCGTCGATGCGGGTGGCGCAGCGGCGGCAGAACAGCAGCGGCGCGCACATCCGGCGGTCCCACTCCTTGCCGCGGCAGCGCGGGCACGAAGGCGTGGTCATCCGGCGGACGACGAGCGCGAGCACGAGGACGGCAGTCAGACCAAGGGCAAGGGCCATGTGCAGGGTCGTTTACGGTGTAGCGTCGTTCCGGGAGCATACCGGCACCCGGAAATGTATCGTGTTCCGCCACGGTCCGGAAGATACGTGCCCTCGACGTATCTGCGCCCGCACCAAGGAGATCCCGCGCAATAGCCTGATACGTATTGCTGTATCAGCCTCGCTTATTCACCACGGCGGAAGCATTGCTCTTTCAGCGGGATCTCAAGACGGCGCAAAGGATTGTGCTGGCTTCCCGGATGATTTATCGCAAGGGCCCCCTACCCCCAGCTTGACGCTGCGGCGCCGCACATCTCC
>NZ_DASWNM010000009.1:0-7021 GCF_036399255.1 Longimicrobium sp.
GGGCCTCCTGTCATTCTGGAAACGAGGACGGCGCATCCGGGAGCGGGGAGGCGGCAGGAGGGAGCATTCTCCTAAACGGGATCATGCCAGTGCGGGCAAGGCACTGGCGTGTCACCAGTGATGGGGCCGCAAACTTCCCCAAGCCACGCTGAATAACGGGGTAGCACCACCAGTGTTGTACCGGCCTTGGCTCCCGGATGCGCGCCTCATTCTACAAGCCCCAGCCCGCCCCGTCGTCAAGTTTCTGGCGTGATGGAAGGCGCCCCGCGTCTACAGGCGCTGAAAAGAATGATCGTACAGAGGAACAGAGTCAGACAGAGAACGCGAGCCGAGTTATCATCTTGGTTCCTCTGTTCCTCTGTTCCTCTGTATCCATAAAGGTGTTGTTTCCCGGATCCGGTGTCATTCTGAGGAAGGCGCGCGCGCAGTCCTTTCGAGGTGCACCATCGCCTGTGCGCCGACCGAAGAATCTCTGTCGGGAACGGGAGGCCCTCGCGCTGAACGTGGACGCAGCTGACGCGAGGGCGCGCCCATCCGGCACATTCTCGGTCGGCGCCTGGACTGCGGGGCAGGGCAGGGTCCTCACGCGGCGCCTTTCTCATATCAGAGGGTGTTGCTAAACCCCCAACCTCACAAAGAAGCGATGACTTCCTGAGGGAGCGCACCACGTGTAAACCGATTCCACACAACCGCCTGCGCGCGACCGAAGGACCTACTCTCCGGCAAGGTGGGGCCGGCTCCATGCCGCGGGACCAGCCCCGTCGTTCTGCTGGCGCGGTCCTTCGGTCGGCGTCAAGGTGCAGTGTACAGGCGAGTTGCGGGGCGTCGCCTCCCTCAGAGCGTGTTTAAGAATCCGACGCTGCGCATCCAGGCAGATCTACGAGCGCTGTCATTCCGAGGCCCGGCCACGCCGCAGCCTGCTTTCACACAGAGGTTGCAGGGCCGAGGAATCCCTGTCGGATTGCTGGAGGGCAGACGCGGCAGCCCGTGCCTGCTTCGCGGCTACGACACGGGCGGACAGGGCCAGTGCCGGAGCGGTGCAGCGGGGCACCAGCAGCAGACAGTAGATTTCTCAGTCGGCGCGCAGGATTTCGTGCGAGCCGATGGTGCGGTGTGGCGCCTCCTTCGAAATGACAGACCGGCGCGAGCGCTGGGATTCTTAAACTCCCTCTGAGGGAAAGATCCCTCGCGTCCCACTACGCCGAGTCTCGCATTCGGCGGGATGTGGCGCCGGCTGAAGAATCTGATGCTGGACGGCGGGATCTCGCGGTTACGCGGGGTTCCCGGGCGATGCCCGGGGACGGGGGTCCGCGCGAGGGGAAGGAGATTCTTCGGTCGCGCCAGCGGGCCCCGCGGCTTTGCCGAAAGCCCGGGGTGGGCGCTTCCTCAGAATGACAGGTTTTGCCTTGGGGTTCGTAACAGCGCGCCCGTTCACCCCTTCACCCCTTCACCCGTTCACCTCTTCGGCAGCGGCTGCGGCGCCGGCAGGGGCGACTTCGTCGGGTCGCCGATCTCGTCGTTCATCCGCCGCGCGCCCTCCTTGGGGACGATGCCCGCGCCCTGGCGAATGGCCCACGCCTGCGTGAACTCCGCGCCGAAGAGCACGATCATCGACGAGTAGTAGATCCACACCAGCAGCAGCGCCAGCGACCCCGCCGCCCCAAAGGCCTCGCCCGGGTTGCTGCGGCCCAGGTACATCCCCAGCAGGAACTTGCCGATGGTGAACAGCAGCGACGTCACCACCGCCCCCACCCACACGTCCTTCCAGGCGATCTTCGCGTCCGGCAGCACCTTGTAGATGGCGGCGAACAGCCCCGTGATCACCACGAAGCTCAGGATGAAGTTGAAGACGTGCGCCACCACCTCGGACCCGCCGGGGATCAGCCGCCCGATCATCCCCCCCACGGCGGAGAGCGCCGCGCTCAGCGCCAGCGACACCAGCAGCAGGAACGCCACCCCCAGGATCATCCCCAGCGACAGGATGCGCTTGGTGATCATGTTCTTGATGCCGCCCGCCCTGGGGTCCGGCTCCACCTCCCAGGCGCGGTTCAGCGCGCTCTGCAGCTGCAGGAACGACCCCGTGGCGCCAAAGATGACGGCGGCGATGCCCATCACCGCCTTCAGCCCGCGCCCGCCGGGCTTTTCGGCCTCGGTCATGATGGTGCCGATCTCCTGCGCGCCCTGCGGGCCCATGAAGCTGCCCATCTGCTGGCTGAGCGCCCGCTGCACCTCGGCCGGGTCGAACACGGCGCTGGCGATCAGCAGGATCAGGATGAGCAGCGGCGGCAGCGAGAACACGATGTAGTACGAGAGCGCCGCCGCCCGCACCGGGCACTCGTCGTCCGAAAAGTCCTTCACCGCGTCCTTCAGCAGCCCAAGGATGCCTTGCGCCTTCATTCTCCGCCCCTTCCGTCGCGTTTGTCCCCCATCCCCACGCCCCACCCGGGCGGCGCCGTTTGCAAGCATGGTTCCACGAACCCTTTGCATCCGGCCGCCCATCCGGCGCTGTCACGCGCCGGGCGATCCGTCCGGCTGCTCGCGCGCCTCGGGCGACCCGTCCTCGCTGCCGTCGGGCGCGTCGCCGCGGGCCGCCAGGCTCTTCGCGGAAAGCCGGGCGTCGCGCTCGCCGGTGTGGTCCTCCGCGGAGACGCCCGTGGCCTCCTCGGCGTTCAGGTCGTGCTTTCGGTCGTGCGGCATCGGGCTCTCCGTGGTGCAGAGGTGAATGACGATCGTCCTCTGCATCCCCTTCATCATCCGCGCCGCCGTTGCCCCCGCCGCCCCCGCGCGCCTATCCTTGGGGAGCCGCGACCGATCCCGATCCCCCGTCCCCGCCGATGCCAGACCTGCTGAGCCCCGCGCCGCCCGCCGCCCGCCCGCCCGTGCCGGGCGCACCGCCGGAGACCGGCGACCTTCACCTGCACCCCACGCGGATCATCGAGACCATCGATGCGCTGGGCGACCGCATCGAGGAGCGCTTTCCCGGGAGCGGGCTGGCGCGCGTGGCCCGTCAGCAGCTGGGCATCGCCCGCAACACGCTGGCGCGGGTGGAGTGGGTAAAGCGCCCCATCCTGTGGGTGCGCGCCGCGGCGGGGCTGGTGATTTTGCTGCTGGTGGCGCTGGTGGCGGGGATCGCGCTGCGGGTGAACGTGAACGGGCAGGGATTGCACTTCATCGACGTCATCCAGGCCGTGGACGCCGCCATCAACGAGCTGATCCTGCTGGGCGCCGCCATCGTGTTCCTGGCCACCACGGAGAGCCGCATCAAGCGCAAGAAGGCGCTGGCGTCGCTGCGCGAGCTGCGCGCCCTGGCGCACATCGTCGACATGCACCAGCTCACCAAGGACCCGGAGCGCTTTACCGACTCCGGCGCGCGCGTGCCCGACACCCCCTCGTCGCCGCGGCGCACGCTGACGCGGTGGGAGCTTTCGCGCTACCTGGACTACTGCAGCGAGATGCTGGCCCTCAACAGCAAGCTCGCCGCGCTCTACGCCCAGACCCTGGACGACCCCGTCGTCCTGGCCGCCGTGGACGAGGTGGAGACGCTGACGACCGGCCTGTGCGCGAAGATCTGGCAGAAGCTGGTGATCGTGAACCGCGCGGGAGGGTAGGGGGGTGAAGGGGTGAGCGGGTGAAGGGGTGAGCGGGTGCGCTGTTACGAACCCCGAGGCAAAACCTGTCATTCTGAGGAAGCGCCCACCCCGGGCTCACGGAAAGCCGCGGAGCCCGCTGGCGCCACCGAAGAATCTCCCTCCCCTCGCGCGGAGCTCCGTCCCGGGCATCGCCCGGGAACCATCCCCATCCTCAGTTCGCGGAAACACCTGTCATTCTGAGGAAGCGCCCACCCCGGGCTCACGGAAAAGCCGCAGAGCCGTTGGCGCGACCGAAGAATCTCCCTCCCCTCGCGCGGAACTCCGTCCCGGGCATCGCCCGGGAACCCCGCGTCACCGCAAGAACCTGCCGTCCAGCACGCGGACTCTCGGTCGGTCTTCCGCCGGCCGAAGTGCGAGGGGCCCCGCCAGCGGGGTGTGCCCTTCGGCGCGGCGCATCGTCATTCCGAAGGAGCGCCGCGATGAACCCGGAGGGATCCACCGCATCCCGCGCGCGACCGAGGAATCTGCCATCCGAGCTTCGTGCACCTTCCCGGCGCTGGCTCGCGGACGCGGCGTCTGGAGTGCACCGTCACCCCCGGAGCCGCACGGGCCAACTCGCTGCAACGTACCGTTACACCCGCCACGCCGCGTTGCACCGTTTTTCCTCTCCCTTACCGCTTTCCGGACAAGCATTTACCCGTAAATACGAGGCAGCATCAGGGCCCAAGACAAGGCCCTTGTGCGCCGCCATCCGCCGGTTATATTCGACCCGTCTTCTGCTACGGAACTTTGTTGCACGAAAGTCCCGCGGAAAGCAGTTCCTTCAGTTTCCCGAAACGGCACCCCGGTCGCGAGGCCGGTCCGCAAAGCTAGGGGTCTCCCTGAGACAGCCCGGCCGCCGAAGGAGAGCACCCACCTGCTCCTCCCAAGGCTCGTCATGGTTCGACTCTCCTCCACCCGCGTCGTCGCCGCGCTCGCCCTTCTGGCCGCGGCGGCCTGCACCGGCGATGCAACGTCGCCGCTCGCGCGCGCTCCGCAGGACGCCGCACTCTCCGCCAAATCCGCCCGCAGCCTGCACACCGGCAAGTACCGCGACAGCGGCCTGCCGCACGCCACCGGCCGCTCCGGCAGCGCCCGCCTGGCCGCGCGCGCCCTGCTGGGCAGCGACGGCGTCACGCGCCTGCTGGTGACCACCGGCAGCGTGGACGACCCCGCCCGCGCCCCGGGCGAGCTGGCCAAGGTGCAGCTCAAGGCGTACGCCCCCGACGGGACCAGGCTGTTCACGCAGAACTTCCAGCGCCCCACCTCGGGCGGCTCGTACGAGTTCCTGCTGCACGGCCTGCCGCGCGGCGCCCGCATCGAGGTGCAGGCCAACGTGCGCGGCATCGACCGCAACCGCACCGACGTGGTGAACGTCACCGCGACCGTGGGCAGCGCGCCGGTGCTGGCCGTGAGCATCGACCCGCCCGCGCAGGTGGTCGCCGGCGTGCCCACCGTCATCACGGGCACCGTGCGCGAGACGGCCGGCCAGTCGGGCGCATACACCGCGTGCGTGCTGTACGTGGACGGGGTCGAGGTGGACCGCATCGACCGCGTGTGGGTGGACGCGGGCGACGCCGTGACCTGCGCCTTTACGCACACCTTCCGCACCACCGGCACGCACCCGGTGCAGATCCGGCTGGAGCGGGACGCGGGCGACACCACGCTCATCGGCGAGATGCCCACCGCGGGCGGGCAGGTGAACGCCGTGACGCCCAACCCCACGCCCACGTGGACGGCCACGGTGATGGACCGCACCGTCAAGCTGGACCTGCAGTACGACGAGACCTGGACCCGCCTGGACGGCGGAACCCGCGTGCACAACCAGAACACCGGCGAGGCGCCGCGGACGCAGACCTTTGCGCTGACGGGCTCCGTGGCGCGGGCGGTCTCGTTTCCGCTGGCGGCGGTGGAGGTGGCGGTGTGGTCCGACGCCGGGGCGTGGCACGCGCCGGTGTGGACCGGCGTGACCGCCGGCGCGCCCGACGCGCAGGGCCAGTCGTGCACCGACCAGCTGGTGGTGGAGCAGGGCGCGCACTTCTACGTGTGCAGCACGGGCTCGGGGGTGCAGGGAAGCACGGCGTTCGGGTACACGCGCTTCGCCGGCACCGTCACGTACCACTCGGTGGTGTTCGGCCGCCAGTGGGACCAGGTGAACGGGCAGGAGACGCTGTGGGGATGGAACAACGTTTCCGAGACGTACGGCGGCGGCGGCCAGATGCGCCAGCTGGGCACCGCGGTGAGCGTGCACCTGGAGATCACCGACGCCGTGGGCACCATTCCCGTGAACGCCACCGTGCCGCTGTCCCCGTTCGACAGCACGGTCACGCTGGCGCCGTACGCCTGCCGCAATCTGTTCCCGTACTGGCTGGACGGCGGCCTGCAGCGCATCTGCGAGGGCAGCACCCAGCGCACCTACGGCTGGAGCGGCGAAGCCGCCGGCTGACGCCCCCTGGACGCACCACGAACGAAGCCCCCGCGCGACACACGTCGCGCGGGGGCTTTTTCGTGGGCCGGCCCGGCTGCAATGGGCTGCAATGGGCTGCAAGGGCGAATGAATTCGCTGCAACAACCACACGAAGCCCGCCTTCGCGGGCTGGCGGCTCTGGAAGAACCGAAGCCTGCCGTGCGCGCCCACGCATCCCGGCGCGCCGGCCCATGCCCGCCCGAGCAGGTGAAGCCCCGTTCGGCGAGCGTAGCGAGCCGAGACGGGGCTTATGGCATTTCTAGCCCCGGGTTTTAACCCGGGGCGGGGCGGGCGGGGGCGACCTTGGCGGCGCGACGGACGCGCCAACGCCGCCGACGGGGCCGGCGGCGCGGTGGCGACGGGCCCGGCGAACGTCGTCGGCGAACGAGATGGCCGGGCGCTCCGCACCCGGATCCCTCCGCACGCCGGAACGTGGCAATCCGAGCGCACGCTGACGCCAAAGTCCCTGTCGGCTGCAAGGGCGAATGAATTCGCTGCAACGACCACACGAAGCCCGCCTTCGCGGGCTGGCGGCTCTGGAGGAGACGGAGCCTGCCGTGCGCGCCCACGCATCCCTGCGCGCCGGCCCATGCCTGCCGAGCAGGTGAAGCCCCGTTCGGCGAGCGTAGCGAGCCGAGACGGGGCTTGTGGCATTTCCAGCCCCGGGTTTCAACCCGGGGCGGGGCGGGGCTGGCGGGGCGATGACGACGGTCTCTGTACCCGAATTCATCCGCACCCCGGAAGGTGGCAATCCGAGCGCACGCTGACGCCAAAGTGCCTGTCGGCTGCAAGGGCGAATGAATTCGCTGCAACGACCACACGAAGCCCGCCTTCGCGGGCTGGCGGCTCTGGAGGAGACGGAGCATGCCGTGCGCGCCCACGCACCCTGGCGCGCCGGCCCCTGCCCGCCCGAGCAGGTGAAGCC
>NZ_DASWNM010000010.1:0-2556 GCF_036399255.1 Longimicrobium sp.
GCACCCGCCAGGCGCTCCCGCCAGTACGAGAGCTGCTGATCCAGGGCCTCGCCTTCCAGCTGCGCGCGCTGCCACACGGCGTAGTCGGCGTACTGCACCGGCAGCTCCGGCAGCGGCGACGTCCGCCCCTCGCGATATGCCCCGTACAGCGCCGACAGCTCGCGGTAGAGCACCTCCATGCTCCACCCGTCGCTAACGATGTGGTGCATCGAGAGCAGCAGCATGTGCTCCTCGGCACCGAGCCGCAGCAGCGCCGCGCGGAAGAGCGGGCCCGCCGAGAGGTCGAACGCCCGCCGCGCCTCCTCGCCGGCGCGCCGCCTGACCGCCGCCTCGCGATCCCCCTCGCTCAACCCCGACAGGTCCTCGACCGGCAGGGCGAACCCGCCGAAGCGCGCGATCACCTGCACCGGCGAGCCGTCCACCTCGACGAAGACCGTCCGCAGCGCCTCGTGACGCCGGACGATCTCGCCCAGCGCGTGCTCCAGCGCCGCCTCGTCCAGCGCACCCCCCAAGCGCCATGCAACGGGGATGTTGTAGACGGCGCTTCTCGGCTCCAGCCGGCCGATGAACCAGAGTCGCTCCTGCGCAAAGGAAAGCGGCAGCGCCTCCGTGCGCTCCACCGGCACCAGCGGCGGCAGCACCGGCAGCTCCGCGCGGCGCATCTCCTCCACGCGCCCGGCCAGCTTCGCCACCGTGGGCCCCTCGAAAATCGCCCGCAGCGGCAGCTCCACGCCGAACCCCTCGCGGACCCGCGACAGCACCCGCGTGCCCAGGAGCGAGTGCCCGCCCAAGTCGAAGAAGCTTTCCTCCACGCCCACACGCTCCAGGCGCAGGACCTCCGCCCAGATCCCCGCCAGCACCTCCTCCACGGGGGTACGCGGCGCCACGTACCGCTCCTCCGCCGACGTGAGCTCCGGCGCCGGCAGTGTCTTGCGGTCCAGCTTCCCGTTGGGGTTCAGCGGCAGCGCGTCCAGAAAGACGAACGCGGACGGGACCATGTACTCTGGCAGGCCCCCCCGCACGTGCGCGCGCAGCGCCTCTGCCCGCGCTTCGCCGACCACGTACGCCACCAGCCGCTGCTCGCCCGCCTCCGCGCGCGCCATCACCACGCAGTCGGCGACGCTCTCGTGCCGGCGCAGCACCGCCTCGATCTCGCCCAATTCAATGCGGAAGCCGCGCAGTTTCACCTGGAAGTCGATGCGCCCCGAGAACTCCAGGGTGCCGTCCGCCCGCCACCAGCCGCGGTCTCCCGTGCGGTACAGCCGCGCCCCCGGCTCCCCGCCGAACGGATCCGGGACGAACCGATCCGCCGTCAGCGCCGGCCGGTCGAGATATCCGCGCGCCACGCCCGCGCCGCCGACGTACAGCCCGCCCGCCACACCCGGGGGCACGGGCTTGCCCGCCGGGTCCAGGACGTAGATGCGTGTGTTCGCCATGGGCCGGCCGATGGGCGGGCTCCCCTCGTCGCCCTCGCGCCACGGGTGCAGGGTGGCGCACACGGTCGCTTCCGTGGGCCCGTAGGCGTTGATCAGCCGCCGCCCGGGCCCCCAGCGCTTCGCCACCGCCTCCGGGAGCGCCTCGCCGGCCAGCGCCAGCATCCGCACAGATTGTAGCCGCGCGTCGTCCGGGAGCGTGGCCATGACAGCCGGCGGCAGCGTCACGTGGGTGATGCCATCCAGCGCGCGGACCAGCGTCTCGCCCGCCAGCAGGGCGCCGCGGCGCGGCAGGTGCAGCGCGGCCCCCCGGCAGAGCGCCGTGAGCACCTCGGACACGGACGCATCGAAGCTGAACGAGGCGAACTGCAGCACCTGGCTGTCGGCCTCGATACCGAACGCCGCCACCTGCGCCGTGACCAGGTTGCACGCGCCGCGGTGGCCCACCATCACGCCCTTGGGGCGGCCGGTGGAGCCGGAGGTGTAGATGACGTACGCCAGGTGGTCCGGCGTCAGTCCGCCGCGCGCCGGGTCCGTCTCCGGCGCCCCGGCCAAGGCGGGCGCGTCGCCATCCAGCGTGAGCACCGGCACGCTGGCCGCCGCGAACCGCTCCGCCAGTGCCGCCGACGACAGCAGCACCGCGGGGCGGCTGTCCGCCAGCATGTACTTCAGCCGGTCGGCGGGATACGCCGGGTCGAGCGGCACGTACGCGCCGCCCGCCTTGAGCACCGCCAGCAGCCCCACGACCATCTCCGGACCGCGCTCCACGCAGATGGCCACGCGCACGTCCGGGCGGACGCCCAGGGCGCGGAGGTGGTGCGCAAGCCGGTTGGCCCGCGCGTTCAGCGCCGCGTACGCCAGCGATCCGCCGTCCCATACCAGCGCCGTCGCATCGGGCGTGCGCTCCACCTGCGCTTCGAACAGCTCGTGCACGCAGGCGTCGGCGGGGTAGTCCGCCTCCGTGCGGTTCCACTCGTCCACGACGAGGGCGCGCTCCGCCTCGCCCAGCAGTTCCAGCCGCGACAGCCGCACGTCCGCGTCCGCGGCGACCTGCTCCAGCACCCGCTCCAGGTGGCCGAGCATCCGGTCGACCGTGCTACGCTCGAAGAGGTCCGTGCTGTAG
>NZ_DASWNM010000011.1:0-5935 GCF_036399255.1 Longimicrobium sp.
GCGCGCCGACTGAGAAATCTACTGTCTGCTGCTGGTGCCCCGCCGCACCGCTCCGGCACTGGCCCTGTCCGCCCGTGTCGTAGCCGCAAGGTAAGCACGGGCTACCGCGTCTGCCCTCCAGCAATCCGACAGGGGATTCCTCGGCCCTGCAACCTCTGGTGTGAAAGCAGGCTGCGGCGTGGCCGGGCCTCGGAATGACAGCGCTGGTAGATCTGCCTGGATGCGCAGCGTCGAATTCTTGAACACGCTCCAAGGGGCAACTGCGCCACTGGCCCGGAACGCACATGGGCGATCACACATGACCACGCGGGCGTTCACATGACCCCGACGATTGCGTTCGCGGGAAGGCCAAGGAACATGCCGTGCCCGTCCGGTCCAGCGACCGCGTGTGCAGTCGATGCTGCGCGTAAGGTCGAACACCCGCTCGCGCGGCGCGGCGACGTGCGTCTCCAGGCGAATGCCAATCACGGGCGCGCGGCCCCGGCAATGGAATCCAGCACCGCCACGTCTTCCCAGGTGGGAGGAAAGATGCCCCGGTGAACCTCGCCCCGCCGCGAGAGCACGCGCGTGCGCAGGCAGAAGGAGGTGAAGAGCGCGCCGTGCTCGTCCGGCCGGGCATAGACAAGGTATTCCTCGCCTTCGCGAAAGCGAATTCCGCACAGGTACCCGTCCAGCACCTGGACGGTGTCGCCCGCGGCCGCACCCTTCCAGCCGCGCGTCACCCGCAGATGGACCGTGCTCGATGTCAGAGGGTGGAGCGCGGCGAGGTTGCCCAGGCTGTCACTCCCCGAGGAGATGGCGCTCCTGTCCTCGATGCGCACCACTACGCCCGAGAACACCGCCCGCGCGTGCGCGAGCTCCTCCGCCGCCGGGTTCGATCCGCACTTGCACGCGCCAGCCGGTGCTCCGGCGGGCGGCGGGGCCGCGCACGGTTCCGCGGCGGCGCCGTTCGCCAGCATCCACAGCGCCAGGATCGGAAAGATGGTCATCGTGCGTCGTCATGGCGTGCGGGTGAACGTGCGAGCGGCCGAAGCGACAACGCGCCCCCGACGCGATTCCGGACGATCCACGCGGCGGGTACTGCCGCATCGGCCGTGAACACAGCAGCCCGCGAGCCACGGCGGCAGCGGATGCGACGCGCGTCCAGCCCCCGACGTTATCCGCCATCCGTTGCGGAACAGGAGCCCGCCGCTGATCTTGCCGGTCCGCAGATGTGCAGACAACCCTTGCAGGAGAGCAGCGGATGAGATCAGGATCGATTGTGGGCCGGCTGGCGTTCGCCGCCGCGATGGTGGTGTCGCTGGCGGCCGGCGCGCAGAGCGCGTTCGCGCGGCCGGCGCCGGTCGAGGAGCGGGGGGCGGCGTGCTATTCGGGTTACTGCCATCGCGAGTGCCGCGAGTACGGATGGAGCACCGGTCACTGCCTCGACGGTTATTGCGAGTGCCGCAACGTGTAGTCGCGCCATGGTCATGGCCGCCGGAGCCAGGCTCCGGCGGCCACGATTCCCACTCCACCCGACAGGCATCCGGCAGACCGCCGTGCCTCGTACCGAATTCGGCTGCACCGGCATCATCTCACCCGAACCACCGGCCGATCTTTTTGCGGATCCGGTCTCACGCTCACATCACCTCCGCCGCCACCGTCGCCGGCAGGCCCAGGAACGCGCCCTGCCGGTCGGCCGCGTCCCGCAGCGCCTGCATCCGCGCGTCATCGAAGTCCTCGCGGAGGGCCACAGTCAACGTGAGGGCACGCTTCGTCACCGCGCGCTTCCAGTGGCCCGCCAGCTGGCTGTCGAGGATGAGCGCGCCGTTGTAGACGGCCCGGTCCACCAGCGACGGCCGCGTCCCCGCCTGGTCGCAGAACGAGCGGCTTTCTCCATAGCCCACGAAGTACTCGTCCAGCCCCTGCAGCAGGTGAACCCGGGGCGAGGGGGGATCGGACGGCGCCTCGCCCGGCGCGGACCAGAAGGAGAGCCCATCGATCATCTGCTGCTCCAGCCACGCCCCGGCGGCCTCGATGCCGCGGTGGATGTCGGCCAGCGTAAGGCTGCTCCAGAAGCGCAGGTCCTTTGCCGTCGCCGGGCCGCGGCTGGCGAAGTAGCGCACCGCCAGCTCGCCCAGCGCCTCGTCGCGCGTGAGCGCCGGCGCGTCCGGCACCCGCTCGTCCAGCAGCGCGTACGTCTGCTGCCTGCCCTTCGGCGCCCCGCTGCAGATCACGCAGTCCAGCTCGGCATCCATCAGGATGTACGCCATCCCGAGCCCCTTCACCACGATCCCCTCCCCCGCCAGCACGGCCGCCAGTTCGCCGCGAGTCCGGTGGCCGCCGTCCCGCAGCGCGCCGACGATGAGGCGCCGCACCTTTTCGCGCACGCCCGCGTCCTCCAGCCCCGTCTGCCGGTAGTAGTACGCGTTCTGGGCGTGCACGCGCGGCGCCGTGAGCGCCTGGATCCAGCGGATGTCCGCCGGCAGCACGAAGTGCCACGTGGGCCGCAGCATGTGCGTGCGCAGGATGGCGCCCTCCGCCATCGCGCGGTCCACGTCCGCGTCCACCGCGCCGGCCGAGCGTTCGCCCAGCGACCACTTGGCGGGCCCGTAGTCCTGCGCCTGCACCGCTCCCAGCCACCGCACCACGTCCACCGGCGCCGCGAGCGGCTCGCCCTCCAGCCGCTGGTTGTGCAGCCGGCGGTATGCGATGTCGATGGGGGTCATGTGCCGAGGAAAAGCCGCGGCGCGATTGAGCCACGGGTAGATACACGGACGGTCAGGATTCCAGGCCCGCGTCGTGGAATGCGCGGATGAGCAGATCATCCACTCCCATCTCAGCGGCGAGATCGTGCATGTATTCGCGATCCAGATCGTTTCCGCGAACGGTCAGAACACCCATTGCGTCCGTCCACTGGCGCTCGGACACATGATCTCCCAGCCGATACCAGTACAGCTTCTGAACGACGGTATCTTCAGGGCTCGCCAGGGAGATCTCCGTGCCGCCGGACTGCGGGGGAATGTACGGGCGGCGACGAGCGAGCTCCTGGGTAGTCGCGGCATCGTGCTTTGCGACGAACACGTCCACTTTGAACATCGTGTTCAAGTGGATCACGTTGAATGTCGCGCGCCGGCGCACCGCGTCACGGATGGCTGGTTCATCGAGATAGAAGTCATCGGCCAGATCCGCAACGAAGCCGGGAATGTGCTCATCCCTCAAGTCAGCAACAACATCCACGTCCTGCGTCGCCCGGGGCTTGCCGTAGATCGAGCTCGCGATGGAGCCGCCTACCACATAAGGAACTTCAAGGCGATCGAGCACACCGATCACCCGCAGCGTAACGGCAAGCGCCTCTTCCATGACGCTCACCAGCCCTTTTCCTCCGGATCCCAATCGAAAACCTTGACCATCGTCTCACGTCCCAGCCGCAGCGACGCCAGTCGCAGCCGCATCTCGCGCTCGGACATCTCCCCGTAGTCGGCGGCAATCCTCGCGCGCTGAAGCTGCTCGAGCATCCGGTTGAGCGAGAACACGCGCTCCAGCTTCTGGCTGGGCGACATGCGCCGGTAGCCCTCGATCAGAAAGCGCTCAGCTTCGGGTGAAGTGTCGGAAGGTCCCATGTGTGTGGTCCGCGTAAGCGGTGACAGCCGGCCGGCACGTGGACAGAACTTCACGCACGGGCCGCCGATTCACAAGGCGTCGGATCGCCGGCACATCCCGTCGCCGGCAGCCCCGGGAACGCGTCCCCGGTCCGCCGCCTCCCGCAACGCCTGCAACTGCGCGTCGCCGAACGGCTCGTGCAGGGCGGCGGCCGTGTGCGACGTCGATGGGATGCATTCGGGGCGGCGTCTCAGGCCAGAAGCTCGCCGGCCATCCGCGGCTGGCGGACGGACCTGCGGAACTCGCCGGGGGCCATGCCGTTCCACCGCTTGAACGCCGTGCTGAACGCCGCGTCGGAGCCGTAGCCCAGCATCCGGGCGATGCGCCCCATCCGCACCGACGGGTCGCGCAGCAGCGTGCGCGCGCGATGCATCCGCCAGCGCGCCAGGTACGACAGCGGCGGCTCGCCCACGACTTTCGTGAAGCGCTCCGCGAAGTGCGAGCGCGACATCCCCACCGCGCGCCCCAGCAGCTCCACCGTCCAGGGCCGCTCCGGCTGCTGGTGGATGACGGTGAGCGCCCGCGACACGGAGGGATCGCGCAGGGCGCCCGGCCACCCGGCGGCCACGTCCGGCAGCGCGGCCAGGTGGGCGCGCACCGCCTGCACGAACAGCACGTCCGAAAGCCGCGCCATCACCATCTCCGCCCCCGGCCGGCCGGAGCGTGCCTCGCAGGCAATGGCGGAGAGGTGCGTCTCCAGCCAGGGGTGCGCGCGCGTCTGCGCGGCGGGCACGTGGATGACCTCCGGGAGCGCGGACAGGAGCGGATGGCCGACGGAGGCGTTGAAGCGAAAGGCGCCGCACAGGTACGCCGCCCCGCCGTACCGCACGCCGAAGCCATCCGACGCCTGCCGCCGCGCCGACACCGCCTCCACGGGCGCGGGAATGGCCGGGCTGGTGCCGCGCAGCACGTGCGCCGTGCCGTGCGGCAGCACCACCAGGTCACCCGCCTCCAGCCGCAGGAGATCGCGCCCGTCCACGGCAAGGTGGCAGGTGCCCTCCAGCACGACGTGAAAGCCGGCCGCCTCTCCGCCGGGATACGCGATCGCCCACGGGTCCGCCACCTCGAAGCGGCAGTAGATGGTGCTCTCCACCCGCAGGTCCGCCAGCAGCTGGCTCAGGACGTCCATCTCTCTTCTCCCGGACGATATCGAAAGAAATACCGACTCCTGAAGATAGATCGTCCGACAATGCCGCGCTACCTTTCGCTCCGCAAAGCCAGGAAGGGTATCCCACTGACACCGGAGAGAGAGCCATGCGCATCGCCATCACCACGCCCACGGGCAACATCGGAAGCCGCGTCGTCCAGAACCTGCTGGAGGCCGGCGCGGACGTCACCCTGCTGGCCCGCGACCCCTCGAAGCTCCCAGACAACGTCCGCGCCCGGGCCACCGTGCGCCAGGGCTCGCTGGAGGACGCCGCCTTTGTCCGCGAGGCCACCGCCGGAGCGGATGCGCTGTTCCTGCTCATCCCGCCGCACTACACCACGACCGACTGGGCGGGATTCCAGCTGGGGATCGGACAGGCGGCGGCGGACGCGGTGCGCGCCAACGGCATCCGGCGCGTGGTCCTGCTGTCCAGCGGCGGAGCGCATCGGGACGACCTGTTCGCCGTGTCGCGGCTGGGGAAGGTGGAGCGGATGCTGGAGAATGCCGCGCCGGACGTGGTCTCGCTGCGGGCCGGCTTCTTCTTCGAGAACTTCCTTTCGGCGATTCCCACGATCGGGGACCACGGCGCCATCTACATGAGCCTGCGCCCGGACACGCGCCTGGCGATGGTGGCCACGCACGACATCGGCGACGTGGCCGCGCGCTGGCTGCTGGACGCGTCGTGGGCCGGCCACCACGTCCGCGGCGTGCACGGCCCCGCCGACGTCACCCCCGCCCAGGCCGCGGAGGCCATCGGCCGCGCGACCGGGCGCGAGGTGCGCTACGTCCAGGTGTCGGAGGAGGATGCGCGGCAGGCGCTGCTGGGCTCTGGCGCCAGCGAGCACGTGGCCGGCGAGTACGCGCGCCTGTTCACCAGCCTGGACGTGCACGCGGCCGACCGCGAGCCCCGCACCTCCGAGAACACCACGCCCACCACCATCGAGGCGTGGGCCCGCGAAACCATCCGCCCGCTCATTCCGGAACCGGCGGCGGTCTGATCCTCTCAGAGTCTGTTATGCACTTTGTTCACCTTGGGTGTATATTCGAGCCATGTCGAATCGAATTGCGTACCCAAGCGATGTCAGTGACGAGGAATGGGCCTTCGTCGCGCCTTATCTGGCCCTGATGAGCGTAACCGCGCCGCAA
>NZ_DASWNM010000012.1:0-5889 GCF_036399255.1 Longimicrobium sp.
GCGGCTCGTGAACATGTACGGGATCACGGAGACGTGCGTGCACGTCACCCATCACGCCGTCACCGGGCGCGAGCTGCGCGACCCGGGCGTGGCGAGCGTGATCGGCGGGCAGCTGGCGGACCTGCGGCTGTACGTGCTGGACGCCGCCATGCACCCCGTGCCGCTGGGCGTTCCCGGCGAGCTGTTCGTGGCCGGCGCAGGGCTGGCGCGCGGCTACCTGGGGCGCCCCGCGCTGACGGCGCAGCGCTTCGTCCCCGATCCCTTCGGCGCGGAGCCGGGGGGGCGGCTGTACCGCAGCGGCGACCGCGCACGGCGCAGGGCCGACGGGTCGCTGGAGTACCTGGGGCGCATCGACTTCCAGGTAAAGATCCGCGGCTTCCGCATCGAGCTGGGCGAGATCGAGTCCGCGCTGCTGGCCTCGCCCCTGGTCCGCGAAGCCGCCGTGCTGGTGCGCGAGGATGGCGGGGAGAAGCGGATCGTGGCGTACGTGACGGGCCACGACCACGCGCCCACCGCGCGCGAGCTGCGCGACGCGGCGAAGGAGCGGCTGCCGGACTACATGGTGCCGGCGGCCTTCGTGGTGATGGACGGCGTCCCGCTGACCGCCAACGGCAAGCTGGACCGCCGCGCCCTTCCCGCGCCGGAGAAGGCGCCCGCCGACGGCGACGGATACGCGGCGCCGCGCACGCCGGTGGAAGAGGTGCTGGCCGCAGTGTGGGCGGACGTCCTGGGGGTGGAGCGCGTGGGCGTGGACGACGACTTCTTCGCGCTGGGCGGCCACTCCCTTTCCGCCACGCGCGTGGCGGCGCGCCTGCAGGAGGTGCTGCGCGTGGAGCTGCCGCTGCGCGCGTTCTTCGAGGCGCCGACGGTGGCGGGCGTGGCCGTGCAGGTAGACGCGCTTCTGCGCGACGGCGCCGGGGGCGAGACGCCCCCGATCGCCGCGCTGGGCGCGGAGACTGCGCCGCTTTCGTTTGCGCAGCGGCGGCTGTGGTTCCTGGAGCAGCTGGAGCCCGGCACCGGCGCCTACAACATTCCGACGGCGCTGCGGCTGGCCGGCGAGGTGGACGTGGACGCCCTGGGCCGCGCGCTGGCCGAGATCGTCCACCGCCACCAGGTGCTGCGCACCACCTTCGCCACGGTGGACGGCGAGCCGGTGCAGCGCGTGTCCCCCGCCGGCGCCTTTGCGCTCGGTGTGGAAGAGGTGGACGCCGCGGCGCTGGACGGGCGCATCATGGCCGAGGGGTGGCGCCCGTTCGACCTGGAGCGCGGGCCGCTGCTGCGCGCGCGGCTGTTCCGCCTGACCGAGCGGGAGCACGTGCTGCTGGTTTCCATGCACCACGCCGTGAGCGACGGGTGGAGCCACGGCGTGCTGCTGGGCGAGCTGGCCGCGCTGTACGAGGCGTTCACCCGCGGCGAGGTGTCGCCGCTGGCGCCGCTGGCCGTGCAGTACGCCGACTACGCCGCTTGGCAGCGCGAGCGGATGGCGAACGACCGCCTGCGCCCCCAGCTGGAGTGGTGGAAGGCGCGGCTGGCGGGCGCCCCGGCCGTGCTGGAGCTGCCCACCGACCGCCCGCGCACCGCCCTGCAGGGGCACGCCGGCGCGGTCGCCCGCTTTACGCTTCCCGCGGAGCTGGCGGCGGGGCTGCGCGCGCTGTCGCGCCGCGAGGGCGCCACGCTGTTCATGACGCTGATGGCGGCGTGGCAGGTGCTGCTGGCCCGGTACAGCGGCCAGGAGGACCTGGTGGTGGGGTCGCCGATCGCCGGGCGCACGCGGCCGGAGGTGGAGGGGCTGGTGGGCTGCTTCGTGAACACGCTGGCGCTGCGCGGCGACCTGTCGGGCGACCCCGCGTTCCGCGAGCTGCTGGCGCGCGTCCGCGAGTCCCTGCTGGGCGCCTGCGCCCACCAGGACCTGCCGTTCGAAACGCTGGTGGAGGAGCTGGCGCCCGAGCGCTCGCTGCAGCACACCCCGCTCTTCCAGGTCCTGTTCACCATGCAGGAGATGGAGGCGCGGACGCGGCTGGGCGGCATGGTGGCCGAGACCCTGCCCACCGGCGTCGAGACGGCCAAGTTCGACCTGCTCCTGTCGTTCGTGGACGACGGCGAGCGGCTGCGCGGCCGGATCTCGTACCGCACCGCGCTGTTCGACGCCTCGACCATCGAACGGATGACCGGGCACCTGCGCGTGCTGCTGCACGGCGCCGTGTCGGACCCCGGCGCGCGCATCTCGCGCCTGCCGCTGATGGAGGAGGGGGAGCGGCGGGCGGTGCTGGATACGTGGAACGCGACGGAGCGCCCGTACGACGTCCACCGCCCCATCCACGCGCTGGTCGAGGCCCAGGCGGCCCGGACCCCCGATGCCACCGCCGTGGTGTGCGAGGGTGATTCGCTGACCTACGCCGAGATGGAGCGCCGCGCCAACCGCCTGGCGCACCACCTGGCCGCCCGCGGCGTGCGGCCGGACGCGCCGGTGGGGCTGTTCATCGAGCGCGGCATCGACCTTCCGTCCACCGTGCTGGGGATCCTGAAGGCGGGCGGCGCCTACGTCCCGCTGGACCCGCAGGCGCCGGACGAGCGGCTGCGCTACGTGCTGCGCGACGCAGGCGCCCGCGTCGTGGTCTCGCAGCGGGCGCTGGCCGCGCGGCTGGACGGGTACGACGGGACGATCGTCCGCCTGGACGACGACGCGGACCGGATCGCCCGGGAAAGCGAGTCTTCGCCGGGGATCCGCGTGGACGCGGACAACCTGGCGTACGTCATCTACACCTCCGGCTCGACGGGCGCCCCCAAGGGCGTGCTGGTGCGGCACGGCGGCGTGGCCAACTACGTGGCGTGGTTCAATGAGGCGGTGCTGGGCGACGCCGACTTCGCGCTGCCGATGGTGAGCCGCCTTTCGTTCGACGCGCACGTCCGCCAGATGTACCCGCCGCTGCTGCGCGGCCAGGCCGCGTGGGTGCTGCCGGACGAGACCCTCACCGACACGGGCGCCCTGCTGGCCGCGCTGCGCTCGCACCCGCGGACCAGCTTTGGCGGCGTGCCCACGCTGTGGGCGGCGATCGTGGAGCGCATCCGCGCCGGCGAGCCGGCGCCCGCGGGGCTGAAGGCGGTGCTGCTGGGCGGCGACGTGTTCCCGGCCGCGCTGCGCGACCGCACCCGCGAGCTGTTTCCCGACGCGCTGATCCGCAACCACTACGGCCCCACCGAGACCACCGTGAACATCAGCGTGGGACAGGTGGAGGAGGGCCGCGTCACCCTGGGCCGGCCCTTGGGCAACATGCGCGCGTACCTGCTGGACGGGGCCATGCAGCCCGTGCCGGTGGGCGTGCCGGGCGAGCTGTACGCGGCCGGCACCGGGCTGGCGCGCGGCTACCTGGGCCGGCCGGCGCTGACGGCGGAGAAGTTCGTTCCCGACCCCTTCTCCCCCGTTCCCGGCGCGCGGCTGTACCGCACGGGCGACCGGGTGCGGTGGCTGGCGGACGGCACGCTGGAGTACCAGGGCCGCACCGACGGGCAGGTAAAGGTGCGCGGCTTCCGCATCGAGCTGGGGGAGATCGAGTCCCTCCTGTCCCGGCACCCCGCCGTGCACCAGTCCGCCGTCACCGTCCGCGAGGACGAGGGCGACGAGGCGCGGCTGGTGGCGTACGTGTCCACGCGGGACGGGGCGGACACCTCCATCGCGGAGCTGCGCGCGCACCTGGCGGCCTCCCTGCCCGGCTACATGGTGCCGGCGGCGTTCGTGTTCATGGACCCGATGCCGCTGACCGCCAGCGGCAAGGTGGACCGCCGCGCCCTTCCCGCCCCCTACGCCGGGCGCGCCGGCGACGGCGACCGGGCGCCGCGCACGCCCACCGAAGCGCGCCTGGCCGCCATCTTTGCCGAGGTGCTGCGGCTGGAGCGCGTGGGCGCCGACGACGACTTCTTTGCCGCGGGCGGCCACTCGCTCAAGGCCACCCAGGTGGTGTCGCGGGTGCTGGAGGCCTTTTCGGTCACCCTGCCGCTGCGCACCCTGTTCCAGCGCCCCACCGTGAGCGCCCTTGCCGAAGAGGTGGACCGGCTGCTGGTGCAGGGACACACCCTGGACCTGACGGCCGTGGCCCCCATTGCACGACAGGCGCGCCGCGCCGCCCTTGCCGACCCGAAGAGCCCCGCCAAGCCATGACGTCCATCCACACGCCCGCGGTGGACGCGGACGTCTTTCCCGTATCGTTCACGCAGCAGCGCCTCTGGTTCCTGGACCGGATGGAGGGCGGCAGCGCGGCGTACGGGATTACCGGCGCGCTGCGGCTGGCGGGGCCGCTGGACAGCGAGGCGCTGCGCCGCGCGCTGGAAGAGACGGTGCACCGGCACGAGTCGCTGCGCACCACCTTCGCCGTGCAGGACGGCGAGCCGGTGCAGGTCATTCACCCGCCCGCGGAGTTCGAGCTCCCCGTCGCCGAGCTCGCGGACGCGGACGAGGCCGCCCTGCGCGCCCGCCTGGACGACGAGGCGCGGCGCCCCTTCGACCTGGCGGCCGGGCCGCTGTTCCGCGCGCTGCTGCTGCGTCTGCGGCCGGACGAGCACGTGCTGGTGCTGTCGATGCACCACATCATCAGCGACGGGTGGTCGCGGGGCGTGCTGTTCCGCGAGCTCTCGGCGCTGTACGGCGCCTTCGTGCGCGGCGAGCCGTCGCCCCTGGGCGAGCCTCCGCTGCAGTACGCCGACTACGCCGTCTGGCAGCGCGAGACGCTGCAGGGGCCGGCGATGGAGCGGCACCTGGCGTGGTGGCGCGGGCAGCTGGCCGGCGCCCCCGCCCTGCTGGAGCTGCCCACCGACCGTCCCCGTCCGCCGGCGCTCAGCTTTCGCGGCGGCATCGAGCGCGTGCGGCTCCCCGCCGGCACGGTGGCGGCGCTGGTAGCGCTGGCGCGCGGCGAGGGCGCCTCGCTGTTCATGGCGGTGCTGGCCCTGTGGCAGGCGCTGCTTTCGAAGTACTCTGGCCAGGACGACGTGGTGGTGGGCACCCCCATCGCCGGCCGCACCCGGGCGGAGATGGAGGGGGTGATCGGCTTTTTCGCCAACACCCTGGCCCTGCGCGGCGACCTCTCCGGCGACCCCTCGTTCCGCGCGCTGCTGGGGCGCGTGCGCGAGGCCACCTTCGGCGCGTACACGCACCAGGAGGTGCCGTTCGAGCAGGTGGTGGAAGAGGTGCACACGGGGCGCAGCCTGGGCCACAACCCGCTCTTCCAGGCCTTTCTCGCCCTGCAGAACGCGTCCGACGACGCGCTGCGGCTGGACGGGCTCGCCGTCTCGCCCGTGGAGCTGGAGAGCGGCAGCGCCAAGTTCGACGTCTCCCTGCTGCTGCGCGAAGCGGACGGCGAGATCTACGGCTGGCTGGAGTACGCCACCGACCTGTTCGACGCGTCCACCATCGCCCGCATGCGGCGCCACCTGGGCGTGCTGGCGGATGCCGTCGCCGCGGACCCGGACCGCCCCCTCTCCCGCATCCCTCTCCTTCCGGACGACGAGCGGGAGACGGTGGTGCGGGAGTGGAACGCCACCGACGCGGCGCTCCCCGGACCGGAGACGATCCACGGCGGCTTCGAGGCGCAGGCCGCGCGGACGCCCGACCGCATCGCGCTCGCGTTCGAAGGCGAGCGGGTCACGTACGCGGAGCTGGACGCGCGCGCCAACCAGCTCGCCCGCCACCTGAAGCGGCTGGGCGTAGGGCCGGAGGTGCGCGTGGGGCTGTGCCTGGAGCGCGGCACCGAGATGGTGGTCGCGCTGCTGGGCGTGATGAAGGCCGGCGGCGCCTACGTTCCGCTGGATCCCGAGTACCCGGCCGACCGCCTGGCGTACATGCTGGAAGACTCCGGCGTCGGCGTGCTGCTGACCCAGGCGGCGCTCCGTGGCATCCTC
>NZ_DASWNM010000013.1:0-13051 GCF_036399255.1 Longimicrobium sp.
GCGGAGATGTGCGGCGCCGCAGCGTCAAGCTGGGGGTAGGGGGCCCTTGCGATAAATCATCCGGGAAGCCAGCACAATCCTTTGCGCCGTCTTGAGATCCCGCTGAAAGAGCAATGCTTCCGCCGTGGTGAATAAGCGAGGTTCATGCATTTCATGGGTACGATTGTTCTTTTTCAGAATCTGGTATGAGCATGAGCCGTCATCCGCGTCCTTTCTCTTTTCCTCCGCGTCCTCCGTGAGCCATCGTTCCAGCCGAAAAAGTGGAATACCGCCCCGGGCCGCCGCGGTGCACCACCGGCACGCTGGCTTGGGTCCTGCAACACAACGGCCGCCTATGCGTACCGTAAACAGCAACGACCCGGCTTCGGCCCCGCGGTTCGATCCAGAAGCCCAGGGCCCCGCGCCCGATCCCGACGCCACGGGCGCCGTGGAGCCTCCCCCCCAGCCGGAGGGCATGCCCGGCCGCGAGACGCACGAGCGCAAGGCGGCCTGGCGCCGCGGCGAGGCGCGCGCGGCGGAGCGCGCCGGGGGAAGCGAACCGCCGCGCGACCCGTACAGCGGACTGGCGCACCCCGGAATCGCCGCGCACGCCTTTGCCGCGCTGTCGGAGAACGTCCGCGACTACGCCATCTTCCTGCTGGACCCCGACGGCGTCATCACCTTCTGGGGCGAAGGCGCGCGGCTGATGAAGTGGTGGACGCAGGATGAAGCTGAGGGCGGGCACCTTCGCCTCCTGTATCCCGACGGCGGCTCCGAGGACGGCACCGCCGAAGAGCACCTGCTGCAGGCCGCCCGCGACGGGGAGTACACGGGCGAGGGCCACCGCGTGCGCAATGACAACTCCACCTTCTGGGCCGGCGTCACCCTTACCGCCCTGCGCGACCCGGAGGGGAACCTGCTGGGCTACGCCAAGGTGACGCGCGACCTGACCGCCCGCCGCGCCGCCGACGCCGCCCTGGTGGCCGCGCACGAGGCGGCCGAGCAGGCGCGGCGCCACGCCGAAGAGGCCAGCCAGATGAAGAGCCTCTTCCTGGCCACCATGAGCCACGAGATCCGCACCCCGCTGAACGCCGTGATGGCGTACACGGAGATCCTGACGATGGAGATGGCCGGGCCGCTGAGCCCCGCGCAGCACGCCCACCTGGGCCGCATCCGCACCAGCAGCCAGCACCTGCTGGCCATCATCGACGACGTGCTGGACCTGTCGCGCGTCGAAGCGGGGCGGATGGTGGTGGGCCGAAGCGTGATGCAGGTGGACGCCGTGGTGTCCGAGGCGCTCGCGCTGGTGGAGCCCCAGGCGTCCGCCAAGGGGGTGGAGCTCTCCAGCGCCGTGTCGGGGGTGGCCTCCGAGCTCACCGCATGGGGCGACAGCGAGCGCATTCGCCAGATCCTGCTGAACCTGCTGACCAACGCCGTCAAGTTCACCGACCCGGGCGGGCGCATCACCCTCAGCGCGGGGGCGGCGCTGCAGCCGCCGGACGACATCCAGGTGGAGGGCGAGGGGCCGTGGATCTACGTCCGGGTGGAAGATACCGGAAAGGGGATTCCCGCCGACCGGGTGCAGGCCGTGTTCGAGCCCTTCGTGCAGGCCGACATGACGCTCACCCGGCAGCACGGGGGAAGCGGGCTGGGGCTGGCCATCAGCCGGCGCCTGGCCCGGCTGATGGGCGGCGACCTTACCCTGCGCAGCACCGAGGGGCTGGGCTCCACCTTCTTCTTCTGGCTTCCCGCCGCGCCCGCCGAGATGGTGCGCGCCGACATGGGGCATCCCTCCGTCGCCACGCCGGCCACCACCGCCATCCTGCGCGAGGTGCGCGACGCCATCCTGGCCGAGGTGGAGCGCGTTCTGTACGGGTTCGTGGCGCGGCTGCGCAGCGACCCGGCCACGCCCAGCGCGCACGCCCGCACCGAGGCCGAGCTGGAGGACCACCTGGCCAGCTTTCTTTCCGACGTCGCGCAGACGTTCGGGGGGATGGACCTGGCGGCGGGGTCCGACGGCGAAGGGATACGCGACGGCAGCGACATCCAGCGCCGCATCTCGCAGCGCCACGGCGAGCAGCGCTTCCGGCTGGGGTGGGCCGAGTCCGAGGTTTCGCGCGAGCACCAGATCCTGAGCGAGGAGCTCGCGGCCGCCATCCGGCGCCACATCCGCCGCGAGCGCCCGCACGAGGTGGAGGAGATGATCGACGCCGTGCGGGTCTTTCTGGCCGCCGGCGAGCGCGTCAGCATCGAAAGCTACCGCCGCGCCGCCGGCGTGCTGTCGGCGTAGAAACCGGCTCCGGCAAAAGAATGCTCACCCAGAGGGCGCAGAGGCCGCAGAGGAAATTCGACTCTGTGGCCTCTGCGCCCTCTGGGTGAGACCCTTCCTTTGGATGACCTCGGCAAAGCAGAACCCTCGGCACCGGCACCACGTAAGGAAATTCCCCCTGTCGGCGGGGCGGACGGATGCCTATTGTGCGCGCGGCGGAATGCGCTCCGCGGGCAGATGCGCATCATCCATCACCATGACTGATCGGCGGCTTCGATCGTCCTCCGCCGCAACGACAGAATCACACGAGCAGGCATGAGCGAGCATAGCAGCCACGGCGCGGCGGCGACGGTGCCGATCGACATCACCGACCCGGTGAACGCCCAGATCCTGGCCGTCTCCGAAGACCGCGTGCAGGGGTTTCAGGCCGAGCCCTTCGTGGAGATCAGCCGGCTGTCCGGCGTTCCCCTTCCCACCGTGCTGGAGCGCATCCGCGCCATGCTGGCCGCGGGCGTCATCCGCCGCGTGCGGCAGACCATGCTGGCCACCAACCTGGCCCCCGGCGCGCTGGTGGCGTGGAAGGTGGCGCCCGAAAAGCTGGACGCGGCGTTCAACTACATGTTCCGCGAAGACCCGTTCTCCGGCCACGTGGTCATCCGCTCCACCGACGCCGAGACGCGCGGCTCCGTCTACCGCCTGTGGACCACGCTCAAGGTGCCGCAGGGCTTTTCGCTGGAGAAGCACGCGGAATACCTCCGCGAAAAGGTGGGCGCGGACTCGTTCAAGCTGATGCCCGCGAAGAACCTCTTTACGCTGGGCGTGGGCCACGTGCGGCGCCGGGGGATGGAGCCCGGCGCGCGGAGCGATGAGCTGGGCCACGTGCAGGACACCGTGGTCGTGGAGCTGTCGGAGCTGGAGTGGCAGGTGCTGGGACCGCTGAAGCGCGAGTTCGCGGTGGACGAGATCACCGAGAACCCGTGGGCTCCGCGCGCGGCCGAGGCGGGGGTGCCGCTGGAGGTGTTTCTCGACACCGCGCGCGGGCTGAACGAGCGCGGCGTGGTGGGGCGGTTCAGCACCTTCCTGGAGCACGTAAAGCCGTCCGCCACGGGCACCCGCGTCACCCGCTACAACGCGCTGTTCCACTGGCAGGTGCCGCCGGGGCGCGAGATGGATGCCGGCCGCGAGGTGGGCCGCCACTACATCATGACCCACGCCTACTGGCGCGAAGGCGGGCCGGAGTTCGGGGGCGTGAACGTGATGGGCGTGGCGCACGGCACCGAAAAGGAGACGGTGCTGGCCCACAAGGCCGCCATCGACCAGCACCTGGAAGAAGCCGGCATTCCCATCGGCTACACCAACGTGTTCTGGGGCGGGCGCAGCGAGATCAAGCCCTCCGAGATCCTGCCCTCCGCCTACCGCGAGTGGTGCGCGCGCGAAGGGCTGGATCCCGAGGCCATGCGCGGCTGATCCAGACGGGGTCGATGGAGCAGGGCCGCACGGGCGAATGAATTCGCTGCAACAACCACACGAAGTCTGCCTTCGCAGACTGGCGGCGGCATCGTGCGGGAAATGGTTTGCCGCGTGGCGAGTCAGGAAGCGGCGCCCGGATGATGAGGGTGCTCGCCTCGTTCCTGCCGGAGCGCGATCGAATTCTCCCTTTTCTCCCGCGCAGCGGGGGAGAGGGGGCCCGTCGGGTGCCAGCTCGATGCCTGTCACCGAGCCTCCCGGCGGCCACCCCGCTTCTCCGGGCTCCAGGCCGCACGGGCGGATGACTTCGCTGCGGCAACCACACGAAGTCTGCCTTCGCAGACGGGCAGGCCTGGGAGGCGCAAAGAAGCGATCGCGAACGTGGAAAGCGCGGGGGGCGCGGAGAAGCTTTTCTCCGCCCCCTCCGCGTCTCTGCATGAGAATCGCCGCTTCCCTGCTGGGAGGCGATTTTCACGGCAGCGACCACTTTGTGGCGGACGTGTCTCCGGCGTATCGCGCCTTTTGCAGATTTTCTTGCCGTACATTGAGTGAATGTCACATTGCGAGCGAACAAACTTTGGAATTCTGGGCCCTGGCCCAGAAACTCGGCGGTGGCTCTTGATTTTTTCGCCGCCACAAAGCAGTTTTAGTCCATGTCGCCTACGCTGAACGAAAAACAAACCGACCTCCTCCGCTTTCTCACCCGGCAGTCCGCGCCCGTCTCTACGGAAGGGCTCGACGGCCGCGTGGTGCGCGCGCTCAAGTCGCGCGAGTGCATCGTGGAGCGCAACGGGCACATCTCGGTGACCGACGAGGGACGCGCGGCGCTGGAAAGCACGCCCGTCCGCAAGCGCCGGGGGCGGCGCCCCAACGTCGAAAAGACGGCCGGCCACGCCCGCGCACAGGCCATCCGCCGCGCCATCGCCGCGCTGGAGCTGGCGCTGCCCAAGGAGGCCGAGGTGGCGGTGGGCAACATCTTCGCCTACGCCGACGACGTGGTGGACGGCTTTCGCAAGTACGCGCGCAAGCTGGAAACGCCCGGCAAGGGTTGAGGTTTTCCGGACACGCAAAGAGGCGGGACGCGCTGCATCAGCCGTCCCGCCTCTCTTGTTTTCCGCCAGCGGCGTGCAATGTCCATCCGTACATGGACCGGCGCCGGACCCTACTCCGCGTCCTGCGTCCAGTCGGTAAGCCGGTGCAGCAGCCGGTCGATGCGCACGCGCAGGTCCAGGTCCGTCACGTGTTCCGCCGCCGCGCGCAGGTAGCCGATCAGCAGGCCGATCTCGCCCTGCGCCAGCTCGCGGGCCAGCAGCAGCGGGTTCAGCCCCAGGTCCTGCGCGGCGATCTCCACCGCGCGCTCCGAAAGCTCCGCCAGCTCGCCGGTGTCGCCGCCGGCCAGCTCGGCCTCGTGCCGGGGGGTGTGCAGGGTCACGGCTCGCCGGGCATGGAGTTCATCATCCCCGCCAGGCTGCCGGTGAGCAGCACCCGCCACTCCCCGTCCACGCGCTCCAGCGGAAGCACCTGCACCTGGTCCAGCGTCTGCCCGCCAAAGTCCATCTTCATGCGGTAGACGACGTGCGCGGCGTTGGGGCCCTCCAGCACGTGCCCCAGCACCTGCACCTGCGAGGTGGCCAGGATGGCGCGCATCTCCCCCTCCAGCTGGTTGCGCAGCACCCGCTCGAAGATGGTCTGCGCGGGAAGGGCCCGCAGCTCTTCCAGGGTCCCCACGCCGAACATCTCGCGGAACTCCGGCTCTTCGGTGGCGCCGGGGAGCGCCGCCATCCCCGAGACGGTGGTCTTGAGCTCCTCCAGCGCGCCGGGGTGCATGAGCGCGGCGTTGGCGGCGTAGTCGCCGCTGCGGAAGGTGTCGTAGTAGCGCTGCACCACCTGCTCCGGCGTGTCCTGCGCCGCCGCGCGCGCCGGCAGGGCGCACACGGCCACGAGCAGGAGCGCGCCACGGATCATTCTTGCCGCCATCACACTTCTTTCTTTGCTTGGGAAACCGGCATTCGTAACCACCTGCTCCGATGGATCGGGGATCGGGATCGGGATCGGCGACAATCATCACACTGCGCCAGCGGGGGGCCCCTCCCCCGGCCCCTCCCCGCTCGTTCCTCACGGAGAGGGGAGAATTCGATCGCGGGCCAGACGGGATTGCGCTTCGCCCGCGAGCGCCCCCACCGGCTCGCTTAGGCTCGCCACCTCCCCCAAAACTGCTGGGGGAGGTTGGTGTTGCCGACAGGCTGGGGCTCGACGACAATCATCGCACTGCGCCGGCAGGGGGCCCCTCTCCCTGCCCTCTCGTTCCTCGAGAAGAGGGGAGAATCCATGCCGATGCGGCGGGGCCCCGCGTGGCCGCCTGCACCAGGTCACGCTACGTGGCAGGCACGTGCCCGGACCTGGGAGCCCCCAGTCCGCGAAGGCGGCCTTCGTGTGGTTGTTGCAGCGAATTCATTCGCCCGTGAGCCCAACGGCCCAACCCCTTCGGCTACCCCAACCTCCCCCGGCAGTTTCGGGGGAGGTGCGAGCCTAAGCGAGCGGAGGGGGCGCCCGCGGGTCGCGATACAGCCGCAGACTCGCTCCGCATCCACTTCTCCACTCCTCTCTTGACGTTTACCGCGACGGCCGGCGGAACTCGGCGTCGGCGGCCCACTCGGGGATGTGGTCGCCATTGGCCAGCTGCAGGCCGAAGGTAAGCACCAGCTCCGCCAGCTGCGCGGCGCCGGACAGGTCGAAGTCCGGGCGGTACTCGTCGCAGGGCTGGTGATAGCAGCGCGAGGTGTACGCCTCCTCCTGCTGCGCCCCCCACTCCGCCGGCTTTCCCTCGTACACCGACCCCGCGGCGATGGAGATGGAGGGCACGCCGGCCTTCGCGAAGGAAAAGTGGTCCGAGCGGTAGAAGTAGCCGCGCTCCGGGTGCTGGTCGGGCGCCGTGCGCCACCCGCGCGGCTGCAGCATGGACGCGAACAGCGGCCCCAGGCTGCTCTTGTTCTCGCCCAGCACGCGAAAGTCCAGCGCACGGCCCAGGATGTTGCCGCCGTCGATGTTCAGGTTGGCGACGATCCCCGCGATGGGCACCGTGGGGTTCAGCGCGAAGAACTCCGACCCCAGCAGCCCCGACTCTTCCGCCGTCACGAAGACGAACAGCAGCGACCGCTTCGGCGCCGGCCCCGCCGCCGCCGCGCGGGCGATGGCCAGCACGTCGGCCGTGCCGGAGGCGTTGTCCAGCGAGCCGTTGTAGATGCTGTCGCCGTTGACCGCCGGGCCAATGCCCAGGTGGTCCCAGTGCGCGCTGAACGCCACGTGCTGGTCGCGCAGCGCCGGGTCGCTTCCCCGCACGATGCCCACGACGTTCTCCGACTCCAGGTGCTCCACGGTGTTCTGGAACGCCGCGCTCAGCGTGATTCCCGTGGCCACCGGGCGAAAGTCTCGGCGCTCGGCGCGGCGGCGCAGCTCCGCCAGGTTCAGCCCCGCCTGCCCCAGCAGCGACGCCGCCGCGCTGTCGGTAATCCAGCCGCGCACGGCCAGCGGCGCGGGAAGGCTGGGGCTACGCGGCAGCATCCGCTGCTCCTTGGCCCACGAGCCCACCACGGTGTGCCAGGGGTACCCCGCCTGCTCGGTGGTGTGCACGATGAGCATTCCCGCGGCCCCGCGGCGCTCCGCCTCTTCGAACTTGTACGTCCAGCGGCCGTAGTACGTCATCGCCCGGCCGCCGAACAGGGTGGCCTCGTTCGCCGGCGCGGGCGGGTCGTTCACCAGCACCATCAGCACCTTGCCGCGGACGTCCACGCCCTTGAAGTCGTCCCAGCGGAACTCGGGCGCCGCCGAGCCGTAGCCTACGAAGACGATCTCCGCGTTCACCGCGCTGCGCTCCGCCGCCGAGCCGGCCCACACCACCACGTCCTCGGGGTAGCGCAGGGTGGCCGTGGCGCGGCCGGCGGCGCTCACGCGGATGGTGGCCGGGTCCGCGCCCACGATGTCGATGGGCACGCGCTGAAAGTAGCTGCCGGCCGCGCCCGGCTCCACACCGCTCTCGCGCAGCTGGCCCGCGATGTACTCCGCCGTCAGCCGTCCGCCGCGGGTGGCGGGGGCGCGCCCCTCCAGCAGGTCCGACGACAGGAAGCGCAGGTGCCCGTCGATCTCGTGCGGGGTGATGCGCGGGCCCTGCGCGGCGGCCTGCGTGGCCAGCAGCGCCGCGGCCAGCGCGGGAATCAGCGTGCGTCTCATCGATTTTCTTCGAGGATGAGGAACGGTGGATCGTGATCAGTCTGGATGTTCCAACCTACGGTACCGTACGTCCGAAAAAAAGATTGGCCTCACACGGAGTCAACGGAGGGAGCGGAGTTTTCTCCCGCCGTTCCCCACTTTGTTTGCGAAATGGAAAGATCGGCACGCTCCACGGGAAAGGGTGAAGATCGTGTGCGGATGAGCTTCGTACTAGATCCGGAAAAACAACACTTTTAGGGTACAGAGGAACAGAGTCAAACAGAGAAGCGAGTGGAAGCATGATCTCGTTTCCTCTGTCTGGCCCTGTTCCTCTGTACGATTATTCTTTTTCAGGATCTGGTATCAATCCCTCACCGGAAACGCGGCAGAGAGCATTCGAAGACTGCACGAGAAAACTCCGTTGACTCCGTTGACTCCGTTGACTCCGTTGACTCCGTGTGAGGCCCATCTTTTTCCATCAACAAAAAACGGCCGGCGAGCCTCAAAAGGATCGCCGGCCGAGTTCGTCACGCCGCGTGGATCAGTGGCTGCCGAGCGGCGGCGCGAAGCCGCGCTTGCGCATCAGCGCCTCGACCTGCGGGTCGCGGCCGCGGAAGGCGCGGTAGCCCTCCGCCGGGTCGATGGTGTTGCCCACCGAGAAGATGTTCTCGCGCAGGCGCCGCGCCACCTCGGGCGAGTAGTAGCCGCCGCCCTCCACGAACGCCTCGGCCGCGTCGGCGGTGATCACGTCGCTCCACAGGTAGCTGTAGTAGCCCGCGGAGTAGCCGTCGCTGCTGAACACGTGGCCAAACTGCGGCGTGCGGTGCCGCATCACGATCTCGCGCGGCATCCCCAGCGCCGCCAGCGTCTCGCGCTCGAACGCGTCGGGGTCGATGTCGGCGTTGCCGGCCAGGTGCAGCTTCATGTCGACCAGGGCGCTGGCCAGGTACTCCACCGTCATGAAGCCCTGGTTGAAGGTGGACGCGCGCTTGATGCGGTCCACCAGCTCCTGCGGAATGGGCTGCCCCGTCTGGTAGTGCACCGCGAAGCGCTGCAGCACCTCGGGCGTCCACAGCCAGTGCTCGAGCAGCTGCGACGGGAACTCCACGTAGTCGCGCGCCACCGCCGTGCCGCTGAGCGACGGGTAGGTGACGTTGCTGCTGAGCCCGTGCAGCGCGTGGCCGAACTCGTGGAACAGCGTGGTGGCGTCGTCCCACGAGATGAGCACCGGCTCGCCCGGCGCCGCCTTCACGAAGTTGGAGTTGTTCGACACGATGGTGGTGACCGGCCCGTCGAAGCGCTCCTGGCTGCGGTACGCGTTCATCCACGCGCCCGAGCGCTTGCCGGGGCGGGCGTACGGATCGAAGTACCACAGCCCCACGTGCCGCCCGCTGGCCCGGTCCTTCACCTCCCACACCCGCACGTCCTCGTGGTACACGGGCACGCCCGTCACGGGGGCGAAGTCGAAGCCGAACAGCTCGCCGGCCACCCAGAACATCCCCTCGCGCAGGCGGTCCAGCTGCAGGTACGGCTTGACCGCGTTCTGGTCCAGGTCGTACCGCGCCTTGCGCACCTTTTCCATGTAGTAGCGATAGTCCCACGGCTCGATGGTGATGCCCGCACCCTCGGCGTTGGCCACCTGCTGCATGTCGGCCACCTCCTGCCGCACGCGCGCCACCGCCGGCGTCCACACCGCCTCCATCAGCTGCATCGCCCGCTCGGGCGTGCCGGCCATGGCGTTCTCGAGCCGCCAGTGGGCGTGCGTGGGGTAGCCCAGCAGGTTGGCGCGCTCGGCCCGCAGCTTCAGGATCTCGGAGATGTTGGCGTTGTTGTCGGTGGCGCCCGCGTCGCCGCGGTTCACGAACATGCGCCACACCCGCTCGCGCAGGTCGCGCCGGTCGCTGTAGGTAAGAAAGGGGTCCGTCGACGAGCGGGTGTTGGTGATCACCCACTTGCCGGGCATTCCCTTGGCCGTGGCGGCCGCGGCGGCGGCGTCGCGCAGCGACTGCGGCAGGCCGGCCAGGTCGGCCTCGTTCTCGATGACCACGGTCTGGCTGGACTCGTCGGCCAGCACGTTCTGGCTGAAGTTGGTGTACAGCCCCGCCAGCCGCTGGTTGATCTCGCTGAGCCGCGCCTTCTTCGCCGCGTCGAGCTGGGCGCCGGCGCGGACGAAGTTGGTGTAGTAGCGCCAGGCCAGCCGCTGCTGCTCGGGCGTCCAGCGGGCCTTTTCGGGCGAGTTGTAGACGGCCTCGATGCGGCGGAACAGCGCCGTGTTCTGCGTGATCTGGTCCGAGAACGCCGCCAGCCGGGGCGCCATCTCGCGCTCCACCGCCTGGAAGTCCGGCGTGTTCATGTTGGAGCTCCAGATGCCGTACGAGGTGCTCACCCGCTCCAGGCTGCGACCGGCGCGCTCCATGGCGGCCAGCGTGTTCTCGAAGGTGGGCGGCGCCGGGTTGGCGGCGATGCGCTCGATCTCGGCCAGGTTCTCGGCCATGGCGGTTTCGAGCGCGGGCCTGAAGTCCTGCACGCGCACCCGGTCGAACGGCGGAACGCCGCCGTACGGGCCCGTCCACTCGGCCAGCAGCGGGTTGCTGGCGGCGCCCGCGGGCGCCGCGGCGGCGGAGGTGGCCGCGGGGGCGTCGGTGGTGTTGGCCTGGTTTTGCATGGTGGCGCAGCCGGCGGCGGCGGTGGCAAGCACCAGCGCGCCGGTGCGTACGATGAAGGAATCCCGGTTCAGCATGTCAGTCCACGGTTGGAGCTTCGGCCGCGGTCAACACGGACGGCGGCCGGTGAAACGCCAGGGATGATGACGGACGCCTGTGTACACTCGACACGGCCGGGCGGTCCGCACGCAAGAATCGTGTAGGAAGCGTACGCCCTGAAGCCTCCGCCGCGCCTCCCGGTTTCGCCGAAGGCCCCCCCGCACAAAATCAAACGGAGCCAGCGGAGGTTTCCCCTGCTGACTCCCTGGATCCGGACCGGAAAAGAGGAAACGGCACGCGACAACCCTGCTTACTCCGTGTGAAGCTTTCTTCCGGGTTTGGCAGGAGGATGAGGCGAATCGTTCTCGCCCTCAGCCTCAGTTCAGAGGGTGTTGCTAAACCTCAAACCCATAACGAAGCGGTGACTTCCTGAGGGAGCGCATCACGTCTAACCAGAAGTCACACTACGGATTGCGCGCGACCGAAGGACCTCGTCCCGGTGGCGCAGGGGCCAGATCAGCGCACGGGACCAGCCCCGTCGCTCTGCCGGCGAGGTCCTTCGGTCGGCACCAGGGTGCAGTGTACAAGCGAGTTGCGGGGCGGCGCCTCCCTCAGGAAGTCAATCACGCTGGGAGGCTTGGCGGGAGGATGAGGCGAATCGTTCTCGAGCTCAGGCCGGCAGCCTTGCGGATGCGGCGTGCAGCGGGGCGGCGGCGCCCACGCCGCGGCGGACGATCAGCACGCGCCCTTCGCAGGGATGGCTGCTGATGCTCTCGTGCAGAATGTCGATGACCCGCTTCTCGTCCAGCCCGCCCGTCCCCGCGCCGACGAGCGGAAAGGCGATGGAGGCGAACCCGTGCCGCGCGGCCAGGTCCAGCGCGCTGCGTGCGCACTCCCGAACGGAGCGTGGCGTCGCCCGCCACAGCAGGTCCAGCCCGGCCACGTGGATGATGCCGCGGTACCGCAGCCGCCCGGCGCCCGTCAGCACCGCGCCGCCCAGCGGGATGGGCCCGTGCCGCGCCAGCTCGCGGAACGGCGCGTGGCCCGCGCGGCGCTTGATGGCGCCCGAGACGCCCTGCGGCAGCAGCAGCCACCAGGGGATCACGTTGCGGTTCCAGGCGTTGACGATCACCTCCACCCGCTGCTCCAGCAGGTCCCCCAGCACGATCTCGGGAACGGGCATGTTTCGATCAGCGGAAGAGTCGTCGTGTCGCCGGCTTACGAGAGCGGCTGCCCAGCGGAGAGATGCGGACCACACCGCCATCCACCACGTCGATCCGCACCTGGTGCCCCGCCAGCAGCGCCATTCCCAGCAGTGACACGGAATCGGAAACCTGCACTTCGACGGAACGCGCTGCCCCGTTCCAATCGACGAAGCCATTGCACACCTTGCGAACGATGACGCTGCCATCCGCCAGGCTGACGCGCTGCACGCTGGAGGGCTGCAGCCCCAGGGCCGAAACCACCGCGGAATGCAGCGTCAGGGCACCATCGAAGCCGGTGTCGACCTTGAAGTCGAGGCGCTCTTCCTGCCCCTCCGGGCCGCGGACGGTCAACGCGACGATCGGCTCGGTGTCCCCATGGACCTCGCCCTCGATCATGGGTCCCAGGGCGGCTTGAACTGCAGTCTCGGCCCGAACGTATGTGCGATGCCGCTGCCGACCCGCCGGAGCCAGAATTGGCCTGTCGGCCGGCGATCAAGGAGCCGCTTGATGGCCAGCCCCGCTTCCGCGTCCACCTCATGTTCGCCGCTGTGAACATCGATCGCGACGAAGTTGCGCAGGTCCTGTCCACGCAGCTTCGCCGCGACGTCGCGCTCGAACACGGCTTCGCCCAGATCGGCGACCTCTTCGTTGGAATAGCGTGGCTTGATCATGCGCGGAAGCTAATCACGCCCATTTCTCCATTCAAGCGGCATGTAAGTCGAATGGAATTGAGCTGATCCAGCGATCCGTGCTCAGGAAGTCGCAAACAGCACGGCGCAGGGAGAGCGGGCGCGACTGCCCATCTCACGGCGGAGGGGGTGATGGACCCGCCGCGTGCGCATGGTCCTGCGCGCCGGGGCAAGCAGCGCGAAAGCGAGAAAGTGGAGACGGAGCGGCAGGGACGGGGCTGGTGGTCCATCGTGGCATCCTCACGACGTGGCAGACTGTCGGGAACGAGGCAATCCGATTGCGATAACGCGCACCGGCCGCACGCGGAAGCACGCCATCCCCTTCCGCGTACGCAAACGCCGGCCGGCGATCGACGCGCGCGCCGGCCGACGTGGGATGCTCCGAGTGTGTCGAAGAATCCCTGCGCTCGCGCCCGTATGTCATTTCGAAGGAGGCGCCACACCGCACCATCGGCTCGCACGAAATCCGGCGCGCCGACTGAGAAATCTACTGTCTGCTGCTGGTGCCCCGCCGCACCGCTCCGGCACTGGCCC
>NZ_DASWNM010000014.1:0-83624 GCF_036399255.1 Longimicrobium sp.
GTCAACGGAGTTAGCGGAGTTGTTTCTACCGCTCTACAGATCTCCGCCAAACGGTCAGAGAGCTTGGGAAACAGCACGAGAAAACTCCGTTAACTCCGCTGACTCCGTGTGAGGCCATTCTTTGTGGAGTGGTATCAGTACTTCACTTCGCAGCCGTAGGGCTGGGTCTGGGCGACGGCGATCGGCTGGCCCGCGAGGCCCGCGTCCAGCGCGGCGCGGACGTAGTTGGTGGCGCCCGCGATGTCCTTGGCGCTCGGCGAATTCCGGTCGTCGATGGCGCCGGCGTAGCGAAGCACACCCTGCGGATCGATGATGGCGTACTGCGGCGTGTTGCGGGCGCCGTAGAGCCGTCCCAGCACGCCTGTGGTGTCGCGGATGATGGCGGTGGGCGCCGCGCCCTTCTTGCGAGCCTCGTCGTCGGCCTTTTTCGCGGACGTGTACCCCTGCCGTCCCGGGCCCGACGACACGACCGAGAGCCAGATCACTCCGCGCCGGGTGTACTCCTGCTGCATCGCCTGCGAGTTCCCGACGCCGTTCACCAGGGCGTAGTGCTTCCTGGTGTAGGGGCATCCATGGTTGAACCACTCCAGGACGACCCACTTGCCCGCGTAGCCGGCGAGCGAGTGCGAGGTGCCGCGCGTGTCCGTCGCCGTGAACGCCGGCGCGGCGGCGCCGACCGTCAGGAGGTCCGGCAGGCTCTCCGGGTCCGCCTTGGCGGCCAACATCCGGCGTACGGAGAAGCCGCCGAACAGCAGTACGGCAACGGCAAGCGCGGCGACGATGCGAAGCTTGCGGGAGCGCCGCGAGGGCGTGGTCGTGGAAGTCATGGTGTTGTCTCGATGGAGGATGAGGATACGATGCGGCCGCTCGTCAGCGCGGCCGAGGTCTGGACGGGGGACGATGACGCCGCGGCGCGCTGGAACGCACCGGTCACGATACCGGAGGTCAGCAGCGTGGGCAGGATGATGGGCGCCGCGTCACGCGCCCGGGGGTAGATGACGACGAACGGCACGCTGTTACGCCCGAACGCGGCGAGCGCGTGCGTCACGGCGGGGTCGCGGGTGGTCCAGTCGGCCTTCAGCAGCGTGACGCCGTGGTCGCGGATGGCGGCGCGCACGGCCCCGGAGCCGAACGCCACACGCTCGTTGACCTGGCAGGTGAGGCACCAGTCCGCCGTAAAGTCCACCAGGACGACGCGGCCGCTGTCGCGCTGTGCCTCCAGCAGTTCCGCGCTGTACGGCCGCCACGCCAGCGCGCCGTCGATCCCGCTGGCCGGCGCCGCGCTCCCCGCCTGCGCTACGCCGGGCATCGATCCACCCTGCGCGCCCGCACCCCAGACGAGCGCGATGGCGCCGGCGGCGGACGCGATCGCCAGCCCCTGCGCGAGCCGGCGGCGGCCCGCCGGCGCCGCGAGGGTGCCGAACCGGCCGAGCGCCCACAGGCCGAACGCCAGCAGGGTGCACGCGGCGAGCAGCGCCACCAGCGCGCCCACACCGGCCTGCCGGCCCAGCACCCAGCCAAGCCACACGACGGTCGCGAACAGCGGAAAGGCGAGCACCTGGCGAAGCGTGACCATCCAGGCGCCCGGCCTGGGCAGCCTTGCGCGCAGGCGTGGCACCGAGGCGACCAGCGCAAGCGGCCAGACCAGGCCCAGCCCCAGCGCCGTGAACACCACGAACGACGGGACCGCCCCCGCCGTGACCGCGTACGCGACCGCCGCCGCGAGGAACGGGGCGGAGCACGGGGTCGCCAGCGCGGTGACCAGCACGCCGCTCAGAAAGGCTTCCACGTCGCGGGGCGCACGGCTCGCCGCGGCGGAGAGGCCTCCGCCGACGGGCATCAGGTCGAACACGCCCATCATGTTCAGTCCCGCCGCAAAGACGAGAAGCGCGAGTGCGCCGACGGTCGCGGGGTTCTGCAGCTGGTAGCCCCACCCTGCTTCCGTCCCCGCGGCGCGCAGGGCGAGCAGCACGCCCACCAGCGCCCACATCGACACCAGCACGCCGGCCCCGAACAACCCCACATGCCGCCGCGCCGTACGCCCGTCGTGCGCGGCCGCTTCCGCCATCCCCAGCGCCTTGATGGAGAGCACGGGGAGCACGCACGGCATCAGGTTCAGCAGCGTCCCGCCCAGCAGGGCGAGCAGCCCCGCGGTCAGGAGCGCGATCCATCCCCCTGCCCCGCCAGAAGCCGGTGGCGCGACGGCGGCGAGCTGCGCCCTGGCCACCACCGGCGCATCCACTTCCATCACCATGCGGGGCGCATCGCCGCCCGCCGAGGCCGCGGTGTCGATCGCGAGCACCCCGGTAATGCGGGATGGCGTCCCGGCCGCGTACGCCGAGCGGCCGATCTGCAGCTCCAGGCCCGTGGGGATCGTGCGCACCCCGGGCTTGGCGGCGTGGTCGATCACCCCCGCCGAGTCGATGAAGAACTGCACGCGCGGCGCGGTCCCCACGGCGGCGATCGCGGCCTCTCCAGGCGGATACACGTGCAGCAGCACGCCCGCGGAATCGGCCGCCGCGCGGAACGTCCAGCCGTCCCGCCGCGCCGGGATGCGCGCGGCCTCCGCCGCGAACACGCGGGCAACCGCCTCGTCGGGGACCGTCCGGGCGGCGACGGGCACGGCGAGCGCGACGTCCACGTCCCCGGAATAGCACTCCTCCAGGCACACCACCCACGTGAGCGTCGCCTCGACCTTCGCCGTCGATCCCACGCGCGCGGACGTCGGCACGTGCACCGCGCCCAGCAGGTGCACCTCGCCCTCGTAGCCGTACGACGCCAGCGGTGGCGCCTCGATCCGTTCCGGCGCGGGCCAGCGGAGCGGCGCCGCCGTAAAGCCCTCCAGCAGGCGCCAGGTGACGGCCGGCGCGCTCCCCACGTCGCCCGAGTGGCGCCAGTAGGTGTGGTAGCCCCGGTTCGGGAGCAGCCGGATCGCCACGGGGATCGTGTCCCCCGGCGCCACCGCCCGCGCGGCGCTCCGGAGCTCGACCTCCACGGGCTGCTCCGGCGCGGCGCGCACCAGCGACGGTGCCTGCGGCGGCGACTGCGCCAGCGCCGAGATCGGGAGCATCGCCGCCGCGAGGACGGCGAGAAGGATGCGAATGTGGATCATCATTGCGATGGATGATTGCGTTCAGGTGTCACTCGAAAGCACGGGACAGCGGTCGATGGGCCAGGCAACCGCCCGCTGCTTCACCATGCCTCGATCTTCTTCCGGCGAGCCGCGGCAGAGCGCAGGCACCTCCCTGCACTCGCGCCATCTGTCATTTCGAAGGAGGCGCCACACCGCACCATCCGCTCGCGCGAAAACCCGGGCGCCGACTGAGAAATCTACTGTCTGCCGCTGGTAGCCCGTCGCGCGCCCCGGCACTGGCCCTGTCTGCCTGCGTCGTTACCTCAAGTACATCGCGGGCTGCCGCGTCTGCCCTCCAGCACGCCGACAGTAGATTCCTCGGCCCTGCAACCTCTGGTGTGAAAACAAGCTACGGTGTGGCCGGCCTCGGAATGACAGCCCTGGTGGATCTGCCCGGGGTGCGCAGCGGCGCATTCTCAACACACTCCAAGGAGGCGGCGGGCTTCGTGCTCGCACGGCGAACCTCGAAATCTACTGTCTGCTGCTGGTGGCCCGTCGTGCGCCCCGGCACTGGCCCTGTCTGCCTGCGCCGTGACCTCACGTGCAGCGGGGGCTGCCGCGTCTGCCCTCCAGCACGCCGACAGTAGATTCCTCGGCCCTGCAACCTCTGGTGTGAAAACAAGCTGCGGTGTGGCCGGGCCTCGGAATGACAGCCCTGGTGGATCGGCCCGGGTGCGCAGCGTCGCATTCTCAACACACTCCAAGGAGGCGGCGGGCTCCGCGCTCACACGGTGGATCTTCGACCCGTCTACCGCCGTGGCTCACGACGCATGGCGCAATGCGCCGTCACCGGACCTTCCGCAGGCGCCGGTCGGGGCTGCCCGCCGCCTGCGCCAGGAACCCGACCACCCGGCCCTGCGCGTCGGCGAGGAAGGTGATGGCGGTCCCGGAACCGACGCTTCCCACCGCGTAGGTCGCCCCCGACTGGTGCACCAGCGGGCTCTTCTCGCCCCCGGGCGTCGTGAGGACGAAGGCGCCTTCCTCCCAATCGACCTTGAAGACCGAGCGCGGGCTCAGTGCGTACTCGCCCACGAACTGCCGGCGCGCTTCCTCTCCAACGATCCCGGTGGCCGGCGTCGCGGCGACGGCGGGCTCCGGTGCCGGGGTGCGCATGGCCGGCGGCGTGTGGCCCAGCGCGAGCGCCGCGATGACGTGGGTGCCCCCGGGAGCGACACGCGGGTAGGCGTTGTACAGGATCGTCACCGACAGCGAATCGGCCGGGTACCAGCCGTGCTCCGAGACGAATCCCCCCACATCCTGGCCGCCGTGCGTGATGGCCGGGCCGCCCCACGGCGCCGGATTGACGTACAGCCCGAACCCGTAGTTCTCCGAAGTCGCCGCACCGCGCGGCGTGGTCATCGCCCTGTACGAGGCTTCGGAGAGCACCCGCCCGCCGTGGAGCGCCCGGTTCCACTTCGCCAGGTCGGCCGCGGTCGAGCAGATGCCGCCCGCCCCCAGCTGCTGCGACGGATGAAAGGCGACGGGCGACGAGAGCGTCCCGTCGAACGAGCGGTTGTACCCGGTGGCCCTGCGACCCGCCTCGACCTCTCCGCAGCGCTGGAGCGTGGCCAGCCCCAGCGGCCCCGCGATCTCGTCGCGCAGCGCGGCCGCGTACGGCTTGCCGTACAGCTTCTCGACCAGGACGCCGAGGAGCATGTAGCCGGTGTTCGAGTAGAGAAACGTGGTGCCGGGCCGCGCGGCCATGGTGTCCCGCGCCGCCTGCGCGACCAGCGAGTCGCCCGGCAGGTTCTCCGCAAGCCGGGCCTGGTTCACGTAGCTCCGCTGCAGCCCGGAGGTGTGGTTGAGAAGCTGGTCGATCGTAATCCCCCGCCACTCGGGGCGCAGGCCGGACAGATGCTGGCCGATGGAGTCGCCCAGCGTCAGCCGGCCGCGATCGACCAGCCTGAGCACCAGGGCGGCGGTGAACTGCTTGGTGGTCGATCCGATCGCGTAGAGGGCCGACGGGTCGGCCGCGCGGCCGCCCGCGACGTCCGCCTGCCCCCACGCCCGCTGGACCAGCGTCTCACCGCCGCGCATCACGGTGACGGAGGCGCTGGGCACGCCCTGGCTGAGCAGGCCGGCCCGCACCACGGAATCGACGAGCGCGGCGAGCGCCGCGGCGGACGGCGGGCCGCTCACCGGCTTCTGCTGCGCGGTAAGGAGCGACGGTGTCGCGGCGAGCAGGGCCGCCACGGCGTAGCGAAACGGGTGGAACATGATGGGGCACCTCTGAACGGATGGGGTCTGCGCATCACGGGATCCGATCGGCTCGGCGCCAGACGGCCCGGGCGGGCGCGCGGCGATCGGGGCACGGACGAAGGGTAGGCTGCGGTGCTGGTCCCTTCAACGCATCATCCGTCGAATGGCAGTTCGGAGCCGCCGAGTGGCGGTGGACGGGGGAGCAGGCGCGAGTCCCGGTCACGCCTCCTTCACCACCAGCAGCGGATCGGCGCCCGCCGCCCTGGTCGCCGGGAGCAGCACCCGCGAACAGCGCAACCTGTCCAGCGGGACTCAGCCGAGGAGGAGGAACATGCCGAAGAGCGGGTTTGCGGAGGAGCAGATCACCGGACCGTGTGCCACGCCCCTCGACCCTGATCAGCGGCCGTTCAGCGCCGACGCGATCTCCTCCCGCACCCACGCGCCCTCCTCCCCCTCTTCCCTTCCCCCGCAGCGCCCGCCGCGCCGCCTCCGTGCCTATGCGCCCAGCGCCTACGCCGCATGCCCGCGGACCAGCGGCTTCTCGTCGTCATCCACTCGACGAGCGACGGCCCGTCCAGCCCCTCGCGCGCCAGGAACGCCTCCTCCGCCGAGGGCGTGGCGACGCGGTTCCAGGGCAGACCTCCTGGGAGATGGGTCGACATTCCCGTTTCTCAATCCCGCTCTCGACAAGGCGCCGTACCGTGCGAGCGAAGCCGAAAGAGTGAGCCCCACCCGGCCGCGAGCGTCCCTCGTCACCCTGCGTTCACGAGCTCTCTGGCGACTGGTTGTGTAGCCCAGTAGGTTGCCAAAAGTCCTGCAGAGGATCTCGACCAGACCTGGCAGGCAGACTTCTTTGTCCCGAGCGGCTGTTCTGTGCGGGCGAGGCCGCCGCTAGCACCTGCAAGCCTTCTAAGCACCTGCTTAGCGTACAGGCCGGGTGCCGGGGTGCCGTGTCGGACTACAAAGCAACCTGTGCGGGACCGAAGATCTCCCCCCGGCCACGAGGGCTGCATTGGTGGCGTCGCGCCCGCGTCCCTGTTCAGCCGGCGAGGTCCTTCGGCCGGCGCGCAGGCCCCGCAGTCCCTGCCGGATTCGACGCGGCGCCTCGTCCAGGAAACCAGTGTGTCACTTTCGTTTCGCGTACAGCGGGCCTTCACCACGCCGCGGCACCTGAAAACGAGGCCTGGGCGACGGCATCTGCAAGGAAAGCATCTTCTCGGCGCCTTCTCTCAGGCAAAACAGCGCCACGCAGCCTACTATTCCATCGTGCTCAAGCAGGCGCAGGGGCATTACGTTTCAGTGAGGAGCCGGATTCATGAGCAAAGCCACCGTTCTTTTCTTCGCCGCAGATCCCCTTTCAACACATCCCACCCGGCCAAGCCCAAGGCTGCAACTGGACGAGGATGTCCGGCGCACCCGCGAGAAGGTGCGCGCGGCGGAGCACCGTGACGCGCTCGTGTTCGACCTGCGCCTGGCCGCGCGCCCGGACGACCTGATCCAGGCACTCAACGAGACGCCGCCGCAGGTGGTGCACTTCAGTGGCCACGGGTCCAGCGAGGGACTGGTGCTGGTGGGCAGCGACGGCGGGCCCCACCCGGTGGGCCCGGACGCGCTCAGGCGGCTCTTCAAGGTCTTTCGCGGCGACATCCGGGTGGTGGTGCTGAACGCCTGCCTCACCCTTCCGCAGGCACAGGCCATCGCCGAAACCGTGGGGTGTGCCATCGGCACCCGGCAAAAGATCTCGGACGACGCCGCCATTACCTTCGGCGCATCGTTCTACCGTGCCCTGGCGTTCGGACATTCCGTGCAGACGGCGTTCGATCAAGCGTGCGCGGCGCTCGCGCTGGAGCACCCGGGCGAGGAGGAAACCCCGCGGATCATCGCCGGCCCCGGGGTGGACCCCGCCCATATATTCGTGGTCCGCGGCGAAGACCGGGAGGGTACCACAAATGCCGGAGGTCTGCGCGCGGCGATCGAACGCCTCGTCGCGGGGAGCGCGACGGGCCAGGATCGTAGCCACGTGCAGCAGGCACTGCTGGCGGGACGAATCGTCTACACGGCGGGGGAGCGGGCGGCCGGTGCCGGCGGAGGCACCGCGGGAACGCTGATCATTACGGGCGACCAGAACCAACGCAAGCTCGAGTTCGCGGCGCACGACTACGAAACCCTGCGGGAGCGGCTCTTCCCGCCGCCGCAAGGCATCGCCCCGCCGTTCCCGGAACTCCTGTTCATCGGCCGCGAACAGGCGCTGAATGACGTGAAGGAACTCCTGGGAGTGGGCGGCGCACCCGGGGCGCCATCGCGCACCGCCATCGTGCGCGGCTGGCCCGGCGTCGGAAAGACAACCCTGGTCAGCGTCCTCTCGCGCGATCCGGAGGTAGCGAAGCAGTACACCGACGGCGTGCTCTGGACCTCGCTCGATCAGAACCCGTCCCTGATGACGATCCTCGCGGGATGGGGACGCGCGCTCGGCCGGGACGACCTGCTGCGTCTGGCGTCCCCCGAAGAGGCGGTTCAGCAGCTGACCGCCTTGATGCGCGACAGGAAGATGCTGCTGATCGCCGACGATGTCTGGGAGGCGGCGCACGGCGCGCTGTTTCAGCAGGCGCGGAGCAGCAGTTGCGGGCTGCTGATCACCACCCGCCTGCCGGAAGTCGCGGACGCGCTGGCACAGACCGAGAACGCCATCTACCCCCTGCCCGTCCTGGCCGAGGACGACGCGGTCACGCTGATGCGCATTCTTGCCCCCGCAGTCGTGGAACAGCACCCGGATGAGTGCCGGGAACTGGTAAACGATCTGGAATGCCTCCCTCTGGCGCTCCACGTCGCCGCACGGCTGCTGCGGGCGGAGGCACGCCTGGGCCTGGGGGTGTCGGACCTGCTGAGGGACATCAGGGAGGGGGCGGCGCTGATCGAGGCCAGAGCGCCCGCGGACCGCGTCGAGCGCGGGACGATTCCCACGGTGGCCGCGCTCCTGCAAAAGAGCACCGACGTGCTCGACGACCACGCGCGTGACTGCTTTGCGTATCTCGGCGCCTTCGCGCCCAAGCCGGCCACCTTCGACCTGGAGGCCATGCAGGCGGTGTGGGAGGTGGACGACGCCAAGCCCGTGGTGCGCGAGCTGGTGGAGCACGGACTGCTGGAGCCGGCCGGCGCCGGGAGGTTCCAGATGCACGCCCTGCTCGTGAAGCACGCCCTGTCGTTGCTGACCTGATCCAGGGATGCACAGCCCGCGAGCCGCCCATCTGCGCGATACCGCGATGCCGGCGACGTCGCCGCACGGACAGCGGAGCTCCGCGGCGGCCGTTCCGGCCGCCGGCGCACTCCCTCGTCATTCCTGCGCCCGCATCCGACGGCACGCACCCGCTGGCCGAAGCCCGCGCTCAAAAACGCGCGCCGACTGGAACGGCGCGAACTCGAGGGCAGCCGCGAGCGCCGCTACTTCCAGACCTGCCACCACCGCTTCTCCAGGCGCCCCCGCAGTGTGGTGACGAACTCGCCGACGCTCTCGGCACGCGGGTCGTCGCATCCGCGGAACCGTTCCAGGGCCGTCTCCCCGGCCTCCAGGGCGCGGCGTGGCTCCCCCGTCAGGTCATAGGCCATCGCAAGCCCGGTCAGCGCCTTGGCCTCCCCGCGCACGTCCTGTGTTTCCCGGAAGATCAGGAGCGCCCGCTCCAGCATCTCCGCCGTCCCCTCGGCTTCACCCTCGCCCAGCTGGCTCATCGCGACGTTCACGAGCGTGGACGCCTCCGTCTCCCGGTCGCCGATCTCGCGCGCGAGAGCCAGGCACTGCGCCAGGTACTCGCCCGCGGCGTCGTGCTCGCCGCGGGCGCGGTGGCTCCTGCCGAGGTTGCCCAGGCAACGCGCCTCGCCCTGCCGGTCTCCAAGGGCGCGGTAGATCCGCAGGGCTTCCTGGTACAACTCCATGGCGTGTCCATGGTCGCCCATGGCCGCGGAGACGTTGCCGAAGTTGTTGAGCGCGATGCTCTCCGCGCGCCGGTCGCCGATGCCGCGGGCGATCTCCAGCTGCTCGCCGTAGCAGGCGAGCGCGCGCTCCGTTTCGCCGGCTTCGGAGTACGCGTTGCCCGCGTTGCAGAGCGCCAGCGACTCCAGTTGGCGGTCACCTGTCTCCTGCGCGACCGCCCGCTGTTCCTCGTAGAAGATCAGCGCGCGCCGCCAGTCTCCCAGGGTGGCGTACACGTTGCCGAGGTTGCCCAGATCGGCGCACTCACCCCGCCGGTTCCCCAGCTCCCGGTCCAGCTTCAGCGCCGCCTCGTAGCATTCGGCGGCGCGGCGGGTCTCGCCGAGGGCGAAGAGCGCCAGGCCGAGGTTGCCCAGGCTCGTTGCTTCGCCCAGCAGGTTCCCATCCTCATGGTCCAGGGACAGGGCACGCTCGTGGTGCTCCACGGCCCGGTGGTATTCCGAGAGTGCGTAGTGGGCGGTCCCCAGGTTGCCCAGGGCGTTCGCCTCGCGGCGGCGGTCCCCCAGTTCCTGCACGATCCGCAGCTGCTCCAGGTGATGTTCCGCGGCCGTGCGGAAGTCGCCCTCGGCCATGCGGGCGGAGCTCAGGCTTCCCAGCGCGTCCGCCTCCCCCTCGCGGTTACCCGTGGCACGATGCAGCCGCAGGCTCGCCGCAGCGTGCTCCGCGGCCTGCGCCGGGTGCCCCAGGTGCGACAGGACGTGTGCGAGGTTACCGTGATGGACCGCCTGCGCGTTCTGGTCGCCGAGATGCACGGCCGCTTCCAGCGCCGCCTCGAGCCAACGGCGGCGCTCCACCGGGGGGAGCCGCAAGCCGATGACGTATGCCCCGGCGTCGGCGTACGCGCTGCAGAAGGCCGTGGCCTCGGGATCCGTGCCGGCGTGCAGTTCGGCCCATCTCTGCCCGTTCCGTATGCTGATCCATTCCGCGTCGAAGTGCTGCACGGCCCGGGTGAGCGAACCTCCACCCTCCGCGTACAGGGCGTCGATCCTGCCGAGCAGCCGCAGGTAGTGCCGTGAAGTCCGCACGAACGCGTCGCGAAAGGCCGCGGGCATCCAATCTTCCTTTCGTGATCGTTGGGCTCAGACGCTCCACGCCGTCTACGGCGCGGGGACCCGCGGAAGCGCGTACGCGGGCGAACCCGGGCTGTACGCGTCGCACACGGACGGACGTCGGAAGCTCTCCACCCGCAGAAGATGAAGTGGAGATCGTCCACAACCGAGACCCACAACCAAGTCGCCCACGTGGCCACCCTTCGCGAGGCGGGACTGCGCCATGCGCGCTGCTATCTGGCGGTGCTTCAGGCCGCCGACCGGCGGTTCGTCCACGGCGGCGACGGCGTGCAGGCGATCGTTGCGTGGCTTGATCAAGAGTGGACCAATATCGTCTTGGCGCAGCGCTGGGTCCAGGCGCGTATGCCACACGAGGAAGACGCGGCTCGGTTGTGCAGCCGCTTCGCGGACGCGGGGCGGCAGGTCATCGCCTTTCGTCTCACGCCCCTGGAGCGAGTGGAATGGCTGCATGCGGCCCGCGCTGGCGCGAGCCGCTGCGGCGACCGCCGCGCAGAGATCGTCCACCTGGGCAATCTTGCATCCGCCTATACGCGGCTGGGGCAGCCCGAGCGCGCCATCGAGCTCCTGGAGATGCGGATGCACCTTGCACAGGCCGCAGGTGATGCCGAGGCGGAGAACAGGGCCGTGGGAAACCTGGGCGCGGCGTACTTCGCCCTGGGGGACGTTCAGAAAGCCGTGGAGCTGTTCGAACGGCGGGTGGAAATCAGCCGGGCCGCAGGCGACCGTGTGAGCGAAGGACGCATGCTGGGAAACCTGGGCGCGGCGTACCGGCGGCTTCGACAGTTCGACCGGGCACAGGAGTACATGCAGCGCAACCTCGACCTCTCCCGGGAAATCGGGGACCGGCTTGGTGAAGCACAGGCGATTGGAAATCTCGCCGTCCTCGAGCGCAACCTTGGGAACCCGCATCGCACCATAGAACTCCTGGAGGACCGGATTCAGGCGGCTCGCGGGCTGGGGGACCGGCGCGGAGAGGCGATCGCGCTCTTCAATGCCAGCCTCGCCTGCCGGGACTTGGGTGAGACGGAGAGCGCAAGGGCCAACGCCGAAGCTGCACGGCTCATCTTCAACGAGATAGGGGATGTGAACGCCGACCGCGTTCAGCGTTCGCTCCAGGAGTGGGGAACAGACCGTTCCTCCCGTTGCGACGCCTAGAGCCCAGCCTTTGCCCCCCATCGCGAGTTGTATCTCCTCCCGCGCCCAAGCGTCCTCCTCCACCCCTTCCCTCCCCCGCAGCGCCTGCCGCCGCCTCCGTGCCGATGCGCCCAGCGCCCACGTCGCGTGCCCGCGCACCAGCGGCTCGTCCATCGTTCAGCGCGATCGCAACCGCGGGACGGCCTCGGGCGCGCCAACTGCCGCAGGGCGCGGCGTCTGGCGCTTGACCGGCGAGCCCCTGGAGCGCGGCTGAGCCTTTCGCTGAAGCGTCACCGCCGGGGGACGGCAGCCTGGCGACGGGCGCGTGCGGAGTGCGGGACGGGGCCGCGAATCCGCCTCCCGGCGCTGCCCCGCCGGCCCTCCCGGTGGGGCGGAGTCCGGGACGAGAAGGACGCATGCCCGGCTGGAGATCCAGCCGGGCATGATCTTTTTCCGGGGTACGACTGGCTCACCCACGGGTCAGGCTGTAGAATCCCCTGCATTGAAGTGGCCCGGGACCGCCGCCGCGCGCCGCGTGTGCTCCGGCGCGAACGCTTTGACGGCCGTGGCCGGGGGGACACGGCGCATTTCTCCGCCCGCGCCAGCGGTTTGCGCCCGGGCCACGAGAAACACCACTGCACGGGAATACGTCCATTGCTTACACCTGACGACGTCATCAGGGACTACCGCATCGCCTTTCGCAGCCGCCAGGTAAGCACGCTCGCGGTCGGCGAGGTGATGCTTGGCCGCGCCATGTTCGGCATCTTCGGCGACGGCAAGGAGGTGGCGCAGGTGGCCATGGCCCGGGCCTTCCGCCCCGGCGACATGCGCTCCGGCTACTATCGCGACCAGACGCTCATGTTCGCGCTGGAGCTGCTGGACGTGCAGCAGTTCTTCGCGCAGCTCTACGCGCACACCGACGTCCAGGCCGAGCCGGCCTCGGGCGGGCGCGGGATGAACGCCCACTTCGCCACGCGCATGCTGGACGAGCGGGGGCACTGGCTTCCGCTCACGGAGGGCTACCAGTCGTCCGCCGACATCTCCCCCACCGGGGGGCAGATGCCCCGGCTGCTGGGGATGGCGTGGGCCTCCAGCCTGTACCGCCAGCTGGAGGAGCTGCACCCGTTCACCGACTTTTCGCGCAACGGCGACGAGGTCGCGTTCGGCACCATCGGCAACGCGTCGTGCGCCGAGGGCGTGTTCTGGGAGGCGATCAACGCCGCGGGGGTGATGCAGGTGCCCATGCTGATGTCCGTGTGGGACGACGGGTACGGCATCTCGGTCCCCAACGAGATCCAGGTGGCCAAGGGAAGCATCTCCGAGCTGCTGCAGGGCTTTCGCCGCACCCCCGAGAGCCCCGTGGGCTACGAGGTCGAGGTGGTGAAGGGGTGGGACTACCCCGCCCTGGTCGACACCTACCAGCGGGTCACGGACGTCGTCCGCCGCGAGCACGTTCCCGCGCTGGTGCACGTGGTGGAGCTCACGCAGCCGCAGGGGCACTCCACCTCGGGCAGCCACGCGCGCTACAAGTCGGCCGAGCGGCTGCAGTGGGAGCGCGAGCACGACGCCCTCCCCCGCATGCGGGCGTGGATCGTGGAGCAGGGGATGGCCACGGCCGAGGCCCTGGAGGCGCTGGAGAAGGAGGAGGTGCAGCACGTCCGCGCCGCCCGCGACGCCGCGTGGCAGGCGTACCAGTCGCCGATCGACCAGGAGGCCGAGGCGCTGGCGGCGACCCTCGACGGCGCGCTGGCCCAGGCGGGCGAGGCGCGCGCGCGGCTCGAGGCCGAGCGCGACGACCTGCGCCGCCGCAAGAACCCGCTCCGGCGCGACCTGGCCGTCTCCGCGCACCGGGCCCTGGTGGCCGCGCGGGGCACGCCGGCCGCGGAGCCGCTCCTGCGCTGGCGGCGCGAGCAGGAAGCGCGGATGGCCGAGCGCTACCACACGCACCTCCTTTCCGAGTCGGACCAGGCCGCCACGAAGGTTCCCGTGCTGCCGCCCGAGTACACGGAGGATTCGGTCGAGGTGGACGGCTACAAGGTGCTCAACGCCTGCTTCGACGCGGCGCTCAAGCGCGACCCGCGGGTAATCGCGTTCGGCGAGGACGTGGGGCGGCTGGGCGACGTGAACCAGGGCTTCGTGGACCTGCAGGCGCGCTACGGCCCCCTGCGCGTGGGCGACACGGGGATCCGCGAGGCCACCATCATGGGGCAGGCCATCGGGATGGCCATCCGGGGCCTGCGGCCCATCGCCGAGATCCAGTACCTGGACTACCTGCTCTACGGCCTGCAGATCCTCTCCGACGACCTGGCGACGCTGCGCTACCGCACGGCCGGCGGGCAGAAGGCGCCCGTCATCATCCGCACCCGCGGGCACCGGCTGGTGGGGGTGTGGCACTCCGGCTCGCCGATGGCGATGATGCTGGGCGCCCTGCGGGGGATGCACGTGCTCGTCCCGCGCGACATGACGCGGGCGGCGGGCTTCTACAACACGCTCCTGCGCTCGGACGACCCGGCCGTGGTGGTCGAGGTGCTGAACGGGTACCGCGTCAAGGAGCGGCTTCCCGCCAACATCGGCACGTACACCCTGCCGCTGGGGGTGGTGGACGTGATGCGCGAGGGAACGGACTGCACGGTGGTCACCTACGGCGCGTGCTGCGCCATCGCCATGGAGGCCGCGGCGGCGCTGGAGGCGGTGGGGATCAGCACGGAGGTGATCGACGTGCAGTCGCTGCTTCCCTTCGACGTGGACGGCGCCATCGTGCGGTCGCTGCAGAAGACCAGCAAGGTGCTCTTCCTGGACGAGGACGTCCCCGGCGGCGCCACCGCGTACATGATGCAGGAGGTGGTGGAGCGGCAGGGCGGGTTCCACTGGCTCGACGCGGCCCCGCGCACCCTTTCGGCGGCGGCGCACCGCGCGGCCTACGGGCGCGACGGCGACTACTGGTCCAAGCCCAGCGTGGAGACCGTCTTCGACGCGGTCTACGACATCGTCGCCGAGACGTCCCCCGCGCGCTACCCCTCGCTCGCCTGAACGGGAGCCGCGGTCCTCGCGCGAAGGGACAACGGAGGAGTGGTGGATCACGATTCGGCCCCGGCGAGCTCGCTCGCCGGGGCCGAATTCATGGGGGCCGCGCTACGTCGGCGTCGGCCGTCCGCTCTCCTCGTCCAGGCGCGCGCCGATCTCCTCCCGCACCCTCGCGTCCTCCTCCACCTCTTCCCTCCCCCGCAGCGCCCGCCGCGCCGCCTCCGTCCCGACGCGCCCCAACCCCGCAGGCCAGCGGCTCCTCGTCGTTCAACGCGACCGTGAGCGCGGGGACGGCCTCGGGCGAGCTCCAGTTGCCGAGCGCGACGGCCACGTTGCGCAGCAGGCCGCGGCGCTTGGCGCGTTTGATGGGCGAGCCCTTGAGGCGCGCGCTGAACTCCTCCTGCGTCATCGTCATCCACTCGATGAGCGACGGGCCGTCCAGCCCCTCGAGGCGAAGCCCGAGGAGCAAACCGTTCGGCAGCTGAGGTTGGGCGTCAGGCTGCTTTTACCGATGCTCCCCGGCGACTCGATTCCCGTTGGCGTCTGTACCGAGTGTACAGCCCGGGGTGCCGGGTGCCGCTGGTCTGCGTCCATCGAGCGCCACGCCGCATCCGACGCGAGCCCGCGCGCGGGCGGAACGACGTGGAGGCTTGCGCGCGAGCACGTCCCCTTTGTCGCAGACGCGTCTCGTGCGATGATGTCGGCGGATGACCTGCCGCGTTGCGAAACCGGAGCCCCACCTTCAACTGACCCGATCAGCTGAAGGTGGGGCTCCGCGTACGATGCCTCGGCCATTGTCGTCCGGGAGGGCGGGGAGACCGTCACGAGGATCGCGGGTGGCTCCTGCGTGTCGAGGCGTCCCGGATGATCGGCCACGTCAGGCGGGGCTCGGAACCGTGCTGTTGGAGCCGGCCGTCCCGGCGCCATCGTCGATCGTCCACCAGTCGTGGCCATCCGCCGGCACCGGCCCGGTCACGGACCGCCACGGCGTGCCACGGTGCAGCACCGCGGCCTCAGCCTAGTCCGTGCCCGGAGCGCCGCGGACCTTGGCATCCCCGTTCAGGACGGCCTTGCCACCTTCGCCAGCGCCGCGATGCGGAATGCGTTCAACTGGACTTCGTCGCCGTTGAAGCGGTCGCGGTCCACGGCACCCCCGATCCCCTTCACGGTTCCGTGGTCATTGTACTGCCACACCGTGTAGTCTTTCCAGCCACCGACCAGGCTGGGAGTGGCGACGCCGTAGCTGGCGATCCAGAGTGGGCATTCGCCCGCGAACTGGGTGGAGTTGCCCGTGAGCTCCGCCCAGGCGGACGGATACGTGTAGATCATCGGCGCACGTCCGATCGCCGCCTGGACCGCACCGACCACCACCCCGACCCGGCGGACAACCTCGGATTTCGGATAGTCGAACGACCCGCCGCCGTCGTCCGGCCCCTCCACGTCGATCGCCGGAAGGAGATCGCCGGGCTCCCGGGCACCGAGGTTGTCGAGAAAGTGCCTCGCCTGCGCCTCCGGGTCCACGTCGTGGCGATAGAAGTGGTACATCCCGGCAACGATCCCGAATTTGCGGCACTGGGCGAGGTTCTCCTGCGCCCTGGGATCGACGAAGCCGTTCCCCTGGGTTGCCTTGAGGAACGCGAACGCGATGCCGGCATCCTTGACCTGCTCCCAGTTGATCGCTCCCTCCAGATGGGATACGTCGACGCCTTCCAGACTTGCCATGTTCTGCTCTCCATTGTCGAGCCTCTACAGGCTCTGGTGAACGTCCGCGAGCCCATTCATGCTCGGGCGGACTGCCATCCTCCACCGCGTCCCGGCAGGACCATCCTCCCCGCTGCGATCCGCCCCGTGCGTGAGCGGCCCGGCTTCACGTAGCCACTGACGGCGGAAGCGTTGTGAGGGGTAGCGGCGCGGGAGGAACCGCGCGCTTGCGTCCGTCCCGGTAACGCAAACCGGCACCTTCCCGGCGTTCGCATGTCCGGATTGCCGTGCCGCGCACTGCCTGCGGCAACTCACCTCGCCGCCAAAACAGCGCGCCCGGTCCTCACCTGAGGCCGGGCGCATCTGTTTCTGCGCAACCGTGGCGATCGCGCCGGGAAAGACACCGCAATTCAAGCAAAGTACGGCGGGAGGGGTGCCGCGTTTCGTTCCCACGGGAGAGCGATCCGCTCGGGCGGCCTCCTGCGGGCGGGATGCCGCGCCGGGTTCAACCCGTCATCGGCGTCCCCACAATGGAAGTTCCCGTTGCAGACGCGCGGCACGCGCACCCCTCCCGCCCCGCGCCTCTGCGGGCGGAGTGAGCCCGCGCAACCACGCGGGCGAGACTTGCAGCTCGCTCGTGGATCTGGGCCGCATGGCCCAGGCAGGATGCGCGCGTGCCCTGGACCACCTGCTGCGCCAGATGGAAGGCCCCGTGTACCGTTACCTCCTGGGCCGGCTCAGTGCGGCCGCCGACGCGGAGGACCTGGCCCACGACCTGTGCCAGGAGACGCTGATCCGGGCGGCCGCCGCCTTCCCACGGAGCACCTTCACCAGCGACGGGCGGCTGCTTTCGTGGGCGCTCACCATCGCGCGCAACATGCTGCTGGACCACCTGCGCCAGGTCCGCGGCCGCGGTGAGGTGCGCGGCGACGCTCACTGGGCGCACACCGAGGCCGGCGGCCCGCTTCCCGGTGAAGAGGCGCCGCCGCCTCGCCTGCTGGAGAGCGTGGCGGCGGAAGTGCTGGCCGAAGTTCCCGAGCCCACTGCCGAGTTGCTGCGCCTGCGGCTGGTGGGAGGGCGGTCGTGGAAAGAGGTGGCCGCCGCGCTCGGGATCCCGGAGAGCGCGGCCAAGCGCCGCTTTCAGCGCGCCCAGGGCGCCTTGCGGCGGCGCATCGTCGCGCATGTGCAGGCCCTTCCGCTGGACGCCCGCCGCTCCGCCATGCTCCGCGTCGTCGATCCCGCAGCAGGCGGTGCCATGCCCCGTTCCCGTGATAGCCGCCGCGGCACCGCCGCGCCGTCCAGTGAGCCGGGCATCAAGGCACTGGAGCCCGATCACCCACCCACTCACCGAGGACCGCAATGAGCGCACGCCAGTCCAACCTCTCGCTCGGCATCTACGGGTACGACGTCGTGGTTGCCACTACCCAGGCAAGCCTGAACGTCACCCTCAAGGAATACCTGAGCGGCGGCGAACCGGCCGAATCCGTGATCTGCTACGTGGCGGACCAGAACGGCAACCCCACCCCCTACGACTACGAGACGCTGAAGACGACCAGCGGCGCGGATCCGTTCGCGGTGCCGGACGGGGCGGACCCCGCGACCAGCCCGGACCTGCAGAAGCTGTTCGCCGCGCGCTTCATGGCCGGGTTCAGGGCCCGGCTGGGACTGCCGCCGGGGTACGCGCCCGACCAGATCCCCGACATCGTCACCCTGGGCGCCGACACCTCCACGGTGACCTACAACCTGATGTGCTCGGAGTTCGTGGTGGTGCAATACACGCCGGCTAGCGGCTACAGCCCCGCCCGGTGGACGAGCACCTCCCAGGTAGAGGGAGAGGCGTGGCTGTTCAGTTCGCGGGTGAACCTGAGCCTGACGCCCACCAGCGACTTCGGCAGCCTGCCGCCGGCCGTCCAGGCGCAGATCAAGAACGTTGGCGGGGGCGCCTTCAGCGTGCAGCAGCTCCTGTTTGACCTGGACAGCGCGGCGCTGGAGTCGCTTCCCACCATCTCCGGCGTGGATCCCGGCTCCAACGCGTTCGCCGTGCTTCAGAAGGACTTCGTAGGCGCGTACTTCGCCGCCATGAAGACCAGGAACTCGCCCGTGCTCTGCTGCGCGGTCACGCAGTCCACGGCACCGACGTCGACGCTGACCCTCACGGACCTGAACTTCTGGAGCTCGCCGTTCCTGGGGAGCAACGGACAGCCCGTGCTGAGCCCCACCGCCACGCAGCAGTCGCTGTACACGCTCAACTACCTGTGCGCGGTGAACGGCCACCCGCTCCCCGCGCCCGCCGACCTCTCGTGGAATTGGGTGGAGGCGCCGGAGGCGGCGCAGTTCGACGGGGTGATCGCCATCAACCGCGACACCTTCGTGGGCTACCTGCGAAGCCAGCTGGACGCCGTGGCCCAGAAGAACTGCTTCGTCCCCACCGCGCAGGTGGTGACCTCCGGCGCAAACGCGCACTTCAACCTTGACATGACCCCGTCGGGCGCGCCGCAAGTCGTGACCCCTGCCACCGGTCCGCGGCTTCTCGGCTACAGCTGGACGGACTCGGCCAGCGACGAGGCGGGTCTTGGCGGAGACGTAGGGAAAGCGGTGATCAAGCCCACGTACACGCTGGACGTGGAGGCCTCGGGCACCACGCTCACCGTTACGCAGCACCTTAGCGTAAACGTATCCGCGAGCAAGAACCTGTTCAGCAACATGAGCGGGAACGCGGTCGACCGGACCATCACCGACACCTATACGCTGGCCGTGGACGAAAACGGTCGCATCACGGCGGCGGTGCAGTCGCAGCCCGTCGAGAACTCGCAGGACCTCAGCGGCCAGGGCAGCCTAGACATCGACATCTTCGGCCTGAGCAATGACGTGCAGCCGATCGTCGACAGGAGCCGCGCGATGGCCGCCACCAGCCTGCAGGACATCCCCCTCTCGGTGTTCCAGAACTTCGTGTTCCCCGGCGGAAAGACGTTCATGTTCAAGGACGTGGCGTTCTCCGACAACCAGGACCTGGTGGCCCACATCACCTACGCCAACCCCGCGTAGGGCGCGGCCACAGACACGCCCTCACCCGGGCCTTCATCCTGGGGTGCCCGGGGAGAGCGCCATCCATCCACACGATGAGAGACACTCGATGAAGATCGCATTCGAATCCGAGCTGATGGAGAACCAGAAGCACGCCACGGTTCTCTCGCCCGACCAGCGCTTCGACGCGCTGCAGACACGGGACGGCTTCTCCCTCTTCTTCTCCATCGGCACCGATGGCGTCTTCTACCTGACGCAGGGAGCCGCAGGCGGAAAGACGGGGTGGAGCCGCATGGACCTGAGCAGCACCCTTGCCGCGCAGCACGCCGGTACCGCGGTGACGGCAAAGACGTTCGGGGTGTCGCAGGACCCGCAGACGGGGAACATCGACCTGGCGCTGGCCGTTACCGCGGGTGGCGGCGACTTCCTGTACGTGTCGCAGGGAAACGCCAACACGGACGATTCGTGGGGCGCGGGGGTGCAGTGGACGGCGGTGCCGTACGACGGAAGCAGCGCCATGCCGTCACTTTCCATCGCGGACGTGTACGTGATGCAGGCGGGGGGCGCGGAGTACATCGTGGTGGACGTGATGCGGCAGCCGGCGAGCGCGCTGAACCTCATCGACCGCTACTGGGTGACGCCCTCCGGCGCGCCGAAGTGGAACGAGCACGCGCTGGCCGCCGACCTCTCGGCGGGGAGCATCGTCAGCCGCCTGGGGATGCGGCCGGGAGACTACACGGCCGGCGTGTATACCTTCGGCCAGATCGGGGGGACGCAGGAGCTCCTCTACACGCCGCTGTACAACGCGTTCAACAAGGCGCTCCCGCCCTCCCCCGCGCGGCTGACCGTGCCCGCCGGCGCCGCGGCCATGGCCACGGCGCTGAACGGCGCCGGGCAGAGCAGCGTGTTCGTGGCCGGCGGCGGGGCGCTGTACCTGTTCACGCCCGCCAACCAGCACGACGGAGCCGTCGCCGTGCAGGTGGCGGCGAACCCCGTGCTGGCGGGCGTGCGCGCCCTTTCCGCCGCCACCACGGCCGCGGCGACGGCGGTGTGGGGGATCAACGCGCAGGACCAGCTCTTCTACCTCCGCTGCCCCGCGGGGCGCGAGGCGGACCCCACGGCCTGGTCGTATCCCCTCCCGCTGCTGGCAGGCGTGGAGCAGATGGCGTCGTACCTGAACCAGGGCGCGGACAGCAGCGTGATCTTCGCCGAGACGTCGGGGCAGACGCTGGTGCGGCTCACGCAGGACCCGGTGACCACGGCGTGGAGCCAGCGCGCCGTCCTCCTTCCCTCCACCGACCCCGGCGACGTGGTGAAGTTCACCAGCTACACCACGCACCTGCAGGTCACGGACGACCGCAACGTGGGCGCCGGCGCGACGCCGCTCTCCCTCACCTCGTCCAGCCCGGTGGGCGTGTACCTGAACGACGTCTACTACGTACTGTCGCCGGACGTGGCGGTGAATGTGGCGGCGGACGTCACGGGGGTGCTGACGATCGTGCAGCCCACGCAGGGGCTGGCGGGGGTCTCGTACCACGTGGAGGTGCCGTCCGGGAGCGTGTCGGCGGACGTGAACCCGATGGACAAGGTGGTCCAGCGCCTCTCCGCCATCCAGAGCGGGGCCGACCTGGCCGCCGTGCAGGTGACCAACGCGGACGGCACCCGGCAGCCGCTGGTGCCCGCGGGCGTGAGCGCGGACCAGACCGCCGCCGCCGCGCAGGCGCTGGGGCAGCTGTCGGCCGTCGCCGGCACGCTGCCGCGGAACGGCGAGACCGCCTCCCCCCCGGCCGCCACGGGCGCCGGTACCGCGAGCGGCACGGGGAGCGCGGAAGCCGCGCCGCCGGACGGCCCGCCTCCCACCGCCGCCCCGTCCGCCCCGGCAGCGGCGGGCGGCGGCGGCGAGTCCATCATCGAGGTCGCCGCGGGGGACCTGCTCAACTGGCTGAACCACGTGGCGCCGACGGTCGTCGAGGACGCGGAAGTGGTCATCCACGCGGCGGAGGACGCGTGGCACTGCGTCATCACCTGGGTGGACCAGACCTTCCGCACCGTGCTCCACGACCTGGGCAGCGTGCTGCAGACCGTGGAGATGGTCCTAAAGAAGATCGAGATCGGCATCGAGGACGCCATCAAGTTCCTGGGCTTCCTCTTCGAGTGGGGCGACATCGTCCGTACCCACAACGTAATCAAGAACCTCGTCCGGATTTCAGTAGCCCAGGTGGGCGCCGCGCTCGCGACGGCGGAAGAGGAGGTGAAAAGTCGGTTCGCGGAGCTTGATCAACACCTCAACGCCTGGGCGGACCTCCCCGACGATGCCGATACCCTGGGCAGCTACCAGGCAGCGGCTCCCGCCCAGCCTGGGCAAAACGCGCCGCAGGCGAACTGGGCGCTGTACCACACGAAGAGCAACCTCTACAACCTCTCGACGGCCGGCGCAGAGCCCGCCGCACCCGACGCAGCCGGCAACGTGGTGACTGATCTGCTCACCCTGCTGAAGAATGATCTCGAGGCGTTCTCCACCGCGGCGAATTCGCTCAAGACACAGGTGTTCGATGCGTGGAACGATATCTCGCTGAAAGAAGCAGCCAAGCGGATCGTCGCCGTTCTGGGCGAACTGCTGCTTGCTCAGGGCGAGAACATCATTCTCGCGGTGCTGGACGTGCTGCGGTCCGTATCCGACAGCCTGCTGGACATGCTCGACGCACCGATCAGCATTCCCGTGCTGTCGCCGCTTTACAAGGAGATCTCCGGAAACGACCTGAGCATGCTGGACCTGGTGTGCCTCGTCGTCGCGGTACCCGCGACCGTGGTCTTCAAGATGGTCGCAAAGATGGCACCTTTCCCCGATAACGCCACCACGGCGACGCTGATCGCGGGGTCCAGCCTCGCCGCCCTTCCGCCGCTCGCGCCCCCTGCTGCTCCAGGATCTGCCGTGCGCGGTGGCGTATACGCCATGATGGCGCCGGTCGGGGACGACGCGTCGGCCTCCCCGGCAGATCCGCCAAGCACTGCGACGTCAGGAAGCGCGGTGTCAACACCAGGGACAGAGGCATCGCGGGCGCAGGGCGAATGGTCATGGTGGGATGTCTTTGCGTTCTGCATGAACTTGGGGGCTGGCGTTGCGATGCCGCTCGTCATCGCAACCAACGCCGCCAAACGACGCGGCGGGTCGGGGAGCGGCGGGAGTGCGAGACAACCTGCAGGCGACATCCAATTGACACACATGGGAAATGGTGGTGACGCTGAAGTCAACGCGCTGTTGCCCCAAGACGGGGGCCTCGACGCCTCCGCGGAAGACCTCTCCGAGATTCCGAGCCTGGGTATAAGGGGCCTTTCCTTGGCCGCGTACACCTTCTATGCAGCTCCGAACTTCCTTGTCTTGTGGGACAGCGAAGGCGGCCGGCGGTACACCGCAAACGTTCTCCTTGCACTCGTCAGCATCGGCAAGACCGGGGTCGACAATTCCGAGTGGGGTTACAAGACGTCCGGGTGGCAAGAATTCTCGCCGCTGGCCGAAATTGCGCTCAACGGCGTTTGGCTGGTCGACGCCTTGCTTATCTACGCGTACGTGAAGGAGCGGACGCGCCCCGACACGATAGGGTTCGCCGGAAACGTGGCGTTCGATCTCGGCGGGATGCTGTCGCCCTTCGGAAAGAACATCTACGTCTTCCTCGCCGCCCAAGCGCTTGCTGCAATCTACGGCACCTCTTGCGGGTGGATCGCTTTCAACACAGGCCCGATGGCCGCGTCATCCTAGAGGATCGGGGTCTCCGGGAGTGATCGCCGCGATTCCGGCACGAACCACTGACGGAGCCATCCCGCGCACTCGTCTTCGCAAATCCGCAGCGCGCGGGTGCCGTAGCCGCCGGGGCCGCAACCCTCTCGGCCCGCCCGTAACGGACGTCCCGGAGCATTGGCTTCCTGCGCCAAAGAGAAGAGCGCCCCCGCGTTCGCGAGGGCGCCCTTCTCATCCTCCTGCCGGTCCGGTGCGATCAGACGCTACCGGACCGGCCCAAACCAGCGCCCCCCCGATCTCCTCCCGCACCCACGCGTCCGCCTCCACCTCTTCCCTCCCCCGCAACGCCTGCATCGCCGCCTCCGTGCCGATGCGCCCCAGCGCCCACGCCGCGTGCCCGCGCACCAGCGGCTCCTCGTCGTTCAGCGCGATCGCCAGCGCGGGGACGGCTTCCGGCGCGCCCCAGTTGCCCAGCGCGACGGCCACGTTGCACAGCAGGCCGCGCCGTTTCGCGCGCTTGATGGGCGAGCCCTTGAAGCGCGCGCTGAACTCCTCCTGCGTCATCGTCATCCACTCGATCAGCGACGGCCCGTCCAGCCCTTCGCGGCGCGGCACACCGCGCGGTCCTCCTCGCTTTCTCCGGGGTCCGGCACGTGGTCAGCGGCGCTCGAAGCGCTGGGTCAGGCCGGCGGCCTCGTACAGCGCGCGCGTATCGTACAGCTTGCCGGCGCGCACCACGTGCGTGGTGCGGCGGATGTCGGTGATGCGCTCGGCAGGACGGCCGTCCACGATCACCAGGTCAGCCACCTTGCCGGTGGTGATGCTGCCGTAGTCCGTGTCCTCCTTCATCACGCGCGCGGGAACGATCGTGGCGATCTGCAGCACCCTGGCGGCGGGGATGCCCGCGCGCTCGTAGATCTCGAGCTCGCCATGGAAAGACAGGCCGGGGAAGTTGTCCGTGCCCGGCACCAGCGTAACGCCCGCGTCGAACAGGCGCTTGAGCAGGCGGCGGTAGTTGGCGCTCGCGGCCTGCGCCCGCGCCGCCTCCTGCGGGTTGCCCGTCCCGCCCACCGTCATGTTGCGGCGCAGCACCTCCGGCAGCCACGTGATTGTGGGCCCGAACACGGGATCCGTTCCGTCCGGCAGCGGCGAGCGGTCCTGCCACAGGTTGAAGGTGCCGTCCACCACCGTCCCCTTCTCGCGCAGGAACAGGATCAGCTGCGTCATCTCCGGCGAGTCTACGTTGAACGTGGGCGCCACGCCGGTGGCCACCTGGCTGTAGGCCCGCATGCGCGGCAGGTACAGCGAGTCCTGAAAGAAGGTGGAGAACAGGAACGCGGAGTGGTTGATCTCGTCGAAGCCGAGCGTGACGGCGCCCTGCACCGTGAGCCCCCGCGGCACGTGCCCGCTCAGCCGCATGCCGCGCCTGTGCGCCTCTTCCGCGATGGTGGGCACCAGGTCCGGGTGCACCAGGTTGTAGAGCTTGATCTGGCGGTACCCCATGGAGTCGTACCGCGCCACCCATTCCCGCGCCTCCTCTTCCGTACGCACCAGCACGCCGGACGGCCCTGCCCAGCGCCCCGGGCCTTCGATGAAGCCCGCCAGGATCGGGCGAGGCGCCAGGTAGGTGCCCGCCTTCTCCCGCTCCCGCTCAGACAGCGCCGCGTCTATGTCCGCAGCGACGTCGCGCACGGTGGTGATGCCCGCGGCCAGGAACAGCAGCCCGTTGACCTCCTCGCCGATGAAGTGCAGGTGGGTGTGCATATCCCACATCCCCGGCATCACCGTCTTGCCGGTCGCGTCGATCACGCGGGCGCCGGCAGGGATGCGCACGGAGTCCGCGGGACCCACGGCGGTGATGCGGTCGCCCTGGATGACGACGGTGGTGCGGGGACGGATGGTGCCGCGCTCGCTGTCGAACACGTCGCCGTTGCGGATCACGAGCGGGCCCGTGCGATGGTCCGCGAAGCGGCGAGCCACGGCCTCTGCCCGCCGGGCGTGGTACGCGCGCTCGATGGCGCGCAGCGTGGGCAGCGCGTCCTCCGCGCCGCGGCGGACGGTAATGAACCAGGCGGCCTGGCTCGCGAACAGCTCGCCCGCTTCGTCCAGCCACACGCCGTCCGGCGACAGTCCCAGCCCGTCGACCATCACCAGGCGCACGCGCTGGGGGGTGCCGTTCACCGTCACGGTCGCATCCCCCGCGACCTCGGCCGTGGCGGTGCCCATGGGGAGGATGCGGGTGGTGCGGTTCGGCTGGCGCAGCAGGTGCGCCGCGAGCCGCGCCTGGTCGTACGGCGTGCCGGCGCGAGGGTTGTAGAACGTGCCCGGCTCGCGCGGCACGCCGGCGGAGTCGCTCGGGGAGCCGAACCGCACCCGCTCCCCAACGACCTCGAAGCGGTCCCACACCGATGAAGGCGGAGCGCCGGCGGGGAGGTTGCGCGACTCCATCCTGGCCAGGCTGCCGTCCGGGGCCAACCAGTAGCGCGTCTCCACGCGCGGGCCGCGCTGGCGGTCCTGGTAGATGAAGCGCACGACAACGGAGTCCGCGTCGCGGCTTACGCGCATGTCGCCGGCGGGGCGGCCGTGGTTCAGGACCACGTACTGCGCCGGCGTCGTGTCCGCCTGTGCCTGGGCGGGCGCGGGCACTGGCGTCTGCAGGGCGAGCGAGAGCAGGGCGATCAGCATGGGATGCGATGCGTTCGGGGACGGGTTGGGGGCGGCGGCCCTTTGACGTGGCTCTGGTTCTCTACTACTACCCACATACTGAACCCAGACCGCTCGCACGGACATTCGGAGCGGTGCACCAGGGATGAAGTCCAAAGTAGCGAACCAGGCGGGCGACGTCAGCCCGCGAGCGCCGACGCGATCTCCTCGCGCACCCACGCGTCCGCCTCCACCTCTTCCCTCCCCCGCAGCGCCTGCCGCGCCGCCTCCGTGCCGATGCGCTCCAACGCCCACGCCGCGTGGCCGCGTACCAGCGGCTCTTTATCGTTCAGCGCGGCGGCCAGCGCGGGGACGGCCTCGGGCGATCCCCAGTTGCCGAGCGCGACGGCCACATTGCGCAGCAGGCCGCGCCGCTTGGCCCGCTTGATGGGGAGCGCTTGAAGCGCACGCTGAACTCCTCCTGCGTCATCGTCATCCACTCGACGAGCGACGGCCCGTCCAGCCCCTCGCGCGCCAGGAACGCCTCCTCGGACGATGGCGTGGGCGAACGAGTTCCAGGGGCAGACCTCCTGGGAGATGTGTCGACTTTCCCGTTTCTCGATCCCGCTCTCGACAGGTCGGCGGATGGTGCGGGCAAAGCCGAAAGAGTGACCCACTCGGCAGCCGGCGTCCTCATCACGTTACCTCTACGGGCGCCCGGCGATCGGGCCATGTAGCGGGTGTACAGCGGGATCCGCTCGCAGCGGGAAGGGTGAGGGTTGACAACGAATGTTATAACAGCTATCGTTCAGCCATGAGTGACCAAGCCAAGGGCGCAGTATCGCTGCCGGTGTCGCCTGAACAACGGGCCGCAGTCGCAATGGGGCGCGTGGTCGTCCGGGGCATATACCGGATGGAACAGCTGCTCAAGCCGTACGGCCTGACGCCCACGCAGTACAACGTGCTCCGCATCCTGAACGGCGCGGGCGCGGAAGGCCTCTGCGGGACGGAGATCGGCAGCCGCCTGCTCTCCCCCGTGCCCGACATGACGCGCCTGCTCGACCGCATGGCCGAGGCGGGGCTCGTGGTGCGGGAGCGGGACCCCAGGCAGCGCCGCTTCGTGAGGGCGAGGCTCACCGACACCGGGCGGGAGATGCTGCTGGAGGCCACGCCGGCAGTCGACGCCCTGCACCGGGAGCAGTTTCGGCGCTTCTCGCCCGAACAGCTTGCGACGCTGCGTTCGCTGCTCGAGCTCGTAGACGAACCCGAGGGCGCCGCCAGGACCTGAGCACCACGCCTCCGCTGCCACGGAGGCTTTCGCTGGGCACTAACCTGTTACAACAAACCACGTTCCAACACAGCACAGGAGAATCCGCCATGACCACCACCGCTTCCGCCCGCACCGCCCCGCAGTCCCGCCGCGCCCTGAACGTGACGCTCTGGGTCGTGCAGATCCTTCTGGCGATCGCCTTCGCCATGTCCGGCCTGATGAAGCTGACGCAGCCCGTGGCCGACCTCGCGACGCAGATGGCATGGGTGGGCAGCGTGCCGGCTGCCCTGGTCCGCTTCATCGGCATCGCGGAGCTGGCGGGCGCGGTGGGCCTGATCCTTCCCGCGCTGACCCGCGTTCAGCCGCGACTGACGGCGCTCGCCGCGCTCGGCCTGGTGGTGGTGATGCTGATGGCGTCGGTCACGCACGCCTCGCGCGGCGAGTTCGGGATGATCCCGGTGAACCTGGTGCTGGGCGCGCTCGCGGCTTTCGTGGCCTGGGGCCGCGGCAAGGCCGCGCCCATCGCGCCGCGCGCCTGAGACCGCACCTCGCGTTCACGCCGTATCCGAAGGGGAATCGCCATGAGCAACGCCGGCAGTGATCTGATGCCATACACGCGGGAGTCGCGCGCCCTGCTGCCGGACGCGCTCCGGCTTGGGCCGGTGCGCCTGGCCGTCGCGGACCTGGACCGCGCGGTGGACTTCTATACCCGCGTCATCGGGCTGCAGGTGGCCGCGCGCGGCCGGGAGGGCGCGCACGAGGTGTCGCACCTGAACACCGGCGCCGGGCGGGAGGACGTCGTGGTGCTCCAGCAGGAGCCCGGCGCCCGTCCCGCCGGCAAGCACCTGGCGAACGCGGGGCTCTACCATGTGGCCCTCAACTATCCGTCGCGCCTGGAGCTGGCTCACACCGCGCGGCGCATTGCCGAGGCGGGCCGGCCCGTCGGCGGCTCGCACCACGCGACGCACGAGGCCATCTACCTGTCCGATCCGGACGGCAACGGACTGGAGCTGGCGTGGGACACGCCGCGCGAACAGTGGCCCACGACGCTCGCGAAGCTCATGGAAGTGGGAATGCAGCCCCTGGACGCCGAGGGGCTGCTCACCCTGGCCGTCGCGGAGCCGCCCGCGCCGCACGCCGCGCCGGGGCTACGCGTGGGGCACGTGCACCTGCACGTGGGTGACATGCCGCGGGCACGCACCTTTTACCTGGACCTGCTGGGGTTTGAGTCCCAGGTGGACTTTGGGAACGGCGCCCTCGCGTCGGCGGGCAGCTACCATCACCACCTCGGCTTCAACACGTGGCGGGGCGAGGGCGCGCCGCCGCGCCCGGCGGACCATGTGGGACTGCGCGAGTGGCGCATCTACCTGCCCGCGGCGGCGGATGTGGACGCCGCCCGCGCGCGGCTCCAGGCGGGCGGCGTGCACGTCACTCCCGCGGGCCCCGACGCCTTCACGGTGGCCGACCCCTGGGGCATTCCGCTCCGTGTCTCGGTGGATCCACGCGCATCATGACGTGCCCGGAGCCCGGACCCGGAGTTGGCGGAGGGAGCACGGGGCAGACGAGGGTGACGGAGATTCCTTCTGGCGACGACACCTCCGTCCGCCACGGACAGGGCGAGGCGGCGATCGTCCGCCTCGCCGTGGACGTCATCCGGGCGCGGTGGGTGATTCCGATCCTGACGCGCCTGTGTGTAGAGCCCACGCCCTTCAATCAACTGCGGCGCGAGCTGGAGGTCTCCAGCAAGGTGCTCACAGGTGCGCTGCGGGCCATGGAGCGCGACGGCCTCGTCGCCCGGACCCCGCCCGATCACGCCGGCGGAACCGGGTCGTACTCCCTGACGGCGAGCGGCGCGGCTCTGCAGCCGGCCCTTCGCGCCCTGCTCGAATGGGCTCGCACTCACGGCAACGGCATCGAGCAGTCGCGCATCCGGTATGATGAGACAGCCCGGGATCGCGGGCGGGTCAAGGGTACTTACCCGATGGTAACTCCTGTCCCGGACGAGTGACGGTGGGCAGATTCGTCGGCGTGAAGTCGCCGCCGTGTACACCCACCGGAGCATCAGCGCATGAACCGAAGCATCGAAGGGACCATCCTCCCCGACAGGATGGGCCGTGGTCTCGCTACGTGCACCCTCGCACTGCTGCTCGGAGCGGCAGCCTGTTCGTCCTCGGACGGGAGCCAGACCGCGGACGCCGCACCAGGCGCGTCCCCGCCGGCCGAAGCGGCGGCGCCGGCCGATCAGGCGGTGACGAACGCGACGAACTTCCACCTGCTGGATTTCGTCGCGTGGAACAACCGCGACGTCGACATGTTCCGGCGCCTGCACACCGCCGACGTCAAGGTGAACTTCGGCGGGGGCACGACGGAGGGGATCGATGCACACGTGCAGGCGCTGCAGCCGATGTGGCAGCCCGGCTCGGAGCTCACCCGCCACGCGCCCATCATCGCCGAGGGCGAGTGGACGTGCATGGTCGGCATGTCGGGACCACCCGCGAACATGAAGATGGTCACCGTCGCGAAGTGGCGGGACGGCGCGATCTCCGAGGAGTACATCCTCTCGAACCTGCTCGAGCCCGGGACGGCCAGGCCGGCGGTGAGCGGATCGCCCGTAGCGAGTATCAGCAACCGGAACCCCGACCTCAAGCGGCAGGTGGGCGCGGAGCCCGGCTGGAGCTGCACCCTGGAGAACACCGCCGAGGGGAAGATGGTGATCTCGGTCAGCAAGGCGGGCGGCACGGCCGCGGAGCAGATGGTGTTCGCGCAGTAGCTCGCCGTTCCGCCCTCACGCCGTGGAGGGGCCGCGTTGCTTGCCACGAAACGCCGGACCCCTTTCGCGTGTTCCTGCCGTGACCATGAATAGAAAAGCCGGATCTGGCAGGGAATAGGGAATAGGGAATAGCCGGCACGACGGGCGGCGCGGCTACGGCTGCCAGCGGTTCCGTGAGCAAGGGTCTGCGCAGCAGGTGGAAAACTCACACGCCGATCTGTCATTTCGAAGGAGGCGCCGCGACGCACCATCCCTCACCCCGAAACCCTGCGCGCCGACTGAGAAATCTACTCGCCCTGGCTGGTGGCCTGTCGTGAGCCACGGTACTGGCCCTGTCTGGCTGCGGCGCGACCGCGACTCCTGCGCGGGCTGCCGCGTCCACCCTCCAGCAACCCGACAGTAGATTCCTCGGCCCTGCAACCTGTCGCGCGAAAGCCGGTCCCGGTGTGGCCGGGCCTCGGAATGACAGCCTCGTTTTCATGCCACAGGGTGTGCGCCAGCACCGTAGGATTCAGGCCGAGGCGAAGGAGGTCTTCCGGGAGATCGCCCGGGACCGGGAGCGGGGCGTATCGCGGATTGGCCGGGGATCGCTCGTCGTGGTGGTACGCGGGGGATGATCGACCGCCCTCCAGATGCTTCCATCCAGCGCCGCGGCGCGCGGGGCAACCTGCGCGCCTTCCGGCATCACCTGGCGGAGCGCGAACGCCGGGGTGTTGACAACAACTGTTGTAACGATTATTGTTATATCATGTTTGGACGGGGCCAGCTGCTCTGATCGGTGCTTCTCTCCACTTCTGGAGAGCCGACGGATCGCACACGACCCCGTTGCCTTGCGCCCGGTGGATTGTCATAACAATCAACGTCCAAACAACCCAACTCAAGGAACGCTCGCCATGACTACCGCCGCTCTGACCGCCGCCCCCGCTCGCCGCACCGGCCTGACCGTGACCCTGTGGGTCGTTCAGGTTGCCCTTGCCGCCCTCTTCGGGATGGCCGGGCTCATGAAGCTCACGCAGCCGATCGACGCGCTCGCCGCCTCGCTTCCGTGGGTCACCAGCGTGCCCGAGATGCTGGTCCGCTTCATCGGCGCGGCGGAGTTCGCCGGCGCGCTGGGCCTCATCCTCCCGTCGCTCACCCGCATTCAGCCGCGCCTTACCGCGCTGGCGGCGCTCGGGCTGGCGGTGGTGATGGCGCTGGCGTCGGCGTTCCACCTTACGCGCGGTGAGGCCTCCATGCTGCCGATGAACCTGGTGATCGGCCTGCTGGCGCTCTCCGTGGCCTGGGGCCGCGGCAAGGCCGCGCTCATCACGCCGCGCGGCTGAAACACGGTTCACGTTCACCTGGTCAAGGAGAATCCGGCCATGAGCAACGCAACGACAGGGTATCCGCTGGAAAGGCAGGCGCCCGGGATCGTCCGCACCGGTCCCGCCGACTTCATGACCTTCGGCCCGGTGCACCTGGACGTCATCGACGCCGAGCGGTCCCTGGCCTTCTGGAAGGACGTCGTCGGCCTGCACCTGCGGAGCCGGGACGAGACCGCGCTGGAGCTGGGCACCGCGGACGAAACGCTGCTCGTGCTGCATCCGGGCGCCACGAGCCGGCCCCGGCGAGGCTTCAGCGGGCTGTACCACGTCGCGATCCACCTGCCCGATGAGCCGGAGTTCGCGCGCGTGCTCGCCCGGCTGATCACGCGCCGGTGGCCCATCGCCCCGACCGACCACGTGATGTCCAGGGCGATCTACCTGGACGACCCGGACGGGATCGGCCTGGAGCTGACGCTGGAAACGCCGGAGCGCATGCGCTCCATGGGGATGGTCGGCAGCCGTCCCGTGGTCATCGATTCCGAGGGCCGGGAGCGCAGCGGGCGGGATCCGCTGGACGTGGAGGGGCTCCTGCGGCGGCTGCCAGACACGGACTACGACCGTCCGGTGCCGTCCGGGACGAAGGTAGGCCACGTCCACTTCCACCTGGGCGACATCTACGCGGCGCACCGGTTTTACAGCGAGGTGCTGGGCTTCACCGACCACATGTACGCACCGGAGCTGGGGATGGCGGACTTCCAGGCCGGCGGCCGGTTTCCGCACCGGCTCGCGCTGAACACGTGGCAGGGGGTGGGTGCGCCGCGGCAGCCGGCGGGGACGGCCGGCCTGCGGCACTACACGATCCGGCTCGACTCCGCCGCTCGCCTGAACGCGGTGCTGGAGCGGGTTCCCGACGCCGAGCACGATGCGGCCGGATCGTGGGTCACGGACCCCGCGGGCAACCGGCTGCGGCTCACCGCCTGACGTCAGGGACGCGTAAGCGCGTAATCAACTCACACGAGAAAGAGGCATGAGATGAAGATCGGGATCATCGGCGCGGGCAGCATGGGTTCCGCCTTCGCGAAGCGTCTCGCGGCCGCCGGCCACGAGGTCAGCATCACGGCGCAGGACCTCTCGCACGCCGAGCAAGCGGCCTCCGCTGCGGGCGGCAACGTGCGCGCAGTGCAGCACGCCCAGATCGCCGCGGGTGCCGACCTGCTCATCCTCGCCACGCCGTACACCGCGGCCGCCGAGGCGCTGAACGGCGCGGGCGACGTGAGCGGCAAGACCGTCATCGACATCAGCAACCCGGGCAAGCCGGACTTCTCCGGCCTGCTGGTCGGCCTCACCACCTCGGCGGCGGAGGAGATCCAGAAGGCGGTGCCGGGAGCGCGGGTCGTGAAGGCCTTCAACACCATTTTCGCGCAGGTGCTCGGTTCGGAGCCGGGCACCGCGAAGGCGCAGGTGTTCTACGCCGGCGACGACGAGGCGGCGAAACAGGCGGTGCGCGGCCTCATCGAGAGCGCCGGGTTCGAGGCCGTGGACGCCGGTCCGCTCTCGAACGCGCGGTACCTGGAGCCGCTGGCGATGCTCAACATCCACCTTGGATACATGGCCGGCCGCGGGACCGGAATCGCGCCGGCCTGGGTCTCGGTCGCCTGACCGGAGCCGCGGCGTGAACCGCGAGCGTGCGCACGGGCACTCGCGTCGCCAACCACACGATGGATGCCCGTGGATGGGCAGGGAGCTATGAGCATGATCGCTGTAACCGGAGCCACCGGCCACCTGGGCCGCCTGGTCGTCGAGAACCTGCTGGAGCGCGGCGTTGAGCCGGGCCAGGTCGTCGCGCTGGTGCGCAGCCCCGACAGGGCGGGTGACCTGGCCGCCCGCGGCGTACAGGTGCGCCACGCGGACTACTCGCGGCCGGAGACGCTGGGTCCGGCGCTGCAGGGCGTGGAGAAGCTGCTGCTGGTCTCCTCCAGCGAGGTGGGCAGGCGCGCCGAGCAGCACCGCAACGTGGTCGAGGCGGCTCGCTCCGCGGGAGTGAAGCTGCTGGCCTACACCAGCATCCTGAAGGCGGACACCAGTGCCATGCAGCTGGCCGCCGAACACAGGGCTTCCGAGGAGGGCATCCGCGCCTCCGGCATCCCCTTCGTCTTTCTGCGCAACGGCTGGTACCTGGAGAACTACACGGGGAACCTCGCCCCCGCGCTGGAGCACGGCGCGCTGCTGGGCAGCGCGGAGGAGGGGCGGGTGAGCGCGGCGACGCGCGCGGACTTCGCGGCGGCCGCCGCCGTGGTGCTCACCGGCACCGGCCACGAGAACCGTGTCTACGAGCTGGGCGGCGACGAGTCGTTCACGCTCGCCGAGCTGGCCGGGATCATCGCGGAGGCGAGCGGCCGGCCCGTGGAGTACCGCGACCTGCCGGAGGAGGCGTACGTCGGCGTGCTGGCGGGCGTGGGCCTGCCCGAGGCGTTCGCCCACGTGCTGGCGGACTCCGACCGGGGGATCGCCCGGGGGGAGCTGTTCACGGACAGCGGCGACCTGGCCCGGCTGATCGGCCGGTCTCCCACCACCCCACGTGCGGCAGTGTCCGCCGCCGTGCGCGCTTGAAGGCGGCGATCACCCAGGGTTCCGATGCACTGGCCGGCTTCCCTCGTGAGCCGGCCCGTCACCCCCGCGGGTCGCGCTGAGGCGCCGATCCTCATCCAGCACTCCAGAAAGGAAAACGACCATGCAAGTGGAAGGCATCACCTGGCACGCCGTCACGCTCGAAGACGAAACGAAGTTCGCGGCGATGAAAAAGCTGGCGACCGAGACGCTGGGCCTCACCCCCATGATGGAGATGCCGGGCGTCAGCGTGTTCTCGATGGCCAACGGCACCATTCTGGAGCTGTACCTGCCGGAGGCCCTGCCGCCCTTCGGCTACAACGAGGGTGGCGTCGCGTTCGGCTTCCGCGTGGACGACATCGAGGCCGCGTCCCGGGCGGTGGAGGCCGCCGACGGCGAGCTGCTCGGCCAGATCAACCGCTTCCCGGAGATGGGCTACGCCTTCCGCCACTTCCGCGGACCGGATGGCCGGGTGTACGGGCTGAATGAGCAGAAAGCGCCGGCCGAGCGATAAGTACGGGGTCCGCGGTCGATTGCGGATTCACGGCGCAGCGCGCTTTGTCAGCGGCCGCTCGGGCTCGCAACTCCAGCTTCAAAAACACAGTCGCGGCCGTCCCACGCTGGAACGGCCGCGATTCTTTGGCCGGGTTGCCCAAATCAGGTACGTCCGGCGCCGACTTTCTTCCGGCAGATACACAGGGTACCCGTGCCATTCCGTTCGCGGATAAGGCCTGGTCCAGGCGGTCGTGGCGAATCGGGCTCGTGAAAGCCCCAGCAGGTCGCGAATGAGCGCGAGAGCGGTGCCGGCCAACCGGCGGACACGTTGGACGTTGTCCAGCTGCCGAGGCGCCCGGATCCCGCGAACGGCCGACCTCGCGGGTCACGTTACGAACGGCTCCAGACGTGTCGCCATTGGTCCGGAGCGGCCGTCGGTCTCGCCGAGGGCCGCCTCGATCTCCTCCCGCACCCACGCATCCTCCTCCACCCTTTCCCTCCCCCGCAGCGCCTGCCGCGCCGCCTCCGTGCCGACGCGCCCCAGCGCCCACGCCGCGTGCCCGCGCACCAGCGGCTCCTCGTCGTTCAGCGCGACGGCGAGCGCGGGGACGGCTTCCGGCACGCCCCAATTTCCCAGCGCGACGGCGACGTTGCGCAGCAGGCCGCGGCGCTTGGCCCGCTTGATCGGCGAGCCCTTGAAGCGCGCGCTGAACTCCTCCTGCGTCATCGTCATCCACTCGATGAGCGACGGCCCGTCCAGCCCCTCGCGCGCCAGGAACGCCTCCTCGGACGACGGCGTGGCGAAGCGGTTCCACGGGCAGACTTCCTGGGAGATGTGTCGACATTCCCGTTTCTCGATCCCACTTTCGACGGGACGACGGACGGTCCGAGCGAAGCCCCAAGACTGACGCGGTGGCCGACATCCTTGTCAGGCGCGTTTCCCGAGGGCTCGCTGACAGATAGTGACGTGAGGTCTGTAGCGAGTGTGCAGGCCGGGGTGCCGGGGTGCCGGGGTGCCGGGGTGCCGGGGTGCCGGGGTGCCGGGGTGCCGGGGTGCCGGGGTGCCGGGGTGCCGGGGTGCCGGGGTGCCGGGGTGCCGGGGTGCCGAAGAGCCGAAGAGCCGAAGAGCCGAAGAGCCGGGGGGTGTCGGAAATGTCCGAGATGTGCGAGTTGTCCGGGCCTCCGGGAATCTGTATCGGGCTACAGACGGGCTACAGAGACTCAGGCCGTTGCTCTGAGGCTGAGCGGCACCGAAGTAGCTTAGATACTCGGCGCTCTCGCTTGCTCCACGACTGCATACGCGGCAGTCATACGTGGCTTGGCTCCACTCTGGATCGTTCCAGTCCGTGCATTGAGGTGAATTTCATGTCCACTCGGCTGATCGTTCGTGAGACTTCAGGGTCGATTCAGGTGCTACTCCAGTCATCCGGTATCATGGCGCCGGAACCAGCAATGTTGCCCAGTCCGTCCATAGTGCCGCTTTCTGCGAGAGAGCTGGAGGATCTACGCTGGTATCTTGAGGATTACCTGCAGGCACCGTTCGCCGTTTACGAGGAACGAGGATCGGCGATCCAGGGACGGATTGGGGAGTGGGGCACAAGGCTCTTCGAAGCGCTTTTCGGTCGAGGCAAGCCTGGACGCGACGCGTACCTGCGGGCTCGCTCATCCATTTACGGGTGGAGTCTGTGGATAGCGTCAGATTCGCCCGCTTTCCTTTCGCTCCCCTGGGAGCTGATGCGTGACCCGTCTGACGCGACGCCGCTGGCGCTCGAGGTTCCGGTGAGCCGTACCACCGACATGGTTTCTGCGGCCCTGTCAGCTTCCGGCGAGGAGTTGCGCGTGCTGATGGTGATTGCGCGGCCGGCCGGCGTACGTAACGCGGATTACCGAGCGATCGCGCGACCACTGGTAGCGCGGCTTCCGGGAGTCTCCGGGCGGGTGACGGTGGACGTGGCGCGCCCACCCACCCTGAACGAACTCCGGCGGCGGATGCAAGAGGCGCGACAGGAAGGAAGACCCTACCAAGTGGTCCATTTCGATGGCCACGGAACCTATCAGGCCAGAGGACGCAAGCCCCGAGGATACCTCCTCTTTGAGAATGAAGGAGGGGATAAGGACCCCATCCCGGCGGAGGACTTCGGAGCGGTGCTCGCGGGCGCGGGGGTGCCGCTCCTGGTCCTCAACGCCTGCCAGTCCGGAACGCTGACGAACGCCGGGGCGGTGGAGGCAGCTGTGGCTACGCGGGTGCTGCGCGCGGGCGCCGCAGCGGTCGTGGCCATGGGCTACTCTATTTACGTGGCAGCGGCGGCGGAGTTCATGGCTGCCTTCTACGAATCACTTTTCAACGGCGAGAGTGTGGAGGAGGCGATGCGCTCCGGGCGGCGGCGGATGCACCGCGCCGCCTTGCGTCACAGCCCTAGAGGGCCTATGCCGCTGGACGACTGGATGGTCCCCGTCCACTACGCGCGCTCCGCCGTTCGCTTTCCCTGCCTTGCGCCGAGGATCCCATCGCCGCCTCCGTCGCCCGATGCGCCGATGCCGGAGACGCAGCCGGGGACAGCGGCGCAGACGACCGGAACGGGGGACAGGGAAGGCGTGCTGGACGCGGCAAACGGCGTGTTCGTGGGGCGCGACCGCGAGTTCCTGCGCCTGGAGCGGGCGTTGCGGCACCGGCGGGTACTGGTGCTGCACGGGCAAGGCGGAACGGGGAAGACTGAACTGGCGAAGGGATTCGCGCGCTGGCTACGTGACACGGGCGGGGTGGATGCCATTCCTCGTCCGCTTCCGGAGGCCGACCCTCGGCTGGTGTTCTTCCACTCGTTCGAGCCGGGCGTCGCGTCGTTCGGCCTCTCCGGCGTGGTGACTTCGATCGGTATTGAGCTGTTCGGCGCGGACTTCGTGCGGGACGCGCCAAACACGGCGGAGCACACGTCCGCAATCCTGGACCTGATGCGCCGGAAGCGCATCCTGCTGGTGTGGGACAACTTCGAGACCGTCCGCTCGATGCCGGATCCCACCGGTACCACGCCTCCGCTGGACCCGGCGGAGCAGGACGAGATCCAGGAATTCCTGGCGGAGGTGGCGAAGGGCGCGAATAGTGGGGTCATCATCACCAGCCGCACCCCGGAGGCGTGGCTAGGGGGCGTGGAGCGGCTTGAGGTGCCAGCATTGGACTCGCAGGATGCGGTGGAGTACGCGAACGTCCTGCTCGCGCCCTATCCGGCGGCGCAGCCGCGCCGGGAGGAGAGGGCGTTTGGCGAGCTGCTGGAGACGCTGGGGGGCAACCCGCTAGGCATGCGCCTCACGTTGCCACACCTCGCGCGGTCAGGCGCGCCGGAACTGCTGCGGCAACTTCGCGAAGCAGCGCCCTTGGACCCTCCAGACGGCCGGCTGGACTCCCTCGCGGCCTGCGTGAGCTACTCCTTCCGGCACCTCCCCGACGGCGATCGGCGCCTGCTCCCTGCCCTGGCGCTATTCGAAGGGATGTGTGACACGGACGTGCTGCGGGTGATGAGCGAACAACCCGATTCCCCGCACCGGTTCCATGGCATCGTGCGGGAGGTGTGGGACGCCATGCTGGATCGGTGCGTGGCAGTGGGGCTCCTGACGGGCGTAGAGGACGGCATGTACCGCATCCACCCCGCGCTACCGTCGTTCCTGGAAGGATTGTGGCGGGAGCAAGCCGGGAGCGACTACGACTCGGAGCGCGCGGAGGCGCTTCGCGCGGCTGTCCATGGGTGCGCGGAGCTGGGTGAGTGGGCTGTGTCGCAGATCGAGGGGGGAGACGCCGGGTTCGCCTTCTCCTGGGTCCAGGGGCTGCGGCGCACGCTTGGCGGCATGGCCGTGTCGGCGGTAGGTTCCGGAGACTTCATTGAGGCGTATGGAATTCTCCGGCCACTCGTGAAGATCCTGGAGGCGGAGGGCGGCTGGGTCGAGTTGCGCGGCTGGGCGGACTACTGCCGGAAGGCGGTGGAGGGGCCCTTGGGAGAAGCTCCCGAACCTGGCTCGGCCGCCAGAGCGCTCTGGATACTGGTCCTCACGGCCGACGCAGGCATCGCACTCCTGGAGCGCGACGCGGCGAGGGCCGAATCGGCGCTCCGACGCATCGAATCGGTTCTCCGCGACTCCCGGAACGATGCGGGCCGCTTCTCGCTGGCGGCGATCCATCACCGCCTCGGAATCGCGGCGCAGTTGCAGGGCGACCTTGCCGCGGCGGAGGAGTGGTACCGCAGATCGATGGCAGTAATGGAGGAACTGGGGAACCGATCCTCCGTGGCGGACAGCTGCCACCAGCTCGGAGTGGTTGCACAGCTGCGAAGCGATCTCCCCGCGGCGGAGGAGTGGGCCCACAAGGCGCTCGAGATCCGCGGAGCGCTGGAGGACCAGCCCGGCAGGGCGTCCGTCTTCCACCAGCTCGCGGGGATCGCGAAGGATCGAGGCGACTTCTCCGCGGCGGAAGAGTGGTACCACCGGTCACTCGCGATCGAGGAGGAGTTGGGAAACCGCCACGGAACAGCGTCGAGCTTCCACCAGCTCGGCATCGTGGCGCAGAGGCGGGGGAACCTGGTCATGGCGGAGGAGTGGGCCCGCAGGTCGCTCCTGATTTGGGAGGAGTTGGGGAGCCGGGCCGGGGTGGCGCACAGCTTTCACCAGCTCGGGATCGTCGCGCAACTGGGAGGCGACCCCTCCGCGGCGGAGCAGTGGTACCGCAAGGCGCTGCCGATCATGGAGGAACTGGGGATCGGGACCGGCATGGCCTCCAGCTGCTTCCAACTCGGGAGGCTGGCGCAGGACCGGGGAGATCCCGGGGCTGCGGAGGAGTGGTATCACCGGTCGCTCGCGATTACCGATCGCATCGGCGACCGGTCCGGCGTGGCGACGGCATACCAGCAGCTCGGCATGGTAGCGCAGGAGCGGGGTGACCTCGCGACAGCGGAAGAATGGTACGGCAGATCGCTCACGATCCGCGAGACGCTGGAGCGTCTGCCCGAGTTGGCGCTGAGCTACGGCCAGATGGGGTTGCTGGAGGAGCAGAAAAACGACCTGCACACGGCGCTGGAATGGATGGTTCGTGCCAACACATTGTTCCCGGATTTCGGGAACCAAGCGACGGGCCCGGCGCCGTATCACCTGGCACGCTTCACCCGCGCCCTGGGGATGCCCACGCTGGAAGCCGCGTGGCGGCGCCTTACGAGCACACCGCTTCCGATGGAGGCAAGGGAGGCCGTCCTGTGGATGATCGATCAACTCGAACGCTTGGAGGCCAACAATGCTTGATCATGTCGAACTAGCGCGCGCAGCCGGACGACGGCTGGCTCTGGAACTCGATCCCGGGCTGGAGGTCGCAGTGGAGCGCCTGCTCGTCCCCGCCCGTTACGAATCTTCCCCCGCGCGGTTCGATGCGGTGGGAATCGCGATCGCCGGGCTCGTGGTGTCGATCGCGCAGTTTGTCTGGCATATCTACCGCGACAGCACGGCGAACCGCGAGAAGACCCGCGAGTCGATCGTCCTGCAGATCCGCGTCCAAGTGGACGTGCCCGCGGTCCTCACTCCAGAGGAGCGAGATCTCGTGATCGACGCCGTCCTGGAAGAGATGGAACGGTCGGAGCCGCCGCGCGCCATCTCTCCCCCAGCCGATCGATAGCTGGTCACGGTCGTCGTGCGGTTTCGTGCTCCGCGACCGGTCTCCGCTGGTCAGAAAATCTCGTCCAGTTGCCCGGCAGCAGGGTTCGCGTCGAACTGGCGGGCGACCATGTACCGCGAGCCGGCGTCGGGAAACCCAAGCGCCACGCGATGCGTGCCGCCGACGGCCAGCGGGTGCTCGATCTCGAACGCGCCGGGCTCGATTCGCCGCACCAGCCGGTCGGAAACCACAAGCACCGCGGGCTGCTTAGCATGGCCGCGCAGGTAGAGCCGCGGCCCCTCCGCCGCTCCCTCTACGAGCCGCTGCTCCAGGATCTCGAACCGGCTGTCACGGACGGGGGGCGCGGGCCGCAGCGTCGGTGGGCCGGTAGCGGGACCCTCGATCTCCGCTGCATGGATGTCGGTCCACGGATCGGGCGCATTGCTGCGCCGCCGGGAGAAGGTCACGCGGCCGCCCTCGCGCGAGGAGGGCGCCTCCACCTCCAGAACCACCTCGCCGCGCGCGTCGGCGTTCACCGTCCCCGCCGGTCGGCTGCCGATGAATGCAGCCAGCGAGTACCCCGCGCCAATGCGCATCCGCACCCGTAGCCTCCATCCCCGGCCTGCGGGGCGCACCTCCGCCGCATCCAGCACGAGCCGCGCGGGCACACCGAAGAGCTGCGTCGCGTACACCGTCCCGTCTTGGGCCGCGAACACGCCCACGCCGGTAGTCTCCCATTCCCGCGTAAGGATGTTTGCGCGGTGCCCCGGGCTCTTCATCCAGCCGTCCACGAACTGCTCCGCCGTGGCCATCCAGCCGGAGAGCAGCGCCAGGTTCTCACCCACGCCTTGGTATTGAGCTCCCTGGGCGCGCACCCGGTCGGCGGGCGCAGCCAAGCCGGGAAGCGGCGACTCGTGCGCAAAGAAGCCGTGCTTCACCATAGCGCGGCTGTGGGCGTGCGCGGCGTCATCCAGCGCCCGGTCCGGCTGCAGCCGCTGGAGCCCATGCTGCTGGCGTACATCGTCGACTCGCGCGCGGATCGCGTCCTGCAGGGCTCCCCCACCCGCTTCCGCGCTTCTCTGGCCCTTGAACCAGTTCAGCACGAGCCAGGGCCCCGTCCTTGGCCACTCATCGTGCTCTAGAAGAAGAGGATAACGAGCAGTTCCACGATCACTTCCCCGGCCAGAGTGCCGTTGCTCACGTACAACGCCAGCGTCTGGCCGACGACGATGCCGGCCACCCCGGCAACCAGAAACATCGCTACGACTCTGAAGACCTCGTCGAATCGGGGAAGCGCAATCAGCACTTCAAGAAACAAGAGGATTGAGGAAAGCCCCTCCCGGAGGAATTCCACGCGAGATTCCCTGCCCAGCGCGTACCCCGCACCGGTTGCGAGGGCCAGGATGCCCACAACCACCAAGCTCGCGAATCGGCTGTTGGCGTGCATCCGCAGGTAGAGCCACAGTCCCGCGAGGAGGAAGATGCCTAGGATGCTCGCGATCTGCCGCCCCGTCTCCCGCAGCGACGGGGTATCCGGGAATCCCTGGAATACGGTCCCAACAATTGCCCCCCAGACGCCGGGCATCCCATCGAATAAGAGTTGCATGGATGTGCATACCGGAGGATGAGGCAGGACCATCCACCTCCGCGCGACCAAGTCACCCGTGGAAGCGCGGGGTGGGAACGATCCCGCCGATATCGAACGAGCCGCCGAAGCTACCGCGCGCCGGCGCTGGCGAAGGGCAAGCGTCGGCGGCCCACCAGCGCGCCGTCCGTCTCCCCGATGATCCACAGCACCGGGTCCAGCACACCGCGGCCCTCAAAGGCGCGGCCAGTCGCATCCGGCATGCGCCCAAGGCTGGAGCAGGTGAAGTAGCGCACCTTCGCGCAGCGCGTCTCCAACTGCTGCACGAACGGACCCTCGCCCCATTCGCGCAACTGCTCGCGGATAAGCGCGTCACGCACGGCCTCGCGCGGGCTCCCCGTGGGCGACGCGGCGGCGCGCGCGTCCACCGCCCGCTCGCCGATCCGGTCCTCCAGGTCGAACGCGTCGGCCTTGTTGATCACCACCGCCACCGGAACCTTGATCCGCTCCCCCTTCTTGAGCCCAAAGAACTCCTCCATCCCGATCAGGATCCGGGCGAAGGTGTCTTCCACGGGCACCTCGCTGGCGCGCAGGGCGTCGGCGTGAGCGGCCATCTGCGTCCGGTACTCGTCCGCCACCGCCGGGATCGCGAAGGGATCGATCAGGAACACCAGGCCGCTCAGGTACTCCTGGTACTTGTGCAGTCCGGTGCCCTGGGTGTCGGCGAACGCCTCGCCCGCGGGGTCGTACAGGTACAGCACCCGCGGATCCTGGCCGGGGCGGTCCAGCCGCACCGTGAGCGCGCGTGGCAGCGCATCCATGGTCACGTCCGGCCTGCGCCCCCGCGCGAACTGGTCGCGCACCCGCTCGAAGTCGCGCTCGGTGCTGGCCTCCACGAAGCTGTGGGAGAGGCCCAGCTCTCCGGCCTTGTGCTCCACCAGCTCCTGCAGCGCCGTGTAGAGAAAGGCGGATTTGCCCACCGACTTGGCCCCAGTTACGGGGACGAACAGCTTGCGCGACTCGGTGTGCGACTGCTCCAGCGCCTGCGTGCACTCCGGGCACTGCGAGCGCAGCGTGCCCCGGCCCAGAAAGAAGGTGGCCGGCAGCTTGTGCCCGCACCGGCAGGTGTGGTGCAGAATGCCGTAGCTGGAGGGGATCAGCCGGTCGTGCACCACGCCGCACCCGGGGCAGAAGTACTGGGGGAGCTGGGCCTTGGTGTGGCACACCGGGCACACGGTGAAGAAGCGCTTTGCCAGGAGGTAGCCGCGCTCGGTCAGGTACACCAGGGTGAACCCCGTGTAGATGAGCGCCAGGAAGATTCCCAGGATCAGCACGTGCACGGCCGAGGCGGCCAGGAACACGAGCGTCCCGAACACCACCACCGATACCCCCGCCGTACCCAGCACCAGCCCGTGAGCCTTTTCCGCCATGTCGTCGCTGGAGAATAGCGGTCCACTGCGGCGGAAGTGCTCCTGCGCCGAATCCTGGTTGCGCTTCCAGCTGGCGCGAATGGTATCCTGCAGGTCCTGAAAGCCCTTGCCGAAGAAGTAGCTGCGGATGGCCGGCGCGGGCACGGGCGGCGAGCTCATACGGCGGCCCTTTCCGGCTGGATGCTTTCCTTGAGTGATCTGCCGTAGTTGTACAGCGCCGTCCCCGCGCCGTACGCCGCGCCAAGGCTCATCAGCGCCATCACCGCCACCACGACCGCCATCACGACGAAGACGACCACGATCAACGCACCAATTGCCTCACCACCGTTGTCGTTGTTTGCCATTGCTTCCCCCCTGTTAAAGGATGTGGATGAATATCTACCGGTTGAACAGGAGCCGCCCCAGCCGCGCGAGCGGACCTCGTCGACGCACTTCCGCGGCGGACTGCCACCGCTCCCACCGCTCGAGCGCCTTCCCCGTGAGGCGCAGGTCGCGGCCCACCCAGTCGGTCGCCTCCGGCTCCATGGCGGCCAATGCGCGAATGCACTCCTGTTCGCCCACGGGCGCAAGAGCCGCCAGGTGGTCGACTGGTGCTTCCTTCTCGTCGACGAGGAGCCAGAACTTGATCATCACCCGGAAGGGCTCCGCGGGGCGCCCCTTTCGCGGGGCGCGAACATAGGCACGGTACCGCTCGATGAAGGTAGCGTGGTGCTCCGCCCGATAGAGGGTATCCAGAACCCGTCGGTGTTCGGGGCGATTGCGCGCCCGGTCCAGCGATTGGAGAAGAAAGCCGTCCAAAAAACGGCCGTACCCTGCAGCGTCGAGACCCTCCAGCGCCCGCCCCACTTCGTCCAGTCGCAGTTCGTCGATGGTGCCACCGCGCCCCTCCGCGGCGGCGAGGGCCTCCAGGAGCCGGGGCCGGTCCGGCCGCAAAGCCACACCTGCGGCCGTCGCCGCCGCAGCCACTTGCCTGGCGAGCTGGAGCGCCCCATGCGACGGGCGGTCCAGAGGTACGGCCTCGCCCGCAAGCACCACCGCCCTGCCGCGACGCTCTGCAGGAATTGCGTCCAACTCGCCGGAACGCAGCCACTCCAACACCTGCGTACCTGCCGCCCCATCCGGCATCCGCTCCAGCAGCGACGCCATCACCGCGCCGCGGCAGGCGCGTGCGTAGTTCGGGTGCCGAGCCAGGACCTCCGTACGATAATGGCTAAAGTCTGCGGCCGGGTCCCGGCTTCGCCCCAGTATCCCGGCCCACTCGCCGTAAAGGATCGCGCTTTCACCCGCGTCGTCCAGGGACGCGCGCACCCGGGTGGCCTCACTTGCGGGAAGCACCGCCAACACCTCGCCCAGCCCGGCGCCAATCGCCGCCGGCGCCGAGCGCGCGGGCGAGCCGGCTGGCTGCGCCTTCGCGACTTCCGCCAGCATCCGGCACGCGTCCGCCAGCACAAGGGGACCCATCCCCGCCCCACGCAATGCCTCGAGCGCCAGACGGGTGCCGCAAGCCCCGTCGCCCGCCGCCCGCAGCAATGCATCCATCAGGATCCTCGGCACCTCGCCCGCGCGGCGGAGCGAGGCTTCGCCGTGTGCCGTGAGCGCGGTCCCGACCACGTACAGCAGGAGCGTGGGCACGTCCGGCGATAAGCCACGCAGCCGGGGAAAAACCCGCTCCCAGAGCCCGGCGTCCAGCACATGCTCCTCCAACTCCTCGGGCGCGCTGGCGAACGCCGCGTGCACCTGCACCCACGCACCCTGGGCGGCCGCGATCCCGTCTCCGCGTGCCAGGACGCAGCGCTCCAGAAGTGATCGCCATGCGGCGAGCGCCATTGCGCGGTAGGCTGGCTCGTGGCTGGCGCGGGCCTCCCCAGCCAGGAATCCGGCCAAGCGCGCGTGGTCCTCCGCCGCCCAGCTTTCGCCCGACGCTTGCCGCGCCGCCTGAAGCACCATCGGCAGCACCTGCTGCCGGGCCTCCGAGAGCATGCAGCGCTGCACGAAATCGAGCAATCCAACGAGTTGCGGTCCACTCAGGTCGCCCGCCCCGCCGCGCGAAAGCTGAAAGAGACGTGCGGGGTGCGCCAGTTCTCCGTCCGGCCGGTCGTGGGTGAAGAAGTCACTGAATTCGATGAACTCGTCCAGCACAGCGGGCTCCTCGACCAGCCAGCGCACGGCCAGCGCAGGGTAGTCGTCGTCCGCCTCGGGGATCTCGCTCTGCACTCCCGCCAGAAGATCGAACACCTGGAACTGATAGCGCCGCTCCGTCTCGCCGAAGGTGAAGTCCGTCTCTCCGCTGGTCGCGTTCAGCAGTGCGGCTCCCCGCGCATCGTATTGATAGCTGCTGAAGCTCAGGTTCAGCGCGTGCCGCGGTGGAAAGAGCTTCTGCACGCAGGCGACCCAGTACAATCCGTTGATGGGCGTGTCGCGCACCACTACCGGCCGGCCGTTCTCCGCGTGCTGTACAGCGGCACGCGCCATCCTTTCCAGCACCTGCACCCGCTCCGGCTGCTCGTGCAGAAACTCCCGCAGATCCTCCGGTGTGAACGACTCGCCAGGAACGATCGCCGCCAGGTTCACCGGAGGAAGGGGCGCCGGCTCGGCGTCGGTGTCGTCGGCCGGCGGAAGCCGGTCGACCCAGCCTTCCCACTCGTACAAGTCCACGGGCCAGATCCCGGGAACGTCGCTCTCGAAAACGAGCGTGTGGGCAAAGTAGTTCCCCCAGCGGCCGCTGTAGTCCTGGCCCACGTAGCCGGTCCGCGTGAGCGCGCGACGACCCGACTCCAGCGTGTAGAAGCGCAAGGAGCGCGGGAACTCCGCTTCGATCTGCTCCGCCGTTGGTTCCTGCGGCGCATCGCGCGGCGGACGGTATAGACCCCGGCGTTCGATCTCGCGCAGTTCGTCCGGCAGTATCCCGGGCGTGACCGCCCGCGTCTGGAATCCCGCGCCCGGAGCCTGCCCCCGGCGGCAGGAGGTGTAATACAGCTGAAGCGCTTTCATCGCGATCTCCCTCAGCTCCGCTTGCGGGACGAGATGAGGCCGTGCTCGTGCAGCAGCCAGAGAAACGGGTCCTCCACGCGCCGCGGCAGCACGCGGGGAACCTGCTGGTCCCCGTGCGGATTGCATCCCAACGCCGAAAGGCCGAAGAAGCCAAAGCGACGGTAATGCGTTTGCACCTGCTGCACGAGCACGTGGCTGTCCCAGCGCGTCAGCAGCGCTTGCATCTCGGCGTTCACCGCGTCGAAGTCCGCCATGTCGAACCCGGCGCGATGGTCCGCCGCCGCGTTCAACTGCATCTGTGCATCGACGAGCGGCTCCACCGCATCGAACTTCGAGAACGCCACCGCCAGGGGCGCGGGGATCATGGCGTTCGCCGGCAGCTTGCGCCCAGCCAGCACCAGCCGAGTCATGCGGGTCAGGATGTCCGCCGTTTCCGTGTTGACGTTGGGCAGCGGCACCCTGCCCTCCAGCTTCGCCCGCACCTCCGGGAGCTGCAGGGGGTCCAGCAGCAGGATGATTCCTTGCGAGTGGTAGATGTACTTGTTGACCGTCGCGATCGTATCCTCGTCATCCAGGTCCTCGCCCGCCGTGTCGAAGAAGACGAGGGTCACCACGCTCTTGATACGCTTGCGCCCCAAAAGGTCCTTGCCACTGAAGGTAAGGGTATACACCAGCGGCATCTGCACGCGGCGATCGGAAAGCGCGGAGTTGGTGCCGGTAATGGTGCGCCGGTTCCTGAACAGCGGCTGGTGGAAGTCCTCGCGGTACCGTTTGATGGTATGGTCGTTCAGGGGCTCCAGCAGCATGTCCAGCGCCGGGCCCAGCTGCGTCCGGATCTGGTCGATGAGAACGGCCAGGTAATGGCTCTTGCCCGCTTCCTTCGCGCCGACGACCGCGAAGATGTAGTGGGGAAACTTGCCCACGGTGTGGGGGAGCTCCATATGGCAGTGCGGGCACAGCCGCTTGCGCGTAAGCTGGCTACACACGGAACAACGAGTCTCCTCCTGGAATTTTCCGGCGGAAGGCAGGACATGGCCCAGGGGCACGTTCTCCTCCCAGGCGCGCGCGCGCACCGCGTCCGTTTCCGGCTTGCAACGGCCCGGGGGACTGGCGCAGCGGAACGGCGTATCCCGCAGCTTGTAGCTCTCGAAGCAGTACGGGCAGATCTCCGTCTGCAGGGCGGCCTTGAGGGTGCCGATCATGAAAGTTTCCCTTGCGAGTTCACGAAAGCCGGAGCTGCTCCTTCTCGGCCGGCAGCAGCCGGATCTCCCGGGCGTGGGCCGGATCACTGAAGAACAGCTTTACGTACTGGCCGGTCCCGCAAAACTGCGGAGGCACGGCGATGGTGGCGCGCCCATCCTGTAGCCGCAGTCCGGGAACGGCCGTCAGCGTATGCCCGTCGCCGGGGTCGATGGGCACCGCACCGGGTTTGGAGACCAGCACCAGGGGCGGGAGCACGAGGGTAGTGGCGCCCGTCACCTGCAGTTCCAGCCACGCCTGCCTGCGCAGCCACTGCCTCCGCACGCGATAGTGCACGGCCACCTCCTCACCCATGCTCTCTAGCGCGTGCGCGGCGGGGGCATGCAACTCTACACCCGGCGCGCGGGCAAACACGCTGAAGTAGTGGCGCCGCCGCTCCGCTGCCCGCAGCTCCCATCCGCCAGCGGCCGCGTACTGCGCGCGCGTCACCGTGGCCCGCACCGCGGCCGCGTCCGCCGGGGTAGCGGGATAACCGTCGTACGCGTAGGCCAGCACCACCTCGTCCACGCCGGCCGGCCACTCCCAGGTTAGGGCGATCGCCCCTCCAGTCCGCCGCGCCGTGAGCCGGGTGACAGGATCCAGCGTGGTGACCTCCGCCGAACTGCCCAACGTCGCCGTCCCCGCCGCAATGGAGAGGGGGACGAAGAAGGTGCGTCCCTGGCCAGCCAGGGTGGCCTCCGCGGCGCGTCCCCCAGCCGAGCTCACCAGCCGCCCGAAGCGCGCCGCGTCGTCGGCCGCGATCACCTGCCCCGGGGTGAAAGCAGGCAGCTGGTCGGTCTGGCGGATCTGCACCGCCGCGCCGGGAACCGGGGTCCAGGCAAGGTGCACGGTTCGCCCTTCGCGCGTACACCGCAGATCCATCACCGCGGCGGGGGGCGCGGTGGGAACGGCTGTCACCGTGACCCCCGCCGTGCGCAGTTCGCGTCCCTGCACGTCAGGGTCGTCGTAGACGGCGACCACCCGGTATCCCCAGCCTTCGCCGTTGCGCAGGCCGGCGTCGTGCATCTCGTCCCCCGCTACGATCCGCAGTTCGCCCTCGCGTATGCCTGGAGGGGTACCGGCGCGGCGCCACACCTCCACGCGGCGGCATCCCACCGGCCTGCGCCAGCGCAGCAGGACTTGTCCGTCGCCCGCCACCGCCTCCAGCTCCGTTACCTCTGCGGTGCGCAGGTGCGGCCCGCTCTGCGCGGCGTGCGCGGAGACGACGCCTCCACGCACCGAGAAGACGGCGTAGTAAACGGGCACTCCTTCGGGAGCTGCATCGCTGGCGGCGAGGCCGCTCGTATCGGGGAGCGCCACGCCGTCGTGCGCTCCGGCCGGGGCCGCCCCGGCGCTCCGGACCACCCGATACGTAAGCGGCCGCACCGAAGGCGCCGCATCCCAGCCCAGGTGAAAGCCGCCGGACACGGCGCGCACGGTGAGCCCGCCGGGCGGTGGGGGGGGGTGCGCGGCCGTCGCGAGCCGCGCCGGCTCCAGGTCAGCGCACAGGGTTAGCGCCGCCTCGTACGCCTCCAAGGCCCCATCCTGGTCACCGCGCGCACTCGCCTGCCGCCCGCGTTCGCAGGCGGCCTGCGCCTGCGCCTGGCCGTCTCGGATCGCCTGCGCGAGGGCATCGGTGCCTCCCGACCCGAACTCGCGGCAAAAGCGCTCCAACTCACCGTGCGCCTCGCACAGCCTGCGCGCACGCACCAGGTCTTCAATGGGACGCAGGGCCGCTTCGCGCGCCTTCTGCCGCGCCCCGGCCTTTTCGCGTGCCGTCGTGGCGGGAGCCCAGCCGGGCCAGTAGTGCAGCGCGGCGTCGAAGCGCTCCAGCGCCTCCGCAAACCGCCCCTCGCCCGCCAGCCGCTCGCCCTCGTGCAGCAGCGCCTGCACCAGCGAGGCATCCCCCACATGCGCGCCGCAACGCTCGCAGGCCGCATTCTGCGTGGGAGTGGCGCTGCCGCAGCGGGGGCACTCCACTTCCAGACCGCGTCCACATTTCGCGCAGTTCCGGGCACCGGCCGACGACAAGTTCCCACAGGCGCCGCACCGGCGCAGCGTCTCCGCCGTCAGCTTCCCATCGCGCTGCACCACCCAGCCGCGCCGGGTAGCGTAGTCCTCGATGTAGTCGCGCGCGTCCTCGGCCGAAACACCGCGCTCCCGCCCCTGGCGCACCAGCGCGTCCAGTTCAGCGTGTGTGATGAAGCGGTTGTCGCCGGCGATGTCGATGTTGGGCTTCAGCCCATCCATCGCCTCCACCGCCAGGAAGTTGTCGTAGCGCTGCTTCCCCGCCGCGTCCGCGAAGAGCTTCTGACAGCGACCCGCGAGGTCGTTGCGCGCGGAGCTGGCGGCGTCCGTCTTTCCCTTGCGCTGGTTCTCCTGGTAGAGCGCAGTGGCACGGTCGTACAAGGCCGCCGGCGACGACTGCGGCGCCAGCTCCAGGAAGTCGTACAGGGTAGCGATCCCCAGCAGCTGCAAGCTGCCCCGGATGCCGCTCGCCTCCTCGTCGCTGATCCGCTCCTTGGCCCTCGGGCTTCGTCCCTCACCCTCCGCCTCGGCCGCCGGACGCAGACCGTGGGCGCGCAACCGCTGCTCCAGCTCACCTTCCGACAGGGTACCCGCGAAGCGCTTGATCAGCCCCTTGAACTGGGCTTCGGTGTAACTCTGGCTCCCGCTGCGGAACACCTCGATTGCCTTGTCAACCTCGGCCATTCCCGCCAGCCGCGCCTGCTCGAGCTGGCGCCGGGCGGCGTCCGCCTGGGCGCGCCTCCCCTCGGCCGTTCCCAGGACGGCGCGAATACGGGGGAGCAGTGCCAGATTACGGTCAGCCATGCGCTTGGCGCGGGGGTTCCCCATCGCCTTCTCGCGCGACCAGCTCCGCTGCTTTTCCTGGATGCGCGCCTGTATGGCCTCCCAATCGTCGACCGAGGGATCCAGATCGAGGAGCTCGTAGTAGTTGGGATCCTGAGACACGCGTCCTATCCCCGAAGCCGGGCCAGCAGAGACCGCCTAGCAGCCGGAGCCGCGACAGGCGTGCCCTGCGATTCCGTAATCACCTGCGCGATGCCGGCAAATGTCTCCGCCAGGCCGCTCATGCTCGTGAAGAAGCTGGCCTCGTCGGACGAGGCGATCTGGGCCAGGAAGCGTCGGTCGGCGCTGCCGAAGCCGATGGCGATGCTCTCGATTCCCGCCGCGTGGCACGCCTGCGCGCGCCGGACTGCCTGCGTCTGGTGCGCCCATACGCCGTCCGCCAAGGTGATGACGAAGCGAGGACCCTCCACCTTCCGCAGCATGCGAAGGACCGCGCCGAATGGGTCCGTGTCGTTGCCCCATCCTACTTCACCCACCGTGAGCCCATTGATGGCGCGCTCAATGGTGCGCGCATTCTGCGTGGCGGCCGCCTTGACCCGCTCCTGGTCCGCGAAGGCGATGATCCCGATGGAACAGTTCGCGAGATCGGTGTTCGCCAGGAAGCCGCAGGCAGCCTTCTTCGCCTCCTCCAGCGGTTGTCCGGACATGGAGCCGGACAGGTCGAACGCCAGGTACGCCGTCACATGCGGGGGCGGGGCGGGCTCCTCCGGCGGACGGAGGAAGCGCGCGGGAACGTCGTCCGGGAGCGGCTCCACCACCACCTCCAGCGCTTCACCCGCGGCGCGAGAACGCGCGGACACCTGAACGGTGCCACTCGCGTCATAGCTGTACTCGATGTCCACCACGGCCACGCCTCCCTCCACGTGCACCAGCCCGTTCAGGACGTACTTGCCCAGGTACGTCACGTCCCCCGGCGACTCCGACTCGCCCTGCGTTACGAACACTTCCAGGGTGTTGGCGCCGCCCCGCCGGGTGCGGTGCTGGTAGGGGCGGACGTCCTGCCGTGGGATCGGCGTGTTCTTGGGAAGGATGATCGTGTTTAGATACGCCGACCGGCTCTCGTTCAGCGCGATCATCCCCAGGCTGTGATTGGTCACGTCAACGCGGCGCGCGGGCCCCCCCAGAGTGTAGCGGGGCGGGGCTGCCGGGTCCGCGTGCTCGGCGGCCACCACCGCCGCGCCCAGCGCCACCGCCTCATCGGGGTTCACCCCCGTCAACGGGTCGCGGCCGAAGGTGCGCCGCACGAACTCGTGCACCATGGGCATACGGGTGGAGCCGCCCACCAGCAGCACCCCGTCGACCTCTGCGGGCGACATTCCCTGATCGTGCAGCACTCGCGTGGTGAGGGAGATCGTACGCTCCATCAGGTCCGCCGTCAGCGAGTCCAGCGTCGGCCGGTCCAGCGTGTAGCGACCCCGCTGGCCCTCGTGCACCAGCGTGAGCGCGGCGCTCTGTGTCGTAGAAAGGCGCTTCTTGAGTTCCTCGGCGCCTACCAGCAGGTCGGCGATGCTCTCCCGGTCCTCCAGCGGATCAGCCCCGAATTCCTCTCGAAACCGATTGGCCACGTACTCGACAATGCGGTCGTCCCAGTCCTTGCCGCCCAGCTCGTGGTCGCCGTCGGAATGCAGGATCCGCAGTTCCTGCGGGTCAAGCCGCAGGAGCGTGACGTCGAAGGTGCCGCCGCCCAGGTCGTACACGAGCAGCGTCCGGGACTGCCCCGCCCCGCGCAACCCGTAGGCGACGGCCGCCGCGGTAGGCTCGTTCACTACCTGCAGCACCTCGAGCCCGGCCAGACGGCCCGCAGCGATGGTCGCCTCCCGCTGTGGGTTGCGGAAGTATGCGGGGACGGTGATCACGGCGTGCGTCACCGGCTCGCCGAGCGCTCGTTCTGCGTCCTCACGCAGCGTGCGCAGCACCATGGCCGAGAGATCCACGGCGGTGTGGTCATGGCCGCCGGCATAGAAAACGAAGTCGGCGACGCCCATCTGCCGTTTGAAGAACGCGGCGACATCGGGTTCGCCCGCCGCCTGCATCTCCTTGGCTTCCTGGCCCACGATCACTTCGCCGTCGCGGAAGCACACCACCGATGGGGTAGTCCGATCGCCCAGCCGGTTGGGCAGCACCACCGGGCGCCCATGAGCGTCGATGACAGCCACGGCCGAGTTGGTGGTTCCCAGGTCAATCCCGACACGAATCCCCATCATTGCCTCGCAATCGATTTCGCCGTGCCCGCCGCAGCCGACAATGCGCCGCGCCGCTGCGGGAGCGTCAGGAGACGGCCAGCGCCAGGTTGCGGCTGCGGGCCTGCTCCACCTCTTCGTGGCTCATGATGGACTCGGTGCGGAATTCCGCCTTGATGTCCCGGCCCGTCGAGAGGTCCACGCCGCGCAGACGCAGCAGCCCGTCCGGCCCGAGGGCGAACGTCACCTCGATGGGCGACCCCTTGGGCATGGCCCGGCCAAATTCCAGTACCGCCACACCGATCTCCTTGCAGTCCGCCGGCGCCACGGTGCTCTCGTCGCGGAACGAGTTCTCCATGCACCGCAGGTCTACCTGCACCTGTCCCTCCGCGTGCGTTCCGAACTTCTGCGTGCTCTCCGTGGGTACGCGGTGGTCGCGCTGAATCAGGTTTGCCACGACCTCCTGGTCGTACTCGTCGATCACCACGATCCCGAAGCTCTTGGAGGTCACGTCCACCATCTTCTTGTCCACCAGCTTCTGCAAACCAGGCAGGGACAGCCCATGGACGCTGGCCACCTCCTTCTGCGCCGCGGCGAGCACCCCGGCGTCCACCGACTGCAGGTCCACGGCTTCAGCCTCTTGTCCCGTCGCCTGGGCCACCCCGATCCGGATCTGGTCGTCCAGGTAGCTCTTGAAGCCGAAGACGGCCGCGCCTTTCGCTACCGCCTGGTTGGGATCGAACTGGCGGACTTCGAAGGGAAAGCGCTTCTGCACCGCCTCCGTCACCTGCGGCATGAACGTGCTGCCACCCACCAGCAGCAGCCGGTCGATCCGGCTGTATCCGCGCTCACGCGCCTTTTCCAGCTCCTGGTCGGTCAGTGCCAGCGTACGCTCCAGCAGGTGCCGGGTGAGGTCCTCGAACTTTTCGCGACTCAGCTCCACCCGCACCCGTTCGCCCTCGAAGCGCGTGGCCTCTGCGAATGAGGTGCGGCTGGTGAGCGCCCTTTTGAAGCGCTCGGCCATGTTCAGCAGCTCCTGGTAGGTTTCCTGATCCTCCGTGACTGCTTCGGCGCTGGTGCCCGTCTCGGCGGCGATGGTCTGAGCGAAGAACTCCACGATCGCATCATCCCAGTCCTTTCCGCCCAGCTGGTGGTCACCCCCGGTGGAGATCACGTTCAGTTCGTCGGCCTTGACCTCAATCAGCGTGACGTCGAACGTGCCGCCCCCAAGGTCGTATACCAGAATCACCTCGTCCGTGTCGCGCTCCATCCCGTAGGCAAGCGCGGCGGCGGTAGGCTCGGGAATGATGTTGCGCACGTTCAGGCCGGCCAGCTCGCCCGCCTGGCGTGTAGCCTCCTTTTCGTTCTGCCCGAAGTAGGCGGGCACGGTGATCACCACGTTCCGGATGTCCTCGCCCACGATCTTCTCCGCGTCGCGAACCACCTTGCGCAGAATGAACGAGGAAATGTCCTGCGGCCGGTACGTCTGCCCGAACGCCTCGAACTGCCAGTGAGGATCGCCCATGGCCCGCTTGACTGTGGAGACGCACTGCTCCGGGTAGATCGCCACCTGCGACTTCGCCTGCTGCCCCACGACGAGGTTCTCGGCGCTTTCGAAAAACACTACGGAGGGGGTGGTGAGCTCGTTGTCCTCGTTGGGGAGCACCACGGGCTTTCCGTGCTCGTCCACGTAGGCGATGCACGAGTAGGTCGTGCCGAGATCAATTCCGTACACGCGCGTTGCGTTCATCCCTGTTCTCCGTTCGCCGGGCTCTCGATGGGTGCGGTAGGCTGGCCAGGGGCCCTCGGGGCGCTCTGGGCCGTGAACACGGCCACGCGGGCCTTCTGCAGCAGCGCTTCGCCGTGGCTGAAGCCAGGGCGAAGGCGCTCCGCAATTCGTCCGGTCAACACCGGGTCATCCGTGTGGACGGTGCGCAATGCGGTGTGCAGCCGCGGGTCAAAACGATCGTCCAACGGATCGAATGGCTCCACGCCATGCTGCGCCAGCAGCAGCTCCAGATCTTCGCGGAATCCGTCGAGGACGCGAAAGGTCCGTTCGGGCGTGAGTTCCTCCTGAGGCCGGGTGCGCAACGAGGCGACCACCTTGCCCAGGTTGTCGTGTACGCGGATCACCGCATTCAGCAAGGGACGCGTGGCGCGTTCGAGCATCCCTTCACGATGCTGCTGAAGCTCCGCGTGCAGCTGCGCGACCTGATCTTCCTTGAACCTGTCGAACGCCAGCTTTTCGGTGAATGCCTGCAGGATCCGTCCGGTTTCTGCGGACACGTGCCTTTCCAGCTGTAGTATCGCCGCCACGAGATCAGCCGGATCTGGCATGGACACTGCCGCCGGTGCGACACCGTACTCTCCGGTGGCTTCGGCTGCCGGTGTGTCCGCGCCGCCTTCGGCGATGCCGGCCAGAGACGGTGGCGCTGCGGGATCCCGTATGGGCTCCGGGATCGTTCCGGGCTCGTCGGCTCCGCCAGGGATCGCTGCGTCGAAGTCTGAAGTTGACACGTTGGCTGTGATGATGGGTGAAGACGCGGATCAACACGGTTCCGCGCGTGCCCAGCTGAGGCACCGATCTCCGCCGCGGCGGCCACTCACAGGATCACGTGCGGGACGTCGCTGCATTTCACTTCCCTCCGATGATCCGCATGAAACTACCCAGAACAGGTAGTTGATTCCCTAGAAGCGGTCCACTCACGACGACAACACCAAGCAGTAGCCACAGAAGAGCGGCAAAGGAGATATAGTCCTCATTCTTGATGGGAACACCCGCCAGCTTGACAAGAAGTACGGCGGCAAGAGGGGCGACGATGACCACACTGCCGAGAAACAGCGTCCCGGCTGTGAGGCGAGTGACACTCTCGGGCGCGCTTTCACTCCCGATATCGCGAAGATCAAATGTGACGAGGCAAAAGCAGATTCGGCTAATCTCATCGGCCAAGCGGGGCCTAGTGTCCGATGCGGAAAAAATCATTTCGCGATGTACGCGACGGATCGAACGTGCGATCTCTTCCCCTCGTTCTTTTGCCCACCTTCGTTGTTCGCTGTTCTGTGGGTTGAAGAGCTTCCACAGGTTCTGGGAAACCAGTTCGGCATCTTGCAACCGCTTCGTGGTTCTTTGTCTTAACTGAGGCTTGGCCCAGCGGCGGGCATTCTGAAGATCATGCCATGTATCGATTAGATTTCGAAGCAAGAGAGCGAGTGAATCGGGAGAGGCCCTCTCGGACCGCATCAGATACCATCCCGCGCACGAAGCCAGCAGGAACGAAGCAGGAACCAGCAGCGAAACCGCGGCGAAGCTGATGCCAAGCGCCGGGTTGGTAGGATACGCCAGTCCAGCCATGATAGCCGACGCCAGAGACGAAATGCAGATCCAGGTCACAGCCGGAAACGCCAGGTAACGATAGCGCGATTTGAGAGGAGGCGGCACCAGCGCTGGCCAAGCACACACCAAGTACGATACCGCGAACAGGAGCGACATCGCGAACGCATCGCTGAATCCGAACGACTGGATGGCAAGGCGGCCCAAGACAGGCTGGGCGGCAGGTGCGAGCAGCATGAAAGGCGCTGCATCCAAGAGCAGCAAGACAGGAATCAGCGTCGAAATGAAAACATGAAAGCGACGCCGGGCGGCGCCTTCTATCGCCACAACCCTGAAGCCGTAGCGGCGAACTGCCGCCCTCACGTCAGCGTCCGTCGTATCCACGACCCGGCTCAGCCTGTCGCGTGCATCACAAGCAGCACGCCGAATCTGGGCCCTGCGCTCAGACCCGCGCACCGACAACTCTTGAATGAACTGAAGACGCACTGACACGCAATGTTTTTCCGAGCTGCAGGGTGGCAGACGCGGCCAACGACTTCGCAAGCTCTGACGTCTTCAAACCCGCCGCGGCATCAGCCTGAGGCGAACTGATGGTGCATGACTCTCCGATCGACGATTCAGCGGACGGATGCGACGAGTTGCTCATAAAACCCATGGAAGACGCTCTGGATTAACGCGGACTGGGGTGGAACGGCGTGAACTCCGTTTCGACCATCAGACAAGCAGGTTTCCGCCAAGGCGTTCTTAGTCACGGGCATCTCTTGCACCGTATGCATGTGGGCAAGGACTAGACTGGCAACATGTGGAACGCACTATCCTTCATTGGGCTCCTATCCAACCCAATGCGGGTGGGAACCGCTCGCTGCAGACAAATCCAAGCGACCGCAAGCGTCGCCGCCAATCTGCTGAGACCTACGGGACCGCCGCAGTGCACCTCACGGCCGATAAGGGCAGACGAGAAACTGTATATGGGAACCGTATGGGAACATCTGGATGGTACCGCTGGCTCAGAGTCGACCGGAAGCGCTCCGCATCCGTGCGCGTACAACCTTGGCAACGATAACGCTCAGGATTGTTTGGCGCCAGTATCTCTGACTCTAAATAGGCGTGCGTGCGACGGAGGAGGAGACGCTGTCAGCGGAGTCCCACAGCGTCGTCCGGATCGCCATCCCACGCGGGACAGGGAATCCAGGGCGAGGAGGTGAAAGGAAACAGACGTCGGGGATCTGGGGCGTATCGGTGAATCGCGTGATGGATTCGACGTGCAAGCCGCGGCGGGAGGCGCTGCGAACCGATCGTGAACGCCTGATCTTAGCCGTCCAATCCCTGACCTGACTATGAGCGGCACTGCAGACGATCATGACGTTTTAGGCGCACCTCCGACGCGCCTACTCAGTATCGAGGTCCGCGTGAACGAGCAGGGTCAACGCTGGACGAAGATCTCAAGGTCCTAAGTCGTCGAGCCGATCAGCAGGCAAACATTAAGGCGACAATCACTACGTTTCGGGTTCCTCACACCAGTCACACTGATCACAAAGTGCCGTCAGGATTCTTCTTGGCCGAGCGCCGCCGCGATCTCCTCCCGTACCCACGCGTCCTCCTCCATCGCCGCGCGTCTGGACAGCGCCTGCCGCGCCCCCTCCGTGCCGATGCGCCCCAGCGCCCAGGCGGCGTGCCCGCGCACCAGCGGCTCCTCGTCATTCAGCGCGGCGGCGAGCGCGGGGACGGCTTCGGGCGCGCCCCAGTTGCCCAGCGCGACGGCGACGTTGTCGCGGGCCCCGTGCGGAATGGGACTGATCGCCCCATGCCCTCAGCTTTCGTCCTCACTGAGGTGCGTATCAAGATGCTCTTCACCTAAGCGGTGCGGTCGTCACCTGTCTACTCCGCGCTCACGGAGTGGATGAACGCTGCGCGCGACAGGGCGCTCGCGACCGCCGCGACGGGCGTCGCGGCTACGTCGTCGGACAGCCGCCGCGACAGCCGGATTCGGCACCACCACTTCCCGCATGAACAGGACTCCCGCTGACGACAAAGGTCAGCGGGAGTCCACGCGTTTGGGACGGGTGAGATGACGCGGCGCAGATGCGACGGCGTCTATGCGAGTTCGATGGAATGGTCTGTTCGTTCCTCCATCCGTGCCCGCAGGTCCGCCTGGATCTCCCGCTGCTCCTTCGGTAATGAATCGGGGTCACGATCCATGAGCCATTGCAGGGAATCACGGAAAACCTGACCAGCGGCTCCCCGCTGGCCCATGGCGACGAGTGTGCGCATCAGGTGCCACGCCGCGGTCGTGGTCCATGGATGCTCCGGGCCCAGCGTGATCTGCATGCCCGTCAACGCGTCTGTCTGGAGCTCACGGGCTTCGGCCAGCCTACCCGCCTGGAAATTGGTAGCCGCCAGCTCGTGGAGCGCGGCAATCGTATTCCAGTGGTAGGGCGGATGGCGCTCCTGCTGGCCAGCGAGCACTTGCCGCTGAAGATCGAGGGCGCCCTCGAGATCACCGAGGCCCCGCTTCGTGAGCGCCAGGTCTGCCATGGTGCCAAGCGTTTCCGGATGCTTATCACCAATAACGAGCTGTCTTGCGCTCAGGACTCTCTCCTGTATGTCCCGTGCCTGGAAAAGACTTCCGCCTTTGAATAGCACATTGGCCAGGCGGCTTAATGCCCCGAGAGTCTCGGGGTGCTCCGCCCCAAGCGCCTGCCGCATGCGGGGAATGGCATCCTCGAGCACCATCCTTGCCCCCTTGAAGTCCTGCTGTTGGCTCAACGTAGCCGCCAAGTCGAACATTGCACGGAACGTGTCGGGGTGCTCGGGGCCGAGCACACGCAGGCGTGCTTGTACCACGCGTTCCTGCAGCGCTCGCGCTTCAGCAAGATTGCGCGAATCAAATTCCGTGATTGCCAGGCGGACCATCGCGGACAGCGTATCCGGGTGCTCAGGCCCGAGAACGCGTTCGGACGAACGCAGCAGCCGCTCCTGTACCTCACGCGCACCGGAGAGGTCGCCGTCCTCGCGCGCCCCCGCCGCAATCTCCCCGAGCAACGCAATCCCAGCCGCTGATTCATACCATTCAGCGGGTAGATCCTGGATGTCGGTCTCCTGCAACGCTACGGTACGAGCGATTGGAGCGCTGATGTTCGCCAACGCGTACAGGGCCACATCCGCTTCGTCGCGCGAAAGCGCAACGCGCGCCAACTGAGCAAAGTAGCGCTCCGCCAGTGCATCCTCGTCTTCGTGGGCGGCCTGCTCTCCAAGATGGCGCAGCAGGTTCACCTGCTCGGCAGCCGGCAGATCGCGCGAAGCGAGCCGATGGACGAGCGGATGCAGGCGGACTACGGGAGGGAAGCGGTCCTCGACCCGTTCCACCAGTGAGAACTCAACCAGCCTGTCAAGCGCCTGCTCCGCCTCACCGGGATGTGCGGCAGCCGCCGCGCGCGCAAGGAACGACACCTCGCTTCCCTGGATTTCCTCGCCCGCATCAAAGGGTCAGCGATGCGAGGAGCCTGCGTTCCCAAGGTGGAAGCATGTCCAGCCGCCGGATCATCAGCAGACGCTCATCACGGCTCCATGTGTTGCTCGCATCGCGTAGTGTGTCGACCGCTGCGCTCCAGGACGTACCCGCACGCAACTGCCGCGCGATCAGTTCGAGTGTCAGCGGGTGAAACTCGGTAAAGTCGGCAATCTCACGCGTCTCCGGAGGCAGGTCATCGAGTGGAACCCCTGATCGGAGTGCAAGGAAGCGGAGCGCCTCTTCACCCGTGAACGGCAGCACGGAAATCACCTCTGCGGAGAGGCCGCGCCAGACGTGAGCATCCCGCGCGGTCGCCAGCACATGCGTCTGCGGTCCAGCCCCCGCCAGCGACTCGACTGCAGTTCCATCCTGTACGTCGTCAAGGATGACGAGATATGCTCCGTCAGCGAGCACACGGCGCATGCCCATCGCAATGCTGGCGGATGTAGCCGGCCAGCCTGCCTCAGCCTCACTGAGCGCGTCGGTATGCGTGTTGAGGAAAGCCGCCTGCTGATCGCGGAAATCACCCTGGTCCGGGAACCAGAGCACGCCATCGGAGAACCGCCGCCGCACTCCCTCGTCATGCGCAAGCGCAATGGCCAGCGTAGTCTTTCCGATCCCAGCCGGCCCCTCGAGAATCGTTGCCTGTGACCCACTTTCGAAGACGGACTTCTTTACCTCCTCGAGAATCTCATCACGTTCGACGAGCATGGACGGCATTGACGGAACGCGGTACAACTCGCCCAGGCGCGGTGCCGGAGCTTGACGCAATGCGTGCAATAGCTCGCTCAGCGCCTGTTCATACGGGCGCTCTTGACGGAAATCGATGGATTGGAGCGACTGAAGCTTCTGCGGCAGGTCACGGCTACGATCCCCTGCGCGCATGAGGGGGATGACGTGCTTACCTCGGTCCAGGGCGAATTGCCATTCAGAGTACAATACTTTTTGAGCACGATGCTGCGTGACGACGCACAAGAAACTGTCCGAGGTGTCGATTGCGCGTTGAAGCGCAGGGAGCAGGGCGGTACCTGGGACATGTATCACGTCCATGCGGATCTCGAAGCCCGCGTTCGCCAAATCGCGTTGGAGCTGCCGCGCAAAATGCCACTCACTTGGGTCATACGAGAGGAAAAGGCTGCGAATGAGTCCCGGCGTCTCGCTCTCCGTGCGTTTCGCTTCATCTGCTGAATGTGGTCGTTGCGAGCGCTCCTGCCGCCGATGAATCCACGTCGTGAGCTGCCGCTGCAGCCTCTCGCGGAATTCTTCCGGGGAGTCGGCGACCTGGACAGCAAACGCGTCTACAATGCGAGTCCTGAAAGCCTGAAGCCGCTCCCGATTCTCTCCGTTGGAAGGTGGATCGCCCGCATCCACGAAGAACGGGAGCACGTCGATGTCACGAGAACGCGCGTGATTCAGCTCGGTCTCGGTGCCGGACCATTCCTGGCCCGACGGCACGTAGCCATACCGCTTCCCCACCAGGCACAGGAGCAAGTCGATGCGCTGCGAATCCCAGAACGCCGGGCTGTGGGGGGATTCGGTTGTTGCAGGCAGCGTTTCCCAGCGCACAGGCATCAGGCCGAGCTGCTCGCAGACCGCGGCCGCCGCCTCGCGGTACTCCTTGAGATCCAGCAGCGTCCCGCTGATGAACACGCGATACACCCGCTCCGCTCCAGGCGCGGCGGTCTCCTCTGGCGGGGCCGGAGCTTCGTCCGCCGGGGGAGCCTCGCTGACCACGCGGCGCGGCTGCAGGGTCACGCGGCCCACCGTGATCTCGCGGTCCAGAAGGGGCTCCAGGAGCGCTTCCCCGGCGTCCGTCTCGCCCGTCGCGAGCAGTTGCAGCCCCCGTGCGTAGTTGAGCAGGTCGCGGTGATGGGCGAGGGGGATTGCCACCGCCTGCGCCAAGCCGCCCAGGTGCAGGCGCGCCCCCAGCTCGGGCATCTCCTCGGCAGCCTGGAGCGCGCCTGCAAGCTGCTCCGCCGCCTCCTCCGGCCGGGCGAACGCCAGGCCCACCCACCGCTGCGTCTCCAGAAACTCCCGTCCCAGGCGGTCGTGCACCGCGAACACATGGCGCTCCGCCCGCCCCACGTACCGGAGCAGGAAGTCAGCGACCCGCCGCGCGCGCAGCACCGGCTCCGCCGCGTACGTGTCGCCGAGGTAGTCCAGCAGCAGGCGGCGGATCTCGGGATCGAACTGGAAGTACCCGCCGCCCAGATCGTCCGTGAACGGGGCCAAGAGAACGTCGGCCTCCGCGGCCGTGTCGTCCACAGCCTCGGGGACGAAGTTCAGCTTGAGCAGGTGCAGCAGCTCGGGACGAAAGCTCTGCGGGACGGCGGCATGCATCGCCAGGCGGAGCGACACGTCGCCGCGCCGGCGAGCAAACCGCGCGAGCGCGTCGAACGCCTCTAGCGGCCGCAGCGCGGCCGCAGCGCGGGATCCGCTCATCGCGCGTCTCCCGTCAGCACGCGGCCCGCCCGCGCAGCACGTCGACCGCCTCCACGAGCCCCTCCTCGGCCAGCTCGAACATCGACACGCCCCGTAGCCGTGCGATCGCTTCCGCCGACGTCCCCTACCAGCGCGCCCGCGGCATGGGATTGATCCACGCCGACGGGCGCCAGCGGGGATGCGCGGCCGCGAGAAACGCCTCGGTCGCGCGGATCCGCTCCCGGTTGCGCGTGCCCCGCGCCGCGCCCGCGTCACTGATGACCAGCAGCGTGCTTTCCGCGTGCGCACGGACCGCGTGCTCCACCGTCTCCGGCGCAAGCAGCCGCTCGTGGCGGTAGAGCACGTCCGGCACGTTGTCGAAGAAGCGCAGCACCCATCCGCCGAGCTGCCCCTGGTGGAGCGACGCTTCCAGCACTTCGCCGAACCCTTGCCAAGGCTGCATGCTGGGGCTGGCGTCCATCAGCACCACCACGCGCGCCAAGTTGCGCCGCGCGGGCACCAGCACCGGGGCTTCCAGCAGGCCCGTCTGGCACTTGGCCGCCACCGTGGCGTCCAGGTCGAGCTCCACCCGCGGGCCCGTGCGCGACGCCGCGCGAAAGCGCCGCCACGCGATGACGAGCGAGCGAATCGGCATCACCGGCCTGGGAGTGAGGATGAACATCTCCTCCGAGGCGGGCGAGGCCTGGGCGCGCGGCAGCCCGAGCGCGTCCTGCGCGGCGGGGGTGAACGAGACGCCCAGCGCCGGGCCCTTCTCCTCGGCCGCGGCGGCGTCCTCTCCGCGCTCCCCCCCGGGCTGCCGCGGGACGCGCTCCCGCGGGGTCTCCTCCGCCCGGGGCGCACCCGTCAGCGTGGCGACGTCGTCGGGCGTGGGAACGGGGATGCGGTCGAAGAAGAGCGCGATCGTGCGCGCCTCGGCCTCGGTGCGGGCCCACAGCGTCTGACACATCCGCAGCAGTTCGCGCCGTCCCTGTCCGCCGAACCCCCCGCGGAGCGCCCGCAGCGCATCCAGGTAGTCACGTACGCCCAGGCGGAACCCGTGCTCTACCAGGTGCACAAACACGCCCCGCAGCACCAGCTCCGGTTCCATGGCGTCCTACTCCCGTCCGACGGCGGCGGCGTCCACCGTCTTGCGGTACGCCTCCAGGTCCGGGAGGGTCTTGAAGAGCGCCTGCCAGTAGGGCGGCAGCTCCCCCGGCCTGCGCAGGGACGCGGGATCCGCCGCCTTCCAGTGCAGGATCTTCACCCAGTCGATGAGCTCGCTCGTCGTGGGCGGCTTTTGCGCGTCCACGGCGATGGATGCGTCGCGCACTTGGCGGAACGCCTCCACCGCCGCGTCCAGGAGTTCCTGGCCGACCTCGTCCGCGGTGAGCTGCAGGTTCTTCCGGACGATCTCCCGCAGCACCTCCTGACGTTCCGGAAAGCGCAGATGCACGTACAGGCACCGCCGCAGGAACGGCTCCGGGAGCCGCTTTTCGCGGTTGCTGGTGATGACCACGATGGGCTCGCCGCCCGCGGGCGCGGTCACCGTGCGGCCGAAGCCGTTCTTCTCCCGCGATTCCGCCTCCTCCTCTTCCGGCAGGTCTTCCACCTGAAAGGTGAAGGTATCCAGCACGTCCAGCAGGTCGTTGGGAAAGTCGATGTCCGCCTTGTCCACCTCATCAATGAGCACCACCGCCCGCCGCTCATCCTGGATCGCCCTGCCTAGGGGCCCCAGGGAGAGATACGGGTGGATGGACCGGGCGTGCTGGTTGGTCACGTCCTGCGCATCCTGCAGCCGCCGGATGGCGTTGAACCGGTAGAGCAGGTCCCGCGCGCGCGAGGTGCTCTTCACGGAGATCTTTACGGGCGGCCCCAGCCCCAGCTCCGCCGCGATGGAGTCTGCCAGCCGGGTCTTGCCGCACCCGGGCTCGCCCTCCACCAGCAGCGGGCGCCGGAGGTGAATCGCGAGGTTCACGGTGTCGGCAACCTCCTGGCCGGCCACGTAGAACGGCGTCTGGTCGCCCCTGTATTCGGGCAGGCTCATGGGGGGCTCACTCCTCTTCGGGCCACAGGGTTGCTTTGCAGAGCCGCGCGAACACGCGTTGGGGGGTCCCGTCGCGCTCCCCGCCGGGACGGGTGAGGGCGAGCTCGACCAGCGCGTCGTGCCGGCCGTCCGGCTCATTGATGACTTCCACCTCGTCCAGCCAGTCCCGCACGTCCTCCTCACCGAAGTCCGCAAGGGCGGGCAGCTCCGCCAGCAGGCCTGCGAGCAGGCCGGCATCCAGCCCGTCCGAGGAGGGGCAGGCCCGCCCGGCCCAGCTCTCCGCATGCCCCGTGTAGTCGGCCGCGATCAGCACGAAGCGGTTGGGCACCGGCCCCCGGGCGCGCAGCTCGTGCAGGAGCGGCGTCCAGAAGCGGTCGTGGAAACCAGCCACCTTGCCCGGGAACCGCTCCACCTGGTCCACCAAGAGCGTGAGCTGCTGCTGCCGGAGCGCATCGTGCAACCGGCCGGCGAGCGCATCCACCGTCTCCACGGGCGCCTCGGACGGGCGCGGCGCCAAGCCGAGCGCCTGCGCCGCCCACGCGACAAAGGCCGGGAGCTCGTACCGCTCCGTGGAGGGACGGCCCCGTCCCGCGCGGCGGCCGCGCCGGAGCTGCGGGAGCGTCAGGAGATGGCTGCAGAGCTCGCTCTGCCCCGCGTCCTCTCCGCCGGTGACCAGCAGCGCGACGGCCGGGACATCCGCGCGGGAGCTGGCCTTGCTGAGAATACGCCTGGCCGCGGATACCTGCGCCTCGCGTCCCAGCTGGCCCAGCTCCTCGTCGGTCGGGGTGCGGCCGCCCGGCAGCGGGGGCAGTTTCTGCTGCCACCGCAGGCAGGTGACGATAGCCCGCTCGCGCAGCTCGGCTCGATCGTTGAACGGGTTGACGGTGCGCCACCTGCCCGCCGGTGTGCGCACGTCCGCATGGAACGTGGCCAGCTGGCGGGACAAGTGGTCGCGGAGAGTTTTCCGATCCGCCTCGGAAAGGTGGCCGTGGTCCGCCTTGAAGAGCGCCTCAGCCCTGCGGCGCAACGCTTTTTCGGCCTCGCCCTCGGGCATGAACACCGCGATGGGAGGGACCGCCGCGTCGCCCCAGCGCTCCAAGGCCCACTTGAACTCCAGGTGGGTAATCGACTCGGCGTGGTACGGCGGGACGGACCCGTACCAGTAGGCGAAGATCCCGAAATATGCGTCAGCCTGGTGCAGCCGACCGCGACACTTCCGCACGGTATCGTCCAATCCCCCGCTCCAGTCCTCACTCAGGTACGCGGCGACCTCGACGCGCCTGAGAAGCGCATCCTGCACGGCCTCGCGGTAATCACCCAGGTCGCGGACGGTTGAACTAACGAAGACTTCTTTGAGTTCAATGGGGAGCATGCTGAACTACGTAGACGAAGGAAGGCGACATCAAGCAGGACAGGGGGAGATGCGTGGAATGCCCACGCGGACTTCCCGACAAAGTATCTTCAAGTACACGCACGTACAATGGGAGCTGACGCCGAAGGGCCGGGGCTGCTGCCCACTCCGCGCCAGGTCAGCGCCGCCGCGATCTCCTCCCGCACCCACGCGTCCCCCGCCACCTCTTCCCTCCCCCGCAGCGCCTGCCGCGCGGCCTCCGTGCCGATGCGCCCCAGCGCCCACGCCGCGTGCCCACGCACCAGCGGCTCCTCGTCGTTCAACGCCACCGCCAGCGCGGGGACGGCCTCGGGCGAGCCCAGTTGCCGAGCGCGACGGCGAGGTTGCGCAGCAGGCCGCGGCGCTTGGCGCGCTTGATCGGCGAGCCCTTGAAGCGCGCGCTGAACTCCTCCTGCGTCATCGTCATCCACTCGATCAGCAACGGCCCGTCCAGCCCCTCGCGCGCCAGGAACGCCTCCGCGCGCGCGCGGAGGCGGACGCGGCCAACCGGGCTAAGAGCGACTTCCTGGCGGTGATGAGCCACGAGCTCAGGACGCCGCTCAACGCCATCAGCGGCTACGCGGAGCTGCTGGAGTGGGGATCCGCGGTCTCGTCACCGACGCGCAGCGCAAGGACCTGGAACGCATCCAGCTGAGTCAGAAGCACCTGCTGGGGCTGGTGAACGAGGTGCTGAGCTACGCCAAGCTCGAAACGGGCACCGTGCAGTGCGACCTGCGGGACGTACCCGTGCGCGAGCCCATCGCCGCGGCCGAGGCGCTCGTCCTTCCGGAGGCGCGGGCCAAGGGGCTGGAGCTGGTGGTGGCGAGTGCGCGCCGGACCTCGTCGTGCGCGCGGACGTGGAGAAGCTGCGCCAGATCCTGGTGAACCTGCTCACCAACGCCGTGAAGTTCACGCCGCCGGCCGGGCGGATCGTGCTGCGGTGCCAGCCGGACGACGCGGTCTGCCGCTTCCAGGTGAGCGACACGGGGATCGAAGGCATCAACAGAGACAGGTAGTAAACAATGCTCGGGTATTCACCGTCGCTCGAGATTTCCAAGAAATAGCATCAATTCCTCAATACGCTCGCGCGCCAGTCGTGCGAGCACCGGCCGCCAATTCTCTGGCGGCGAGCGATACGCGGAACTGGACGGGTCTAGGCGCGCCCGTGCGATCGAGCTGATCGACACGCCGGCCGCTTCGGCGATCTCATCGGCGGTGATGCGGCGGGTCAGGATGTCGGTGGCTTCTTTGAAATCCATCGTTCGAATTGGATAGAATTCTCTTGACAAATCGGGCGGTTGGACATATTATTCTATCCAGCAGGGCGAAAAGCAAGGCTGGCCGAATCTCCCGCGAAGAAGTCCCGGCCAGCCTCGTCGACGAACCGACCCGAAGGCCGCCCGCTCGCCAAAGCTATAGCCCTGTCCGGGCGCCGGGGGTCAAGCCAGTCAGGAGGTACACGATGGCCAACGCACAGCAGGGCGCCACCCGCGCCGCCGCGGAACTCGCCGGCTACACCATCCGCAAACGGGCGAACACGCGCTGGTGGGAGGTGCTGGACCCCGACGGACAGCTGGTGTGCCTCACGGTGTACCGGCGCGGCGCGAGGGAGGTGGTGCGGCGGCTGACGGCCTGACCCTCCACGGCAGTAAGATCGGCCCCGGCGCGCGCTTCGCCGGGGCCGCTTGTATGCCCCGGACAACCCCGGCGCCACATCACGGCGAATCTGCCCTGGAGGGAGCGACTCGGGAACGTGCAGAACCGACGGTGCGGCACCGTGCCAGGAACTGAGCGTAATGCCCAACGGCACCATTCTGGAGCTGTACCTGCCGGAGGCCCTGCCGCCCTTCGGCTACAACGAGGGTGGCGTCGCGTTCGGCTTCCGTGTGGACGACATCGAGGCCGCGTCCCGGGCGGTGGAGGCCGCCGGCGGCGAGCTGCTCGGCCAGATCAACCGCTTTCCGGAGATGGGCTACGCCTTCCGCCACTTCCGCGGACCGGACGGCCGGGTGTACGGGCTCAACGAGCAGAAGGCGCCGGCCGAGGGATAAGGCCCGGTCCAGGCGGCCGTTTCTCAATCCCTCTTTCGACCGGGCGCCGGACGGTGCGAGCGAAGCCCAACGACTGAACTCCTTCTTGACAGCGGAATCGGTCAGATTGCCGCGAGGGCTCCCCGGCGACTGCTGTACCGAGTGTACAGGCCGGGAGCCGGGGAGCCGGGCGCTTTGCGGTCGAGAGCACGGGCTCGGCTGGACCTTACCTCGTGTCGCGGGGCGGGGTCCGCCGGTTGACAACGCCTCCGCGACGCCGCTCTGTTGTCGGAGTTCGCTGCCTCCCCATTTGTCTTATCCGCCCGGAGACTTCAATGGAACCTTCGCATCTCCTTGCCGTCCAGGCCGTGGAAGAGCTGCTCGAATACGAGCCGGACCAGTTGTTCGCCGAACTCGAGATCCGGCGCCGGGCCATTCTCGACGACCCGTTGCAGGCGGGCTCGTTCGCGCCAGCGGGGACGCACCGCTCGGTCGTGAGCGATTCCCTCGACGAGCTTCGCGAGTTCGGCCGCCGCTTCTTCGCCCGCGTGAGCCGGGACGCCCACGCGCTGGTGTGCGGCAAGGACCCGGAGAACTCACAGGTCAGGCAGGACCTGTTTAAGGCGCTCACCAGCCGCGCGACCTTCGCCGCGGCGCTCTCGGCGGCGCTGGTCGCCTACGCCGGCTTGGCCCCGGCGCTGGCGGCGGTGGCCGCCACTCTCGTAGCACGGCTCTTCGTGAACAACGCGCACGAGGTGATGTGCGAGATGTGGACGGAGCGGCTGCAGAACGCTTAGCCGACGTGGAGGACGTCGATCTGGAAGTGGAGGAGTTGCGGGCGGCGGCCGACCACGCCGACAAGAGACGCGACCCGGACGAATGGGCGGCGGCGCACTTCCGTCTTGCCGTTGCCTACCTGGAGCGCGTTGTCTGGGGCGCGCTGGCCGACGCCCGCCCGGCGATCGAGGCCTTCCAGAAGGTCCTCGAGGTCTGGACTCCCGTGGAGGCCCCGCGGAACTGGTCGCGCGCGGCCTTCAACCTGGGCACCTGCTACCTCCTGCGGCCGGACGGCGACCGCTCCGCCGACATCGAGCTCTGCATCGGCTGGTACCGCCGGGCGCTGCGAGTCACGCGGCGCCGGGAGTGGACGCAGCATTGGGCGCGGATCGTCGACGGGCTCGGACAGGCATACCGGCAGCGCATCGCGGGTGATCCCGCGCGCAACCGCGACCGCGCGCTCTGCTACTTCCGGCTGGCGCTGCGCGCCCGGCCGGCGGAGGTCGATCTGATCGACCACGCGAAGACCCGCGTCAACATCGCGAACGCGTACCTGGACCGGGTGCGCGGCGAGCCGACGGACAACGTGGAGTTGGCGATCCAGCACCTTACTGCCGCGCTCGCCGCCCTCAGTCCCCACCGTGACACCAGCCAGGAGCACGCGGACACCCTCTCGCTCGTCCACCAGGCGCTCGGACTCGCCTATCGGATCCGGCCCGTCGGGGATCCGGAGCGGGACCGGCGGGAGGCGATCTCTCACCTGGAGAGCGCGCTCGCGATCCGGGGCCGGTCCCGCGTCCCGCACCGCTGGGCCGACTCCATGATCAACCTGGGCAGCATCTGCCTGGCCGAGCGGTTCCGCGCGTCCGCGCACCGGCCCCGGGACGTCGAGCGTGCGATTGAGTGCGCGCGCGGAGCGCTGGAGGTGCTGCGCCTGGGAGAGCAGCCGGTTCGGTGGGCGACGGCCAAGTACCTGCTCGGGCTGGGGTACCTGGAGCGGCATGCCGGCGACCCGGCCGCGAATGTCCGCGAGGCGATCCGGCACCTGCGGGGCGCCCTGCACGTGCGCACGCGAGCCCGCAACCCGCTGGACTGGGCGGACGTGACGGAGGTGCTGGGGAACGCATACGCGAAGCTCCCCGGCGATTCGGTGGCCGAGCGCCGCGCCGTCGCCTGCTACCGGCGGGCGCTCGAGGTCTATACTGCTGAGCTCGCGTTCGAGCGTCGCCGCACGCTCGCCGACTTTGGCCACTTCCTCTTCGAGCGGGCCCGGTGGCGCGAAGCGCTCGCCGTGTACGAGCGGGCCGTCGAGGCGGGGGTGGCACTCGCCGCGGAGGCGTACACCGCCGCAGGCCGGCGCGCGGAGGTGTCCCACCTCTCGCGTATCTACCCGAACGCGGCGTACTGCCTCCTGCGCCTCGGCCGGCCAGATGCTGCGCTGACGCTGCTGGAGGAAGGGAAAGCCCGCCTCCTCGGCGAGGCGCTGGGCCTCGCGGACGCGGCGCTCGCCCGGCTGAGCGACGATGCACGCGCCGGGATCCGCACCCTGCGCGAGACGATCCGCGGACTGGAGGCCGAACTCTCGCGCCGCCTCGCCTCCTGGGACGCGGCTGGAACCGACCACGCGCGCGACGAGCTCCGCCGCGCCCGGGAGGCGCTCGGAACGACGCTCGCCGCGCTCCGGTCCGGGGAGCCCGAACTTCTCCCGGCGCCGCTCCGTCCGGCCGAGCTCCTACACCTGGTCCGGCCGGGCGAATGCCTCGTGGCGCCGCTCCTCACCGCGATGGGCGGGGCGGTCTTCCTCCTCTTTCCGGGCCAGGAGCAGGTAGGTCCCGCCGACGTGCTCTGGATCGAGGCGGGCGAGCTCTTCGAGCTGCTGCGCCCCGGCCAGGTGTGGCGGCCGGGCGCACCAGACGAATCGCGTACCTGGCTGCAGGACTACGTCGCCCGGCGTGCGGAGACCTCCGAGCGCACCCGGACGGAGCGCGAGGCGGCGCTGGACCAGCTCCTGGCCATGCTGTGGGCCGTGCTCATCGGCCCGGTCCACGACCGGCTCGAAGGAACCGAGACCGAGGAGCTCGTAATCCTGCCCCAGGGCGGGCTCCAGCTCCTCCCCCTCCACGCCGCCTGGCGTGACGCGGGCGGCGAGCGGCGCTACCTGATGGACGATTACCGGGTCCGCTACGCACCGTCGGCGTTCGTGCTCCGCGAGTGCCAGGCACGCGCGGAGGACAGGGAGTTCGGCCGCACGCTCGTGGCCGCCGTCCGCACCTACGCCGACCCGCGCCTGCGGCCGCTGCGGTACGCTGGGGTCGAAGCCGCCGGAGTCGCCGCGGTGACGGGCGGCAACGTGCTGGCCGACTGGGAGGCGACCGCCGCGGCCGTCCTCGCGCGGGCGGGGAGCTGTTCCCACCTCCACTTCGCCTGCCACGCGACCACCGCCACCGATCCCCTCCACGCCGCGCTCCAGCTCGGCGCGCGGGACACCGGAGTCCGCGACGAACTCCCGGGGTGGCGCATCATCGCGGAGCTCGACCTCGCGCGTGCACGTCTGGTCACGCTCGCGGCGTGCGAGAGCGGGGTCGTGGACCACGTCCTGTCACCGGACGAGTACGTCGGCCTCCCTGGAGCGCTCCTGCAGGCCGGGAGCGCCAGCGTCATCAGCAGCCTCTGGGCGGTGCACGACCTCGCCTGCGCACTGCTGTGGCCCGCCTTCTACGAGCGGCACGTCCGCCGGGGCGATCCACCTGCCGCCGCGCTCCGTGCCGCCCAGCTCTGGCTCCGGGACCTCGGGGCGGACGAGGCGCGGGAGATCGCGTCCGGCTGGCGGGAGCGCGGCTTCCGCCGCGGAGAGGACCTCGAAGCGCTGACCCACCGCACCGGAGGCCGTCCCCCCTTCGCCCACCCGGCGTTCTGGGGCGCGTTCACCTGCACCGGCGCCTGAGCCCGGCGCCCCCGGGCGCTCGGCAAGGACAGCATTGATCCGTGACGCAAGGGCCCGCCGCCGGGAGGGGGCGGGCCGTTTTTCGACGAAGGCTCCGGGGTGGGAGACGGGGCCGACGGAGGGAGCACCCCCGCGGAAGAGAAAAGCGAGGTGGAGTCCGCGGGCGCCCGCCGCCCTTCGCTCCCCACCTTGTGAAAGAGTTGAGAATGGCCTCGCTCTCCCCCGCCCTCCCGGCCGCCGACACGCACGCCTCCGAGGACAGCTCGGCTTCTTCGGCTTCACGCCGGAGGGTTCGCTGGTGATCGCCGTCCCGCAGGACTCCGGAGGGGGCATGGAGAGGGTGGTGGTCCCCGTCGGCTTTCCTGACTTCCGCTTCCCCGACGCCCCGACGCCCTGGCGCCCGAAGGCGGTCCTCGCGCCCGCGGCTCCCGGCCTCGGCCAGGGACCAGATCGTACCCGCGGCGTTCCGGGACTTCTTGGAGAACTGCCGGCAGGCCGGGCTCGCGGACGCGGGCAAGTCGGCGGTCGCGGGCGGAGCGGAGCCGACGCAACCGTCCTCCGGGCACCGGGGTCGGAGCCCTTCCGGGCTCTCGCCGAGCTCCGTCCAGACTTCACCAAGGGGTACGACCATGCAAGTCGATGGGATCACCTGGCACGCCGTCACGCTCGAAGACGAAACGAAGTTCGCGGCGATGAAAAAGCTGGCGACCGAGACGCTCGGTCTCACTCCCATGATGGAGATGCCGGGCGTCAGCGTGTTCTCGATGCCCAACGGCACCATTCTGGAGCTGTACCTGCCGGAGGGCCTGCCGCCCTTCGGCTACAACGAGGGTGGCGTCGCGTTCGGCTTCCGCGTGGACGACATCGAGGCCGCGTCCCGTGCGGTGGAGGCCGCCGGCGGCGAGCTGCTCGGCCAGATCAACCGCTTTCCGGAGATGGGCTACGCCTTCCGCCATTTCCGCGGACCGGACGGCCGGGTGTACGGGCTGAATGAGCAGAAGGCGCCGGCCGAGGGATAAGGCCTGGTCCAGGCGGTCGATGGTAGATCCTCAGCGTGGCGTATCGGGCTCGTGAAAGCCCCGGCAGGTCGCGAATGAGCGCGAGAGCGGTGCCGGCCAACCGGCGGACACGTTGGACGTTGTCCAGCTGCCGAGGCGCCCGGATCCCGCGAACGACCGGCCTCGCGGGTCACGTTACGAACGGCTCCAGACGTGTCGCCATCGGTCCAGAGCGGCCGTCGGTCTCGCCGAGGGCCGCCGTGATCTCCTCCCGCACCCACGCCTCCGCCTCCACCTCGTCCCGCCCCCCCAGCGCCTGCCGCGCCGCCTCCGTGCCGATGCGCCCCAGCGCCCACGCCGCGTGCCCGCGCACCAGCGGCTCCTCGTCGTTCAGCGCGACGGCGAGCGCGGAGACGGCTCCGGGCGAGCCCCAGTTGCCCAGCGCGACGGCGACATTGCGCAGCAGGCCCCGGCGCTTGGCACGCTTGATCGGCGAGCCCTTGAAGCGCGCACTGAACTCCTCCTGCGTCATCGTCATCCACTCGATGAGCGACGGCCCGTCCAGCCCGTCGCGCGGCAGGAACGCCTCCTCCGTCGATGGCGTAGCGAACGAGTTCCAGGGGCAGGCTTCCGGGAGCTGGGACGGTCGTCGATGTGACGGGAGCGGCCGTCCGCCGGCGGAACCACACGGTGTGGAGGAGCGTCCGGGAGCAGCGCGCGTGGGCGGAGGTGGCGCGGGGGGCGGAGTCGTGGCACGTTTCCGGGAACGTACCTTTCGTGGCGGCTGCGTTCCGAGCGCGGCACGGAAACTACCCACGTACCCTTCTGCCACCAGCCGTGTCGAGGAACGTAATCCATGCGCGATGAACGTCCGGACACGCCGCGGATCCTGGGGGCAGAGTCGCCCGAGGGCGCCTACGACCCGGTGGGTCACGTCCGCTACGTCAACCCGGGGGCGGACCAGGGGGCGACGGTGGCGGCGATGGTCTCGTGGCACGAGAGCTTTCACGCCTTCCTGAACGCCAGCACCACCTTCGGGAGCGCGATGATGCTGGCCGGGAGGCTGGCGGAGGCGGGGCATCACGGGTTCGACCGCCTGGTGGCCCGCATGGTCGATCTCTCGGTGGAGACGCACGAGTCGTACGCCACCGTCGCGGCGCTCGGGGCCGTCAGCCGCGGACCGCTCGACCCGGTGCTGATCGCCGGCTTTCCCGGGTACCGGCGCTACCTGTCCACCTTCCTGGCGCTGTTCGACCCCGCGCGGCCCCGGCTGTCGCTGATGGCGCTGGCCTCGTGCGCGCGCGCCGCCATGCAGACCGACGTCTACGCGCACCTGCTCGAGCTCCCCGTTGAACACTGGCCCACCCTGGAGTTCGACGAGCGGATGCGGCCGGACCGCCGCTTCCGCGCGATCCTCGACCCGGCCGGCGCGGCGGCCGCACTGGCCGCGATGGACCACGCGATCGCGGCCGACGGCGGCACGCTGGCACCACTGGCCGCTCCCGGCGTCACCGCCGAGGAAGAAGCCGAGCTCCTGGCGGCCGCCTCGCTGCGCGAGATGGAGATCCCCACCCTGGCCGCCTTCGAGGCCTTCGCCGGGGCGCTCGAGAAGAAGGGGTATCCTCGGCCGCGGTACGAGCAGCAGAAGGAGGACTTGCCGGAGTTGGTCTCCCGCGTGCAGGCGTTCACGGGACCCAGCCCGGACTTCGAGTGGCAGGTGCCGGCCACCGAGCGGGAAGAAACCGAGGCCCTGTTCAGCGAGTTCCGCCACGAGGTGCTGGTGGTGGGCGAAACGCCCCTCCCGGCGCTGTTCGTGGACGCGCGCACGGCCGACGACGAGGTGCTCGACGCGTTCGTGCTCACGGCCGGGAAGGGCAGCCACTTTCAGCTGGTGGCCATGCCCACCGCCAAGGCGCGGCACCTGTACCGGCCGATCGCGCCGGGCGGGCTGCTCGACGCGTGGGACCGGCCCGTGATCACCGGGTTCCGCCGCTGGTGGCCCGGCCGCCGGAGCGACGCGCGGGTCGACTTCCTGGTCGTGGACCGCGCGGGCGCCGACCACATCGCCGGACGGCACCCGGAGGCCGAGGTGCTGATGATGGTGTCGCACGCGGCGCTGAACGATTCCGCGTGGGTCGGCGAGTGGTTCGGAGATGGGGGCCCCGTCCCGCGCCTGCTGGTGCTGATCGACGAGGATCCCTTCCAGCTCATCCACGAGATGGAGCGTGAGGGCCCCGTGCGGTTCGCGCCGGCCACCGCCCGGCTCACGGAAGGCACCGACGCGCCCCGCGTGGAGGTCCTGTGCCTGGTGGCGGACGCGCGCCCCGGCATCCTCTACTTCACCCCGGCCAGCGCACCCTTCCGTCAGGCCTTCTCCGAGGTCATCCTCCGCCGCGACGGCGGGACGCGCCCCGACGCGGAAGTCCTCCAGCCCTGGCTCCCACACCTCGCCAGCGCGATCCCGCACCTCCTGCGCGAGGAAGGCGTGTTCGGCATGCGTTTCTGGTAGCGGGCGATTCACCGCTGCTCCCTTCACGCCGGCGATCAGGGAGGACGTACGACGCCCGCGCCGTCCCTCTTTTCCCAGCCCGCGCGGGGCTCGCCGCGGCGGGGAGATGGCGCTACCATGTCGTCTTCGCCGGTACAAGTGATCGGAGATTTCCCTCCGCCGGGCCATCATGCGACTCAATCCCACCCTCTCCAACCGCTTCCTGGTGGTCGGCGGCCTGCGTTCGATCGAACAGGCGCGCCGGCTGCTGGACGAAACCAGCCCGCGCCACCTCGTGATCGCGGTGGGCGACGCGCCGGACTACTACCTGGTTTCCGCGCGGGACTTCGAGGAGAGGACCACGGGCATCGACGGATCGGCGCGGCTCCAGGAAAGCGAACTGACGCACGCTCTCCGCGCCGTGCCCGTCCGGTCGCGCGGCGACGCGCTGGCGGGGCGGGAGCCCTGTCTGGTGATGGAGGACGGAGTGCTCGCCTGGGTCTTCGAGCCAGGCCTCCTCTCCGGCCACGGCACGCGCTTCATGATGGCCGACCGAGAGTCCCGGCACCCGCGCCGCGCCGCCGGCGACGAGACGGCGGAGCGGTACCTCCGGGCAGAGATGCCCGGGGAGGCGGCCGTCGGCCAGGTGGTGCTCCTCACGGTCGAGGTCGGGACGGAAGCGTCACCCCTGCGGGTGGATCTCCCAGGCGGCTCCAGGCTGGATGTGCTGGTGCAGGCGCGCGAAGGCTTCGAGGTGGAGGGAAACAGCACCGCCACCCTCCACGTTTCCGATGACGGCGACGCCGCCGCGCGTGCGCAGTTCCGGCTGCACGCCGTACGCCCCGGGCCCGGCGTGGTCCGGGTGTACGCGCTGCACGGCGGAAGCTTCCTGGGCGCCCTCCCTCCCCTGGAGACGGTGGTCCACCCGGCGGGCGAGGCCGGTCCCGACGCGGCAGCGGCGCCCGTGAGCGCGGCGGGCGCGCTGGGCGCCGCGCCGTCCGCCGGGCCCGACCTGTCTCTGCTGATCCTGGAGCAGCGCGACGCGCGTCAATCTCCGTCCCTCAGCATCCGGGTAACGGCGCGCGACGCGGCGCTCAGGCTGACGCACAAGGAGTTCGGGCCGGTGCCGCTGGGGATGGAACCGCTGGAATACTTCGAGGATTTCTTCGCCGACATCGAGGAGATCGGCCACCGGCCCGACTATTCGGCCGAGCTGGTGGCGCGGAAGCTGGAGGGAAAGGGCGCGCGGCTGTTCGAGTCCCTCTTCCCCGCCGAGCTGCGGGCGTTCCTCTGGGAGCACCACCACCGCATCGCCTCGGTGCAGATCTACTCCGAGGAGGCGTGGATCCCCTGGGAGCTGTGCCGCCTGACCGGGATGCGCGACGGGAAGGTGGCCGAGGGCCCGTTCTTCTGCGAAGCATTCGAGGTCACCCGGTGGATCCCGGGCGTGCCGCGCTGCCCCTGGCTCACGCTGGACAACCTGGCGCTGGTGATGCCGCGCGACTCCAAGCTGCCCGACGTACCGAAGGAGCGGGAGTTCCTCCTCTCGCTGGCCGGGGAGGGTGGCGCGGTGAGCGAGATCCCGGCCCGCTACCTGGACGTGCGGAAGGCGCTCGCCGGCGGCAGCTTCGACGGGTTCCACTTCAGCGGCCACGGGGTCACGCGGGGGCCCAACGCCGACCGCTCCGCCATCCTGCTGGAAGGGAAGGAAGATCTGCGCTCCGACGAAATCAGCGGTGACGCGCGGAACCTGGGACATTCGCAGCCGCTGGTGTTCCTGAACTCGTGCCACGGGGCCCGCGGCGCCTTTACGCTGGTGGGCGCGGGCGGATGGGCGAGGCAGTTTCTCGACGCGGGCGCGGGCGCCTTCGTGGGGGCGTACTGGTCGATCTCGGACGAAGCAGCCAGCGGCTTCTCGCGCGCCTTCTACCGCGAGCTCCGCGCCGGGAAGGGGCTCGGCGCCGCCGTGCGCGCGGCTCGCCTGGCCATCCGCTCCGACGACGACCCCACCTGGCTGGCCTACACGGTCTATGGCGACCCGGGGGCGGCGGTGCGCAGGTGAACCCGCTCCCATCGGATGCGTACACAAGGTCCATCGCGCGTATCCCTCTCGCTGTGGTCGTGACGGATGCTGCCGGCAGGCGCACAAAGTCGAGCACCGCGACCCCCTGCCGCCCCGTGCGGGCGCTCCGACGGGGGCTGGGAATGGCGAACCAGATCGCGATGGTGGTGGTGATCCTGGTGTTCGGGATCACCACCGGCACCATGGCACTGGTGGCCCGGGCCCGCGGCGCGGGGAACGCGGCCGCCGCGTCGCAGATCCTGCGGCAGTCCCTGCTGCTGGCGCCCCTTCAGTCGACCGTCATCGGCCCGGCGGGGGCCGCGCTGGCGCCCTGGCTGCTGCGCGCGCTGGGGGCCGATGGCGCCGTGGCGCAAGCGGGGACGCTGTACCTGCGCATCATGTTCCTCACTTTGCGTTGGTACAGGCGGACTGGCGTGGGATGGCCGGGGAGGCGCGCGCTGGAGGAGGTGTTCGACACGTACGGGGCGACGGGCCGCACCACGCCCGTTCGGTGAGCACCTGCGCTCGCCCTTTCGGCCGGGGTTCCGCTGGGGGGCGAGCCCGGACACGCCCGGTGCGGAGCCGGGCCCGTGGTACACCGTGCAGCCGCCGTTCCGGACTGGCGCCGGCTCGCCGGCTTCTTGATCTTTCAGCCGGGCCGTTGATCAACCCTGCAGCGGAAAGGCTGCGGAACGGGCTGCACCCTTTTGAATCCACCAGCCTCAACGCGCGGGTTCCAGCGGATACGTGCGGACGCCCGGGTACACACCGCCGCCAAGATGCTGTTCCGCTTCTACGTACACACCCCAGGGAAGTCTCTCTCCGTCATCGACCGTAAGACCGAAGTGAAGAATGCGATCTCTCGACTCTGCTCCCTGTGACCCTTGTGTACCACCCACGTGTGAATGGCCATGATACAGAGTGGCCGACCAGCTTCCCCCGATGTACGCGGCGTCGCGGCCTCGACGGGCAGCGAGATCGACGCCACCGCCAATCGCCACGCCGCACGAAAGGTCCACCCCCGCACCCTTGCCCCAGATGGTGCCCGCCGGCAGGAACACATAGCTCGGCCAATCGAGCTGGTTCCCATCCGGACCATACCCATGGTCGATGAAGAATGGCCTTGCATCCAGTCCCGCGTTCGCGGCCTGCCCCATCCCGAGCACCTGCCTGAAGAAGGCCGTGATCGTCCGGCGCGCAACACGATCGCTGGATGAATTCTCGGGCGCCGCGATCAGCCACCGGAACAATTCCTGGATGGTCAGGCCGTCAGCAAGCACCTGGTGACGGTTGACGACGTAATCACCGAGATCGCTGGCCCGGCTCGGAAGACGCGCCTCGATGAACGCTTCGAACTCGGCCGACGAGAGGGCTCCGGACCGCACCGCGGCCAGTGCCGCACGGCCTTCCTGGGCGCGTGCGGCAATCGCCCGTGCACGTTCACTGGGCCGGACGTCGAGAACGGCATCCGCAAGCCTGGCTCCGAAAACGAAGGCCCGTTCTCGTGCTTTCACACTCGCGGCACGCCCGAGGACGTCCAGGAACGGGCGGTCCGGCACGTCGACGTGAGGGTCGATCGTGTCGTGGGCATCCGTCACCTGCAGCGCGAGAGCACGCTCATGGCATGGACGGAATCGCGCTACGATCTCTTCCACCGCCTTCAGGTGTGGCTCGATATCCAATGACGGAAGCTCACCGAGACACTCGGCGATGCAATCGATGCACTGCCCACGCACGTCGAGAGTGACCAGGCATGATTCGGAAACGATCGTGCGCACGATCTCTCGAACGGCATTCTCACCCATCGCCGTACCGGCGCTCTCACGGCACATGCGTCCGAGAAAGTCGACCAGCCGGTGACGCCAACGCTGCTTTTCAGTATTCAGCCATGATGTCAGGTGGATGTCCGATCTCAGGATCTGACCGAGATTCATCAGGATACCAGGCCCGTCCGTCCGCGAGCTCACCGCGTCGTAAAGCAGGTCGAGAATCACGTCCCGCACGTCGGGAACGCCGGTCTCAGCGGCCAGCCAGTTCATTCCAAAGCCATTGATGCCGTACACGAGGTCCGGCATCTCCGAATCATCCAGGAACGGGTTCGCACCGGCACGCAGCGCGGATGCAAGCGCTTCGAGCCGTCGCGTGATGGCGGCGGAATCCCTGGCCGGTGCTTCTTCCATTGGTTGCTCAGCCGCAAAGGGCGACAAGCCGGTTTAACTCGCCGGCCGGATCATTCGGCCGCGAGCTTCGATCGAATCCATCGACAGCACTCCGAACGGCCTGGCGCCCGGATGCCCGAAGCAGGCGACCCTACCTTCGAATCCGCGCGAACGTCTTCGCTTTATCCATCACGTCGACCACCTTCCGATTGAAGGCGAGGTCACTGAGCTGCGGAGAATCGGTGGCAAATCGCGAGTACATGTCGAACAGGCATCTCGCAAGCATGTCGTCGGGCAGCTTCGCGACCCGTGTTTGCTCGGCCGACCCATCGGTGTTGCGACCGGAGTACTCAATGATCACGCTGGTATGGTCGTCGCCCGTAACCGGTAGAAACGCTTCGATGTGTTCAGTGTTGGGAAAGCGCAGCTTCAGCTCCCGCGTGCGTGTCAGCGAATCGAGATAGGAGACGAGAACCGCAATGCACTCATCCAGTTCCAGGACGATGATGCCGAGTCCCATGTTCCGGACGACCTGGCACACATCGGTGTCCATCTCCCGATAGTGCATGTGCCGCACTTCGGCGCGAAGAACCCTGTATCGCGACGCCTCGGTGAGGTACAGCGCCGTGGCGATCTGGTGGGGCAGCTCGACGTCCATGACGGATTCCGGCCTTGAACGCCCTGCCAGTGTTGGAGCTGTCCGCGGCTTGGACATCTCGAATTCCAGGTAGTGGGGCTGCCGTCCCACCTGTTGGATCTTGTCCTTGCAGCTGGCGACGGAGCGACTGTACAGATACGGATTGATCACGGCAATGCTGGCGCCCGTTCGATCGGCGATACGCCGCATCTCATCGACGTCGGCGGTGTTGGTGGCGCAAGGCTTCTCGACGATGATACGCCGGAATCCGGCCTCGGTCGCGGCGCGCAGGGCCGATGCGTGATCGTCCGCGGGCGTGCAGATATGCACGATCGTATGATCCGGATCGACGCCCGTCAGATCCGCGAGCGAGGTCGCGCAGCTTATCCGTCCTGGGTCGTATCCGTAGTCGTATTCGAGACGATGCAGCGCGCGCTTGATTCCCGCCTCCGCGGTGTCGACAAGACCGACGACAGCCCCGAAGGGTGAAGCCGCGGCCCTGCCACGGCGGATTTTCTCCAGGACGGGAACGTGTAGACCCAACCCTGCTCGTCCCAGGCCGACAACCACTGCTCCCAGGCCTCGAGCAGGCATGGCCGCATTCGACACAGGGCACAGGCTGGACGGCAGCAGCCGGGCGGAGGTCGTCAAGTCAGCGACTTCGTGGATGACCGGAACCTGTACGGCCTCGCGCTCGATCGTCGACATGCGCTGACTCCCTTGGGTGCGCGGCGCCCGCGGCGTCCGCGGCGCGCCGGGATGGCGGCAGGCAAACTTCACAACAAGTCCGATAACACAAGTCGAGGGGGCCACACGGATTCGCTGCCCCGGGAAATGCACCGGTCCCGGGCACCGATCTCATCACGCCGTAACAACCTGCATTTAACGACGGTTCGAGAATAACCCACCGGCGCACGAATCGTCAAGAGATTCGTCTTCACCCTCGGCCCCGCCGACCGCACGGGCAGCCGTTCGGCGCGTGGGGGGCTGTTCGGATTGCGGGTTGGGATGGGGTGTTCCCTTCCCTCTCAAGCCGGGCGAGGGGAGAAGGCAGACGCCGGCGTGACGGCGCCGCGACGGGCGCACGATCCTCAATCCCGTGGCGGTTATGTGAGTAATTACGAGGGTGATCAGGCGATACCGGGGCGGAGGCCTGTCCGATCCCGCCGGAGTGAAGCCCGGCCTGCCCGGTGCACGGCCGGCGGACGGATGTCCAGGGGGATGGCGCCAGGTGCATTCAAATGTTCCAGGCCGGCAGTGGCGTGGCTGGCTCCCGCGGTCGCCGAAGGATGGCCCCTTGCCCGCTCAGGTATTCGATGTTATTCCTTCCCTCCACATCAAACTTTTTACGCCTGTTTAGTAACAGTTAAGCAACGATGCAATGGCCGGCACGGGACCCAGCCTCCCGCTCCGCGCGGCTACCGGAACGGCTCGCTGGTATGGCGGATATCGAGCTGTATCCCTCTCAGGCGGGGCCGATCAGCGAGTGTCGGAAATCACGTGAGCTGGCAAGACAAGGAACCCTGCGGGGCACATGCGCCCCGCAGTTTCACGTCTAGGGCAGATTTCTGAGGGAAAACACGCTATGGACGTGCTTGCGGGTCGGACATCCTCCACATCGCTGTCGGTGACGGTGAGCGCGGTCCGGGCGGAGCCGCCGGTGGACGGCGGGCTGCCGCGGCAGCAGGCGGAGTACTGGCGGGAGACGCTGGCGGATGCCCCGGAGCCGCTGGAGCTGCCGGCGGACCGCCCGCGCCCCGCGCAGCCGGACGGCGCCGGGGCCCGGGTCCGGCTGGAGCTGGACGAGGAGGCGACCGCTGCGCTCAGGGCGCTGGGCGGCCGCCACGGGGCAACGCTGTCCACGACGCTGCTGGCGGGGTGGGCCGCGGTGCTGGGCCGGCTGTCGGGGCAGACGGACCTGGTGATCGGCTGCTTCGCGAATCCCCTGCCGGTGCGGGTGGACCTGTCGGGCGCGCCCACGGCCGCGGCGCTGCTGGGGTGGGTCGAGGCGCGGGTGCAGGGAGCGCTGCGCAACCAGGACCTTCCCTTCGAGCGGGTGGTGGAGCTCGCGCAGCCGGACGGCGCCGCCGCTCCGGCCACGCCGCTGTTCCGCGTGGCTTTCACGTGGGGGAACGCGCCCGTGAGCGGGCCGGAGTCGCGCTCCACGGGCGGGCTCGACCTGTCGCTGGAGCTGCGGGAGGAGGGGAGCGGGATCGCGGGAGAGGTGGTGTTCGCGACGGCGCTGTTCGACCGGGAGACGGTGGAGCGCTACGCGGGATACCTGCGCCGCGTGCTCGCGGGGATGGCGGCCGACGAGACCCGGCCGGTGGACCGGCTGGCGCTGCTGTCGGACGAGGAGCGCCGGCTCGTGGTGGAGGAGTGGAACCGCACGGATACGCCGTATCCCGCCGAGTCGTACATCCACGAGATGTTCGAGACGCAGGCCGGGCGCACGCCGGACCGGGTAGCGGTGGTCTATGAGGACCGGGAGCTGACCTTCGGCGAACTGAACGCCCGCGCGAACCGGCTGGCGCATCACCTCCGCGGCCTCGGCGTCGGCCCCGACGTGCGCGTGGGGATCTGCGTGGAGCGGGAGCCCGAGCTGGTGGTCGCGGTGCTGGGGGTGCTGAAGGCGGGGGGCGCGTACCTGCCGCTCGACCCGGGCTATCCGCGCGAGCGGCTGCTGGACATGGTGCAGGACTGCGCCCCGGTGGTGATGCTGACGCAGGAGGCGCTCGCGGGGCGGCTCGCCGGGCTCGACCTCCCCCTGCTCGCGCTGGACGAGGACGCGGCGTGGTGGGGCGGACAGCCGGACAGCAACCCGGAGCGCGCGGCGCTGACGCCGGAGCACCTGACGTACGTGATCTACACCTCCGGCTCCACGGGGCGCCCCAAGGGAGTGGAGATGACGCACCGGGGCGCGTCGAACCTGCTGCACTGGTACCTGGGCGCCACCGGGATCTCGGAGCGGGACGCGGTCCTGGTCGTCACCTCCTTCAGCTTTCACCTGACGCAGCGCAACCTGCTGGCGCCGTTGTTCGTGGGCGGGCGGGTGCACCTGGCGCGCGAGCCGTTCGAGCCGGGCAGGATCGCGGCGCAGATCGTCGCGTCGGGCATCACCATGATGAACGTCACGCCGACCGGCTTCCAGGCGCTGGTCGAGGCGGACGGCGGGCGGGCGATCGGCGGGCTGCGGATCGTGGTCTTTGGCGGGGAGGCGCTGTACCCGCGGCAGCTGGCGCGGGTGCCGGAGCCGCGCCCCGTGTTCCTGAATCCGTACGGCTCCACGGAGGCGACCGGGATCACGGCGCACCACTTCGCGCGGGCGGATCTGTCGAGCTACTCCAGCCGCTCCATGCCGCCGGGCCGCCCGATCGCCAACGCCCGGATCTACGTCCTGGACGCAGCCGGCGAGCCGGTGCCGGTCGGCGTGAGGGGGGAGCTGTACCTGGGCGGCGCCGGGGTGACGCGCGGCTACCGGCGGCTACCGGGCCAGACGGCCGAGCGCTATCTGCCCGACCCCTTCGGCGGGGAGCCGGGCGCGCGGCTGTACCGCACGGGCGACCTGGGGCGGTGGCTGCCGGACGGGACGATCGAGTTCATGGGCCGCGGCGACGCGCAGGTAAAGGTGCGCGGGTTCCGGGTCGAGCTGGGCGAGATCGAGGCGCGGCTGGCCGAGCACGCGGCCGTGCACGAGGTGGTGGTGGTGGCGCGGGCGCGCGAGGGGGAGGCCGGTGACCCCCGGCTGGTGGCCTACTACACGGGTGAGCAGGCGGGCGCGGCGGCGCTGCGCGCCTACCTCGCCGAGCGGCTGCCGGAATACATGATCCCGGCCGAGTTCGTCTTCCTGGACGCGCTCCCGGTGAACCCCAACGGCAAGCTGGACCGCAAGGCGCTGCCAGAGCCGGAGTACGCGTCGGCGGAGGAGAGCTGCCTGGCGCCGCGCACCCCGGTGGAGGAGGTGCTGGCGGGGATCTGGGCCGAGGTGCTGGGCCTGGAGCGGGTGGGCGTGGAGGAAAGCTTCTTCGAGCGGGGCGGGCACTCGCTGCTGGCCACGCGGGTGGTGTCGCGGGTCCGCGAGGTGTTCGGCGTGGAGCTGCCGCTGCGGGCGCTCTTCGAGGGACCCACGGTGGCGGAGCTGGCCGGGCGCGTGGAGGAGATGCGCCGCGCGGGGCTGCCGGTGCTGCCGCCCGTGGTGCCGACCGAGCGCACGGAGCCGCCGCTGCTGTCGTTCGCGCAGGAGCGGCTCTGGTTCCTGGACCGCTTCGAGCGGGGGACCTCCTACAACCTCCCCTTCACCCTGCGCCTGCGCGGTGCGCTGGACGTGGACGCGCTGGAGCGCGCGCTGGGCGAGATCGTTCGCAGGCACGAGGCGCTGCGGACGGTCTTCGCCGAGGTGGACGGCTCGCCGGTGCAGGTGATCGCGCCCTCCAGCGGCCTCCCGGTGCCGGTGAAGGACCTCTCCCATCTCCCCGAGGAAACGCGCGAGGCGGAGGTGCAGCGGGAGCTCGTTGAGGAGGGTGGTGCGCGGCCATTCGACCTCTCGGCGGGCCCGCTCTTCCGTGCGGCGCTGCTGCGGCTGGGTGCCGAGGAGCACGTGCTGCTGCTCTCGATGCACCACATCGTCAGCGACGGGTGGAGCATGGGGGTGCTCTACCGAGAGCTGTCGGCGCTGTACGAGGCATATCGCGAGGGGCGGACGTCGCCGCTGCCGGAGCTGCCGGTGCAGTACGCCGACTACGCCGTGTGGCAGCGCGCGCAGCTGGAAGGCGAGGCCCTGGATCAGCAGCTCTCGTACTGGCGGGAGCGCCTGGCGGGTGC
>NZ_DASWNM010000015.1:0-3337 GCF_036399255.1 Longimicrobium sp.
CGGCACGCTCCCGGCGGCGGGCTTCACGGCCACGGCGGTCGCCAGCGGCGTGCTGACCCGCACGGGCGGGGCGGCGCAGACGGGCACGGCGGGCGCGGTGCTGCTGGACTCGCTGGAGGTGCGCTTCACCACCCCCACCGGCGCGCCGATCCAGGGCGCGGTGATCCAGTGGACCGGTCCCGGCGTGCTGGCGCCCGCCTCCTCCACCACCGGCGCGGACGGCTACGCGCGCACCGCGTGGCGCCTGCCCACCACGCCGGGCACCTACCAGGCGACGGCCAACCTCTCCGGCGCGACGGAGACGCTGGCCTTCACCGCCACCGCGAACGCCGGCGCGCCCGCGGCGATCGCAAAGCTGAGCGGCGACGCGCAGACGGGCGATCCGGGCGTGGCCCTGGCGGATTCGCTGGCGGTGCGGGTGACGGACGCGCATGGAAACCCGGTCTCCGGCGCCGCGGTCACCTTCGCCGCGGCGGGCGGCGGCTCCGTCTCGCCCGCGACCGTGACGACCGGCGCGGACGGCATCGCGCGGACGCGGTGGACGCTGGGCACCCACGTGGGGCTGGCGCAGACCGTCTCCGCCGCGGTGGCGGGGCTGCCGGCGGCCGGCTTCACCGCCACTTCCACGGGCTCGGGCGTGCTGACCCGCGTGAGCGGCAACGCGCAGGCGGACAGCATCGGCGCGTTCCTGGCCGACTCGCTGGCCGTCCGGTTCTCGACCGCCGCCGGACAGCCCATCCAGGGCGCCACCGTCCAGTGGGCCATCAGCGGCCCGGGCGGCTCCGTATCGCCCGCGACGTCCACCACCGGGGCGGACGGAACGGCGCGCACGCGGTGGAGGCTGGGCACCGGGACGGGAACGCAGACGGTGACGGCCGGGGTGGCGGGCCAGACCGGCTCCCTGGCGTTCACCGCCACCGCGCGGGCGGGGGCGCCGGCCACGCTGCAACTGGTCAGCGTCACCCCGGAAGAGGCGCCGCTGGGCACCGTGCGGGCCGTGCGCGTGCAGGTGCGCGACCGCGCGGCAAACCCCGTCCCTGGCGCCGCGGTGCAGTGGAGCATCGTCTGCGGCGGCCCGGTGAGCCCCGCCACCTCGCAGACGGACGCCGGCGGGTTCGCCCAGACACAGTGGACCGTGAACAACGCCTGCTCGTCGTCCGCCAGCGGCCCCAACGGCGCCGCGGCGGTCGCGGGAGTGCCGGCCGAGCAGTTCAGCGCCCGCGTCACCCCCAGCGGGCCGGCGCGCGTGCAGATCCAGCCGGACAGCGCCAGCGTGCCGCTCAACGGCTCGCTGCGGCTGGAGCACCGGCTGTACGACGCCTCCGGCGACTACATCCCGCCGTACGAGGGGTGCCGGTACACCTGCTACCACGGGTTCACCTGGACCTTCAGCGACACCACGGTCGCGCGGTACGGCGGCGTGGTGGACGAGGACGTGCAGTCGCCGATCATGGTACAGCTGGTGGGCGAAGGCACCACGCTGGTCATCGTGAGCAAGGGCGCGCTGGTGGATACGGCTGTGGTGGTGGTGACCGCCCCGTCGAGCGCCGCGGCCGCATCGCGCGCCCCCGCCCCGCCGCGGCGCGCGGCGCCGGGTGCGCGCGCGCCTGCCCCGGCCGCCGCGCCGCGCAGCCCGCGCGGCCGCGAGGACTGAAGCACGATCCACGCAGGACGAAGAGGCCTTCCCCCCATCCCGGGGACGGCCTCTTCCGCGTTTCACGGGGCGCGGAACAGGCGGTACAGCGGCGCTCCTGGCCCTACGCGCCACGGGGTGGAGCCGGCTCCGGTTCCGCCGCATCGACCATTCTCCTCCGTTTCGCCGCGGCTGAAGCGACGATGCAGGGCGGAACGGCATGGCCGCTTGCAGCCCGCGGCTTACCCTGCGCCTCCGCGCCCGATAGGTTTCAGCCGTCGGAATCCCGCCACGCCAGCCTCCACGTGCACATGCGCCTTCTCTCCACCCGCTCCTTCCTGCTCGCCCTGGCCGGCCTCGCGCTGATGGCCTGCGACGGCACGGGACCGGACCCGGCGGGCCCGCCCGCCAGCCTGGACATCGTCTCCGGCGACTTGCAGACCGCCACCGCCGGCACGGAGCTGCCGCAGCCGCTGGTGGTGGAGGTCACGGACGACAAGGGCAAGCCGGTCGAGGGGCAGGTGGTCAACTTCGTCGTGGTCACCGACGGCGGCTCCGTGTTCGCCGGCACCGCGCTGACCAACGAGGACGGCCGGGCGCAGGAGCGCTGGACGCTGGGCACCACCGCGCGCGACACGCAGAAGGTGGAGGCGCGCGCCGTCCATCCCGCCACCGGCCAGGCGCTGGTCTTTGCCACCTTCCGCGCCGTCGCCACCCCCGGCGCGCCGGCCTCGCTGGTGCGGGTGCTGGGCGGCACGCTGACGGGCGCGCCCGGCGTGGCGCTGGCGGACTCGCTGGCGGTGCGGCTGACCGACCAGCACGGCAACGGGATCTCCGGCCAGTCCGTCGCCTTCGCCGTGGCGGGCGGAGGCTCCGTCTCGCCCGCCACCTGCACCACGGACGCGGACGGCTTCGCCCGCACCGCCTGGACGCTGGGCCCCGCCCTGGCAACGCCGCAGACGGTGTCCGCCACCTTCGGCACCCTGGCGGCGGCGCCCTTCACGGCGACGATGGTCGCCGGCGGAACCCTGGCCCGCACGGGCGGCGTGACGCAGACCGGCACGGCGGGCGCGGTGCTGCTGGACTCACTGGCGGTGCGCTTCACCACCCCCACCGGCGCGCCGATTCAGGGCGCCGTCATCCAGTGGACCGGCCCCGGCGTGCTGGCGCCGGCCACCTCCACGACGGACGCGAACGGCTACGCGCGCACGTCCTGGCGCCTCCCCACCGCGGCGGGCACCTACCAGGCGACCGCCAACCTCTCCGGCGCGTCGGAGATGCTGGCGTTCACCGCCACCGCGAACGCCGGCGCGCCCGCGGCGATCGCAAAGCTGGGCGGCGACGCGCAGACGGGGGCGCCGGGCGTGGCGCTGGCGGACTCGCTGGCGGTGCGGGTGACGGACGCGCATGGAAACCCGGTCCCCGGCGCCGCGGTCGCCTTCAGCGCGGGCGGCGGCGGATCCGTCTCGCCCAGCACCCGCACCACGGGCACGGACGGCGTCGCCCGCGCGGCGTGGACGCTGGGCACCAGCCTGGGCGCGGCGCAGACCGCGTCCGCCACGGCCGGCACGCTCCCGGCGGCGGGCTTCACGGCCACGGCGGTCGCCAGCGGCGTGCTGACCCGCACGGGCGGGGCGGCGCAGACGGGCACGGCGGGCGCGGTGCTGCTGGACTCGCTGGAGGTGCGCTTCACCACCCCCACCG
>NZ_DASWNM010000016.1:0-306339 GCF_036399255.1 Longimicrobium sp.
ACGGCAAGGTGGAGCCGGTGATCGTCTGATCGCAGGATGACGGCGCGGCGGCGCACCCCTGCGCCGCCGCGGCAGGATGAGCGCAATCGATCAATCCGGGACCCAACGAGGCCCCCGCCGGCACAGCGCCGGCCGGGGGCCTTTTGTGTTCAACCGACAAAGACGGTGAGAGAACTGGCCTGGGAGGCCACCGCCGGCAAAACGACCGGCATCGCAGCCCCGCCGCGCATCGGCGGCGGGACGGACACGAACCCTGGCAGGAGCAGCATGATGGCGAAGGCACATACGCTCGTCGACAACTTCAACGACAACCAGATCGACAGCGCGAAGTGGTTGACTGTCGGCAACCCGCCGCCTGCCGCCGAGCGCATCCGCGAGACCAACGGACGTATCGAGATCCGTCCGGCCATCGGCACCCACGGCTACTCGGGGATCAGCTCCAGTCTCAGGTACGACCTGACCGACTCCGAGGTACGCCTGGAAGTGGTCCACGCGCTCCAGCCGCCCGGCCAGACCTCCCTCTCCCTCGGCGTCGACATCAGCAACCACCTGCTCATCACCATCAGGGACAGGACCATCGTCTTCGCGCAGCAGGTCGCCGGAACCTGGACAATTCTGGAGACGCTTCCATACGACGCCGTAGCCCACCGCTGGGTGCGGCTGCGTGAGCGTGCCGGGGTCCTGTACTGGGAAACCTCGGCCGACGGCGTGGGATGGGACCTCCGCGTCCGCAACGCCACACCCTTCACCGTTACCGCGGTGCTGATCGACATCTCCGCCGGGGGCCAACCCACGGCGTGGGCCGGAATGGCCATCATCGACAACGTGAACGTGCAGAAAACGCCGCTGGCGCGCCGCGTGGAGGAGCGGCGGCTGTCCGCGCGCGACGTGCGCGTGCAGGCGGCGCAGGTCGCGGCGGAACGGCGCCACGACGAGCACGCCAACAACAACGACGAGGTCAACTACCCGGCGCAGCGCTTCGTCGGCAACTACAGCAAGAGCCTCAAGCACGACGCGCTGGGCGACCCCGATCCGGGCTCGTACGCCACGCTGCTGCGCGCCCTGGAGAGCCGCGACCCCGCGGACTTCGAGGAGATCGACCTCGCGTCTTCCACTGCGGTCAAGCTCACCAACCCGCAGTCGGGGCTGGCGTTCGACGTCGCGGGGCCGGATGCGCAGGAGCGTACGATGCCGCCCGCGCCGCGCTTCGAGAGCGAGGTCACGGCGCACGAGATGGGTGAGCTGTACTGGATGGCGGTGGCCCGCGACGTTCACTTCGCCAGCTACGGTTCAGACGCGACCGTCGCGGCGGCGATCACGTCGCTCAACAGCGAGTTCCCGCAGTTCGGCGGCACCAGGCCCGTCTCCGCACAGAACGTATTCCGCGGCATCTACCCGGGCGAGCAGGTGGGGCCGTACGTGAGCCAATTCCTGCTCAAGGGCAACACGGACCCGCGCAAGCCGGACACGCTGGGCCGCGACGCCAACGAGGGCTTCATCTCCTACGGCGCGCGCGTCATCGACCAGCGGCTCATCCCCGCGGCGGCCGGGGTGGACTACCTCACGGACTTCGCCTGGTGGCTGGACGTGCAGAACGGCGTGGACAAGCGCGGGCTGGACACGTTCGACACGGCGCGGCGCTTCATTCGCAACCTGCGCGACGGGGCCACGCTCGTGCACTTTGACCAGGTGGTGGACGCGTACTACAACACCGCGTGGATCCTGATGAGCGAGCCCACCGGCAACCAGTTGGCGCTGCAGGCCGGGATCACCGGGCGGCCGCAGATCGACCTGGAGTTTCCCAAGGACCAGGGGAACCCGTACGATCCGCCCGGCACGGCCATGGACAGCAGGACGCAGGCGCCCTTTGCGACGTTCGGCCCGCCGCACCTGCTGCAGGCGCTGAGCGAGGTGCTTGGCCGGGCGCTGCGGGCGGTGTGGTGGCAGAAGTGGGGCGTGCACCGCCGCCTGCGGCCCGAGGAGTACGGCGGGCGCGTGCACAACCACGTGACCGGCGCGCGGACGTACCCGCTGCACGCCAGCATCGTCGAGTCGCTCACGCTGGCGCCGACGGCGGAGAAGCCGGCAAGGCTGTCGCAGTACTTCGGCAACGCGGGCGAGCGCTTTCCCACCTCGTACCTGCTCCCGCAGGCGTACCCCGAGGGGGCGCCCACGCACCCGGCGTACGGCGCCGGCCACGCCGCCGGCTCCGGAGCGCTGGTCACCATCCTCAAGGCCTTCTTTGACGAGAACAGGCCGATCGAAAACCCGGTGCAGGCCAGCACCGACGGCCTGGCGCTTGTCCCCTACACCGGCACCGACGCGTCGCAGATGACACTGGGCGGCGAGCTGAACAAGCTGGCGGGCAACATCGCCCTCTTCCGCGACGCGGCCGGCGTGCACTGGCGCTCGGACTACACCGAGTCGCTGCCGCTGGGCGAGGCGATCGCCATCGGGCTGCTGCAGGAGATGTCGCTGGGCTTCAACGAGGACGACGCGTTCTTCGAGCTGACCAAGTTCGACGGCCAGAAGATCCGCATCTTCGACGGCAAGGTGGTGCCGGTGGTGTAACGAAGCCGGGGGAAGAAGCGAGTCTCCGCAGAGTCAGCAGAGCCCGTTCAGCGCGGCGAGAAAACTCTGTTGACTCTGCTGACTCTGTGTGAGACCCGTTCCTTTTCCACCCTCTCCAGCGAAAAAGATCAGCCTCACGCGCAGACGCGTGAGGCTGATCTTTTCGTACCTTCGTACCGCCCTTTACGCGGACGCCGCGCGCGAGGCCTTCTTGCGGTCGTTCGCGCTCAGCAGGCGCTTCCGCAGGCGGATGGTCTGCGGCGTCACCTCGATGAGCTCGTCGTCGGCGATGTAGCCCATCGCGTCCTCGAGCGACATCACGCGCGGCGGCTCCAGCAGGATGTTGTCGTCGCTGCCGCTGGCGCGCATGTTCGTGAGCTTTTTGCCCTTGGTGACGTTGACCTCCATGTCGCCCGGACGGCTGTTCTCGCCCACGATCATCCCCTCGTACACCGGCACGCCGGGCTCGATGAAGAACGTCGAACGCTCCTGCAGGTTGCCCAGCGAGAACGCCACGCTCTCCCCGCCCATCATGCTCACCAGCACGCCGCGGTTGCGGGTGCTCATGGGGCCCACGTACGGGCCGTACTCCAGGAAGCGGTGGTGCAGAACGCCCTCGCCGCGCGTGGCGGTAAGGAATTCGCTGCGGTAGCCGAACAGCCCGCGCGCCGGCATGCGGTAGACGAGCCGGACCAGTCCGCCGCCCGGGTTCTTCATCTCGCGCATCTCGCCGCGGCGCTGGCCCAGCTCCTGGATCACCGGCCCCATCAGCGTCTCGGGGACGTCGATGGTCACCTCTTCGTACGGCTCCTGCAGCTGCCCGTCCAGCCCCTTCTTCAGGATCACGCGCGGGCGCGAGACCGCGAACTCGTACCCCTCGCGGCGCATGGTCTCCATCAGGATCCCCAGGTGCAGCTCGCCGCGGCCGCTCACCGTCAGCGTGTCGGGACTGTCCGTCTCCTCCACCCGCAGCGCCACGTTGCTCTCCAGCTCCTTGAACAGCCGGTCGCGCACCTGGCGGCTGGTGACGTACTTGCCCTCGCGCCCCGCGAAGGGCGAGTTGTTGAGCATGATGTCGACCGAGACCGTCGGCTCCTCGACCGCGATGCCGGCCAGCGGCTCCGGGTGCTCCGGGTCGCACACCGTGCTGCCGATGTCCACGTTCTGCAGCCCGCTCAGCGCCACGATGTCGCCGGCCGAGGCCGACTCGATCTCCAGCCGCTCCAGGCCGTTGAAGGTGAACAGCTTGCCCACGCGGTTGCGCGCGCCGGGCGCCGAGTCTTCGCCGTCGTGGCCGTGCTCCAGCAGCAGCACGCTCTCGCCCACCTTCACCACCCCGCGCTCGATGCGCCCGATCGCCAGGCGCCCCAGGTACGGCGAGTAGTCGATGGTCGACACCAGCATCTGGAACGGCCCCTCCGCGTCGCCCGTGGGGGCGGGGATGGTCTCCAGGATGGCGTCGAACAGCGGCGTCAGGTTCGTGCGCTCGTCCTCGGGCTGGCGCATGGCCACGCCCTCGCGGCCCACGGCGTAGAGGAAGGGGCAGTCCAGCTGGTGGTCGTCGGCCTCCAGCTCCATGAACAGCTCCAGCACCTCGTCGTGCACCCGGTGCGGGTCGGCGTCGCCGCGGTCGATCTTGTTGATGACCACGATGGGCTGCAGCCCCAGCTCCATGGCCTTGCGGGTCACGAAGCGGGTCTGGGGCATGGGGCCCTCGGCCGCGTCGACCAGCAGGATCACGCCGTCCACCATGCGAAGGATGCGCTCCACCTCGCCGCCGAAGTCGCTGTGCCCCGGCGTGTCGACGATGTTGATCTTGTTGTCCTTCCAGCGCACCGACAGGTTCTTGGCCAAGATCGTGATCCCGCGCTCGCGCTCCAGCGGGTTGCTGTCCATCACCCGCTCCGCCACGTGCTGGTTGTCACGGAAGGTGCCGGCCTGGCGGAGCATGTGGTCCACCAGCGTCGTCTTTCCGTGGTCGACGTGGGCGATGATGGCGATGTTGCGAATGGACATCAGGTATTCTTTCAGCGGGCCAGACGGCCTCGGGTCCGGTGTTCGTCAGGTGTTTGCGATTTCCGAAATGAAATACGGGCGCCTCGCTGCGGAGGTGCCCGCGTTTCGGAAACAGCCCTGTAAAATAGTGAGTTTAGCCGGATTCCGCTACCCCGGGCGCGCACATTCCACCGCATGCGTGAGACGCGACGAAGCCGGGCTTGATATCTGGGCTCTGTGTGGGGTGCCCCCGACCGATGAGAAAAAGCGGGCGCCTCTGGGGAGAGCGCCCGCTTTTTACAAGCCCTGTAATTTAACGCCACAGGCGAGACTGGTCCAGCCCTTGCTGGCGTATTTGACGCTCACTCTTGGCACGCGGCGTGCTCGCGCGTAGGTTGTGAGCGCGGCAGTACATCTCAACACCTCTTCGTAACGGGCGAGCAAATGGCCAGAGAGACGGGAACGGTGAAGTGGTTCAATCCGGAAAAGGGCTTCGGCTTCATCGCCCGTGAAAACGGCGAGGGCGACGTCTTTGTCCACCACAGCGCCATCCAGGGGGGCGGGTTCAAGACGCTGGTAGACGGCGAGCGCGTGGAGTTCGACGTGGTGCAGGGCCAGAAGGGCCCGGCCGCGGAGGGCGTCGTGCGCCTGGACGCGCCGGCGGGCGGCGGTGACGCCGGCGGCGGCGGACGCGGCGGCTACGGCGGCGGCGGTGGCGGCCGTGGGGGTGGCGGCGGCTACGGCGGCGGCGGTGGCGGCTACGGCGGTGGGGGCGGCGGCTACGGCGGCGGGGGTGGTGGCCGTGGCGGCGGCGGGGGCGGCTACGGCGGCGGCGGGGGTGGCCGCGGCGGTGGCGGCGGACGCGACCGGGACCGCGGCGGCGATCGCTGGTAGGCGCGGCAAAGCGAGGCCCTGGCCATTTGGCCCGGGCCTCGCTCGCGTTTCAGACGTCGGGAGAGCGAACCGCTTAGAAGTTGTAGCGGCGCGCGGCGCGCTTGCGGTCCTTGTGCCGGCGGCGCTCGGCGGCCTTTTCCTTGGCCTTGCGAGCTTCGCTGGGCTTCTCGTAGAACCGCTTGCGGCGCATGTCCTTGAACAGGCCCGAGCGGATCATGCGGCGGCGGAACTGCTTCAGGGCCCAGTCCAGGCGGTCGGTCTCCGCGAGCTGAATCTCTACCACGACGATCCCTTCCAGGATGAAGAAAATAAGACCTGGCGTTCGTATCCAGGTCATCGAACCCGATCACATCCGCGAATTCCGCGGCATGGCAGCCCTATAAACTAGGCACGCACGCGCCGCAAGTCAACGGACTCCCGCCGAATTCTTCCGCAGTCCCCGGGAGCGCCCCCAGGCCAGGGCTGACTTCCTGAGGGAGCGCACCACGTGCAACCGGAAGCCACACAGCCACTTGCGCGCGACCGAAGGATCTTCTCCCGGCACGCGAGAGGCAAGCCCGGCCGCCGGAATCCAGCCTCTCGGTTTTGCCCGCGAGATCCTTCGGTCGGCGCCAGGGTCCGTCGTATGGGGAGGGCCCGAGCGGCGCCTCCCTCAGGAAGTCACGGCGAGGAACAGAATTCTCCCTCTACCCCGCCGCGGACTCGATCTCCCGCACCAGCTCCTCGTCCGACAGCGACTCGTCCCAGCCGCCGGGCAGCTCCAGGTTCACCGACATGGCGCCGCCGCTGGGCGTGCACACCACCCGGTAGCGGTCCGTCCCCTCCACCCGCGCCGCCTCGCTCTTTCCATCCTCCGAAAGCCCCGCGTACGCCTCCACGCAGCTCCACGTGGTCCCCTCCCCGTCCGTTACCTCGCGCGGCATCCGCTCTCCTCTGCTCCGGTAAACATCCATCAACGGCCGCCGGGCAACGCGAGAGCCGCGCCATCCCTCACCAGGTCCAGTAGATCACGCGGTGCGCGTCCGGGTCGCCGTACGCGCGCAGGTGCGGAAGCAGCTGGTTCATCACGCAGTCGCCGGCGATCTGCGCGAGCGTCCGGTCCACCCACCCCACGCGGACGTACTCCGGGCCCACCTGGCCCAGGGTGATGGTCCTGCCGTTCCACTCCCAGGCGACGTACTGGCCGCCGTACTCCCGCGTGCGGCGCTCAGCTACCTCGTCGCTCACGTAGACCGCCTCGTACAGCTCCCGGTCCGCCGGCCACTCCGCCGGAAACGCGGTGCCGTCAAAGAGCTCCGCGTACTCCTTGCGGACGTACGCCGCCCTGTACGTGCAAGGCTCGTCCCAGGGAAGGTCCAGCAGCTCCCGCACGGTCATCCAGCTGACGAGGAAGACCAGCTCGCCCACGTATTCCGCGTACTCCATCACCACCGGCGACGCGTCCCGCGGCATCCCGCGCGGATGGCCGGGAAGCGGCGGAACGTTGGACATCCGGTCGGCGGCCATGTCATCGTCGCGCGCGCCGTCGGCCAGCGCTTCGGCCAGCGCCGTGTTGGGCCCGCAGCGCGAATAGACGTTCACGGGATCCAGAGAGTCCTCGTCGTCGTACCCGCGACGCACCGTCTCGGGAGGATCGGCGGGCACCCAGCGGCTGCCCTCGCGCCGCTCCACAAACATCGCGATGTCCGTCCCCATCCCCGTCTCCCTTCGATTTGACGTGGAGCGCCAACGGGCGTGCGCCGCCCACCTTCCCTGGAATCAGCGTGTTTGAGCTGGCGGAATGCAAGCGATTCAGCCGTCCAGTTTCCCCCGCGAGAGCTTCGAATGCCGTTGGAGAAGCGGAGAAGCGCTCCGTTTGAGGCCCTCGTGCACGGAAGCTTCCCTCATCCGCCACCACGATCACCGATTGAGGCGAACTCCAGCGGGATCAACACACAAGGAGGGCGCGGATGAACCCCTCCGCGCCCTCCCGTGTTCCGTCGCGAGCCCTCGGGTGTGGAATCAGCTGCGGCGCTTCGAAAGGCTGTGGTAGCTAATCATCCTGTGTACAGCTTGGATAATCAGCGTCCGGGTATCTGCGCCGATCACCTGTCATCATTATGGCCCCTATTATGCGGCGCAGCTACTGAGCGCCCCTTCCGGCGCGAGGAGCCCTTCCCCGATTATTCAACGAGGTGGAACATGGACCGGACCAGACTCAAACTCGGCGAACTGATGGTGGAGTCGTTCGAAGTCATGCCGGCGGCGAACGCGATCCCGCTCCAGGCACTCATGTCGTGCACGGGGAGCCCCGCCATCTGCTCCAAGTGCTGCGTTGAGCCGACCTGTACGGACTGCCCCGACTGCTGAACGGCGCTGGGGGGCGGCCGGACCACGAGAGGTCCGGCCGTCCTTCGTCTCCTAGCGCGGTCCCTCTTCTGTGCTCCTCGTTCCGTGCACCGCGCCACGTAGCGAGTGGTAGCCGATCATCTTGTAGACCAGCTTGGCCACCACGAAGTCCGGGGCCGCGTTGCCGCCGATGGGGGCCAGCTCCACCACGTCCACGCCCACCACGTTCTTTTCCTCGAACACGCGCCGCAGCAGCTTGAGCGTGGGATACCAGGGCGGGCCGCCCGGCTCGGGCGTGCCGGTGGCGGGCATCAGCGACGGGTCGAAGTAGTCCACGTCGAAGGTGATGAACACGTCGTCGCCCAGCGCGGCGAATGCGCGGTCGATCCACGCCTCGTCGCTCCACATCTCCTCGGCGAAGATGGTGGTGATGCTCCCCTCGCGCTCGCGGATGAGCGCCCGCTCCTCGCTGGTGATGGCGCGAATGCCCACCTGCACCAGGTCCGCGCGGTCGATGCACTGCGCCATCACGGCCGCGTGCGAGAACCGCGAGCCCTCGTACTCCAGCCGCAGGTCGCCGTGTGCGTCGAACTGCAGGATGGTCAGGCGGCGCCCCTCGCCCAGGCGGTCGGCGTGGGCCAGCACCGGCGCGCTGGTGATGCTGTGCTCGCCGCCCAGCCCGATCACCAGCCGGTCGCCCGCCTCGGCCAGGATGGCGTCCATGGCCTCGCGCAGCTCGCCGATGGCGGCCTCGGGGCCGGCGGAGGTCAGGTGCAGCGCCGGCAGGGTGCACACGCCCACGCGCGGCCCCGGCTCGTCGTCCAGCTCCTGGTCGTACAGCTCGATGAAGCGCGACGCCTGGATGATGGCGTCGGGCCCCAGCTTGGTGCCGCCCTGGTAGCTTACGCTGGCCTCGTACGGAATGGGGAGGATGACGACGCCGGCGTTCTGCCAGGTGGCCGCGTCGCCCTCCAGCCCCAGGAAGTTGCGCGGAAGCTCCCAGGAAAGGTCCCGGAGCGACTCGGGGATTTCAGCCGACATGATCTGCTCTCGCGTTGCGGACGTGGTTGCGCCGCGACTGGACCGTGCGGCGGGCGGGCAATCTCGCGCGTGGCCGGCGGCGGGGAAAGGGGCGGAGGGGTGAGCGGGTGAACGGGTGAGTCGGCGCGTTTCCACGAGGGCCCCTCTCGCCCGACCGGCCTTTTGCTCGTTCCTCGCAACGGCGGTCGACCCCTCCCCCAACCCCGGGGGAGGGGTGTGCACGGGCTCTCCGAACGCGAGCAGGTGAAGCCCCGCCGGGCGAGCTCCGCGAGCCCAGGGCGGGGCTTATGGCATTTCTAGCCGCGGGCTTTAGCCCGTGGCGGCGGCGGCGGACACATCCCCCGTGGGGGCCGAGCCCACACAATCCACCAAAACGCAAACCGCCCCGCGAGATCGTCTCGCAGGGCGGTTCGTCGTCCATCCCGACTGTCGATCAGCCGAGGCGGCTCAGAACGTCAGTGCCGGGCAGGCCACGCCTTCGTACTTCAGCTCCACCCCGGCGGCGCGGCAGTCGGGGCACAGGCCGTACACCTCCAGCCGGTGCCGCGCGGGCAGAAAGCCGTGGGCGCGCGCCACCTCGTCCTGAATGCGCTGGATCTCGGGACGGCGAAACTCCACCACGTTGCGGCAGTGCGTGCACACCAGGTGCTGGTGGCCGCGCTGGTGCCCGAACAGGTGCTCGTAGCGCTTGAACCCGTCGCCGAAGTCGTGGTCCTCCACCAGCCCGCTGCGCACCAGGATCTCCATGGTGCGATAGATGGTGGCCTTGCCGATGCGCTCGCCGCGCTTCTTGAGCTCGGCCTCGATCTCCTCCACCGACAGGTGCTCGGTAGAGCTGAACACCACGTCCGCAACCACCTCGCGCTGCAGCGTGACCGGCAGCCCGTGCTGGCGCAGGTAGCGCCGGAACAGGTGCAGGTAGGGAGACGTGGCGACGACTTCGCTGGCGGCCATTCAGGTCCTCTGATGGTCGGGATCGGGATCGGACAAGTCCGGCACTAACGATAATGATTCTCGATTGCCCGGGTCAAGCGGCACGCCCGCCAGCTCCGCCAGCAGCGCCTCCCACCGGGCCGCATCCCCCGCAGTCTCCCGCACGTCCGGCGTCTCGGGGACATCCAGCCGGCGCAGCACGCCCTCGATGATGCGGTCCACGCGGTCCAGCGGCACCGTCCCCTGCTCCCGCAGCTCGTCCGTGCGCACCGGCCGAGCCCGCGGCGCCGGCGGCTCCATCACGTAGTGCAGCGTGTGGATGGTGCGCGTCCGCCGCGCCTCGTCGCCGTCCGCATAGACGGAGAGCACCGCCAGCCCGCTTTCCCGCGCCCCCAGCTGCCGCGCGGGAAACAGCCACACCGCGTCCACCCGCTCCGGCGGAATGCGCTCCGCCGCCGCGCCCAGCGCCGCCGCAAGCGCGGGGTCGATCCGCCCCGGCTGCGGCGCGTCCATCCGCGATCCGTCGCTCAGGCGGCCCCCACGGCCTGCGGGGCGCGGGCGCGCTCCATCACTTCCTGCTCCACGTAGAAGCGAAGCACGTGCAGGAAGTCCTGCGCGTTGGTGATCACGCCGAACGCCTGGTGCGTGCCCCGGTCCTTGAGCTTGCTGACGACGAACTCGGACGAGTCCACGCAGATCGTCGTCAGCGGCCGCACCTCGCCCGTCTCCTCCTTCCACACGTAGCTGGGAAGCATGTTGCCAGTGGCGATGGAGTGGAGCGCCGTGGCGATCATGATGACGCCCGTGCAGCGGCGGGTGTGCTCCTTCATCACCTCCTGGCAGCGGATGGCGTCGGTGATGGTGTCCGGCAGCGGCCCATCGTCGCGGATGGAGCCGGCCAGCACGTAGGGGACGCCGGAGGTAACCGCCGCGTGCATCACCCCCTCGGTGATGATCCCCTGCTCCACCGCGGCCGGGATGGACCCGGCGGCGCGGACGCGGTTGATGGCGCGCATGTGGAAGGCGTGGCCGCCCTCCATGGGGATGCCGCGGTTGTTCATCCCCAGCGTGGTGCCCATGGTGGCGCTCTCGATGTCGTGCACCGCCACCGCGTTGCCGCCGAACAGCGCCCCCACGAAGCCCTCGCGGATGAACCACGCCAGCGTGTCGCGCCCGCGGCTGTGGAGGACGGCGGGGCCCACGACCCAGATGAAGTGGCCGCCGCGCTCGCGCTCGTCCACCAGGATGCGCGCCATCTCGCCGTAGTCCGTGGGCTTTTCGCGGCTGACCTCGGACGACATGAACTTGAACTCGCCCTCGGGGCCCACGTCGCCCTCCGCGCCCATCAGCCCGGCCGCGTGGACGTAGATCCCCTCGCTGCCGTCTTCGGCAAGGCCCATGGCCACCGGCTGCCCGCCGCGCACGTAGCGGCCTTCCAGCACGCGCGGCGCGCCGTCCGCGTCCAGCACCAGGGCGCTGTCCATGCGCGGGTCGCGGGGCAGCTTCCACTCGCCGCTCTGCAGCTTGACGTACGTGGGCAGGTTGGTGGTGCTGAAGAAGCCCTCGGGAAGCACGCCGTCCGCCGGGGCGGCCATGAAGCGGGCCGCGGGGGCGTTGGCGAAGCGGGGCTGCGAAAAGTCGGGCGCGCGGTACATGCGGTGGTCGGTCTGGTGAGGGGTCCGGAGGTCCGCCGGCGTGGCGTGAAAGTAGCCGGGGGACGCCCCGCCGAACAAGTCGGGGCCCCCGGCCCTTTCGCGCGCGGGCCAAAGGGTCCAGATTCGATCCCCTCACAATCCCGATCGACCGTGGACGTATCATCCGACGGAGGCCGAGCTGCCTAAGAAGTGGACCATCGACGATTCCCGCGAGCTGTACAACGTGGAAGGCTGGGGAATCGGCTACTTCGACATCAACGAAAAGGGCCACGTGACCGTGAGCCCGTCCAAGACGGACGGGCCGGCGCTGGACCTTTTCGAGCTTGCGACGGACATGGAGGCGCAGGGGGTGGGGCTTCCCCTGCTCATCCGCTTCAGCGACATCCTGCGCACGCGCATCGAAACGCTGGGCGACCGCTTCGCCACGGCCATCAAGGAGTTCGGCTACGAGGGCGGCTACACCACGGTGTACCCCATCAAGGTGAACCAGCAGCGGCACGTGGTCGAGGAGATCGTCCAGTACGGCGAGCGCCACGGCGTGGGGCTGGAGGTGGGAAGCAAGCCCGAGCTGCAGGCGGTGCTGGCGCTGAACGAGCGCGCCGACCACCTGATCATCTGCAACGGCTACAAGGACGAGGAGTTCATGCGGCTGGCCCTGATGGGCCAGAAGCTGGGCCACCAGGTGCTCATCGTCATCGAAAAGCTGAGCGAGGTCGAGGTGCTGCTGCGCGTGGCCGAGGAGATGGGCGTGGAGCCCACCGCCGGCGTGCGCATCAAGCTGAGCGCCACCGGCGCCGGCCGCTGGAGCGAGACGGCGGGCGAAAAGAGCAAGTTCGGCCTGAACGCGGCGCAGCTGGTAAAGGTGCTGGACATGCTGGACCAGGCCGGCAAGCTGCACGTGCTCAAGCTCATCCACTTTCACCTGGGGTCGCAGATCCCCGACATCCGCAACATCAAGCTGGGGATGACGGAGGTGGCGCGGTACTACGTGGAGCTGCGCCAGCTGGGGGTGGAGATCGGCTACGTGGACGTGGGCGGCGGGCTGGGGGTGGACTACGACGGGTCGCGCTCCACCGGAAGCGCCAGCGTGAACTACTCCATCCAGGAGTACGCCAACGACATCGTCTACGCCCTGGCCGAGGCGTGCCGCGAGAACGAGGTGCCCATGCCGCACATCATCAGCGAAAGCGGCCGGGCCCTTACCGCGCACCACGCGCTGCTGCTCATCAACGTCATCGACCTCGAGACGCAGAGCCCCGACAAGCCCGAGCCGGTGAGCGACGAGGCGCACCCGCTGGTGCAGGAGCTGGCCGGCGTGTTCCGCGAGCTGGACGGGCGCCGCGTACACGAGGTGTACCACGACGCGGCGTTCCTCAAGGAGCAGCTCATCGTGCACTTCAACAGCGGCACGCTGTCGCTGCGCGAGCGGGCCATCGGCGAGCGGTACTGGCTGTCCATCATGAACCGCGTGGCGCAGCTGGCGGCCAAGGACCCCGACGAGTACGAGGACATCCTCCCCGAGCTGGAGGCCATCCTCATCGACCGGTACTTCTGCAACTTTTCGCTCTTCCAGTCGCTGCCGGACAGCTGGGCCATCGACCAGCTGTTCCCCATCATGCCCATTCACCGGCTGCACGAAGAGCCCACGCGCCGGGGCACGCTGCAGGACGTGACCTGCGACAGCGACGGCAAGATCGACCACTTCGTGGGATGGCGGAAGAGCAAGCCCAGCCTGGAGCTGCACGCCTTTCGCCACGACGAGCCGTACGTGCTGGGCATCTTTCTGACCGGCGCGTACCAGGAGATCCTGGGCGACCTGCACAACCTGTTCGGCGACACCAACGCCGTGCACGTAAAGCTGACGGAGACGGGGTACGAGATCGGCGACCTGGTGCACGGCGACACCATCACCGAGGTGCTGAACTACGTGCAGTTCAACACGCAGGACCTGATCGCCACCTTCCGCCGCAAGATCGCCAACGCCGGCAGCCGGATCACCCGCGCGGAGGCGAATGCCTTCATCGCCGACTACATCGCGGGGCTGGCGGGGTATACGTATCTGGAGGGGGATGCGTGAAGGTGATGGGGTGAACGGGTGATGGGGTGAACGGGTGACGGGGTGAGAGGGAGGGATGGGTTAGATGCGCGTAGGGCGGGCTTCCCAATCGGGAGCCCGCCCTTTCGCATCCAGAGAACCCCGTGAATGAGCGGAAAGCTTCCACCTGCCCTTGGGACATCCACGCCCATACAGGGACACTGACGCCCCTGAATCACTGGGACATCTACGGTACAGCGAATTCCTAAACGAAATCCGCTCAATCGCTTATGCGTAATGGGCATGATTGGAACGCCGCGTGCCTTGGGATGCGGTGTCCGGCGGCCTCAGGAAGGCTCGTGGGCGCCGGCAGTGCCGCGGGCGTGTGGCCCGGGCCCAATCCAATCAACTATTTGTTTTTCTGGAGATATTCCGATGCGCAAGCTGAACCTGGACGTCAGCGCCCTCACCGTCGAGAGCTTCGACGCCAACGTCGCGGGGCACCCCACGCAGGGGGGTGCGGCCGCCCCGCCGCCCACCGAAACGGACGACGACTGCTGCGTGGTCGAGCAGGCGCGCCCGGTGACTGCCCCGGTGAGCGATCCCTGCTGCTACGCCTGAGTGAAGGCGTGCAGCCCCGACGCGCCGGGGAACGGTCCCCGGCGCGAATCCAAACCGACCAATCGTTTTCTGGAGATATTCCGATGCGCAACCTGACCCTGGACATCAACTCCCTGGCCGTGGAGAGCTTCTCCGCTGACGGCTCGGTGGCCGCGGCGCACGAGCCCGAGCCGAACGCCCTGGCGCCCACGGCGTGGACGTACGGCGCCTGCTGCTACAAGGCCGGCGTGGCCGCGTGCACGGTGGTGGAACCCTGCTGCGTGGTAACGCCCTGACCGCCGCCACGACGCGGCGCCTTCCCCCTCCGGGCCGCGTGGCCCGGAGGGCTTTGCACGACCAGCATCCCAACCGGAAGATAGATCGATGATCCTGGACCTGAACGCCCTGGCGGTAGAATCCTTCGAAGCGGGCCCGGCGCATCGCAGTCGCTGATGCAGAAGAGAATGCCCACCAACCAGGTCGTCGTCTGCGCCGTCGCGGAGGACGGGCCGGACCGCATGGCGCCCACGTACCCCTACCCCAGTTGCGGCTGCGTGGACCTGTAACTTCCCGCCGGAGCGGGAAAAGACGATGGGGCGCCTTCCACGTGGAAGGCGCCCCATCGCGTCACCCCGTTCACCGCCTCAGCACTCCCCGTTGCGCTTGCGCTTCGGCGTGCAGGGCTTCGTCTTCACCGGCTCGGTGGGCGTCGTGGACGGGACCACGATGCGGCTGTACAGCAGGTGGCTGTTCATCGTGTGCCCGCTGTTGTACGTGCTGGGCAGAATGACGTTCTGCGTCGCGCTGCTCACCAGCAGGTCGCGCACCTGCTGCGGCGTGGCACCCGGCGCCTGCTGCAGCACCAGCGCGGCGGCGCCGGCCACGTGCGGGCTGGCCATGGAGGTGCCGCCCAGCACGTTGGTGGCGGTAGAGCTGGTGTTGTAGCTGGACGTGATCTCGTCGCCCGGCGCAAAGATGTCCACGCAGGCGCCGTAGTTGGTCCAGGTGGTGCGCGCGTCGTTCGCGTTGCTGGCCGCCACGGTGATGGCCTCGGCCACGTTGGCGATGGGGAACATGCAGGCGTCCGCGCCCAGCGTGCCGTTGCCCCACCCGTTCCCCGCGGCCACGACGACGGTGATGCCGGAGGCGATCATCCCCCGCACCGCGTCGTCCACGGGCGTGCTGGTGCCCAGCGTCCTGGTGGGGACTACGTCGCCCAGCGACATGTTGACCACGGCGGGCATGGCGGCATTGCCGGCCACCCAGTCCATCCCCGCGATCACGTCTGCGTCGCTGCCGTAGCCGGCGCAGTTCAGCACCCGCACGGCCACCAGCTTCACCTGCTTGGCCACGCCGTACGTCTTTCCGCCGATGCTGCCGGAGACGTGCGTGCCGTGCCCCTGGCAGTCGTTGTTCATGTCGCCGATGAGCAGCGGGTCGGTGGGATCGGCGGCAAAGGCGTCGAAGCCGGAGGAGGCACGCCCCTCGAACTCCACGTGGTCGAAGCGGATGCCCGTGTCGATGACGTACGCCGTCACCCCCGCGCCGGTGAAGTCGTACGTGTAGCCGCCGTCCACGGGGCGCGTGCGCTGGTCGATGCGGTCCAGCCCCCAGGTAGCCCCCGTCTGCGTGGTGCCCAGCGCCCTGTACTGCCGCTGCACGCTGATGCGCACCACGCGCGGATCCAGCGAGAGCGCCCGCGCCGTCACGTCCGGAATGGCGCCGGCGAAGCCGTTCATCAGGTGCTCGTATACGTACTTCGGCTTGATGCCGTACTCCGCGGCCAGCGCGCCGGCGTTCGCGGCCCAGTCCAGCTGCACCACGTAGCTGCCGGGGATGGCGCCGTCCGCGGCCGAGCCCAGCAGGAACGCCGGCGCGCCGCCGGACGGGGCCAGCGGGGCGTCGGCCGCGTCACAGGCGGCCAGGCCCGCCGCGGCAAGCAGGATGAACAAGCGTCGCATGGCGACCTCCCGTTGGATGATTGACGATCCTTCGCTCGCCGTCCGGATTGCAAGCATCGGGGCCATCCGTCCCAGCGGATTCAAGTCCATCTTCCACAATTACTTACGAGCAGCCACACCGCGTGCGCGGGGCCGTGGATGCACAATCGTGGTGAGCGCGTCGGATTATACTTCACCATTATTGTGCAGAGCAGACACCGCCGCGCCGCGCGGCGGGTGAAACTCTGCCGTGCCCGCGCCCGTAGTCAGGCGCCGAGCGGGAGGCGGTCTCTCGCGTACTTGTGCCCAGCACGGTGAGGCCAGTGATGAGAAATCCCGGTACGGCGGCAGTGCTCAGCTTCTTCGTCCCCGGCCTGGGGCAGCTCTACAACGGCCGGTGGATGCGCGCGATCTTCTGGTTCCTGTTCACCCCGGGCCTGTGGCTGGGTACCGGCGGGTTCTTTGGATGGGTGGCCCACGTGGTCGCGGCGATCACGGCGTACAACTACGCCAAGCGCCATCCCCATCCCGAGTTCGACTGAAACAGACGAGCATCACGCAAAGACGCGGAGGCGCGGAGAGGAACCGGTTCTCTCCGCGCCTCCGCGTCTTTGCGTGATGCCGTTTGTCAGCCCTTCAGCGCGCGCCGGACGGATTCGATCACACGGTCCACCAGCTGCTCGGCGGGCTCCATGATGTTGGCGCCCGCCGCCTTTACGTGCCCGCCCCCGCCGAACTCGCGCGCCACCCGGTTCACGTCCGCCGCGCCGTTGCTGCGGAACGACACCTTGGTCTCCCCCGGCTTGGTCTCGCGGAACAGCAGCGCCACCTCGGTGCCCTCCACCGAGCGCACGTGCTCGATGAGCCCGTCGAAGTCTTCGCCCGTGGCGCCCAGGCGGGCGGTGACCCGGTGAGGAACCACCATCCAGCTGATGCGGCCGTCCGGGTCGCTTTCCAGCGTCTCCAGCGCCTCGCGCAGCAGCTCCAGCCGCCGCCGCGGCGCCGTGGCGAACAGGCGGCGGTACACCACCTCGGGGTCGATCTCCAGCCGCATGAGCTCGGCGGCCACGGCCAGCACGCGCGGCGTGGTGTTGCCGTAGCGAAACGAGCCGGTGTCGCTCACCAGCGCCACGTACGCCCCCAGCGCCGACGCGTGCGGCACCGCGTCGCCCGCCAGGGTGATCAGGTCGTACACCATCTCGCCGGTGGCGGCGGCGCTGGGGTCCTGCACGGCCACGTCGCCCACCACTTCGCGGCCGGGGGGGTGGTGGTCCACCACCAGCGTGCGCTCGCGGGGAACGAACGGGGCCAGGCCGCCCAGCCGCTCGGGTTCGCTGGTGTCCAGCACCAGGTGCAGGTCCGCGTCCTCCAGCGCCGCCTGCCCCTCGGGCGTGCCGAAGTCGGCCACGGCGTGCTGGTGGTGCAGCACCCAGCGCAGCGAGTCAGGGAACGGAGTGGGGTTCACGATGGTAGCACGAACCCCGCGGCCCTCGAGCCACGCGGCCACCGCGGCCTGCGACCCGGCGCCGTCGCCGTCGGCGTGCACGTGGGTGTGAAGCGCCACGTGGCGCGCCCCCAGCAGCGGCTGCAGCAGCCGGCGCAGCGGAAAGGCTCGGGACTCGGGGACGGCCAGCAGGTCGCTCATCGGCTCCGGGAATACACGGGGGTGCGTGACGGGTCAAAATCCTACGGGCGCGCGCCGTCCAGCGCAACGTGCCGTCACCGCCGGGCCGCTTTCCGGGGCGTCCGAAGGCGACGAAAAGCGCGTCCCGGCGGAGGGAACGCTTGACCGGGCGCAATCGGCGCTTACATTCACGGGATTCCCGACCCGTACGACCTCCGGCCCGGCTTCCGCTTCGGCACACGGCCACACCCGATCCATCCCTCTGACGCGAGCCCCGGCGGCGTGCCTTCAGCACCGTCCTGCATTCAAGCTTCCAGCGGCCCCGCGGCCGCCTTTGCGCGCGCGCCCCGACGGCGCGCCGTGTTCCCACCCACGTGGCGGACCGGCAGTCCGCCCAGACAGGAGCTGTCATGAGCCTTTTCGCGCGTAAGTCGATCGACGAGCTGCGCGCCGACGCCTTCAGCGAAGGCGAGCACGCCCTCAAACGGTCGCTGACGGCCAGCAACCTCGTTCTGCTGGGCATCGGCGCCATCATCGGCGCGGGCATCTTCGTGCTCACCGGCACGGCGGCGGCCCGCAACGCGGGGCCCGCGGTGATGATCTCGTTCATCATCGCCGGCCTGGGCTGCCTGTTCGCCGGCCTGTGCTACGCGGAGTTCGCGGCGATGATCCCCATCGCGGGCTCGGCGTACACGTACAGCTACGCCACACTGGGCGAGTTCATCGCCTGGATCATCGGGTGGGACCTGATCCTGGAGTACCTGTTCGGCGCGGCGACGGTGGCGGTGGGGTGGAGCGGCTACTTCACGGAGTTCATGCGCGAGATCGGGCTCAACCTGCCCGAGGCGTGGACGCAGGCGCCGATCAACGTCCAGGGCACGCACACGCTGGTGCGCAACCCCGGCGCGATCATCAACCTGCCGGCCATGATCCTGATCATGCTGATGACCTGCCTGCTGGTCATCGGCATCCAGGAGTCGGCCAAGTTCAACAACTTCATCGTGTACGTGAAGGTCGCCATCGTGCTGCTGGTGATCGGCTTCGGCTTCCAGTACGTGGACGCGGCCAACTGGTCGCCCTTCATTCCGCCCAACACCGGCGAGTTCGGCGAGTTCGGGTGGAGCGGCATCGTCCGGGCGGCGGCGGTGGTGTTCTTTGCCTACATCGGCTTCGACGCGGTGTCCACCGCGGCGCAGGAGGCCAAGAACCCGCAGCGCGACCTGCCCATCGGCATGCTGGGGTCGCTGGCCATCTGCACCGTGCTGTACATCCTGATGGCGCTGGTGATGACGGGCATGGTGCACTACACGCAGCTCAACGTGCCGCACCCGGTGTTCGTGGCGCTGGAGAAGGCGGGCGAGCCGCTGGCCTGGCTGCGCTACTTCGTGAACATCGGCGCCATCGCGGGCCTGGCTTCGGTGGTGCTGGTGATGCTGATGGGCCAGCCGCGCATCTTCTACAGCATGTCGCGCGACGGCCTGCTGCCGCCGGTGTTCAGCAAGGTGCACCCCAAGTACCGCACGCCGTACGTCACCACCATCCTTACGGGTGCGGTGGCGGCGATCGTGGCCGGGATCTTCCCCATCGGCCTGCTGGGCGAGCTGGTGTCCATCGGCACCCTGCTGGCGTTCGTGATCGTGTGCGCGGGCACCTGGTACCTGCGCGTCAAGGAGCCCAACCGCGAGCGTCCGTTCAAGACGCCGCTGGTGCCGCTGGTGCCCATCCTGGGCATTCTGACCTGCGGCTTCATGATGTACTTCCTGCCGCTGGACACGTGGCTCCGGCTGATCGTGTGGATGCTGATCGGCGTCGTGATCTACTTTGCCTACGGCCGCAGCCACAGCGTGCTGCAGCGCACCGGCCACCAGGTGTTCGAGGCCGAGCCGTCGCGTCCCAACTTCACGCACGAGGACGACCACAAGTCGTAGTCCTGGCGCCGTAGCGCTGGTGCAGAACCGCCCCTCTTCCGGCTTCTGGGAGAGGGGCGGTTTTCGTCGTCAGGCAGAAGGGAATAGGGAATAGGGAATAGGGGGACAGGGAACAGCGCAACGGCGGGCCGGATGCCGCTACTGCTGGCCCAAGTTCCATGAGCAAGGGCCTGCGCAGCAGGTGGGAACTCACTCGGGGTCGGCAAAGGCAGCAGAGTTTTTTCGCGTGCCTCGGGCGGCTGGGTGTGATAGGACGACCAGACATGGCCTCACACGGAGTCAACGGAGTTAGCGGAGTTTTCTCGTGCCGTTTCCACGGTTCTCATGGTGCGACGTCAGGGGGGGAAGTGAGCGGAGGCATGGCGCGCTGATCGACGAGGCGCGAGCCGGCGTGGGATATCGGGAACGGGAGAGAGATGGAATGCGGCAGGGAGCCATCCGCGTTTTTTCCGGAAGATGCGGATCGGTAAAGGATTGCCGGCAGCGCACAGGAACTAGCGGTCTGCACCACCTGATGCGCGATCTTGAGAGCCATCCACCCGCTCCACAACCGTTCGCGAGGGATGCCGGTCAGCCGAGGTCCAGGCCGATCTGCGGGTCCTCGCGGGAGGGACGCTTCCCCGCCCCGCCTTCGTCCGCGGGCGCGGCGGCGTTCTGCTCGCGGATCCAGCGCTCGATGACGGCGACCACGGAGGCGCGCTCCTCCGCCGTAAGCCCGCGGCCCTTGGGGATGCGGTGCCACTTGGCCAGGCAGCCGCGGCAGCAGGTGGCGGTGGCGTGCTGGGCCAGAAAGACGGGGTGGCCGCGCATGGGGGTCTGCTTGCCGTCGTTGGGCGGCTCCGCGGGGGCCAGTCGCGTGGCGATCATCTCGTCCGCGTGGCGCAGCACCGTTTCCATCCCCCGGCCGCGCACGTAGGCGAGCTCCGCCCCCCGCAGCCGGAACCGGCGGCGGAAGGTGGACTGAGCCAGGGCGGCAAACAGGTCGTCAGGGTCGCGCATGGACGAAAACCTAACATCCACTCTCGCACTCCCGCACTCCCGCACTCCCGCACTCACGCACTTTTCCCCTCCCCCCTCGCGTGACGCAGCCGGAATATGTATCGTCATTCTGCAACAGCGACCGAAACCGATCCGGAGAGCGTGAATGGCGGAGCCCAGGGTGCCCGGCAGGGACAAGGACGGCGGCAAGACGCGGGTGTCGAAGACGGCGGTGGCGCTGGGCGCCGCGGGGCTGTTCCTCTTCATCGTGGGCGTAAAGCGCAAGCACCGCCTGGACACGGAGCGCGAGATCGCCGAGCGCGAGCGAGCCAGCCGCGACGAGGCGTAAGCGGCCAAAAACAGAAGCACCCGGGGACGACTCTCCGGGTGCTTCTTCTTTTCTGTCCAGCGGATCGTCAGGGACGGGTGCCGATCCGGTTCCATCGAACGCCGCCCGGTCCGGAAGACCAGTGAACCGCGAGCACCTTGCCGCGAATCTCGCCGCGCGGCACAAACCCCGTGTGGCGCGAGTCCACGGAGCCATTGCGGTCGTCGCCCAGCATCAGATAATGGCCCCCCGGCACGACGAGCGATCCCCATCCGTCGCGGGTGGGGGCGTACCCCACCGGACCCGCGGCTCCTGCAAGGGCCGCGCGCTGCCACTGGAAGTTGTACGGCCCTTCCGCCGGCAGCGGCACGTCCGGCGCGTCGGTGCGGCGCGCGTAGGGCTCGTCCAGCTTTGTACCGTTGCGGTAGACCACTCCGCCCACCATCTGCACCGTATCGCCGGGCTCGCCGATGATCCGCTTGATGTGGTCGCGCGCCGGCACGTACCCCGCCGGCCGGTAGACGACCACGTCCCCGATGCGCGGCTGGCGCAGCGCGGGCAGCTTTCGTGAGGTGAAAGGAAGGCCGGCCCCGAAGATCGTGTTGTTGACGACGACGTAGTCGCCCACCGCCAGGGTCGGCTGCATGCTTCCGCTCTGGATCCCATACACCTGCACCACAAGGCCGCGCAGAACGGCGAACAGAAGAACCGCCCAGGCCACGGCCCGCACCCATTCGCGCGCACCCGGTTTTCCTTCTGCACCAGCGGGCGCCGCTCCAGCCTCCGCGCGAGACGACGACTCCGGCGGGCCGGCAACGCTGTCCGGCTGCGCCGCCGCCCCGCGCGGGGCCGCCGGTGGGGCCTGATGGAGGCCGGTTGGCATTGGAGCGCTAGTCATGCGCCGGGAGCAGGACGCCCGGAGCACCGCGCGTCAAGCTTACCGTGAGCTCGAACTGGCTCACGCGCTCCCGCAGCACCTCCATCAGCTGCCGCGTCTGCGGGGTCAGGGTCCACGCGCGATAGGCCTCCACGCTGGGAAAGGCGTAGGCCAGATGGAGTGCCGGGCCGGTCTGGCTGCGCACCTCCGTCCGCATCTGCGCCAGGTACGGGTCGCGCTCCATCTGCCGCAGAACCTCGAACGGAAGCGGGGGCTCACCGGCGCGCACCGGGGCCAGCAGCCCGGTGATGCTGACCCGCGTGACGGGATCGTTTTGCGGCAGGCCTGAAGCCGCCGCCGTTTGCCCCTGCGCCGGCAGGGACAGCAGCAGCCCTCCGGCCAGGACGAGAAGCATGCGCATCGTGTGGATTCGGGTGGCGGGGGGAGCGCTTGGATCGTGTCGTCAGCGTGAGCGCGGCATCAGTGCTCGAAAACCGTGCACCCGGCATCGCCGGGATTGTACGCGTTGCCATAGACGATGCACGGACCCAGGCAAACCACGCATTTGGGACCCGGTTGCTTGCAGCACGACGGGCATTCTGCTCCCGCTACGACGGGCCTGTCGGCAAACGGAATCTGCAAAGGCGTGAACGCAGCTGCCGCAGCCAGGAGCATCATCACGGTCTGGATACGTTTGGCAGAGAATATCATGATCGCTTACATGGGAGCTTGAAGGCAGCAGGAATACCGCTTGGGCGACTGGGTCTTGCCCTGTCTACAACGCGGAATCCAGCAAGTACTGAACTACGCGCGGCTCGGGTGTCCACTGCACCGCGTACAGGCGCTGGCCGTCGGGCGTGACGGCGATCGCCCGCGCGCGCTCGTCCAGCTTGAAGGTGGCGACCCGCTCGCCGTTCCAGGTATAGACGTGCACTTCGGTGCCGAAATACGAATAGTAGCCGCCCTTGGCCCGCAGCTGGCCGGAGTACATGGCGTAGATGTGATCGTCGGTCGACGCCAGTCCCGTATAGCCGAAGCGAAGGTCCTGGCCCGTCGCCATGGTGTTGCCCGCGGGCTTTCGGTGCACCTCGTACACGGGGTCGAACCCGAACGCGCCCCGGAGCTCGCGGACCAGCGATCCGTCCGGCCGGTAGATCTCCAGCCGGTCCGCGTTCTCCGTCCCCATGGCGATGTGCCGCCGGTCGGGCGCCACGGTGACGGGGCCGGTGAACGCGTGCTGAAGAACGCTGACGGGAACGTCCTGGCCGGGCGGGCTGGGCGGGCGCTTGCCGATATAACGCACCAGGCGACCGACTCGGTCAATCACGGCAATGCGCCCTTCGGGATAGATCCCGGCTGCGATTATGGTGGAGTCGTTCAGCCAGTCCGCCTGTAGAAGAAGCATGGGCCCGTCTGGCTTCAGGTTCACCGTCTCTTCGACGCGCGGGACCGCCGCCCCCGGGGGCATGGCAAAGTGCGAGATGCGGCCCAGCGAACCGTCGAAGACCCAGAAGGAGCCGTCGCTCCGCACGTCCGGAAGCACCTTGATCGCCTCGCGGAACTCGCCGGGCCCCGAGCCCTGGCGTCCGAACGAAAGCTGGTGCGTGCCGTCCTTGGCGGAGAGAACGTGCACGAATGGCGCGCTGGCATCCGTCAGCACCAGACGGTCCCCCGCAACGGAGATGCTGCTTGGCTGGCCCAGGAACTCCCCCTGCGCGACCACGCGCCCCGACAGCGGCACCGCTTCCGGCACGGCGTGGTCCCGGGCACACGCGCCCGCCATCAGGCTCAGAAGAATGGAAGCAAGGGCTCGCATGAGGCTGGGATACGGATCGACACGAATAGAGCGGAGTTGATGGGCAGGGTAATGAGCCCTTCCCGTGATGTCAATCATTTTCGAGCGAGCCCGCGGACCCGCTCAGGCCTGATTTGCCAGAAGTGCCGCCAGCCGCGGAAACCGTGAAAGCCGGCTCCGCCGCAGCGGTCCTGCTTCAGCTCCGAGATCAAGGGCCGGATCTTCATGGGCGGACTCTCCGCCGGTAGTTTACAGAGTGGCCGTTTTCTCCACTTTGCAAACGCCTCCGCCCCGACGCAGCCACCCGTCCTCTCTCGCCGCGCCGGACTGGCGGCTGTATCTTGCGGCGGACCGCGAAACCGTGCACCACCACCGGATTGAGCCCATGCCCGCGACCGAATATCTGCAGCAGAACCGCGAAAAGCACCTGGACGAGCTGAAGGAGTGGCTCCGCATTCCCAGCGTGAGCGCCAAGAGCGAGCACAAGGCCGACACCGCCCGCGCCGCCGACTGGCTGGCCGAGCGGATGCGCGAGGCGGGGCTCACGGTCGAGATCATCGCCACGGGGGGGCACCCGGTGGTGCTGGGCGAGTGGCGCGGCGCGGCGGCCGGCGCCCCCACGCTGCTGGTGTACGGCCACTACGACGTGCAGCCGGCCGAGCCGCTGGACGAGTGGACCAGCGAGCCCTTCGAGCCCGAGGTGCGCGACGGCAACCTGTTCGCCCGCGGGTCGGTGGACGACAAGGGGCAGGTGTACCTGCACGTAAAGGCCGTGCAGGCGCTGCTGGCCGAGGACGGCACGCTGCCGGCCAACGTGGTGTTCGTCATCGAGGGCGAAGAGGAAGTGGGCTCGCCGCACCTGGCGGAGTTCCTCAAGGAGAACGCCCAGCGGCTGGCGTGCGACGCCGTGGTCATCAGCGACACCACCATGTTCGCGCCCGGGCTTCCCTCCATCACCACGGGGCTGCGGGGGATGGCGTACATGGAGATCCGCGTGCAGGGTCCGTCCACCGACCTGCACTCCGGCGCGTACGGCGGCGCGGTGGTCAACCCCGCCAACGCGCTGGCGAAGATCATCGCGCAGCTGCACGACGCAAAGGGGCGGGTGAACATCCCGGGCTTCTACGACCGGGTGCGGGAGCTTACGGCCGAGCAGCGCGACGGCATCGGCAAGCTTCCCTTCGAGGAAGAGAACCTGCGCAAGGAAGTGGGCGCGCCCAGGCTGGGCGGCGAGGAGGGCTACGGGCCGCTGGAGCGCATCTGGGCGCGCCCCACGCTGGACGTGAACGGCCTGCTTTCGGGCTACACGGGCGAGGGCGCCAAGACCGTCCTGCCGTCGAAGGCGATGGCCAAGGTGTCCATGCGGCTGGTGCCGGACCAGGACTACAAGGAGGTGGAGCGGATGTTCATCGACCACGTCCGCTCGTTGGCGCCGGAGGGGGTGACGGTGGAGGTGCTGGCGCTGCACGGGGGCCAGCCCTGGTTCGCGGAGGGAAGCGGCCCGGTGTTCGACGCGGCGGCCAGGGCGCTGGAGCAGGCGTGGGGGCGCAAGCCGGTGTTCATCCGCGAGGGCGGCAGCATCCCCATCGTCCAGGCGTTCCAGGAAACGCTGGGCGCGCCGGCGCTGCTGATCGGCTTTGGGCTGCCGGGCGAGAACGCGCACGCGCCCAACGAGTGGATGTCGGTGGAGAACTTTTACAAGGGCGCCGAGGCCGTGGCGCTGATGTACGAGGGCCTGCGGTGAGCGCAGCGGCCATGCAGACGGGCGCGGAGGGCGAGGCGGCCGCGTTCGTGGAGGGGATGACGGCGGCGGTGGAGCCGCTGGAGCTGGAGGCCAACCTGGCCGCGTGGGAAGCCGCCGCCGGCGCGGGGGACGAGGCCACGGCGCGGGCCACGCGGGCGCGCGGGGCGCTGCGGGGGCTGTTCACGGACGCGGAGGGCGCGCGGCGGGTGCGCGCCTGGCTGGACTCGGGGCAGATCGCCGACCCCCTGCTGCGCCGCCAGCTGCACCTGCTGGACGAGGAGTTCACGCGCAACCGGCTGCCGCGCGAGACCATCGACGACCTGGTGAACCGGCAGGCGGAGCTGGAGCGGCTGTTCTACGGCTTTCGCGCGGAGCTGGGCGGCGAGCGGGTGAGCAACAACCAGCTCCTGGACGTGCTTTCCACCGAGCGCGACTCGTCCGTGCGCCGCGCGGCGTGGGACGCCAGCAAGCAGATCGGGGCGCAGGTGGCCGAGCCGCTGCGCGAGCTGGTGCGGCGGCGCAACGCGGCGGCGCGCTCCATCGGCTTTCGCGACGCCTACGCGATGGACCTGCACCTGCAGGAGATCGACGAGGCAGAGCTGTTCGCCATCATGGACGGGCTGCGCGACGGCAGCGACGCGCCGTTCGCCGCGTTTCGCGCGGAGCTGGACCGCGAGATGGGGCCGCGCTTCGGCCTGGCCGTGGACGCGCTGCGGCCGTGGCACTGGGAGGACCCGTTCAGCCAGCAGGCGCCGGCCATGGGCGACGTGGACCTGGACCGCTGGTTTGGCGGGCGCGACCCGGTGCCGCTGGCCACGGAGTTCTTCGGGGGGATCGGTCTCGGCGTAGAGAAGATCCTGGCGCGCAGCGACCTGTACGAGCGCGAAGGCAAGGACCAGCACGCCTTCTGCCAGGACGTGGACCGCAAGGGCGACGTCCGCATCCTGTGCAACCTGCGGCCCAACGAGAAGTGGACCTCGACGCTGCTCCACGAGCTGGGGCACGCGGTGTACGACGAGGCACTGCCTCTCGACCTTCCCTTCCTTCTCCGCCAGCCCGCGCACATTTTGACCACGGAAAGCGTGGCGATGTACTTCGGGCGGCTTACGCGCGAGCCGGCGTGGCTGCGCGAGGTGGTGGGCGCGCAGGTGTCGGACGCGGAGGCGCGCGAGATCCGCGGGCAGTCGCGCGCGGCCATGCTGATCGCGGCGCGGTGGATGCTGGTGATGGTGTACTTCGAGCGCGAGCTGTACCGCGACCCGGACCGGGCGGACCTGAACCGCGTCTGGTGGGAGCTGGTGGAGCGGCTGCAGCTGGTGCGCTATCCCGAGGCGCGGCCGGACGGGACGGAGTGGGCCAGCAAGATCCACCTGTCGCTGAGCCCGGTGTACTACCACAACTACCTGCTGGGCGAGATGATGGCCTCGCAGGTGTCGGCCGCCATCCGCCGCGAGACGGGGCTGCCGCCGGAGCGCAGCGTGGGCGGCGAGCCGCGCGTGGGCGCGTTCTTTCGCGACCGCATCTTTGCCCCCGGCGCCTCGGTGCCGTGGAACGAGCACCTGCAGCGCGCCACGGGCGAGCCGCTGGACCCGCGCTGGTTCGTGGAGCAGTTCGTCGAGGCGTAGCGTCGCCGCAACAGCAGAAAAGAAATGGCCTCACACAGAGTCAACAGAGTCAGCAGAGTAAAGTTCTCCTCTGTTGACTCTGCTGACTCTGTGTGAGGCCGATCTTTTCTGGATTCGGGGATTACTCGTAGCGGAACGGCAGGCGGTTGCTGGCGTTGGTCACGTCTTCGTGGATCATGATGTCGTATTCCGTCGCCAGGGGGCTCTGGAGATAGAAGTCCTCCGGCGTCGCGGGATTGTATAAGGCGCCCACCTGGCGAAAGAGGCGCGGGCCCAGCAGCCACCCGGCCCCCTGGGGTGCGCCGGACCGCAGCGGGCGCAGGTCCACGATGAAGCGCTGCAGGCCCAGCCGGTGAAACTGGTGCTCGTAGCTGGAATCCACCGCGGCGACCGCCGAGGCGGTGCTCAGCCCCACCCCCTGCACCACCGCGCTCATCTCTCCGCGGTAAAAGGAAAAGCCCACCACCCGGTAGTCGTTTCCGTAGCGGGTGGTGAGGTGCGTGCCCATGTACGGCGCCCGGCGCGACACGTGGGCGTTGTGGGCCCACAGCACCATCCGCGATCCCGGCGCGGCGACGTCGCCCAGCCAGGCGACGTTCTCGGCCATGTAGGTGTCGCGCAGGCGGACCCTCTGATCGTCCGGACCGGCGCGCATGTCCTCGTTCTGCACCACCACGCGCGCCGCGCGCAGGGCTTCGTCAAACGCCCTTCGGTCGGACTTCGCCGCGAACTCGTCCGCGCGCCGCGCCAGCAGGGCGTGCACGGCCACCACACCGTTGTGGCAGCGGGCCTGCACCTCGGCCGACACCGCGCCTCCGTACGGCGGCAGCGAGCGCTGCGGCAGGTCCTGGAACGCGCGGTAGCACTGGTAGTGGCCCACCGCCGAGTCGGCGGCGGCGGCGTCCACGCGGCGCAGGTACGCCACCGCGTCGTCCATCGCCACGCGCGAGTGCTGCATGTCGAAGCCGTAGAAGCTGACTTTCGGCGCATTCCCCGGGTTCTGGTTGTGCGCGCGCATCCACTGGATCATCGCCAGCACCTCGCGCGTGTTCCAGGTCCAGAAGTACAGGTTGGATAGCAGCACCTCGGGGTCGCCCTCACCGGTGTGCACGTAGCGGTTCAGGCGGTTGGCCTCGGCCCAGGTGGCCTCGATGGCAAAGGTGCTGAACCCCTTTTCCCTGACCAGGTACTCCAGGATGCGGTGCTTCATCCGGAAGAACTCGTGGGTGCCGTGCGTGGCCTCGCCCAGCCCCACGATGCGCGCGTCCCCGATCATCGCTCCCAGCGGCGCCAGCTCTGCGTAGTCGCCTCCCGGATCGGTGGTGCTGAACGGAACGGCGTTCTGCGCCAGCCAGGTGACGTCGAGCTCGGCCGGCGGCTGTTTCGATGTCGGAGAGTCGCACCCCAGCAACGGGAGCGCGACGAGGATGTAGAGCGAGCGGCGGACGAGGGAGGAGAGCATGCGAACCCGGAGGTGGAGGGCGTCCCGCGTGGATTCCGCTAGCGGATCGAGGGGATCAGGATGCTGGGAGCGGGGCGCGGGTGAACGCCTGGCGTTGCAATGCAAATGCCGGAACGCAAGTGGTTCCGGCAGATCGACATCCGCTTTTCGCCCCGCCCCGCCTGTCCTTCCCCGGCTACATCGTTGACCCGTCTTTCCAGCCGCGGAGCCGCGACAGCCGGCCCCGCAGCTGAACGTTTCGCGCGCTACATCGCTCGCCCGATCGGCATCCCCAAGCGCACGGGGTCGCCGGGGTTGATGGACGGAAGTAGCGCCACGCGGCCGGGCTCGAAGACGAGGACGACGGTGGAGCCCAGGTGGAAGGTCATGATCTCGTCCCCGCGCGCTACGGGGATGGGCGGATCGTAGGTGCGGGCGGCGGACTGCAGGCCGCGGCGGTTGGTGACCCAGGCGCTCGCGCCGGGCGCGGCGTTCCATCCGGCATCGAACGCGGCGCTGATGCGGCCGACGTTGTAGGCGCCCACCGCGACGACGGCCACGCGGCCCAGCGGCCCGTCGATGTGCGCCATCAGCCGCTCGTTGCGCGCGAACAGCTCAGGCATGTGCGCCACCGCGGCGGCGTTCACCGGCAGCAGCGCGCCGGGGACGTGCCGCGCCTGGCGGATCTCGCCCGCGACCGGCGCGTGGATGCGGTGGTAGTCCTTGGGCGAGAGGTACAGCGTGATGAACGCGCCACCTTCGTACCGCGCCGTGGCGGCATCATCCTCCAGCAGCTGGCCCACCTCGTACAGCCGCCCCTTGGCCTGGATCAGCCGCCCCTCGCGGACGGTGCCCAGCTGGCCCACGGCGCCATCCACCGGCGACGCGACGGTGGCGGGGTCGGCGGGCCACGACCGCGCGCCGTCCTTGAGCTTGCGGGTAAAGAAGCGGTTGAGGGTGGGATACGCCTCCAGCGGCAGCTCCGCCTCGGACGGGTCGGCGCCCACGGCGCGGGCAAAGGCGCCGAGCACGGCGGGGCGCAGCGCGGGCGGGATGGGGGCGTCCGCCAGCCGGCCGAAGCCGCGGCTGAAGGCGCCCTGCGGCAGCCGCTTGAGCAGGCTGAGCGCGGCGCGCCAGCGCAGCGTGGGAAGATCGGGCGATTCGTCGGAACGATGCATGCTCAGCGCGCAATGCAGGCGGCGCGCCGGAGGGGCGCTACACCGATTAACGGACGCACGCCAAAGGCCTGATTTGTACTGCGAACAAGACAATGTCACCTTCTCACGATTGTTGCAATGCTGCCAGCGAGGTGTGCAATGTTTCAACACGATCATCTTTAGTTCCGAGACGTTCAAAAATCAGCAACGCCTCTCGCCAAGCTGATTGTGCGTCGCTCACCTGACCACGCTTATTATAGAGCTCTCCCATAAGAAACAGTGAAACTGCAAGTCCCTCGGGGCGCCCCAGCTTACGATTTATATCTATGCTTTTTTGAGCAACATCTTCCGCAACCTCCAGTTCTCCTCGACCCATATGCACAGCCGCCAAATTGCCATATGTATCGGCAATCCCGTCTGGAGAACGGAGCGATTCATATATGGATAAAGCCTTCCCATACATCTGCTCCGCGATGACAAAATCCTCGCGTTCGCAGTAGACATTTCCTAGATTGCTGTATGCTCCTGCCATGCCATCAGAATTCCCTAGCCGTGTGTACATATCCAGCGCTTTCCGCTGCATCTCCTCAGCGGCACTGTAGTCACCCTTAGCGGCATATAGGTTACCTAAGTTTCCTTGGGCGTTCGCAATCCCACTAACCTGCCCCGCCTCTTGGAAGATCTGCAAGGCTTTGCTATATGCATGCTCAGCTCCCGTCACGTCGCCACGCGTCAACAAAATGTTGCCGATACCCAGAGATGCGTCAGCCACGCCTTTCATGTTACCCGTATCCTCCATCACCTTCAGTGCGCGTTGATACATTCGTTCTGCATCTTCAACTTCTCCGCGGGCGAGCAGCACTGAACCGAGTCCAATATAAGCTTTCCCAATACCCTTAGGGCGGTTAGCCTGTCGATTCGTTTCGAGTGATTTTTGGTACATCGCTTCCGCATCCCCAAATTCACCCCGAGCCAAAAGAACATTTCCCAATCGCCCAAAACTATCCGCAATACCCTCTGGTACACGCAACCGTTCAAATGATTGTAGTGCACTTTGAAACAGCGACCCAGCAACGTCTAATTCTCCTCGTTCATAATGAACGTTTCCCATGTTCAGCCGAGCCGTTGCCCCCGTTGCTTCGTCACCTTTTTCAAGAGCAACTTCCTCAGCTCGGCGGTACATCTCCGCCGCTTGTCCGAGCCGACCTTCCCACTCCAGAAATTTTCCATACGCAATCAATGTCTCAGGATCACCACCACGAACAGCGAGTCGGGCGAAGATTGCCTCAGCGTCAGTGCGGTTTCCGCTGTCAGCAAGTGCATTCGCTTGCTCAACGAGTTCTTCATCGGCGACCGGGGGGGAATGGACGAGCTTTGTTGAATCCGATGCCGCAATGGAGTTTACTACAGCGGAAGTGATTGAAGTCGATCCTACGGAGCTTCGCTGGGGTTGCTCGAACTGACGTAGCCAAGCAGACAAATGCACGCGAAGAAGATCTTTGAAGGCGCCAAGTTCATCAAACGTCTGATATAAGTGATCCTTATTAGTCTCCAGCTTCTTGCGAAAATCTTGCACCTTCTGGAGTTGAGGACCGGGGTCCCCCAGCTTTGCAACGTCAACAGCCTTAAAGAGTACTACCATCTCACGCATATGAGATTTTTCATCGCGCAGACATTCCAGCGCGACATAGAATTCTTCTTCTGTACCACACGTGTAGAGACCACTCGTGTCGGTGGGCTGACCCCACCTATCCCAGAACATCACAAGGCAGTAGTCACATTGCTTCAGTTCGGAATTGATCATGCTCTGAGGACGGCCGTAACCGCCGCGCGTGTACTCCCAGCCGATCGGAATAAAAACAGCACCCCTGTGAAGGGCATCGGAATAATTAAAATGCTCCAACGTATCTCTAAATGCTTTCCGCTCTGCGTCGAGACCGCCAGGAGACGCGATAAAGACCCTGAAGGCAGTTATATTCGAAGGCATGCTTTTTCTCCCATTCAGAAATGCGGTATAGTATCTTGGCTCTCATCCGTCGAGATAGATACGCCACGGCGCTTCTTTCAACAAGTGTTCTAACAATCTGATGGTTCACTAGCGGCCCGTCCACCGGCGACGCGACGGTGGCGGGGTCGGCGGGCCACGACCGCACGCCGTCCTTGAGCTTGCGGGTAAAGAAGCGGTTGAGGGTGGGATACGCCTCCAGCGGCAGCTCCGCCTCGGACGGGTCGGCGCCCACGGCGCGGGCAAAGGCGCCGAGCACGGCGGGGCGCAGCGCGGGCGGGATAGGCGCGTCCGCCAGCCGGCCGAAGCCGCGGCTGAAGGCGCCCTGCGGCAGCCGCTTGAGCAGGCTGAGCGCCGCGCGCCAGCGGAGGTTCGGCAGATCGGGCGATTCGTCGGAACGATGCATGCTCAACGGCAAATGCAGGCGGCGCGCCGGAGGGGGCGCAGGCGCCGCGTGGGTGTTACATTCCGCGCCGCCCGCACGGCGGGCCACGGAATACGGGAACGCATCAATCCAACGAGACGAAAACAGGCTTGAGCACGACGTCCTCATCCGCCGCCGCGCTGCGCATCGAATGCCGCACGCACGTGCTGCGCAACGGAATGCGCGTGGTGGCGCACACCGATCCCGGTGCGCCCATCGTCACCGTCCACCTGATGTTCCGCGCCGGCAGCCGCGACGAGGCGCCGGGGCGCACGGGCCTGGCGCACCTGCTGGAGCACCTGATGTTCGAGGGCAGCCAGCACGCGCCCAAGGGCCACTTCGACGACGTGCTGGAGCGCGTGGGCGGCACCAACAACGGCAGCACCTGGCTGGACCGCACCAACTACTACGTCACCCTGCCCTCCACCGCGGTGGAGCTGCCGCTGTGGCTGGAGCGCGACCGGATGGCGTTTCAGCTCCCCATGCTGACCGAAGAGGTGCTGGAGCTGCAGCGCGGCGTGGTGATGAACGAGCGCAAGCAGGCCTACGAGAACCGCCCCTACGGCCTGGCCGACGAGCGGCTGCACGAGATGCTGTTTCCGCCCGGCCACCCGTACAGCTGGCCCACCATCGGCTACATGGGCGACCTGGAGCGGATGACGCTGGACGACGCGCGGGGATTCTACTCCACCTACTACACGCCCGGCAACGCGGTGCTGGTCTTCGCGGGCGACGTGGAGCCCGAGCAGGCGTTCGCGCTGGCGGAGCGGTACTTCGGCGACCTCCCCGGCGGGCCGGCGCTGCCGCCCGCCCCCGCGCCCCAGCTGCCGCCCCCGCCGCGCCAGCCGCGCGCCACGATGGACGACGACGTCTCCTTCCCGCGCATCTACCACGCCTACGCGGTGCCCGCCTACGGCACGGACGACTGGGTGGCGCTGGACACGCTGGCGTACCTGCTGGCGGACGGCGACAGCTCGCGGCTGCAGCGGGCCCTGGTCCGCGACGGGCGGCTGGCGCAGGACGTGGACAGCTACCTGTGGCCCACGGCCCTCTGCGGCCTGTTCGGCATCGTGGCCACGGCGCGGTCCGAGATCGATCCGGAGATGATCGAGGAGGTGATCCGCCGCGTGCTGGACGACGTGGCGCGCGACGGCGTGGCGGAGGACGAGCGGACAGGCGCCATCAACCGCGTGCGCCGCGACCACGTGGGCCAGCTGGCCACGGTGGAGGAGCGCGCCGATTCGATCGCCTTTGCCGCCACGGTGCTGGGGGACGCGGAGGAGCTGAACCGCATCCTGGCCACCTACGCCACGGTGACGGTGGACGACCTGCGCCGCGTGGCCGCGGAGTACCTGACCGCCGACCGCGCCGCCACGCTGGTGGTGCTGCCCAAGGCGGACGAGGACGAAGGCGACGATCAGGATGACGACGAGCGCGACGAGGAGGAGGTGCGCGATGCCGCATGAATCCGCCATCGCCGTCCTGCCGGCGCCGGTCCCCGGTCCCCCGCCCCGCCCCCGCGTGCCGAAGCCGGTGCGGTGGACGATGGAGAACGGGCTGCGCGTGGTGGCCGTCCAGAAGCGCGGCATCCCGCAGATCGTCCTGCGGCTGGTGATCCCGGCCGGGGGCGCGTCGGACCCGGCGGAGCACCCCGGCACGGCGGCCTTGGTAGCGCACCTGCTCACTGAGGGCACGCAGTCGATGACGGCGGACGAGCTGAACGCGCGGCTGGACCTGCTGGGCGCGGCGGTGCACGCCAGCACCGGCCACGACTGGGCCGAGGTCGAGGCGGTGCTGCTGACCGACACCATGGACGAGGGGATCGCGCTGATGGCGGAGGTCGCCACCCGCCCCTCCTTTCCCGAGGCCGAGACGGAGCGCGTGCGCGCCGAGTCGCTGGACGCGCTGATCGCCCGCGAGGACGAGCCGGCCAACGTGGCGGACGACCGTGCGGCGCTGGAGGTGTTCGGTCCGGACCACCCGTACGGGCACCCCTCGTTCGGCACGGCGGCGGGGATCGCGTCGGTGCCGCGCGAGGCGCTGGCCGCCTTTCACGCCGCGCACTACCGGCCGCGCGGCTCGTTCCTGGTGGCGGCGGGGGACTTCGACCCGGACGAGCTGCGGGCGCGGCTGGACGCGGCGTTCGGCGCGTGGACGGGCGAGGTGGCGCGCGTCGCCTACCCCGCCGGCCCGCCGGCGCCCGCCCGCGCGGGGCAGGACGTGGTGGTGCCGTGGGAAGACGCGGCGCAGTCGGAGATCCGCATCGTGGGGCCGGGGCTGGACCGCCGCTCGCCGGACTGGCTGGCGGGGTCCGTCGCCAACTACGTGCTGGGCGGATCGACGATCACGGGGCGGCTGGGCGCCAACCTGCGCGAGGACAAGGGGTGGACGTACGGCGTGCGCTCGTCGTTCCACGCCGGGCAGGCGATCGGCGGATGGGGCGCGGACACGGCGGTGGACGTGGAGGTCACGGCCGGCGCGGTGGGCGAGATGCTGGCCGAGATGCGGCGGATGGCCACCGAGCCGGTGCCGGACGACGAGATGCGCCGCGCCAAGGACGCCATGATCCTGTCGGTGCCGCGCGTCTTCGAGACGCCGGCCGGCATCGCCAGCCGGTTCGTGACCATGGAGGCGTTCGGGCTGCCGGACGACTACTGGGAGCGCTACCCCGACGCCCTGGAGGCGGTGACCGCCGGCGACGTGCTGCGCATCGCGCGGCAGTGCTTCGACCCGGACCGGCTGGTGCGGGTGGTGGTGGGCGGGGGGATGGGAGGGGACTGAGGAGTTCGGGGCGCGCGAAGGACTCCGGGGCTGCGTCGGCCGGCGCCCCCTCCGGGCTCGCATTACTCGCCCACCTCCCCCAAAACTGCTGGGGGAGGTTGGGGTGGCCGACAGATCGCGGGTGGTGGACGAAGGTCGAACTGCGTCCGCCGGGGTGCCCCTCCCCCGGCCCCTCCCCGTTCGTTCCTCACGGAGAGGGGTGACGCGCTCGACGGGCCGTCCGGAGCAGGATCGAATTCTCCTCTCCCCCATGCAGTTCATGGGGAAGAGCCCGAGGAGACGGGGCGTCTCGAGCGCCAGCTGGATGCCTGCCGTCGAGCCTCCAATCCCGGCGGCCACCCCAACCTCCCCCAGCAGTTTTGGGGGAGGTGGCGAGCCTAAGCGCGCCGGAGGGGGCGGCAGTCGTCGCAGTGGGAACCTTGCGGCAGCGCGTTCGAATTCTCCCCTCTCCGTAAGGAACGAACGGGGAGGGGCCGGGGGAGGGGCACCCGGCCGACGCAGTTCGATGTCCGTCGTCGAGCCTGCCTCGCCACAAACGGGTGCGCCCGCGAGGGGACGAATCCCCGCGCGGGCGCCGGTACTGCAAATCGGTTGAGCCGGTACTGCAAATCGATTGGGTGTGTCCGTCAGAACACGTTGCCGTCGCGTTCGCCGCGCCACACGGCGTCGTCGTCGGCTTCGTCGCGCACCTCCACCACTTCCATCACAGGCACGGGCACGTGCTGCGAGTAGCGCATCATCCCCTCCCACCCGCAGGCGGTGCACCAGCGGCGGCCCATGAAGCGGCGGATGGAGCGCGTCACCCGCTGGTGCAGCAGCAGCGTCTCGCCCCCGCAGCGGGGACAGTCGCGGCCGGAGGGCAGCAGGGCGACCAGCAGCGCCAGCGGTGCCAGCAGCATCACCACCCACAGCCCCGTCATGAACATCCAGAACATCGCGTCCTCCTTGCTGCCTTCCGGGGGTGGTCCCTGTTGAGCGCCGGTCCGGCCCACGCGGGCGGGTGCCTCACCGCCGCCGCCGCTCCTGCATCCATGGCTCAGGCAAACCCCGTACCCGTCCGACGGCAGCCGAACACGCCGTCTATTTGGGCCTGTTGCTTGCACTTGCACGGCGGCTTCATCCGCGGACAAAGCGGCCGCAGACGTCGGCTAAACGCATGATTCTGCTTCACATCGACCCCGCCAACCCGGACCCCGAGGCCCTGCGGCAGGCGGCGCGGGTGCTGCGCGGCGGGGGCCTGGTGGCGTTCCCCACCGAGACCGTGTACGGGCTGGGCGCGCACGCGCTGGACCCGGCGGCGGTGGGTCGCATCTACCAGGCCAAGGGCCGGCCGGGCTACAACCCGCTCATCGTGCACGTGGAGGACGCGGATGCGGCGCGCGCCCTGGCCAGCGCCTGGCCCGACGAGGCGGAGCGGCTGGCGGCGGCGTTCTGGCCGGGTCCGCTGACGCTGGTGCTCCCTAAACACGATTCGATCCCCGACTCCGTGACGGCCGGGCTGCCCAGCGTGGCCCTGCGCGTTCCGGCGCACCCGGTGGCGCACGCGCTGCTGCGCGAGGCGGGGATCCCCGTCGCCGCGCCCAGCGCCAACCGCAGCACCGAGGTGTCGCCGACGACGGCACGGCACGTGGCGCGCAGCCTGGGCGAGCGGGTGGACGTGATCGTGGACGGCGGCCCCTGCCCCGTCGGCATCGAGTCCACCGTGCTCAGCCTGGCCGGCCCCCGCCCCACCCTGCTGCGCCCGGGATCGATCTCGGTGGATGACCTGCGGCCCGTCATCGGCGAAGTCGCGCTCCCCTCCGCCGCGCCCAGTGCCACCGCCGCGCGTCCCTCGCCGGGGATGCTGGACCGCCACTACGCGCCGCGCGCCACCGTCCGCATCGTCCCGCCCGGCGAGCGCGCGCGGATGCTGGCGGAGGCCGCGGCCGGGGTGGATGAAGGACGGCGGGTCGGGGGATTGATGATGATGCATGCGGACGACCCGCGAATCAAGCCCGTGATCCGGATGCCGGACGATCCCGCCGGGTACGCGAGCCGCCTGTACGCCGCGCTGCACCAGCTGGACGACGCGGGCTGCGACGTGATCCTCATCGACCAGCCGCCGGACACCCCCGCCTGGGCCGGCGTGCGCGACCGCCTGCGCCGCGCCGCGACGGAGGCCCCGTGATCCTCACGCAGAGCGGCGGATACCCCGATCCTGAAAAAGAATAGTCGTACAGAGGAACAGAGTCAGACAGAGAAAGTGAGCTTGTATATCATCTTGGTTCCTCTGTCTGACTCTGTTCCTCTGTACCATAAAAGGTGTTGTTTTCCCGGATTCCGTATGAGGAGCAGATCGATCTCTCCGCTCCTCTGCTGCTCTGCGCGACACAATATCTCTTTGTCCTTCACTTCACCCGCGGAGGCTCCGCATGCCCCAGATGACAGCGCACCGCCCCGGCACCTTTTCGTGGGTGGACCTGGCCGCGCACGACGTGGACGTGGCGGAGCGGTTCTACACGCAGCTGTTCGGCTGGACGGCGGACCGCATGCAGTTTGGCCCCGACGCGGGCGACGTGTACGTGACGCTGCGGAAGAACGGGCGCGACGCGGCGGCGCTGTACGCCATGGATCCCACGCAGAAGGCGCAGGGAATGCCCTCCGCCTGGCTCTCGTACGTGACGGTGGAGAGCGCCGACGAGGCCGCGTCCCGGGCGCGTGTGCTGGGCGGAACGGTGCTGGCGGACGCCTTCGACGTGATGGACGTGGGGCGGATGGCGCTGATCGGCGATCCCGGCGGCGCCATGTTCGCCGCCTGGGAGCCCGGAAAGCACGTCGGCGCGGGGATCATGAACGAGCCGGGCGCGCTGTGCTGGAACGACCTGGCCGCGCGCGACATGGAGGGCGCGTCGCGATTCTACGCGGCGCTCTTCGGCTGGACGCCGCAGCCGGTGGCGGGGACGCCTCAGCCGTACACCAGGCTGATGAACGGCGACGCGCCGGCGGGCGGCGGCATCTACGCCATGCCGCCGGAGATGGCGGGCACGCCGCCGCACTGGGCGCCCTACTTTGCCGTGGAGGACGCGGACGCGTCCGTGCGCCGCGCGGAGGAGCTGGGGGCAGCGGTGGGGATGGCGCCGCACGACCTTCCCGGCGTGGGCCGCTTCGCCATGCTGCGCGACCCGCAGGGCGCCGAGTTCTACGTCATTCAGCTGGCGCGGCCGTAATCCTGAATTCCGCGGGATTTTTCCCTCCGCGCGCCTACCGAACGGCGGGAGAAAGCGTGGCGAAGCCAGCCGCGTGCGATTGTGACAAGTTTCGGTAGCAGAAGAAGTTGTGAAACTCTGCCGGGACCGGCCGCGTATTCGTCGCGCTCCCGTCATCGGGGGGAACGTCAGGCTGGCGCATTTGGGGCAAAGTACCTAAAATGGTGCCCGCGGCACACGACAATCCCACCCGTGGCCGCGACGATCACCTTGCAGGAATCCCCCTGAAATGAACGCACGAATCTCTTTCCGTAAGCTCGGCGCGCTTTCGGCGCTGGCGCTGGTGTTCAGCGCGGCGGCGGCGGATACGGCCGAGGCCCAGCTGGGCGGACGCCTGCGCGGCGCGGTGAACCGCGTGACCGGCGGGCGCGTCAGCCTCGAGCAGCTCACCGGGGGCAACCACCCCATCACCACCAGCCTGGAGCATGCGCGCTGGGCGGTGGATTCGCTCGACAACTTTACGCCGCGCGAGGCCAAGCGCAGCATGCTGGAGCTGCAGCGCACGCCCAACGGCGGCTTCGTTCTGCAGCCGGGCTACTGGGAGATGCACACCCAGAGCTACTGCCTGAAGGCCGGCACGCACGGCCCCGGCGGCGGCGACGGCTACCTGTTCGCCCCCACCGCCGGCCCGGCCGAGGACGCGGTGACCACCATCCTGCGCAACTCGGTGAACCACCCCGAGATCGCGCAGAGCGACATCCAGACGCTGCTGTGGGCCATCATCGCGCGGGCCAAGTTCGAGGACCTGTCGCCGCAGCACAAGGCGACGGCGTCGCGGCTGCTGACCCCGCAGCAGCTCACGGCGCTCAACCGCAGCGCGCTGGACCTGATCCCCGGCGACGAGATGGGCGCGCTGATGAACCGCGTGCCCGGCCCCGTGCGCCAGATCGTCGAGGCCGAGAACCAGCTGCGCCGCATGGTGACCGACCCGGGCGCCAGCTTTGCCGAGATGGAGCGCGTGGCGGTGCTGGCGGGCGCCGTGGGCATGGGCCCCGGCAGCCGAGAGGTGCCCAGCGGCCGCTGGTCGCTGCACCCGGACGGGTACTACGTGCGCTACGTTCCGCAGGGGTACAGCTACACGGTCACGCAGATCTGGGTGCCGCAGGGCAGCCCGGCGGTGGGCAAGGAGTACGATCCGGCGACGCACATCGCCGTCCCCGGCAACACCAGCCGCCAGCGCCTGGTGCAGTCCGGCCGCGCGCACCAGCAGAATTGACGCGTACGGCGGGTCTGGCGTGAACGAAGAGCGGGCCGGCATCGCAGTGATGCCGGCCCGCTCTCTTTCGTCGGTCCGGCTCCGTAACGAATGGCCCTGACAGGGAATAGGTAATAGGTAATAGGGAATAGGGAATAGGGAATAGCCGGCAACGGCGGGCCGGCATCCGGGTGATGCCGGCCCGCTCTTTCGTCGATCCGGCTCCGTAACGGATGGCCCTCACACGGAGTCAACGGAGTCAACGGAGTTAACGGAGTTCGCTCGCGGCGGGTCGGCTGATTTCGGGCGAAGGCTACTTGTGTCCGTGGGGCCGGGATGGCAGGATGTCGGGCATCCGGATCCCGTCGATCAAATCCCCCGCACCCCCCGATCCATCGTGGACAGACGCACCTTCATTGGGCACGGCGCGCAGGCGGCGCTGGCCTTCGGCATTCTTCCGCACGCGGAGGCGCTGGATGGGTGGGCGCGCCGCGCGGGGCAGCCGTCGGTCTTTGCCCAGCTGCGCGACCGCTACTTCGTCCGCACGCTGCACTTGAACCCCGTCACCGCCACCTACCTGGGCGGCGACGCGTACAGCCCGGAGCTTGGCGACGTCAACGCGCGGCTTCGCGACTACCGGCCGGCCGCGCTGGCGGCGGAGCGGGCGTTCTATCGGGAGATCAAGACGGCGCACGGACGCATCGACCCTTCCACACTGGCGCCGGAGGAATCCATCGACCACGCGGTGATGGGGGCGCAGCTCAACTTTATCCTGCACCAGATGGAGGACCTGCGCTACCACGAGCGCTCCATCGACACCTACGTGGCCGAGCCCTTTCGCGGCATCGACTGGCAGATCCAGCAGATGACGGACGCGGGTGGGGGGCTGCTGGGGACGGAAGAGGAGTGGGCGCGGGTGATCGCGCGGCTGAACGCGGTGCCCGGCTACCTGGACGCGGCGCGGGCGAACCTGCAGGCCGGCAAGGCGTCCGGCAACCTCCCCGACTGGCGGATGGTGGAGCGCGACGGCGTGGGCGGAAGCCGCAGCAACGCCGAGTACTTCCGGCAGACGCTGCCGGAGCTGGCCGCGCGCTACCTGGGCACGCGCCCGTTCGCGGCCGGCATCCTGGCGCGCCTTCGGCAGGCCGCCGGCGCGGCCGCGGACGCCTACGAGGGGTTCGCGGGATGGCTGGAGCAGATGTACGCGGGCGACCGCACCGACCGCTTTGCCGCGGGCGAGCGGGAGTACGAGTGGCGCGTGCGCAACAACCTGCGCGAGACGCGCGGCGCGGCCGAGCTGTTCGCGTACGGCCAGCAGCAGACGGAGCTGTACCAGGGGCGCATCTACACCGTGGCCGAGCAGGTGGCGCGCGAGGCGGGATTGAGCCTGCCCTGGGGCACGCGCGACGAGAAGAACGCCGGGGTGCGCGCGGTGATGGAGCACCTGGGCGGCGACTCGCCCGCGAACGACGACGAGCTGCTGCAGTGGTACGTGGACGCGGGAAAGCGCGCGGTGGAGTACGGCCGCGCGCGCGAGCTGTTCGACATTCCCGCCGAGTACCGGCTGGACGTGTACCCCACCCCGCCCGTGCTGCGCAGCACCATCGACGCGGCGTACTACGCGGCGCCGCCCTTCAAGACCTCGGGTGTGGGGCGCTTCTACCTTACGCCCACCGGCAACGACCCCGCGGCGCTGCGGCTGAACAACCGCGCGTCCGTGGCCGACACGGCCATCCACGAGGGTTTTCCCGGGCACGACTGGCACTACAAGTTCATGAGCCAGAACGCGCGCGGCATCAGCAACATCCGCTGGCTCACGCCCGGCGCGGTTGAGGACTCGGCCAGCATGTGGCAGGACTCCATGGCGGCCGAGGGGTGGGGGCTGTACGCCGAGGAGCTGATGAGCGAGGCGGCGCCCGGGCGGCCGTACGGCTTCTACACGCCGGGCGAGTACATGTACGAGCTGCAGGGGCAGCTGCTGCGCGCGGTTCGCATCGTGGTGGACGTGGGCATCCACACGGGGCGGATGACGTTCGACGAGGCGGTGGACTACTTTACCGCCAACGTCAACTTCTTCCCCAACGCCTGCGCCCGGGCGGAGTCGGATGCCGGGGCGCGGGCGGTGTGCGAGGGCGCGCGGCGGGCCATGTACCGCTACAGCAAGTGGCCCACGCAGGCCATCACCTACAACCTGGGCAAGAACGCCATCCTGGAGCTGCGCGAGGACTACCGCCGCGCCCGCGGCGACCGCTACACCGCCAAGGACTTCCACGAGCGGCTGATGCGCATGGGCACCATTCCCGTGGGCTACATCCGCGAGTACTTCCTGGCCCAGGCCAGCGACTGCGCCGGCTGCGTCTGAGGCTTCGATCGACGCAGATCGGGACGAGCGGGGCCGGGGCGACCATCGCCCCGGCCCCGCTGCTTCATACCACAAGGACGTTGACGTTCCCGAGGGCGCGCGACGCAGATCTTCAATCCGCAGAACCACTCGGGCGGGACATCGGCTTCGTCGCCATCAGACGCCGACGAGCTCACCCGTCGGCGTTGCCGGCTCGACGAACTCCCCGGCCGGCGTATCGGGGGCGGGGACGTACCGGTAGGTATCCAGCGCGTCTTCCACGGCGCGGAACAACTCCGCGGCCTTGCTGGGGTCGATGCGGCGCCCACACCCAGGTACCGCCGGCGGCTCGGCGTGGCGGTTGAACCGCGGCCGGCGCGCCTGCTCCAGGACGGCGTGGATGCAGGTGAGCACGGAATACGGAATGCCCCAGTCCATTCTCCGCATGGGATTCTGGTTCTCGGGCCGCAGCGCGTTGCGCAGCCGTTCCACCGCGCGGTCGATCATGATTCGCCAGTACTCTCGCCCGTCAGGCTGCGGGTCGGCAAAGAACTCGCGAACCGTCTCGATGGCGGCGCGCATCGAGTCCGTCGGCCAGCCCACCGCCTTGGTGGCGATTCCGGCCTGCTCCGGATGCTGTTGGGCGATGCGGATCTGCTCGATCAGCTCGCGCAGCGGCTCGCTGTACGCGTGCTCAGCCACCGCGGGCGAGGCGAGCACCCACTCAAGCACCCGCGGAACGTCCGTCTGGCGGCGCAGGTGCAGAAGGGTGTGGATGGCGAACGTGGCCGCCGACAGCTCGCGCATGTCCTGCCACCGCGCGGTAAGGCCCGTCTCGCTCACGTCGTCGCGCGCGGGCGGCGCACCCCGGTCGCCGGCCAGGGGAGGCTCCAGCACCAGGGGCCTGACGCCCTCGAACTTGAACGTGGCGGCACTCTGGTGATCCCCGCGGTTATCCGCCGAGAACTCCTGCTGCCAGTCCGCCGAGATCGTGAGCAGGAGAGCCTCGCTCCCCTTGGGCAGGTCGATGGGGTGCCACCCGTTTACGGCGTCGCGCCAGAGGCCCACCGTCCGGCTGAGCTTGTGCGGGCCCTTTGCGTTGATGTCGCGCGACTGGGTCACCATTCCCAGCGACGACAGCGTAAGCACGGCGGTACCGGGATCATCCGCCAGCACGCTGGCATACCGGGCTGACCAGCGCCCCGTGATCTGCGGACCGTCGGCCAGCAGGGAAACCAGAAAGGTGGGGCCCACGCCGCGGATCACCTCCGAAACGGGCTCCAGCTGCGCCAAGTCCTCGCAGATGAGCGGGCACAGCGCCAGCCACCCGTTGGGCACCAGAAACGTGAGGCGTCGCTGGGAGACGGCGATGTGCTCATACCAGTTGCGGGCCGTAGCGAACCGGCCCTCTAGCCCGTACTGGCGGATCTGGTTGCGGTCTAGCCGCCAGCGGTGGTGCTTGCGCTGCACCAGCTCGTACCAGCGCCCCGCGTAGTACGAGGCCAGCCGCACCTCGTTGACGTCCTTGTCGCCTTCGTGCCGGTGAACCCCCGCCAGTACCATGGGCACGCGGTGGATGACACCCGTGTCGGCGGCCTTCTTGAGCGTGCCGATGAGGAGGTTGTACTCGTCCATGCTCAGCGCGGACTCGGGAAGGGTCAGCAGGTGCACCGGGCAGTGCTCTCCCTCCACTTTTGTCAGCGTAGCGAGGATCCGTTCGACCGGAAGCGGAGTGGTCGTGGCGTCCGCCGGGCGGTAGTTGAAGTACCGCACGCTCTGGAAGTTGTCGGGGAGCGGCTTGAAGTCGTTCAGGTGGATCTCGCATGGCCAGGGCACCGCCAGCAGATTCAGCGTGTTCTCTTCGATGTTGGGCCACGGCATGGCGCGCCAGATCACCTCCACCTCGGAGATATGGAAGGTCACGTGGTGCGAGAGCGACCGAAGCGTGAGCCCGGCCTGGGGTGTACGCAGCTTGGGAAGCACGATGCCCACGTGCTTGGGGAGCCGGGAGAGTGATCCCTTGGCCGTCAGCAACAGGTTCGCCGCGCAGTGCGCCAGCGCCTTTTCGGGAGGAATGTGGAGAAGGAGGCCAAAGCCGCTGCACGCCTCGTCCGCAATGGCGTGCAGCTTGATCAGCGTCTCCGCCGTTTCCACGGCCGCCGGGGTATCCAGCGTCCGCAACTGCTCCATGGTGATCGTCCCGGCGGCGCGGTCCAGCTGGTCCAGCAGAGAGTGCAGCAGCGCGCGGGATCCCTCGGCGTGCCTGTGTGCTTCCGGTCTGCTCTCTGTCGGTGCCGGCTCGCGGGGCGGCGAACGGTGGGCGCTCAGCCGGCGACTTACCTCCTCGATCCAGTATTCGGCCGCCCTTTCCGCGTCGGTCTGCCAAGTGTGACGGATGCTCCAGGGCGAGTCGATGACGCTGCGGTACGCGCCCGTCCGGCTGAGTGCCGATGCGGTGAGCGCAAAAAGATCTGGAGGCCAGGCCGCCCAGTCTTGATGAAGGCTCCAGCCCGGCATCAGCCCGTTCGCGAATTCACCGAGCGTCTGGCCCCCCTTCGGGCGTTTGTCACGGGTTTGCTCTTCGCGGACGGGGGGATCGATGCGTTTCGTCATCATGATGGTCCTCCTCGGAAATGAAGGTGGAACGGGTACGGCGGGGAAATGGCCCGGGGCGCGGGCCAGAAGGTGAAGGAGAAGCGGGGACGCGAAAAGGCACCAAAGGGCGCCGCGTACGGCCAACGCTGGGGCCAACGCAGGCAGACGTTACCGCGTGAAAATCGCTGCAGATATCCTGCCAGCAGGGAGTCACCGGGCCGGGCGGTGCGCGGGGCACGGTTGCTGCCCAGCGAAGCGGCTCCACGAGATATGATCTACACTGACCAGGGAGCCGCGGATGGCCATGCAGGTGCGCACCTCCGGATGCATGTACAGCATCATCGCGTCCGTCGTCCTTACCATCCTGCTGAACGTGCTGCTGCGCGCCTGCTCGGGCGGAACCGCCGGCTGGTGAGCGCGGCGGGCGCCGGTGACTTCCTGAGTCACCGGCTGGCCCTCTGCCATTCCTGAATCCAGCGGCGCTCGACACACCCTGCGGGATGAAAACAGGATTGTCATTCCGAGGCCCGGCCACGCTGCACTCGGACGATCACACCGCGGGTTGCAGGGCCGAGGAATCTACTGTCGGCTCGCGCGAGGCTGGACGCGGCAGCCCGCGCCCATCGCGGCGGCCGCGAAACAGCCAGACAGGGCCAGTGCGGAGGGGCGCGGCAAGCCACGAAGAAGCGGAAAGCGGATTCCTCGGAATGACAGTTCGAGGGAGGCTAAGGGTTTTCTATTCTGGGGTGCTGAAGGACCGGCTTCCACGTGTGGAGGCCGGTCCTGTCGTTGTGGCGGCAGATCCTTCAGGAGTCGCGCGTGGCGACGCGGCTTGGCGGCACATCCCTTAGCGGAGCCGCGAGTCTCTGGCTCGTCGAAAGGTTACGAGAACGCCGACAGTAGATTCCTCAGTCGGCGCCACAATGCCGAGTGAGAGACGGGTTCGCGCGGCGCCTCCTTCGGAATGACAGAACGAGGTGGATGCGGGGATTCGTCCGCACCCGTCGCGTGGCGTGACAGCTCCCGCCCGAATCAAGAGGCGGGGCGGCGGATGAAGGTTTTCTATTCCGGGGTGTTGAAGGACCGGCTTCCGCGTGTTGGAGGCCGGTCCTTTCGTTGTGCGGCGAGATCCTTCAGTCGGCGCGCCAGCTTTCGTAGTGCAGCACGGTCCAACTCGGCGCCTCCTTCAGGAAGCCACGCGTGGCGACGCGGCTTGGCGGCACATCCAGCGGCGGAGCCGCGAGTCTCCGGCTCGCCGAAAAGCTACGAGAACGCCGACAGTAGATTCCTCAGTCGGCGCCACAATGTCGAGTGAGAGACGGGTTCGCGCGGCGCCTCCTTCGGAATGACAGAACGCGGTGGATGCGGGATTCATCCGCACCCGCCGCGTGGCGTGACAGCTCCCGCCCGAATCATATGGAATCCGGGAAAACAACACCTGACAGGTACAGAGGAACAGAGTCAGACAGAGGAACAAGATGACCGTTCAGCTCGCTTTCTCTGTCTGACTCTGTTCCTCTGTACGATCATTCTTTTTCAGGATCTGGTATCAGGGGGCGGGTCGGCGGATGAAGGTGGGGTTCATGCCGCCACCCGGGGCGGTGATGAGCGGGCGGAGGCCGGTGCCGTCGGGCTTCATCGCGAACAGCTGGGCGACGTCGCTGGGGGCGGCGTCTTCTTCGAAGACGATGGTGCGGCCGTCGGGCGACCAGGCGGGCGCGCGCTGGTACCTGGCGCGCGGAAACTCCGTCACGGCGCCGCCCGTGGCGGACACGACGGCGAGGTCCGAATCACCCGAGCGCAGGCGGCGGAAGACGATGGTGGAGCCGTCCGGAGACCACGCCGGGTCCGCGTCGGACGCCTCGCCGGTGGTGAGGCGGCGCGGATCGCCGCCGTCGCTGGCGCGCATGGTCCAGATGTCCAGGTTGCCGTTCCAGCTGCTGCCGTAGGCGATGCGCGACCCGTCCGGCGACCACGCGGGGCGCACGTCGTTCACCGTCGCGGGCGAGGGATCGATGGTGAGCCGGCGCTTCTCGGTGCCGTCGGCCTTCATCACCCACACGTCGCCCTGCTGCTCGCTGGCCAGGCTGCGCCACGCGATGCGCGTTCCGTCCGGCGACCACGCTGGCTGGTCGTCCAGCTCGGTGGAACTCGTCAGCCGCTGCAGGCCGGTGCCGTCGCGGTTCACCACCCACACGTCGCTGGCGCCCTCTTCCGACCACGCGACGAAGGCGATGCGGCTTCCGTCCGGCGAAGGCGCGGCATCCATGGCGTACGTCCCCGGCGAGAGCAGACGCCGCGGCGTACCGGCCGCATCCAGCAGGAACAGCTCGGAGGAGGTGCCTGCGTCGTGGTTGAACAGCAGGTCGAAGGCGGAGACGGTGATGGTCACGCTTCCCTGCCTACCCTCGGCCAGCGCGGACAACATCGCCGTCCCGGGACCGTGCGCCGTCACCAGCCCCTGCGCGTCCACCGTGGCGACCGCGTGCGCGCTGCTGGTCCACGCGACGGCGCGCTGCAGCGGCTGGCCGTCCACGTCGCGCGCCACGGCGGCCAGGCGCAGCGTGTCGCCCGCCCACATCGACGGCGCGGCGGGCGAGACGTCCACCCGCACCACGGGACGCGCGCCCGTCGCATCGCCGCCGCACGCCGCGACGATCGACATCAACCCCGTCAGAAATATCCAGCGCACACCCAGCGTGCGCGCAACGCTGTTCCTGTTCATCCGACTCGTCCCATCCACCGTTCGTTGTTTTCGCTGGAGACCACGAAAATTACGCGGAGTCTCCGAATCTCGCGTAGGTCAAAATCCCCATAGGCGTTGCGTAGCGATCTCCGCAGCCTTGTCGCGCGGCGCCGACGGAAGAATGTGTATGCTGGATGGCGGGATCCTGCCGTCGGACAGGGTTCCCGGGCGATGCCCGGGAGAGGGTTCCGCGCGAGGGGAGGGAGATTCTTCAGTCGCGCCAACAGGCTCCGTGGCTTCCCGGAAGCGCGGAGTGGGCGCTTCCTCAGAATGACAGGTTTTTCCTCTGGCAACGTAAAGAAGGGGGAACCGGCAAGAGCAAACTCTGTTGACTCTGCTGACTCTGTGTGAGGCCCATCCGTTCCGGGCCAGACGACACGACAAAGGCCGGCTCCAAAGCACGGAGCCGGCCTTTCGTCATCCACCGAACCTGAGCGTCACCAGCCGACTGGCTGGCCCTGGTTCTGGCGGTCCAGCCAGGCCTTGAGGGGGGCGAAGTACTCCAGCAGGGCGCCGGCGTCCATCCGCCGCTCGCCCGTCATCTCGTACAGCGTCTGCTCCCAGGGCTGGCTCATCCCCGCCTCGAGCATGCGCTCCAGCTTGGCTCCCGCGGCCTCGCTGCCGTAGAACGAGCAGCGGTGCAGCGGGCCGGTGTACCCCGCCTCGCGGCAGAGCGAGCGGTAGAACTGGAACTGCAGCACCCGCGCAAGGAAGTAGCGCATGTACGGCGTGTTGCCGGGGATGTGGTACTTGGCGCCCGGGTCGAAGTCCGCCTCGCTGCGCGCCACGGGCGACGACACACCCTGGTAGCGGTTGCGCAGCTCCCACCAGGCGCTGTTGTAGTTGGCGGGGGTGATCTGCCCGCTGAACACGCCCCAGCGCCACTTGTCCACCAGCAGCCCCCAAGGCAGGAACGCCACCTTGTCCAGCGCCTGCCGCAGCAGCAGCGCAGTGTCCGCGGCCGTCGTCGGCGCGCGGTCCAGCAGCCCTGTCTGCACCAGGTACTCGGGGGTCATGCTGAGCGCCACCGCGTCGCCGATGGCCTCGTGAAAGCCGTCGTGCGCGCCGTTGCGGAAAAGGACCGGCTGGTTCTTGTACGCGCGCTGGTAGAAGCTGTGGCCCAGCTCGTGGTGAATGGTGACGAAGTCCTCGGCCGTCTGCTCGATGCACATCTTTACGCGCAGGTCGTCCTGGTCGTCGATGTCCCAGGCGCTGGCGTGGCAGACGACGTCGCGGTCCCGCGGCTTGACCAGCATCGACCGCTCCCAGAAGGTCTGCGGCAGCGGGTCGAAGCCCAGCGAGGTGAAGAAGCGCTCGCCCGCCCGCGTCATGGCGGTGGCGTCCAGGTTCTTGGCGCGGATCAGCTCCGTCAGGTCGTACCCGGCGCCCGGCGCGTTTTGCGGGGCGACGATGGGAAAGATGTTGCCCCACTCCTGCGCCCACACGTTGCCCAGCAGGTGCGCGGGGATCATTCCGTTGGGCGGCACCACGTCGGGCCCGTACTGGGCCACCAGGCGGCCGCGGACGTAGGCGTGCAGCGATTCGTACAGCGGCTGCACCTGCGCCCACAGCCGCTCGGTCTCGGCGGCCAGGCTGTCGGGGTGCATCTCGTACTGCGAGCGCCACATGGCCCCGGTGTTGGGGTGCCCCAGCTCACGCGCGCCCTTGTTGCTGAGTTCCACGAAGCGCGCGTAGCGGTCGCGCATGGGCGCGCCCACGCGGTGCCACCCTTCCCACACCTCCCGCATCTCGGCGGGGTTGCGGCTGTTGGCCATGATGCGGCTCACCCCGCCGATGTCCAGGCACTCGCCGCCGGCGCGGCAGTACTGGCCGCGGCCGTAGTCGGCCTCCATGCTCACCTGCGTGCGGGTGAGCTCGGAAGCCTCTTCGGGGTTGCCCGGCGGGGGCGCGGTCAGGGCCAGCTTGAGGATGTTGAACTTCCGGCGCAGCTGCGCCGGCAACTGCACGTCGTCGAAGCGGCGGGCGGCCAGGGCGCGGCGCTGCACGGCCACGGCCAGGTTCTTTCCCGCCTCGGCCGAGAGCGCCTCGGTGTCGGTGGTGATGTACGTCGAGGCCACCCACGAGGCCTGGTTGGAGCGCAGCTGCAGCAGCCCCAGCTCGCGCTCGGCTTCGTCGATGAAGGCGGCGGCTTCCTGCGCGGTGGGCGCGCCGGCCGCCTGCTCCGCGGAGGCCGGCAGGTCCGCCGCCTGCTGCGGAGTCATGGGGGCACACGCCGCCGCGCCGAGCGCCGCCAGCGCGCCCAGGAGAACGAACGAATTGCGTTGCATACGCTTGCGAGAATCCGGGTTTCCGTCGGGATTTGGAAAAGCCGGATACAATCGCCCCCGGGCGCGGGTTCCACAAGTGCGGACGATGCCGCAAAGACGATTCCTCACACAGAGTCAGCAGAGTCAACAGAGTTCGTCCCGCGCGGGGGCCAAGACTCTGCTGATTCTGCTGACTCTGTGTGATGCCAGTCTTTCAGGATCTGTCGTCCCGACGATCCCGGGACGCGCGCCAGGCCCACCAGATAAGGACGAACTGCAGGGGCAGGCGCAGCCAGAGCAGCGCCTGGTGCCACAGCGGCTTTTCCGTGGCGCGGGCGGCGAGCACCATCTGCAGGTTGGCGGGCCACACGGCGATCAGCAGCAGGACCAGGCCGATGCCGGCCGCGCGGCGGGTGCGGGGGATCAGCAGCCCCACGCCGCCCGCGATCTCCAGCACGCCGCTCAGGTAGACCAGTTCAAGGTGCCACGGCAGCCACGGCGGCATGATGCCCACGTAGCTCGCGGGGATGATGAAGTGCATCACCCCCGCGAACACGAAGATCGCCGCCAGCAGTCCGCGCGAGACTGGGCCGCTCACGCGCACCGCGCCAGGCGGCGGATCCCGCGCGACATCAGCTGAGCAGCGCCGCGACCCCGGCCGCCACGCCGACGAAAAGGCCGAGGACCATGGCACGCAGCATCCAGCGGCGAAGGGTTTCGGCGGGGATGCCGTTGGAAAGGTTCGTGGTCATCGGGATCGTCTCGGAGGGGTGAAAGGGTTCGGGGCCGATGTACGGGCGCGGGGCGGCCGCGGTTTCGTGCGGGTCCTGCGCTGCGACTGGTTTCTGCGCGAGCCGCCGGCGCCCCCTCCGCTCGCTTAGGCTCGCACCTCCCCCAAAACTGCTGGGGGAGGTTGGTGTTGGGCGAGCCTCGGCGCGTACCCGTCCGAAGCGGGATCGAATTCTCCCCTTTCTCCCGCGCAGCGGGGGAGAGGGGCCGGGGGAGCGGGGGCCTGTCGGGCGCCAGTTGAATGCCTGTCGTCGAGCCTCCAATCCCGGCGGCAGCCCCAACCTCCCCCAGCAGTTTTGGGGGAGGTGGCGAGCCTAGGCGAGCCGGAGGGGGCGCCCGCCGACGCAGCCCGGCCTACGTCGAAGCGGGATCGAATTCTCCCCTTTCTCCCGCGCAGCCGCCCGCCTCGCGATACACCGCCAGCGTCCGCTCCGCCGTAGCGCGCCAGGTGAGGGGCTGCACCGTATCCGCGGCGCGGTCGCCCATGGCACGGCGCGAATCCGCATCGTCCATCAGGCGGCGGAGGGCGGCGGCGAGGGCGGCGGGGTCGCGCGGAGGGACGATGACGCCGTTGTCGCCGTCGCGGATCAGCATCGGCGCGCAGCCGACGGGGGTGGCGACCACGGGGAGGCGCTGGCTCATCGCCTCCACGATCACCATCCCGAACCCCTCGTACGTGGAGCACGCCACCAGCACGTCGTGCTCGCGATAGTGCCGCATCACCTCGTCCTCCGGCGCACGGGGGACCACGCGGACGAAGGGGCGCGCGGCGGCGTCGAAGGACGCGAGGACGGCATCCTCCGGAAGGCCGGGGCCCAAAATGGTCAGCCGCGGCGCATCTCTCGAGGCGGCGAGCTGGCCCATGGCGCGGGCCAGGTACGGCGCGCCCTTCACCGCATCCCACGATCCGCAGAACAGCACGCCCCCGCCCCGCGGCACGTCCGGCGGCGGCGCGTCGGCGAGAAAGCGGGCAGAGACGCCGTGGGGGACCACGTGCACGCGGCCGGCGGGCTTCCATCCCGCATCGACCGCGAACGCCTGGTCGCCGGGGTTCAGGACGATGAGCGCGTCCGACACGCGCGCGGCGGCGGCGACCTGCGGCAGGCGCACGCCGGGGTACCAGATGCGGCGCGTCCACGGCTTGCGCAGCAGTCCGTCCGCCGCGTCGTCCAGCGTGCGCCGGTAGTTCAGGTGCTCCAGGCCGTGCGACCGCGAGACGATCACGGGCCGGTCCGCGAAGCTCGCGCGGCGGCGGGCGCCGAACACCATCCCCTCGGCGCTGGCCACGTCCACCACGTCGTACGGGCCGCGCTCGCGAAAGGCGCGGCGGATGGCGCGGTCCGCCATCCAGGGCGAGATGGTCTGCCGCGCGCGCCAGTTCGCCGGCCGCTCGCCGATCTCCGGCCCCAGCAGCACGTCGCAGCCGTGCCCCAGCGCGGCAAACTCCTCGCGCAGCTTGTAGTACACCTTGGCCGAGCCCAGCCGCGGGTCCGCCGGGTAGTCGCCCACCAGCAGGATCCTCATCCCCCGCCCTCGTCCGCCAGCAGCCGCGCCATCGTGTGCTCCATGGCGAAATTCGCGAGGTAGAACTCCCGCGTCTGAGCAGAGATGCGCTCGCGGCCGCCCGTCGCGAGCAACTCCGCCGCGGCGTCCGCGAGCCGCACGGGCCGGTCCGCGGATTCCATGCGGAGCGGCGACGCATCCCACACGGAATCGGTAAAGCGGCCGCGCGTGGTCGCCGTGGGGACGCCGTTCGCCAGGCAGGCCATCAGGGTGGTCCGCCGCGTGTCGGCGCCGTCGGGATAGGGCTGGATGGCGACGTCGGAGGCCTGGAGGTGCCACGAAAGCGCTTCGGCACCCAGGTATCCGGGAGTCCAGAACACGTCCGCGAACCGCGCGTCCCGGGCGCGCAGCAGGTCGGCGAACGCGGCGCCTCCACTTCCCAGCAGCAGGACGCGCGCATCCGGACGGCGATCGATGAGGGCGGTGAGCGCCGTGACCAGCATCGGCGCGATCATGTCGCCATACGTGCCAAAGTGGACGAACACCGGGTGCTTCCCGCCACCCGTGAGCACGTCCCGCGTGACCTGCACGTTCTCGGGGTGATCGGCGAAGGGGATGGTGGAGGGGATGGGCAGCACCGTGAACGCCAGCCCCGCCGGCGCAAGCGGGCGCAGCAGCGGCTCCCACGCGGCGATGGACAGGTAGGCGCGGGTGGATGCCTGCAGCAGCAGCGACGCCATCCACCGGTTCACCCCCGCCAGCAGGTTGCGCTGGGGACGCTGCCAGCCGAAGGGAAAGAACGGCTCGTGGAACATCACCCGCACGTCGTCCCCCGCACGGCGGCGGGCCAGGAGCCAGCGGCAGAAGGGGACGTTCAGCCCGCGCAGACCCCACGCCTGCGGCGCGTACTGCACCAGCAGCCGCCGAGGCGCGGGAAAACGGTCCAGCGCCGCGCCCGCCTCCCGCAGCGCGGCGCCGGAAACGCCGCCCATCCGGTGCACCGCCACACCTTCGCCGCCCGACGCCGGCTCCACGCGCGCGGGCGTCCAGACGTGCACCGGGCGCCCCGCGTCCGCCAGCGCGCGGGCGAGCAGCTGCGTGTAGTCCGCGATGCCGCCGCCCTCCGGCGGATACTCTCCCGTCAGCAGGTGCCAGGCGGGCGCGCTCATCCCGCCATCGCCGGCGCGGCGGCGGAGACCAGCACGCGCTCCAGCGCCTGCACGTGCCGCACGAGCGACATCCGCTCCGCCGCCTCGCGCGCGCCCGTACGCATCCGCGCCAGCAACTCCGGGTTGCGCGCGGCGTGCACCAGCGCGTCGGCCATCGCCCGCGCGGAGGGCGGCGCGCCGGGGACAAGCCAGCCGTTGACCGCGGGCGTAAGCCAGTCGCGGATGCCGCCCACGTCGAAGGCGATGGACGGCACGCCGAATACGCCGGCCTCCAGCCCCACCAGCCCGAACGGCTCGGGCCAGACGCTGGGCACCGCGAGGACGGACGCGGCGTGGAAGAGCGCGGCGCGGCCGTCGTCATCCACCCACCCCACGAACTCCGCGGCCACGCCCAGGCGCGACGCCAGCCGCTCCCACTCCGCGCGCTGCGGGCCGTCGCCGGCCAGGGTCAGCGGGATGGGGCGGCCCAGGCGCGCGGACGCGTCGGCCACGGCGCGGATCAGCACGTCGCCGCCCTTGATCGCCGTCATCCTCCCCAGGAAAAGGACGCGGAACTCGGGCGGAGGATCGGTGGGCTGGCCGGAGAGGGTGGGAAAGAGGGGGATGGCGTGCACGCGGCCGGGCGCGGCGCCGTTGCGCAGGTACTCGGCGCGCATGTGGCGGCTGGCGGTGACGAGCGATGCGTATCCGCCGAACATGCCGTTCTGCTCGTGGGCCCAGCGGTAGCCCTCCGCCACGTAGCCCGGGCGCATCCGCCCGCAGCGGCGGGTGGCGTAGATGGGGATGCAGCCGGGCCCCAGCGGCTTGCCGCACGCCTGGGGCCGGGGAAACAGGTGCGCCTTCTGCCCGCTGACGCAGGTGCCGAAGTAGCCGTGCATGAACTTCACGGTCGGCACGGCGGCGCACAGGCGGCGGTCCACCTCCAGCGGGCGCATGTTGTGGACGAAGGCCAGGTCCGGCCCCCACGCCAGCGCCGCGAACAGCGCCGCGTCCATCCCCATCTCCGCCATCCCCCAGTGCGGCGCCCCCGCCGGCGCGGGCGAGGGCGCGCCGGGGCGCAGGCGGTCCAGGTGCAGCAGGGCGACCTGGTGCCCCCGCTTCGCCAGCGCCGGCATGACGGCGCCCAGGTAGTTCTGCACCCCGCCCGCGTCGCCGATGCCGTCGTTGGCGAAAAGGATGCGCACCGGCCGCGTCAGTCGGGGCAGAACGAATCCGCCACCCGGCGCACCTCCTCCGGCGAGATGCGCAGCCGCGCGATCATGGCCTCGTTGTACTGCCGCGCCCGGGTCAGGGCGAGGTCGCGGTAGCGGCGGTGGGCGGCGTTCACCGTCATCCCCGAGGTGCCGGGGATGACGTGCACGCCGTGCTTGTTCATGATGCAGCGGTTGGCCACCGGCGGCGCGGTGATGGCGGACATCGAGTCCTCCACCGCCCAGAAGCGCCGGTCGCCCGCCGTGAACGACTCCCCGGCCAGGGTGGCGGCGTCGCGGCTCATCCGCACCCGCTCGGAGTAGATGTCGCCGTGCGCGGCGCCCATCAGCGCCAGCATCACCGTCAGCACGCCGATGGGGATGGGGGCGGTGCGGCGCCCCCAGCGCGGCAGCCGCTTCCACGCCCACGCCAGCGCCAGCCCCGGCGCGGCGGCCAGCAGCAGCAGCCCCAGGGTGCGCACCCCCGCGCCGACGCCGGAAAGGGGCCGCCCGTACGGTCCGCGCACGATGACCACGGCGGCGATGACCACGGTCAGCATGATGATGCCGATGAGCCAGCCGTCGCGCCCCTTCGGGAACCCGGCCTGCGCGGTGGCGTTGCGCCCGGAGTGCGGGCTCATCGGGCGCGCTCCAGGCGCAGGCACTCGCCCTCCAGCGCCCACGGGTCCGCCACGTCGCGCAGCGGAACGGCGCGCAGCCCCTGCAGGCCGATCTCGGCCCGCACGTCGTCCGCGGACAGGCCGCGCTCGCGCCAGACGGTGGGGTGCATCTCCACGAACAGCGCCAGCCCGTCGCCGCCGCGGGCGATGGTCCGGCGGGCGCCGCGGAGCGCCTCGAGCTCCCACCCCTCCACGTCGATCTTGATGAGCGTGGGCACGATCCCTTCTCGCGCGCAGAATCCGTCGATCGTCATCGTTTCCACCATCTCCGTCGCCCCTTCGTCCGGTTGTGCCAGCCGGCTGGTGCCCTGCTGGTCCGCGCCCGCCAGCGCCGCCCTTCCCTCCACGTCACTCACCGCCGCCCGCACCGGCCGCACCACGTCCCCCAGCCCGTTCAGCTCCACGTGCCGCCGCAGCCCGTCGTACGCGCCCGGCGACGGCTCGAAGGCGTACACCCGGCCGCCGGGCCCCATCCAGGCGCCGAACAGCAGCGCGTACGCGCCCACGTTGGCGCCCACGTCCAGGGCCGTGCCGCCGGGCGCGGAGGCGGCGCGAAAGGCGGCGTACTCCACCGGGTTCCAGCCGATGAAACGGTACTCTGGCAACACCCGCACCGTCTCGCCGCCGGGGAGAGTCGATGCGATGCCGCGCCCCCCGCCCAGCACGGCGTGATAGAGGGCGCGCAGCCCGCGCCGCGCCCTCCCCTGTGGCACCAGCCGCGCCACCGCCGCGCCCACCGCCTCCAGCGGCGAGCGGCGCCGGTACGCCTGCCCCTCGGCGGTCTGGACGGGCTCGTCAGCCATCGGCACCGGCCGGGTCCCGGAAGTCATTCAATCGTAAAGTCCTGCGTACGCGGTCCGTCGGTCCGGCGGCCGGTGGAGTCGTTGAGCATCATCCGCACGAAGTAGGTGCCCGGCGAGGGCACGGGAACCCACACGTATCCGCGCCTGCGCCACCGTGGCGCGTCGGGCGTCACGGGGATGGTGCCGCTGACGAACGGCAGGCCGTTGCGGGCGTCGTGCAGGCTGTACGCCAGCGGAACGCTGCGGCCCTCGTGCCCGGTCATCCGCAGCTCCACCTCCACCGCCACGCCCTGGCCGGTGCCGAACGAGCCGTCGTTGCCCGGCGCGTCGATGCGCACGCTGTCGGGGAGCGCCATGTACTCGGTGCGCGTGGCCGGACGCCAGCCCATCACGGCGGAACCCTGGGCGGTCGCGCCTGACTCGCGGCCCTCGCCGCCGCCCCGGGAGCACGCAGCGGCGGGACCGATGAAGAGGGCCAGCAGGAACGCGCCGGACGCAGTGCGGACGGTGGAGGACAGGGACATCGAGCCGGCTCCGGCCAATGGGTCAGGGATGATTCGGTGCTCCGCCACTTCCGGGCGATACCGCCAAGCATTTCAACGTCACGCGTGAGCTGACTTCCCGAGGGAGCGCACCACGTGCAGCCCAAATCCACACCGCAGATTGCGCGCGACCGAAGGACCTTCTCTCCGCCCGCGAGGGGCCAGCCCTTTCGCCGAGATCCAGCCCCACCGTTCTACCAGCGAGGTCCTTCGGTCGGCGCCAAAGCACCTCGTACACGCAGGGTCCGGAGCGGCGCCTCCCTCAGGAAGTCAATCGTCGGGAGAGGTTTGACCACACCCGCTCAATCGCGGGGCGAAAAACCTGGCCCGCTCAGGCACGCGGCGGGCCGCGCTCCGCTGCCTGGCGGAGGAGAGCGCCCAGCCGCGCGGCGTAGCGGTCGAATGATGCAATCTGCTCGATGCGCGCCCGCGCCGCACGCCCCATGCGCGTCCGCAGGGCGGCGTCGCCGGCCAGGCGGCGCAGGGCGTCGAGCAGCGCGGCGGGGTCGTCCGGCGCAACCAGCAGGCCGGTGGCGCCGTGCTGCACGATCTCGGGGATGGCGTTGATGCGCGTTCCGATGGCAGGGACACCGGCCGCGGCGGCCTCCTGGAACACCATCCCGAACGCCTCGCCGCGCGTGGGGAGCACGAACACGTCCGCGCGGCGCCACAGCTCGAACCACGCGGGCGTGTACGCGCGAATGCCGCGGTGCACCGACAGCCCGCCCGCGTCCAGCGGCTTTACGCCGGGCCAGTCCGTCACCACGTCCAGCCGCGCGCGCTCCGCAAATTCGCCCGCGCGCCAGGCGTCCAGCAGCGCCGGCCCGCCCTTGCGCTCCCAGTCGCCGCCGATGAACAGCACGCGCACCGGCTCGTCCGCCCCGCGCGCCGCGCGCTCGTCCATCCACCCCGCGTCGAAGCCCTCCAGCGGCACGGGATACGGCATCACGTGCACGCGGTCCGCCAGCGCGGGCTGGTCGCGCAGCAGGTCGTCCGCGGCCCAGCGCGAGGTGGCGGTGACGGCGGCGGCAGCGCGAAAGACGCGGCGGTCCATGGCGGCGTTGGGCGCGTAATCCAGCCGCGCGAGCCCCGCCGGCACCTCGGCGCTCGCCAGCCGCTGCGTGGTGTCGATGGAGACGACGGACGGCACGCGGCGCATTCGCCCCAGGCTGCCGTACGCGGTGGCCTGCGTGTGGAAGTGGATGACGTCGAACGCCTCGCCCGCCCCCTCGAGCGCGTGGATGCGCCGCGCCGCCTGCACCCCGGCGTGCAGCTCGTGCCGAAAGCGCGGCAGCGCCAGCGACGCCGCGGCAAACGACCCCGGCGCCGGCCCCGCGCACATCACCCGGCGCAGGACGCGCTCGGCGGACGTGAGCTCCGCGCTCAGGTCCACGTGCGTGGCGTCGATGGCCGCATCTTGATCCGCCACCCGCTGGAACAGCCGCGCCACGGAGGCGTGGCCCAGGATGCCGGAGTTGACGAAGAGGGCGCGCAGGGGGCGGTGCGTCATGACCCGACGACTCCGCGCGGCACCCCCTCCGGGCTCGCACCCCTCGCCCACCTCCCCCAAAACTGCTGGGGGAGGTTGGGGTAACCGACGGGTTGGGGGGCGACGAATGGCACCGGACTGCGTCCGCGGGGTGCCCCTCCCCCGGCCCCTCCCCGTTCGTTCCTCACGGAGAGGGGAGTGTGGTTCGGAAGGATCCCGGCGCTTCGAAGGGCATCGTACTGGCGCCCGACAGGTTCCCCTCTCCCCCGGCCCCTCTCCCCCGCGGAGCGGGAGAAAGGGGAGAATTCGATCCCGCTGCGAAGGGCATCGAACTGCGTCCGCCGTGGGGCCCCTCCCCCGACCCCTCCCCGTTCGTTCCTCACGGAGAGGGGAGAATTCGATCGCGCTCCCGCACGGGACACTGCTTCGTCCGTCTGCACCCAACCCGCAACGTGGCAGGCACGTGCCCCTGCCCCGGAGCCGCCAGTCCGCGAAGGCGGCCTTCGTGTGGTTGTTGCAGCGAATTCATTCGCCCTTGCGGCCGCGGTGCGATGCCGGTCCAGCCATCCCGGATGATTCTGATGGACCATCATCGCCATCATCCCCCCTCTCGCCGGGCGGTGACGAGCAGGCGGATGCCGGTCATTCGATGACGCACGCGCGCGGCGAGCAGGCGCGCGAGCCAGGCGGCGGTGGCCACCCGGCGGCGGACGGGGCGCGCGTACCATCCACCGAACTTCCCGTCCACGCCCACCAGGTGCGCCGCGGCGCCGACGGGGTGGAACGGCTCGTACTCGGAAATCTCCATGCGCCAGCCGTGGCGACCCAGGAAGATGCGGAGCGCGTCGGGGTTCCAGCGGAGCACGTGCTGCGGCGGATAGTCCCAGAAGTCGCCGCGGCCGATGCGGTCGGCGTGGTGCACGCGGCGGGTGTAGCGCAGGTCCGCCGGGCAGCCCACCAGCAGCCGCGCCCCCGGCGCCACGATGCCGCCCAGCGCCTGGAAGACGGCGTCGGGCGCCTCCAGGTGCTCGATCACCTGGAACATCGCCACGGCGCCGAAGGGCTCCGCGCCGGCCACCTGCGCCACCTGCCGCACGTCGGCCACGTGCGCGTCCAGCCCGCGCGCGCGCGCCGCCCCGACCGCCGCGACCGAGAAGTCGATCCCCGTGGCGCGGTGGCCCAGCGCGGCGGCGCGCTCCAGGAACTTGCCGTCCGCGCAGCCGATCTCCAGCAGCCGCAGCGGCCGGTCGACGGACAGCAGCTCCAGCGCGCGCAGGTGGTCCCATGCCAGGCCGTACGCCTCGGGCGGGTAGTTGGCGGCGCTCCACGAGCGGGGCGGATCGGCCGCCTCGACCCCGCAGCGCGCGCAGCGCAGAAAGGCGACGGCATCCACGCCCAGGTCCGCGCGGACGCGCGCCAGCACGTCGGCGGCGTCGTACCCCGCCCACGCGTCCTGCCGCGCCCACGCCGCGGCGATGCGCTCCACGGGCATGGTCTCCACCGCTTCCAGCGCCAGCGAGGCGCAGGCGGGACAGGAAGGGGCGCTCACGGCAGCGGCACCCCGGCGCCGCCCTGCTCCGGCACCAGCCGCAGCCGCGCCAGCACCGGCCGCAGGCGTTCGGGAAGGGGAAGGCCCTCGTACAGCGGCCGCATCCACCACAGGTACAGCACGCCCAGCACCGGCGCCGCCGCCAGCGGCGGCCAGACGGACGCGCGCCATCCCACGATCCCCACGGCAAGCCCCAGAACGAGAAGAAGGAGGGCGCGCGCGGACCACGGCCCCAGCGCGCCGCGCCACAGCTGCGCCTGCGTAAGCCCCGTCACCCGCCGCAGGTAGAACACGCCGGCGGGATACGCCACCAGCGCCGTGCCGATGACCCCCGCCGCCGCGATCCCCGGCAGCCCGAAAGCGCGCCCCAGCAGCAGCGCGGCGCCCACGTGCACCACGCCCTGCGCCACCGTGGCAAAGCCGATCTGCACCCGCGCGCCCAGCGTAGCCGCCGTGCTGAAGAGCGCGTGGCCCAGCGACAGCGCCACCGCCCCCGCGGCCACCAGCGCGTTGGCCGTCAGCCCCGCGAACCTGTCGGGCCCCACCCACAGCGAGACGAAGCTGGGGTTGAAGGCCAGCACCGCGCACGCCACCGCCCCGGCGCCGATCAGCGTAAGCCGCAGGATGGCGACGGCGATCTCCCGCGCCCGCTCCTCCTTTCCCTCCCCGCGCAGCTGCGCCAGCCCCACCAGCCCCGCGTCGGGCGTCTGCCAGCTCATCTGCGTCAGCACGTCCGCAAGGCGCGCGGTCAGGGCGTACGCCACGGCCGCCTCGGGCCCGGCGATGGCCAGGATGATCAGGTTGGTGGTGGCCGAGGTCATCCGCCACCCCAGCCCGGCCACCCACGCGCCCAGCCCCTGCGCCGTCACGCTGCGCAGCAGCCGCGCGGAGGGCCAGCGCCACCCGCGCACCAGGTCCGGCGCCGTCCGCCGCACGCGCGCCACGCAGGCCGCCGCCACGATGAGCGTGGGGATGGTGGCCGCGGCGGCCAGCGCGTACAGCCCCTGCCCCGCCGCCAGCAGCCCCAGGATCAGGGCCACGTTCATCACCGCCTGCGCCACCCCCAGCCGCCCGGCGAAGCCGGTGTCCTGCAGGCCCAGGATCACCGCGTGAAACACGCGCACCGGGTACGCCAGCGCCAGCCCCGCCACCATCAGCATCAGCGGCCCGATCACCTGGCGGTGCTGCGCCAGGGAGACGCCGGTGAGCTCCGGCGCCACCGCCAGCAGCCCCAGCGCCAGCACGGCGAACGCCACCGCCGCCAGCGACGCCGCCACCATCCCGGCGGCCACCAGCATCCGCATCCCCTCACGGTCGCCGCGCCCGTCCGCCTCGGCGACGAGCCAGGGGAGCACGCCCAGCACCCCCAAGTCCGCCATCGCCGAATACGCCACCAGCTCGCCGAACCCCAGCCACACGCCGTACGCCGCGCTCCCCACGTTCTTCAGGATGAAGGGGACCACCAGGATGCCGGAGGCCAGCGCCAGCCCGAACTGCAGGTAGCCGAAGCCCGCGGCGACCCCCGCGCGGCGGGTGCGGCTCACGCGCCGTCCCGGCGTCCGGCCGCGAAGCGCGCCACCTGCCGCGCCGCCGCCAGCCACCCCGCGGCGGACGTCTTCCGCAGCCACGACTTCCGCGTGCGTCCGTCCTCCGCGCGGATGGTGTCCGTCCACCGCTGGTAGAACAGCCCGCCGTTGCGCAGGCCGATCTCCATCCGCCGCGCGGACGGCGTGCGCGCGTAGGTGGTGCTGAGCTGGTGCAGGTAGGCGCCGTCGCGCTCGTAGCCGTGGGTGGCCACCTTCCACCCCGCCTGCCGGATGCGGTAGGCCAGGTCCGACTCGTCCCACTCCGTGGGCCGGAACGCCTCGTCCAGCGGCCCCACGCGGTCGATGCACGACCTGCGCACCACCCACGGGCGCATCACGCCGTCCACCTCGTACAGCCGCACCCAGTTGAGCGGCGCGGGGCCCACGGTGCTCTCCATCCGCCGCCAGTCCACCGTGTCTTCCCAGGTGCGGACGGGCTCTTCGACGGGGTGGTAGTACAGGCCGCGGCTCAGGCTGAGCAGGCCGATGTCGGCATAGGCGCGAAAGGTGGCCAGCAGCTCGGGGACGAACCAGCGGGCCCGCAGGAACATGTCGTCGTGCCAGCTGAGCACCAGCGCGCCGCGCGCTTCGCGAAAGCCGCGGTTGGTGCACACCAGCTCGTGCGCGTCGTCCTCGTGCACGGCGCGCAGGGGCGGGCCGTCCCACCCGCGGGCGGTGAGGTCGGCGAGGTACTCCGCCGTGCCGTCGGTGCAGCCGTCCTCGACGACGATCAGCTCCACCGGCTGGTCCGCGGCGAACCTGCGCCACGAGTCCAGCGCCTGCCGCAGCACCGGCAGGTTGTCGTGCGTGGCGATGATGACGGACAGCTCGATCCCGGCTGCGCTCAAGGAACCCCTCCCCAGGTGTGGATCTTCAACGGATGCCTCGGCGCGAGGGGCGGGCGCCCCCTCCGGGCTCGCACCACTCGCCCACCTCCCCCAAAACTGCTGGGGGAGGTTGATGTGGGGCCGGGACAGTCGCTCGACGAATGGCCCCGCGAACTGCGTCGTCCGGGCCCCTCTCCCGGTCTCCCCCCACGAACTCCATGAGCGGGAGGAAAATTCAGTCCTGGCCCCGAAAGCCTGTCGTGCGCATCACCCCTCTCCGCGAGGAACGAGCGGGGAGGGGCCGGGGGAGGGGCACCCCTGCGGACGCCAGTTCCATCCTTTTCGCCGAGCCGCCTTCCCAGCCCCACCCCCAACCTCCCCCAGCAGTTTTGGGGGAGGTGGGCGAGTCTTGCGAGCCCGGTGGGGGCGCCGGCGGGCGCAGCACGGCTCCGTGCCGCCGAGCCGGTTATCCCGCCGGCCGCCGCGCGTACGCCTGGAGGTTCATCGCCAGCGGCGAGCGCGCGCCGCCGGGGAGCGCGCGGGCGGCGGCGGCGGTGCCCCGGAGGAAGGCGATGCGCGCGGCGCGGCGCGGGCCGGCGCCGCCGTCCGGGATCTCGGGCGCGGCGGCGTGCACGGCGACGTCCGCGAAGCCGGCACGCTCCAGCGCGGTCCGCAGGGCGCGCGCGGTGAAGTGCGACACGTGCACCAGGTTGTCCGCCACGGTGGGCCGGTAGCCGCGGAACAGGCGGCCGCGGATGCGCTCCTTGAGCAGCTGGGCAGGGCCGTGCGGCACCTTGACCGCGATCCATCCGCCCGGCTCCAGCACGCCCAGCACCCCGCGCAGCGCGCCCACGGGCTCGGGGATGTGCTCCAGCACGTCGATCAGCGTCACCGCGCCGTAGCGGCGCCCCTCGGCCTGCAGGTCGCGCAGGTCGGCGCGGTGCACGGGAAGGCCGGTGGCGCGGGCGGCGTAGGCGGAGGTGCGCGGGTTCAGCTCCACGCCCTCCGCCTCCCACCCCGCCTGCGCGGCCAGGTGGATGAGCTTGCCCACGTGCGCGCCCAGGTCCAGCAGCGTCCGCCGCTCCGCCGGCACGCGGGCGGCCAGGCCGCGCAGCACCTGGCGAAAGATGAGGTCCTTGGTGGGCGAGCGGAACTCCGACTCCATCCACCCGGCGGACCAGCGCTGGTCGTACATCCGCCCGAAGTAGTCCGGCAGCGCCGGCAGCCCCGCCGGCTGCGCGAACCCGCACGCGGGGCAGCGCACGAGGTCGATGGATGCGCCGGTGTAGCGAGACAGCTCCGGGTCCTGCTCCGCGTAGGCGCTGAACTCGAAGATGGCGCGCGTCACCGGCGCCAGCCCGCCCGCGCCGCAGATCCAGCACGCGCCCGTGGGCACGAAGCCGGCGTGCGCTCCCTCCGTCACGCCCCCTCCTCGCGGAGGATGATCGCCCTCATCTCGGCCGCCATGTCGTCCCAGGTACGCGCCCGCAGCGCGTCCGAAAGCGCCAGCGCGGCCGTGCGATGCGCCTCCATCGATCCCCTCCACGTGCGCAGCCGCTCCGCCAGATCCACCGCATCGTCCGGATCGGGGATCAGCAGGTTCCGCAAGGGGCCGCGGATGCGCTCCGCCACGCCGGCGCGCTCGCTGACGAGAGCCGGAAGCCCGCAGCAGACCGCCTCCTGCACGGCGAGCCCGTACGCCTCGTAGCGGGTGGGGGCGGCGAGCGCGTCGGACGCCCACAGCACCTGCCGCACGTCCGATCGAAAGCCCAGGAAGGCGATGCGATCCCCCAGCCCCGCCTCCGCCGCGCGGCGGCGCCACGCCTCCAGCTCCCCGCCCGCGCCCGCCACCACCAGCCGCGCGTCCCACGCCGGTTCCGCGCAGAGCCGCGCCCACGCCGCGAACAGCGTGTCGAACCCCTTGCGCCGGTCCCCCAGCGCGCCGACGAAGCAGACGGCGGGGCGCGCGTCGTTCCACCCCAGCGCCCGCCGCGCCTCCACCCGCTCCGCCGCGGACGGGGGGCGAAAGCGCTCCGCGTCCGCGCCGTAGTAGACAAAGTGGGCAGACTTCGGATCCGCGCCCAGCAGATCGGTCGCGTGGCGGTTGGTCACGCCGGAGTTGGAGATGACGACGCGCGCCCGCCGCGCCACCGCCCGCTCGTCGCGCAGCGCCTTGCGGCGCGCGGCGATGGCCATCATCCGCCGCACCGGCTGCCCCCGGACCTCCGGCGCGTAGGCGGCGTGGACGTAGTGCAGCCAGGCCACGTTTCCCGCGCGGCAGTTGCCCCCGTTGGCCACCACCACCGGGTCGCGCCCCGCCAGCATCCTCGCGACGCCCCGGCCCCAGCGGTCCAGCAGGGGAAATCCCAGCGTGTGCGACCCCAGCGGGCGCGGAACGGCGTGCACGTGGACGCCCGGCAGCGCCGCCAGGTCGTCCGCCACGCGGTGCGCCACCAAGTGCGTCTCGGTCCCCCGCCGGGCCAGCCAGGAGGCCAGCGCGTGGTTGGCCGCGTCCATCCCCCCGGTGCGCACGAAGTCGCCGGCCACGATCACCCAGGGCCTCACGGGGGCGCGGGACGCGGGGCCGCCGCCAGCCGTGCGTGCCGGGCCGCGGCGAAGAGGGTGGCGTTCAGCAGCCAGAACTCCATCCCCGACTGGGAGAGGAAGATGGGATACGAAAAGGTGAGCGCCGTGGCACCCACGCTGTACGCCAGCACGATGGCGGCCCAGAACGGCAGGTCGTGCGCCTGGGGCGACGGCGGCCGCGCCCGGGCGATGCGCCACGCGGCCAGCAGGGTGACGCCCAGCGCCAGCAGGTACGTCAGCAGCAGCGGCGCGCCGCCGTCCACGATCCACCCCGCCCACTGGATCTCCACCCACACGTTCTTGGTGGGCGCGCCCCCGCCAAAGTAGGTGGCCGTCATCCCCCAGTGCCCCAGCCCCTCGCCGAACGGGGCGTTGGGAAGGGTCTTGAAGAGGGCGTCTTCCAGGAAGCGGCCGCGGTTGTCGTAGTACACCTGCCCGGGGCGGTTGCGGATCAGCGTTCCCATCCGCCGCGACACGTCGGCGCCCGCCATGTCGCGCGCGGCGAAGTAGCCGGCCAGCACCATCACCGCCAGCCCCGTCACCAGCGTGGAAAGCCGCCGCACGTCGCGCCGCCACACCAGGATGCCCGCTACGGCGATCAGGCTGATCCCCGTCATCACCACCAGCGCGCGCACCTGCGACAGGTACAGGCAGGCCACGCCCAGCCCGATGCTGGCCAGCGACGCCGTCATGGCGAACGGCGTGCGCCGCGTGAGAAAGAAGCCCACCCCCAGCAGCACCGCGTACAGCCCGCTGATGGCCGCGCCCCCGGGCACGTCCGTCAGCCCCATGGGGCGAAAGACGCGCTGGCCGGTGGCGGTGGTGATCTTGAGCGACTCGATGTAGCCCTTGCCCTTGCTCTCGACGATGGCCGAGACGGGCGGCTGAAAGGTGCCGGGACGGTACACCTGCATCACTCCCAGCCCGGCGCTGAGCGTGTGGAAGCCCCACAGGATGAGCACCGCGCGCCGCAGCATCCGCAGGTCGATGCTGGAAAGCCGCGGCACCCAGAACAGCGGGCCCAGCACGGCCGCGTACAGCCCCACCTGCGCCGCGCCCGCCGTGACCCCGCGCGTCTCGGGGTGAAAGACGCAGATGCCCAGCACCGCCAGCGCCAGCACCGCCGGCCCCGCCGCCGGGTGGGCGGAGCCGCGCCCGCGCAGCGCCAGCAGCAGCGCCAGGCTGGCCCCGAACGCCGCCATGCGCACCACCACCCGCGCCCCGCCAATGCTGCCGCTGATGAGCGCCAGCTGGCAGACGAGCTGAAAGACGATGAACGCGGGCACCCACGGAAACCCGCGGCGCGGGCGGGCCGGCGGGCGGCCGTACGGCGCCGCGTAGGGAAGCGGATGCGCGGCGGTGTTCACGCCGGCTCCATCCCGGGAAGCGTCCACAGCACGTGCGGCCAGGCGCCCTGCAGCACGTCCGCGCCCAGCGGGCGCAGTGCGGGGGCGGCGTGCGCGCCGTAGTACGCGCGCCGCGCCGCCTCCGCGCTCTCCTCCACCAGCCAGCCCCGGTATCCCGCCGTGCGCATCTGCTCCGCCATCTCGCCGAACTGCGCCTGTGCGTCGGCCCACTCCCACGGGTGCAGCTCCACCATGACGCGGCGGTAGCGTCCGGCCCGCAGGCCGTCGCCCATCCCCCGCAGCACCCGCGGCTCCGCGCCCTCCACGTCCACCTTCACCAGGTCCACGGCCTGCACCCCGGCCTCGTCCAGCACCGCGTCCAGCCGGGCGCAGCGCACGGGGAACGCCGGGGCGCCCTCCGCCGAGCCGTGCGCGATGGTCGACACGCCCCAGTTGCCCCCCTCGAAGCCGGCCAGCATGGCCGTGCCCGGCGCGTCCGCCGCCGCCACCTCCATCACCTGGACGTGGGGGAGCGCGTTCATCGCCACGTTGCCGCGAAGCACCGCCGCGATCTCCGGGTGCGGCTCCAGCGCCACCACCCGCCCCGCCGGGCCCACCCGCGCCGCGGCGAGCAGCGTAAAGAAGCCGATGTTGGCGCCCACGTCCACGAACGTACCCCCCGCGGGAAGCACGGCGCGGACCAGCGCGGCCTCCAGCGGCGCGTAGCCGCCGGTCAGGCACATCTCCCGCGCGATCATGTCGCGCAGGTCGCAGCGGTACGCCAGGTGTCCCGCCTGGGGCCCCAGCCGGTCGGCGAAGGGGGGCGGCGCCGTGGCGGCCAGCAGGTTGAAGGCGCGAAAGCGGCCCGCCGGCAGGCGGCGGATGGCCGCGCGCGCGGCGCGGAACCACGCGGGCGCGGGGCGCAGGGCGTCATCCATGCGGCTTGCGTCCCATCAGCAGCAGGTTGTCGGAAAGGGCGCGCGGAAAGGCGCGGGAGAGCGCCGCCGGCCAGTGCGACCCGGTGGAGGGCACCCGCCCGCGCCCACTGTACTCCACCGCCACCTCCACCAGCCCGCACTCCGCCGCCATCCGCCGCAGGTCCACCTCCAGCAGCGCGGTCAGGTGCGCGGGATACGACGAGTCGGTGAACGCCGCGTGCTCGCCGCGCAGCACGAAGCGCGTCTTGCTGAGCAGGCTGTGCTGGTTGGGCGTGGTGACGACGATCCACCCCCCCGGCCGGGCCAGCCGCGTCAGCATCCGCACGAAGGCGCGCGGGTTCTCCAGGTGCTCGATGGTCTCCACCCCCGCCGCCACGTCCGCCACCCCGTCCGGCAGCGGCGCGTCGCCGCGGTCCAGGTCCAGCGCGATGAACTCGCCCTCCGCGGGAAAGCCGTCGTAGCGAACCACGTCCACGCCCACGTAGCGACCGAAGTGGGCGCGCACGAACGGCCACAGCAGGCCCGATCCGCACCCCACGTCCACCAGGGTGCCGCCGCCGGGATGGCGCGCGCGCACGGCCCGCTCCACCATGCGGTAGATGGGGTCGCCGCTGCTGCCCAGGCTGCGGCGGGCGCGCTCTTCCGTCGATGCGGGATCGGTCATCCGGGGGTGGACCGGGTCACGGTGGCCAGCACGTCGCGCAGCCGCGCGGCCTGCTGATGGGGGTCGCACAGGGCGCGGGCGTGCGCCGGGCCCGCCGCGCCCAGCCGCTCGCGCAGCAGCGGGCGCGCGATCAGCCGCCGCAGCGCGTCCGCCAGCGCGACCGGCGCCTCGGGCGATACCAGGATTCCGCACGCCGGGTCCACGATCTCCCGCGCCCCGCCAATGGCCGTCGCCACGACGGGGAGGCCGGCGTGCATCCCCTCCACGAACGCGATGCCGAAGGGCTCCGGGCCCAGGTTGGGCTGGCAGAGCACGTCGGCGGCCGCCATCAGCGCCGGCACGTCGTCGCGCTGGCCCAGGAAGCGGATGCGATGCGCCACGCCCCGCTGCTGTGCCAGCGCGTACATCTCGGCCAGGTGCGCCTCCTCGTGCGCCCGCTGCGCCCCCCCCGCAATCCAGCAGGTCCATCCGCCCACGTCGCGGATCCCGGCGAGCCCTTCGATCAGCAGGCGGTGCCCCTTCCAGGGCTCCATGCGGCTGGCCTGCAGGATCACCACGTCCTCCGCCGGCGTTTCCAGCTTCGTCCGCAGCACGGTCCGGTCCACCGCGCCCGGCTCCGTCCGCGGAACGGGGGGATACACCACCTCCGCCGGCACCTCCGCCCACAGCCGGCGCAGCGTTCCCTGCGCGAACCGGCTGGTGCAGATGGCCAGGTCCGGCCGCGCCCGCTTTGCCGCGCGGTCCGCCCACGTCCGTCCCGTCACCGCGTCGTGCAGCCAGAAGACCAGCGGGATCCCGGCCTTGCGCGCCACGTCTCCGAACAATCCGTGCGCCCAAGACGAATGGCAGATCACCACGTCCGGCGGCGCTTCGGCCAGCACCTCCGCCAGCCGGCGCCGCGCCCGCGCCACCGTCCACGGCCTGCTGACGCGCACCGGCCCCAGCAGGTCCAGCGGCGCGCGCGAGGCGCGAACCTCCTCGGCCAGCCGCCCTTCGAAGCACAGCGCGAACCGCTGCTTGAGCCCCGGCGCCTGGCCCTGGAGCGCGGCGAAGGTGGCCAGCATCCGCTCCACCCCGCCGTACAGGTTGCCGGGGTACACGTGCAGCGCGCGAAGGGTCATCCGGAGACCTGGTCGCGGACGAGCGTGTGACGGGTGATGCGGTCCGTGAGAAGGAGGATGGTCAACGAAGGAGACGCGGGCGAAACGGATGAGGGCGCAGGACAGCGAAGAATACCATCCCGCGCTCACGGAAGCGAGCCACGACAGGGGCGGCGCCGCAGATCAGCCGTTGACGGTGCCAATGCATTCTGCATTATCATACGGCCCGCTTCTCTCATCCCGCCCCGGAGGCGTTCGTGCGCCGCAGCCGCGTTGACCGCAGATCCCGAACGACGCTTCCGAGCCGGGTGCGCAAAGCACCTGGCATTCGGCCCGGGGAAGACGACCTGGGGTGGGAAATCCGCGGTACCCATGTGATCGCTCGCCGCGCGACGGAAAGCGAAGCGGAGCAGGATCCGGCCCTGCTTCCCTTCCTGCGGCTGCTGGAGCACGACGTCGCCGCGCACCCGGACCGGCTCCGCACCATGCCCGAGGACCTGCGTCAGCGCCTCCTCACCGTAACCGGCGGGCTCGACGTGGACCTCGATGAGACGATCGAAGGGGCCGTCGCGCTCTGAGCGCCGCAGTCCGCCGTTGCACGAGAAGAGCAGTATCCAGGGCGAACTGGCGGATGGCACCCGCGAATCCCCTCCACGTCCACGGAACCCGGCCAGCGGATCGGAACGGCGACGACGATGAAATCAAGCGATGAAGAAAGAAATCGAAACCGTGCGAGCGGTGGACGATGAGCTGTTCGAGATCCTCGGCATCCCCGACGCTCCCAACGAGCGGGCGCGGGTGGACCTCGCTTCCGCGATTACCCGCGAGATCCGCCGGCGGGGGCTGACGCAGCTCCGCGCGGCTGCGCTGCTCGGCATCAGCCAGCCCGACGTGTCCGCGATCATGAACGCGCGCATCGACGGATTCAGCCAGGAGCGGCTGGAGCGGCTGCTGAACGCCCTCGACATGGAAGTCGCATCCAGGCAGGTCCCCGCCCCGCCGGACAGGCCCGCGCAGGCATCACGGTACCGCTGGCCGAAGCGTTCCAGCCCGGCTCAGCGCGGCGCGACCAGCGTGCGGTACAGCGGCGCGACCTCGGCGGCGAGGCGGGCGCGGTCGAAGCGGCGGACGGCGGTCTCGCGGCCGGCGCGGCCCAGCCGGTCGCGCAGCACGGGGTCCTGCGCCAGCCGGCGGATGGCGTCCGCCAGCCCCTCCACGTCCCCCGGCGCCACGGCCAGCGCGTCGTGGCCGGGGGTCACGATCTCCCCCGCCCCGCCGGCCGCGCTGGCGACCACCGCGCGCCCGCACGCCATGGCCTCCGCGATCACCAGCCCGAACGGCTCCGGCTGGGTGCTGGCGTGCACCACCACGTCCAGCGCGCGCATCGCCGCCCCCGCGTCGTCCGCGAAGCCGGTAAAGCCCACGCGGTCCGCGATCCCCAGCTCCGCCGCCATCCGCCGCAGGTCGTCCTGGCGCACCTCGCTCCCCGCGGTGCGGTAGATGCCGCCGCCCACCACGTAGGCGCGCAGGGACAGCTCCCGCGGCAGCGCGGCGATGGCGCGCAGGAACACGCCGTGCCCCTTCCACCGCCCCATCGTGGCCACCAGCCCCACCCGCAGCGTCCCCGGCGGCGCCGCGGGGAGCCCCGCCATCGCGTCCAGCTCCGCCACCGGGCCGATGAGACGGAAGCGGTCCAGGTCCACCGCGTTGTACACCGTCCACACCGGCACCGTGGCACCCACCACCGGCGCCGCGTCCTCGGCCACCGCGCGCGAGACGGCGATCACCCCCGAGACGCCGCCGGCCGCGCGCCGCAGCAGCCCCGCCATGGCGCGGCGGGTGGAGACGAAGTCGTGCAGGTGCCACACCACCCGCGCCCCGGCCGGCACCGCCCGCGCGCCCAGCAGGTGCAGCTTGAGCCCGTTGGTGTGCACCACGTCCGGCCGCATCTCCGCCAGCAGCGCCCGCAGCCGCCCCAGGTAGCGCGCCGTCCCCGGCGCCGCGCGCAGCATCCCCGCCGCCAGCCGCAGCGCGCCGTCCCCGCCCGACGCGCCCGCGTCCCCCAGCGCCGCCAGCGCCGGCGGAAAGGCCAGCGTCCGCGCCTCCGCGCCCAGCGCCCGCACCGCGTCCAGCAGGGGCCCGTCCTCCGGCGCGACCACCGAGAGACGCCACCCCGGCTCCGCCGCGCGCAGCCCGGCCAGCAGGTCCAGCAGCGCGCGCTCCGCCCCGCCCAGCGCCCCCGACGCGCTCAGGTAGGCGACGGAAAGCGGCGGGCGCGCGGAACGCCCCGGCGCCTCGTCGGGCGCGCCGGGGCGCGGGAAGTGGGGGACCAAAGGTGGATCGGGCGGCGGGATGCTCACGCCGCCGCGGAGGCGCCGGACGGGGTGGCGACCCCGTGGGGCGCGGTATGGGGGTCGGTGTGCGCCCTCGGTTTGGCCGGAGGGCCGGCCATCCAGTCGCGCACCGCCGCCGCCAGCACGCGGGCCGTGCGGTCCGCCGTCAGCATCCCCAGGTCGTCGGGCGCGTCGGCCCACAGGCGCAGGATGCAGGGGTCCGTGGAATCCATCTCCACCGGCCAGTCCAGCTTCCACGCCCGCGCCGCCACCTCCGCCGGCAGCTGCGACCGCGAGCCCTCCGCGGACGACTCGCGGCACACCGTGGCGTACAGCAGCCCCAGGGCGCCGGCGTTGTCCTGCAGGATGGCCTGCAGGTGCACCAGCGACTCGGCGCGGGCCAGCACCTGGGCCACGTCGCGGGCGTGGATCTGGTCGCGGATGCTCTGCCGCACCCGGCGCATCCCCGACGTCACCACGGCGCCCGCCTCCACGAACTCGTGGTAGCCCAGGCGCTTGATGGCGAACAGCAGCAGCGCGATCGTGACGGCCGCGCCGCCCAGCGCCGTGGCGGTCACCGTGGCCGGCGGGCCGAACGCCAGCACCACGCCCAGCACCGCCAGCGCCGCCGCCAGCACGTACAGCAGCACCACGGCGCGCACGTGCGTAAGCCCCACGGCCATCAGCCGGTGGTGCAGGTGGTGCTCGTCGGCGCCAAAGACGGGCTTGCCGCGCAGCCAGCGGCGCAGGATGGAAAGCAGCGTGTCCAGCAGGGGAAGCGCCAGCACCAGCAGCGGCACGGCGGCCAGGACGGCCGTGGCGCTCTTGGTGGATCCATGGACGGAGAGCACGGCCACCATGAAGCCCACGAACTGGCTTCCCGAGTCGCCCAGAAAGATGCGCGCGGGGCGAAAGTTGTAGCGCAGAAAGCCCAGCAGCGCGCCGCCCAGCGCGGCGCAGACGATCGCGACCTCGGTGTTGCCCAGCATCCACGCGACCACGAAGGTGCTGCCCAGCGCCACCAGCCCGATCCCCGTGGCCAGGCCGTCCAGCCCGTCGATGAGGTTGAAGGCGTTCACCACGGCCACGATCCACAGCAGCGTGAGCGCCAGCGACAGCACTCCCACCTGCAGCGACACGCCGCCGAACGACACTTCCTCGATGCGGAATCCCACGCCGTACGCCACCACGGCGGCCAGGCACTGGGCCAGCAGCTTGGTGGTGGGCCGCAGGTCGTACAGGTCGTCCAGCAGCCCGGCGCCAAAGATGATCCATCCCGCCAGCAGCACACCCAGCAGGAACGCGTCCGGCGGCGTTCCCTCGGGGTGCATGCCGCCGGGGATCACCGTAGCGGCGGCCAGCGCGGCGGTGGTGGCCAGGCACACGGCCACGCCGCCCAGCCGCGGCACCCGCGGCGCGTCCGGGTCCGTCCCGGCGCGCACGTGGCCGTACACGCCCCGGCTGGTCACCACCCGCACCACGGCGGGCGTCACCAGCAGAGCGCATGCGATCGCGACCAAAAAGACGAAAACGATCACCTGGACAGGCCCAGAAGGAGGGGGGCAGGCGCAAAAGACGCTACGAGGAGTGCAAACCGCTTGCGCGGCAGTTATTTACAGTAGCCTCACGTGAAAGCTTGGTCAAGGCTGATGCAATTCCGCGTAGCACCTTGCGCCCGGTGTTTACGGCCTCGTTACGTCCCGGGATAAACCTGCGGCACCCCGATGTCCTTGTGGATGGGTAGGATGGGACGGAGAACCCCGTTTCCCGCGCCTCTTCGAACCGGTTTCTGCCCGTTCGCCTCTCCACCCCATTACGAAGCCTTTCCTCGCAGCAGAATCAGGCGTTTCTCCTCGCATCCTCCCACGCGTTTCCGGGATCGCTGACTCTACGGACGGCTTCCGTGGAGGTCGATCGGCCTCGTCCATCCGGAGCGCCCCGCAGACCGCCCACGGACCACCCGATCGCGTCTGTTGCCCCACTTTCGGGAAGCACGCCAGCCCCGCCGTGCACGCGGTCCGCCGGCGCTCTCTACGACGGGCGTCGGCGGCGAGGCTGGCTTCACCAGATACGCGCATCAGGTGTCGCGTGGATCTGCGCCCGGAGCGCACGGATGGATCAGGACTGCAGAAGGTGCGGATGGAAGGGTGATGCAGAGGCCTACGTCCTTCGATGCATATCCGGGGGGACCGGCGGATCAGGCGCTGCCAGCCCCTGGGGCAGGCCCTGTGCCGAGAATCCGCCCTCGGCTCTGCCAGCGAGATCCTTCAGTCGACGCCAAAGCACATCATACGAGCAGCTCGCGGAGCGGCGCCTCCCGGAAGGAAACCCTGCCCCACCCCGATCTGTCATTCCGACGGAGCGCCCACCCGGCACCCGGCGCGGCCCACCGAACCTGGTGCGCGACCGAGGAATCTACTGTCCGTTTCCTCGTGGCCTGCCGCCATGCCCCGGACTGGCCCTGTCTGGCTGTTTCGCCGCCGAGGTGATCGCGAGGGCTGCCGCGTCCGGCCCTCGCGCCAGCCGACAGCAGATTCGTCGGCCCTGCAACCCGCGGCGTGACGTCCGGTTACAGCGTGGCCGGGCCTCGGAATGACAGTTCCTGTTTCGGAGGTCGATGCGGTGAGGAGTTCAGCAACACTCTCGGAAGCGGCGGTTCTGCTCCATGCAGTTGAAGCCCCGCGCAGTTTGCGGGGCTTTCCGCGGTTGTTGCGGCGAGTTCACTCGCTCCCGCAGCCCTCCTCAAAAAATTTCTCATACACACCGCAGGGCTGCCTTCACCAGCACGCCGGCCGGCAGCACGGCACAACAGCCGGGCTCCCGGTGCCGGCTGGGCTCAGAACAGCTCCTGCAGCGAGCGGTCCTGCACCAGCTGCCGCAGCGCGTGCGCCAGCAGCGGTGCCACCGACACCACCCGCACGATCCCCCGCGGGTCCTCGCGCGGCGGAATGCTGTCCGTGACGAACAGCCGCTCCACGCCGGCATCCGCCAGGCGCTCCACCGCGTTGCGCAGCAGCAGCCCGTGCGTGGCGCTCACCGTGAACGCCGCCGCCCCCGCGTCCCGCAGCGCCGACACGCTCTCCACCAGCGTTCCCCCGGTAGAGATCATGTCGTCGATGATCAGGCAGGTGCGCCCCTCCACCTCGCCCACCAGGTGCGTCACCTGCGTGCGCGTGCCGCTCTCCCGCCGCTTGTGCAGAACCGCCAGCGGCAGGTCCAGCCGCGTCGCGTACTCCGTCGCCAGCTTTACCCGCCCCGCGTCCGGCGAGACCACCACCGCGTCCACCGGGAGCTCCGGGCGCATGGCCGCGCACAGCGTGGGGACCGCCGTCAGGGTGTCGAAGGGGCCGGGAAAAAAGCCCTCCACCTGGTCCGTGTGCAGGTCCAGCGTGACCACGTGGTCGATGCCGGCCGTGCGCATCAGCAGCGCCACCATGCTGGCGGTAATGGACTCGCGCCGGCCGTGGCGCTTGTCCGAGCGCGCGTAGCCGTAGTAGGGAAGCACCGCGTGAATGCGCCCCGCCGCCGCCCGCCGGCAGGCGTCCGCGAACACCAGCAGCTCCATCACGTTGTCGTTTACCGGCGGGCAGGTGGGCTGCAGCAGGTACACGTCCTTGCCGCGCACCGACTCCAGCACCTTTACGCTGGTCTCCCCGTCGGGAAAGCGCTCCACGCTGCACGAGCCCGGCACCGCCCCCAGCGCCTCCGTCACCGCCGCCGCCAGCGCCGGGTTTGCCGTCCCCGCGAACACGATGTACTCGGTCATGGAAGCACGAGAGTACGAATGAAACCGTCCGGGCTCTCCCACCCGCCCGGCTGTGGGCGGCAAAGATGCGGCGTCCGCGCCCCCGCGCGCAAACGGCCGGAGCGAGTCGCCGCTCCCCCGCACCCTCTCCCCGGCCTCGCGGCAGGCGAGCCCTATCCGATAGAGGCAGGGCGCCAGAATGATAGAGGAGTAGCGCGGAAAGTGAGTGTCTGTCCCGGGGTAAAACAGCTATGTGTCTTTACTGCATCAGGTTGCAACAAGCTTGGGATGGGGCATACCTGTTGCTAAATGTCGGGAAAAATATGTGCTACTCCGGCGACGGATCGACCGTCCTCCCGGTCCTGCCCTCGCTTTCCCTCTCTCCCCGCCTGGTGCTCACGAATTCCGGTTCCGGCGCTGCGCTGCTGGATCTGCCCGTCCCGGGCGGGGCTCCACCGGCCGATGACGACGCGGCGCTCTTTCTGGAGCGGGCGCGGTCCATCGCGGCGTACGTCCGCGGCCGGGCCGTGCGCACCCGCGGCGGCGCCGTGGTGTGGATGCAGGAGCCGGCCGCGCCCGGCGGCGCTCCGGCGCCGATGGACCCGTACCTCTTCGGCGGCAGCGGCGGCGTGGCACTTTTTCTCGCGGCGCTGGACCACGTGGAAGGGACGGACGCGCACCGGGAACTGGTGCTGGGTGCCCTGGCCGCTGGACGCCGCACCTACGCGGGGCTGGCGGCACAGCCGGGATCGGTCCCGCCCGCGCTCCCCGTCGGCGGCTTCGTGGGGATCGGCGCCTTCATCTACGTGCGGGTGCGCCTGGCGGAGTGGACCGGGGAGCCGGCGCTGCTGGACGAGGCGCACGAAGCCACGCGGCTGCTGACCCCCGCGCACGTCCGCGGCGACGCGCGGCTGGACGTGCTGCACGGCGCCGCCGGTGCCATCCTGGCTCTCCTTGCGCTGCACGCCGTCCGCCCCGGGCCCAACGCCGACGGGCGCACCCCGCTGCAGATCGCCGCCGAGTGCGGGGCGCACCTCCTGGAGCGGCGTGCCTCGTTCGGCGGGGCGCGCGCCTGGCCGGCGGGTGGCGGGTCGCCGCGGCCGGGCTTTGCGCATGGGCCGGCGGGCATTGGCTGCGCGCTGCTGCGCCTGCACGCACGCACCGGCGACCCGCGCCTGCGCGACGCGGCGCTGGAAGGCTTTGCGTACGAACGAGAGCTGTACGACCCCGTCCGGCGCGACTGGTGGCATGCGCGCTTCGGCCGGTTCCTCGAGACGCAGTCCTGGTGCACCGGCGCGCCCGGCATCGCGCTCACACGGCTGGAGGCGGCGGCGCTCGGCGGCGGCGCCGAGGTGCAGGCAGAGATGCGGACGGCCCTCGACGTCACCGCCGCACACCCCGACACGCCCGTAGACGACCTGTGCTGCGGCAACCTGGGCCGCGCGGACCTGCTGCTCTCCGCGGGCCTCTCCCTGGGCGAGCCGGCGCTCGTCCACACCGCCCGCGGCATCGTCCGCCGCGCCCTGAAGCGCGCCCCCCGCGACGACGGCTTCGGCTTTGTGGCCGAGACGCCCCCGCGCACCCTCTCGCTCTTTCGCGGCGTTTCCGGCATTGGATGTACGCTGCTGCGGCTGGCGCGCCCCGGCGCGCTCCCCTCCTGTCTCATGATGGAGTAGCTCGCCCCCATGTACGCACCCGATCCCATCCTCACCGCCAGCATCTTCTGCAACCGCCGCCTGGACACCGTGGTCCACCAGGCCGTCGCCCCGGCCCTGGCGCGCCTGCGGGCGGAGCACCCGGACGCGGACTGGGGCGTGTGGTGGGTGCGGTACGCCCTGAACGGCGACCACCTGAAGGTACGCGTGCACGGGCCGCCTGAGCGCGCGGACGACGCGCGGCGGGCGCTGGCGGAGGCGGCGGAGGCGCTGTTCGCCGCCCTTCCCCTCGCGGACCTGGACGAGGCGCGCTTCACCCGCGCGGGCAGCCCGCCCATCGACATCGACGACGAGGCCTCGGAAGATTACCCCGACCGCTCGCTGCTGTGGACCCGGTACCGCCGCAGCCACGTCTCCCTGGGACCCAAGGCCCTGCTGCGCGACGATGGCTACGTGTCGCGGATGACCGCCTGCCTGGCGGGCGGCGGCGCGCTGGTGCTGGAGTCCACCTCGCTCGACGCGGAGGGACGCATTCCCGGCGCGGGGCGCCAGCGGGCGGTACTGCGCGCGCTGTTCGCCGCCCTGTGCGCGGCGGGGTTCGGCGCCACGGAGCGCGCGGAGTACCTGGCCTACCACCGCGACTGGCTGGTGCGCTTCAACGCCGCGGACGAGGCGGGAGAGGCGCACGTCCGGGGCGGGTTCGACCGGCAGGTCACGCGGGTCGAGGCGACGGTGCAGCAGCTGGCCCGCACGGCGGCGGCGCAGTGGGGTTCGTCCCCCGCCCCCGCCGGCAACGGCACCGACGCCCGCTGGCGCCACGCCGTCGCGGAGCTGAGCGCCTGGAGCGAGGCGCTGCGCGCGGAGCCCAGCCTGGACCCGCACACGGAGCAGCGCGCCTTTCCCCTGGTATTCAAGGCACTCCACGGCGTCGCCAACCAGGCCGGCCTCGACATGATGAACGAGGCCTTCCTGTACCACCTTGTCGGGCGGGCGGTGGAAACGGCGGAACGGACGGCCGGCGAGGTGGCGCCGGCGCTGGCGGCGGCACATGCCTGAGCCGTCCCCCTGGTTCCGGGCGCGGGGGGGCGAGCCGCTGCTGGTGCGCATCGCCGGCCTTCCCCTGGACACGCTGGACGCCTTTGGCTCCAGGTTGTGCGCCGGCATCGCGGAGCGCGCCGCGCTGCAGGCGCGGCTGGACGCCGCTCGCGCGGAGCTGGCGGACCGGCTGCACGCGGCCGTCCCCGGCGCGGAGCCGGAGCTGCGCCGCTTTCTGCTGGCCGTGCGCCGCGACTGCCACAACGAACGCCCCCTGCACCCCCGCGCGGGGGACGGGCGCTGGCCCGCCCTGCGCGCCGCCGCCGGCGAGGCGGGGGACGCAGCCGTCGCGCTGGACGGCGAGGCGCGGGCGTGGGACGCGCGCTTCGAGGCCGACTACGCCGCCGAGCTGGAGCGCCAGCGCCTGGCCCTGCGCGCGCCGCTGGAAGACGCCGAGTTCGTCCGGGGGCTGGCGCTGGCCAGCCCCGACCTGCTGGACGCCGTCCGCGCCCTGCGCGCGCTACCCCCGGCCGCCTCGGGGCGCCGCGAGCACAAGGCCGAGCAGGCGCTGCTGCGCTACGTGACCCGTGCGGCCGGCAAGGTGTCGCCCTTCTCCACCTTCACGCAGATCGGCATCGGCACGCTGCGCCGCGGCGGACGCGGGATCCGGCTGCGCGGCGCGCCGTGGCGGCCCCGCTCGCTGGTGCGCGTCAAGCGCTTCCTGCTGCACCGCCTGTCGGACCTGCTCTGCCGCCACGCGGCCTTCCGCGACGGACTGCGCATGGCGCTGAACGACTCGCTGGCCGAGACGGAGCCCGGTCGCTTTCACTACCTGCGCCCCCACCGCTGGGTGCCCAGCCCGGAGACCGGCACGCTGCGCTACCAGCGCGACGCCCTGGGTGCCGTGTCGCTGCGCGGGGCGCTGGTGGAGCGCCTGGCCCGGCTCCTGTCCGGCGACGGCCTCACCTACGGCGCGCTGGTCGGCACCCTTGCCGCCGAGCGGCCGGAGGCGGACCCGGAGGCCGTTCGCGGGCAGGTGGACCGGCTGCTGGACGCCGGCGTGCTGCTGCTGCGCATGCCCTGGCCCGTCCACGAGGTGCACCTGGAAACGCGCATTCTCCGGCACCTGCGCACCCTGGCCCCCGACGCGGCCCTGGAGGCGGTGCGGGAGTGCCTGGAGCGGCTGGTGGCGCTGGAGGAAGGCTTCGCCGACGCCGCCGACCCCGCGTCCACCGTCCGCGAGCTTCACCGCGTGGTGGCCGCGCTGGGGCCGGCCTCGGCGGCCGCCGGCGGGCTGGACACCGCCGCCGTCCCCGCCCCCCGCCCCGGCGTCTCCAGCCTGTACGAGGACGTGTTCCTTCACGCGGGCGACGGGCGTCCCGCGCGGGACGGCATCGCCGACGTCCCGGCCGGGGCGGCCCGCGAGGCCGCGGCCAACGGCGAGCTGCTGGCGCGGCTCAGCGTGCTCTTCGAGCACCGGCACGACTTCCTGCACACGCTCGAGGACGTGGCGCGCGAACGCTGGCCCGGGCGCACGCAGGTGGGCGTGCTGGAGGTGTTCCAGGCCGTGCAGCCGCTGTGGAACGAGTACCTCAAGGTGCACCTGTCCCACTGGAAGGACTGGAACCGCGGCGTCACCACGTGGAACCCGCGGGGGCTCCCCGCCCTGGCGGCGCTGCACGAGGGCCGCGCGCGCGTCACGGCCGGGCTGGAGGGGCTGGGGCGGATGGAGGAGGGGGAGAACCGCATCGACCCGGCGGAGCTGCGGGCCCTGCTGTCGCTGGCACCACCCGAGTTCACGGACGCGCGCGGGTGGGGGGCCATGATGCTCCTGCAGCCCGCCGCCGCGGACGGCTCGCGCTGGATGCTCAACCGCCTGCGCGAGGGCACCGGCCGCTACGGCAGCCGCTTCACGGCCGCCATGGACGCCGAGTCCGCGCGGGCGTACACGGCGCACATGGCCGACCGAGGCACCTGGCGGCTGGAAAGCGGGCGGGTGCAGCTGCTGGACGTGTACTCCGTGCACGGCGACACGCTCAACGTGCACCACCCGCAGACGGCCGCCGTCTTCACCCTTCCCGGGGACGACGCCGACATCGCCCCCGCGCGGCGGGTGCGGCTGGGCGACCTGCGGGTGTCGTTCGGCGCGGCAGACGGCGTGCCCCGCCTTACGGGCCCGGGGGGCGTTCGCTACCTGGCCATCAACCTGGGGCTGGGCTTCGAGGCCTACCTCCCCACCCTCGCCAAGTTCCTCTGCGCCTTCGGGCCCAGCGAGCTCTCCACCGTCTATCCCCCGCGCCGGGTGCTGCCGGAAGGTCCGCTGACGGTCATCGCCCGCACCGTCCTGGGGAACATGGTGCTGCACCGGCGCGCCTGGAACATCCCGGTGGACCTGCTGCGCGGGCTGATGGACGCATCCGACGCGCACGCCTTCGCCGCCGTGAACCGCGCGCGCATGGACTGGGGGATCCCGGACCGCGTGTACATCGCCGACGTGCAGCCGCACCCCGTCCTGCAGCGCGTGCAGAAGCCCCAGTACCTGGATTTTACCTCGCCCCTGCTGCTTCCCGTGCTGCGCGATTCTGTGTCGAGGGCGCCCGACGAGACGCTGCGGGTTTCGGAGATGCTCCCCACCCCCGCGATGTGTCCCCGCGGCCCCGACGGGCGCCCGCGGGCCGTGGAGGTGCTGCTGGATACCCTCGCGCTGCGCCCGCCCCTGGCGGCGGCCGCGTCGCCCCGAGCGCGCGCCCTTTCCGGGCGCACCCTGCCCGCCCTTTCGGCCGGGCACCTCACCCCCCCCTGAGCCCGCGGGCTCGAAACCAGGAGAAACACCATGTCGCAGAACGAGAACCAGAACGACGATCTCGAGATCCAGAACGTCGAGATCGAGCCCCTCTCGGACGAGGCCCTCGAGGACGTGGCCGGCGGCCTGACCCGCTCCGACGAGTTCGCCGATTCGTGCGGGACGTGCTGCTCCTGCTCGCAGTGCTCCAACTGATCATCGCGAGCACGTCGCGCCTCACCTTCCCAGGAGCCTCCGGGCTCCGACACCAAGGAGAACCACCATGTCGCAGAACGAAAATCAGAACGACGACCTCGAGATCCAGAACGTCGAGATCGAGCCCCTCTCGGACGAAGCCCTCGAGGACGTGGCCGGCGGCCTGACCCGCTCCGACGAGTTCGTCGATTCGTGCGGGACGTGCTGCTCCTGCTCCCAGTGCTCCAACTGATCATCGACAGGGTGGGGCCGGACGCATCCGCGTTCGGCTCCACCTCCCCCGCAGGGCAACCCCGATGAAGAACGGAACGGAAAACTCGATGGGCTGGCTTCGCTACGTGGCCCTCAGTGGACCCGCCGGCCAGCGGTGGGTAGAGGACTTCGAGCAGGTGCGCCCGCTGGTGGAGATGTGCAGGAGCTCCGTGAAGAGGCTTCAGCGCGGCGGCACCCACGCGGAGAGCGCCGCCCTGCTGCAGCGCGCCCGCGAAGGGCTGGACGGGCTGAAGGGATCCGTGGACCCCTCGATCAGCTCGGCGGCGGACCGATCGTACTACGGCGCGCTAGGCTACCATTTCTACAGCCAGCGCGCCTTCGACGAGGCGGACGACAGCATGGGGCGGGCGCAGCTCGCCGTGGTGCAGACCGTGGACCGCCGCCGCTGGACCATGGGGCTGGCGTACGACTGCCTCGAGTTCGAGCTGCACCGCGCCCGCATTGCCCGCGACCGCTGCCGCTGGGACGACATGCGCGAGCACGCCGAAGCGACGGCCGCCATGCGCGCCGGCCGCCGCCCCTTCTGCGTTCTCAGCGACGGCGCGCAGGTGGGCCTGCTGGACCTGCGGCGCTTCTACGGCTCACTTCCGCTCACGGAAGAAGACCGCGAGCTGGTGGGGCGCCTCGTCGAGGAGCCGCCGCGGGAAGGGGAGCGCTTCGTCCGCGCCATGTTCCGGCTCTCCGGCTTCGTCATCGAATACGCCTGACGCCGAATCCGGAACAGGAGCCGCGTCCGGGATCATGCCGCGCACGATCGTGGTGGTGGCGGATGGTTTACATGATCGCGCAGCGGGTGGTTATGACGGCAGGTTCCGGTGCGCCGCGGAGATCCTCCGGCGATCGCATCCGTGCCCGAGAAAATCTCATGGCGCCTGGGGCATTGCACCTCTTCCCTTTCCCGAAGGCCCACGCTGTTCGCGCCGCGCCGGCCTGCGTGCCGTGCCGCCCGCTCACATCGAATCAGCCCCCGGACCACGAGAGCAGAGGAGCAGGGACGAGAAAACTCCGCTGACTACGTGTGACGCCCGTTCTTCTGCGGATTCCGTATCACGTCCTCGTTTGCCGCCGCACCCGGAACCATGCACACCTTCGCGCTGAACGTCTACTTCTGGGACGCTCCGGAGCAGAACCGCCTCCTGACGGAGTGCCTGGGCCCGGCGCTGCACGCGCTGCGCGGCGGCGGGGCCATCGAGCACTTCTGGTTCGACCGATTCGACACGCGGGGCCCGCACCTGGTGCTGCTGCTGGAGGCCGCCGCGGACCGTGAAGCCGAGGTGCGCGCCGGGCTGGGGACCGCGCTGGATGCGTACCTCGCAACCGCGCCCAGCACGCGCGTGCTCGACCCTGGGGAGCTGGAGCGGCGGCACGCCCAGTGCCGCGGCAAGCACCTGTGCTCGCTGGACCTGCTCCCCGGGGTAGAGCCGAACAACTCGTACCGCTGGGTGGACGTTCCCCATGACGCGCAGGTGCTGCGGTGCACGCCGGGGATGGACCCGCGCACCGTGGGCGCCCTGCTGACGGACCAAGCGCTCTGGTCGGTGGACCAGCTGCGCCGCGGCGGCACCACGGCCACTGCGGTGCGCTGGGCCGCCGGGCTCACCGCCGCAATGGAGCGTGCGGGGCTGGACGCGGCGGGATTCTGGCGCTTTTACGCGTCCACGCTGGTGGTGCGGCTCCGCGATCCCATCGCCGCCGGCGATCCCGCGGTCGTGGAGGGGCTTCCTCGCCTGATCGGGCCCGGGAACCTGGCCGTCTTCGACCCGCTATGGGATTCCGCGGGGGGCGCCGGGGCTGTCTGGCGGGGGATGGACGCGCTGGCGCGGTGCGTCGCCGCGGAGCCTTTCGAGTCCGAGCGCACCCTGTTCGTGCGCCGCTTCGCCCACATCGTTCTGGCGCAGCTGGACCAGTTCGTCCGCTTTCGCATCCCTCTTTCGCTCTACGCATGGCATCGCACCCTTCTCCAGCCGGCGGCGGCGTGAGCGCCGCGTCCAATGCGCCCGCCTGGCTGGGCGTTCACCTGCACTACGCAGGCGACCGCGACCGCGCCCTTGCGGAGTGGGTGCGTCCCGTGGCCGCCTCGCTACTGGCGGACGGCCTGGCGCACCGCTTCTTCTTCGTCCGCTACCTGCTGGGCGGGGCGCACCTGCGCCTGCGGGTGCAGGTGGACGCCGCGGATGCATCCGCGGCGTCGGCAAGGATGCACGGCGAGGCCGCCGCGTTCCTGGCCCGCACCCCCTCGCCCCAGCCGGAGGCGCCGGAGCGCATCCAGCGCCGCAACCGCGGCATCATCGCCAACGATCCCTCGCTGGACGAAGGCGACGACGTGGTGATCGAGGACAACACGGTGCACGACAGGCCCGTGCATTTCGAGGTGGAGCGGTACGGTGGAGAGGCGCTCTTCGGCCACTCGCTGGACCTGTTCTCCGTTTCGTCGGCGGAGACGCTGCGGGCGATGGAGGCGGATGCGGGCGGGCCGGCGGGACGGCGCACGGCGGGGCAGATGCGCCTGCTGCTGCGGCAGGCATGGGGCCACGTGGCGGACGCGGACGAGCTGCTGCACTTGGCGGACTACGCGGGCGTGATGTTCGGAACCCCGCTGGCGAAGGTGCTGCCGGTCGCGGACGCAGCGTTCGACCGGGGGCGCTCCGGCATCTGCGCGCTTGTACGGAACGAGCTCTCCGCGCTGGCGCGAGCCGGCGAGCGCCCGGTGCTGGCGGAGGCGGCCTGCGCCCTGCGCGCCGAGCTGGCCAGGCTGCCGGACGGCCGCAGGCGCGCGATCGGCGTGGCTCACATGCACATGACGGCCAACCGGCTGGGGCTGATGAACCCTGACGAAGTCTACCTGTGCCGCATGCTGCTGCGGGCCGTGGAGACGGTCGCGGCGGAGGATCCCTCCTTCTGGCGCGACGCCTGGGACGCCCACCACGAGTGGACGAACACCCCCGGCCCCTCCCTACGCGAGCAGACCTCAACGGTGCTCGCCGGCTTCGCCGGGCGGGGGGCGCTGGCGGGCGCCGCGTAGCGACGGTTCACGCCGAATCCGCGAAGCGACCTGTCGCACACAGAGGGAGCAGAGGAAGCGGAGTCGTTCCTCTGCTGCTCCCTCTGCGTGAACAAGTCTTTTGCCGAAGCTGGTGATCGCTCCGCCGTCCCGTCATATCAGAAGCCGGGTCCGCCTGCAGATCCCATAGAAACGAACGCCGGCGCGGCCCAGGAGGCCGCGCCGCCGTTCGTGCGATGGAAGTCCGGCGGCAGATCAATCCGCAGCGACGACGCGGCCGGGAACGTAGATGCGCTCCAGCCCGCCGACCACCTGCTCCAGGTCGTCCTCGTCCAGCTCCGGCCCTGCCGCGACCACCACCGACGGGGGGGCCGGGTCCGGCTCCGGGCGAAAGACGCGGATGCGGGCGAGCACGCTCATGCTACCACGCCCCGCAGACTTCCGTGTCGCTGCCGCCGGCCACCTGCTCCAGGTCGTCCTCGTCCAGCTCGCCGCGGCCGCCCACCTCCGGCAGCACGATCAGCGCGTCCAGCTCGCGCGGGCGCTCGATGAAACGGATGCGATAGTTGTGCGGCAGGATCACGCCGAACGCCATGCGGATGGCGGCGACGGGGTCGGACAGCAGGCGGGCGCGGAACTCACGGTCCGTCGCCGCGCGCTCCAGCACCTCCTTCAGGAGGTCGTCCGTCTTCTTTCCGTGAGCAGACATGGGGCCGGTCCTTGTTCGGGACAAATGATGAAGATCATTGGAAAGCCGTGCCCCCAACGGGCAACTCGGATGCCGTGACAAAGTACGCAGAACCCCCGCGTCGTTGCTCGGCTTTTTCCCTTGCGGGCCACCGCGCGTGGCGTCCCGTCTCTACCCGGTAGAACCGGGGCTCCATCGCGCGGTCACTCGCGCGCAAAGTGCGGCTGGTGAAAGGTGAGCAGGTACGCCTTCATCTGCGGCTCGCGGTCGGGCTCGTGGACCATCTTGATGCAGTTTACCCGGCGGGCCAGCAGGCTGGGCCACAACTCGTGGCGCAGGGTCAGCAGCTCGTAGCCGGGCCAGGCCAGCAGCGCGTCGCGCCGCTCCGGCCCGCACAGCCCCCGCGCCGCCAGCGCGTCCAGAAAGGCGTGCTCGGCCACCCGGCCGCGGATCTGCGTCCGCCGGTCCAGCGTGTACTCCACCCCCAGCCGCGGGAGCAGCGCGCCCTCCAGCACGTCCAGGTGCAGCATCCCCACCTCGGGCGCACCGGCGGCGGCCATGGCGGCCACGGCCTCCGTCGCCTCGCGCCCCTGGTCTTCGGGCCACCCCGCCTCGTTCAGCAGCCGCGGCACCGACGCGCCCGCCACCCGCGACAGGTACACGCGCACCGCCTGGCGCGGGCGCGCCAGCATCACTCCCGCGTAGGGCACCGCCGCGCCGGCCGGACGCCGGTCCAGCAACGCGCCCACGCGGGCGCGGGTGTCGCCCTCCATCGCCCCCGGGGCCAGCGGATCCAGCACGGTCGCCAGCAGCGACAGCACGGCCGCCGTCCCCATCGCCGCCGTGGCGTCGTCGTCCAGCGCGACGAAGACGGAGGGCGGCGGCAGGGCGGGGCCGCCGGGGTGCGGCGGCGCGTCCAGGTCCAGCTCCAGCCACAGGTGCCGTACCCGCGCCCACGCCGGGTCCGCGCCGTCCAGCCAGGCGCGGCACAGGTCCGCCACGGCCCGCCACGCGGGGCCGCAGGCCAGCAGCCGCGACGGGTCCACCCCGGGGTGCCGCCCCGCCAGGATCTCCGCGCCCTCGCGCTCCACCCGGAAGATGAGGTCCACCGGGTCCGGGCCGTCGCGCAGGCGGCATTCCAGGTACGCCGCGCGGGTGAGCGCCGCGGGAATGCGCCCCGCCACCGACAGCACCCGATCGCGCGCGGCCGCGGGCACCAGGGCGGCCGGCAGGTGCCGCGCGGCAAGGCCCAGCGTTCCCGCCAGCGGATAACGCCCCACGCCCCGCGGGGCCGCCGCCACGGTCACTCCGGCCTCCCGCAAAACGGGGGAACGCACGGTCCAGCAACACGGCACGAACTACGCGCGCCTGTAGCGTTGACAGTTGATGGGCGGGCGTATATCCTACCGTACGCTTCAGGACGCAAATCAATCAAGCTCGCGGTCTCCTCCCCAAGATCGTACCTGGTTCTCCACGTCCCGCTGACGTTTTCGCGGAACGGCGTCCGTTGTCCGGCGCCGCCGCCATCGCCCGTGTGGACCCGACAGCATAGCTTTTCCGCGCGCGTACCGGCGGAAAACAGCGCAGGCACCCCCAACTCCGAGGGCGGTTTCCATGATCCAGCGCTCCCCCAGCGGCACCGCGGACGAAACGGACCTTGCCCGGCGCGTGCGCCTGATGTCGCTGGAGCGATGGGGCGAGCGCCGCGAGGCCGTGATGGTGGGGCAGCACGAGTCCATCGTGGCCCTGCAGGACCGGGTGCAGCGCTTTGCGCAGGCGTCCGGCCCCGTGCTCATCACCGGCGAGACGGGGACGGGCAAGGAGATCTTCGCCCGGGCCATCTACCTGCTCAGCGCCCGCGCCAAAAAGCCGTTCGTCAGCGTGAACTGCGCCCAGTACACCGAAAGCCAGCTCGTCGCCAGCGAGCTGTTCGGCCACAAGCGCGGCAGCTTTACGGGGGCGTTCGAGGAACACCGCGGCGTGTTCAGCGAGGCGGACGGCGGCGTGGTGTTCCTGGACGAGGTGGGCGAGCTCACCCTTCCCGCGCAGGCCATGCTGCTGCGCGTGCTGAGCGAGGGCGAGCTGGTGCCCGTGGGAGACACGCGCGTGCGCACCGTGAACGTGCGGGTGATCGCCGCCACCAACCGCGACCTGCGGACGCTGGTGGCGCAGGGCCGCTTTCGCGAGGACCTGCTCTTTCGCCTGCGCTACATGCAGCTGCACGTGCCCCCCCTGCGCGACCGCGGCGGCGACTGGCGGCTCATGCTGGACTACTACGCGCGCCGCATGAACGCCGACACCGGGCAGGACCGCCGCTTTTCCGAGCGCGCGCTGGAGTGCCTGTCGGTGTACGCCTGGCCCGGCAACGTGCGCGAGCTGCGGGCGGTGGTGGAAACCAGCCATTCGCTCTGCGGGAGCGGCGGCGTCATCGAGCCGGACGCCTTTGAGGACCAGCTGGAGTGCGTGGCGCCCCGCCCCGCGGCCGCCGGTGCCCCCTCCGCCGCGGCTGCCCCCGGCGCCGCCGCGTCGCTGGTGGGACGGATGACGGGGGGCACGGGGACCTTCTGGGACCTGGTGTACGAGCCCTTCATGGACCGCGAGCTGAACCGCGGCGAGGTGCGCGCCGTGGTCGAAGAGGGGCTGCGGCGCAGCAACTGGAGCTACAAGCGTGCCCTGCAGGTGTTCGGCGTGGGCCAGGACGACTACCTGAAGTTCATGGACTTCCTGCGCCACCACCGCCTCAAGCCGGAGCGCTGATCCCGGGGCCGGACGAAGATCCGTCTCCCGCCGGCGGGACGGACCCGGGAGTCTCCGTCCATCCCGCGGGATTCGCGTGAGAGACCCGCGGCCTCCATCGACCGGGTGTCCCGCCTTCCGCCGAAGCGCGCGCCGAGCCATCGCCGCGCGCTTCGGCGTTTCGTCGCCGGAGCGCGCCGCGGCCGTGCCCGGCGCCCTCCCCTGCCCCGTCACCCGTCCCCGCATCATCCGCCCGCCGCCACGGGCTCGGCCGCGCGGCGGGGCTCCGCCTGGGCCAGGGTAAAGCGCATCTCGCGCTTGAGCTCGGAGCGCACCTCGCAGCAGCTGCGGGTGCCGCTCTGCACGCGGGTCAGGGGGCAGGCGGCGCCCTGGCAGCCGGGGAGCACGTAGCAGCTGCGGCACTGCGCGTCCGTCTCGAAGTGCGGGTTCACCCAGCGCGCCATCCGCTCGTCCGCCAGCTCCAGCCGCCCGTCGGGGTGCAGCCGGCCCACCACGTTCTCTTCCATGCCGTCCAGCGCCACGGTGCACTTCATCAGCTTGCCCGTGGCGCCCACGATGAAGTTGAAGGGCCGCGCGGCGTAGCACACCTGCGATCCCATGGCCGCCATCTCGCGGATGCCGCCCTCCACCCGCAGCCCCGCCGCCAGCCCCTGCCTGCGCAGCCCGTCCAGCGCCTGGCGCCGGGCGCCGGTGCCGCACACGTCCAGCGCGTCGTCGTTCTCTCCGCCCCAGCGGCCCACGGGGCGAAAACGCAGCACGAAGCGCGGGTCGCCGCCAAAGTCCTCGCTCAGCGCCTCCAGGAACGGCGCCAGGCGCAGCAGGTTGTCGTTGTCGAAGTTCACGCGGATGGCCACCTGGAACGCGGCGGTGCGCCGGGCCAGCGCGCGCAGGTTGTCCATGATGGTCTGCCAGGTGGGGCTGCCGTCGCGGCCCACGCGCTTGCAGTCGTGCTCCGCGGCCAGGCCGTCCACCGTGACCTGGTAGCTGTCGCACCCCCACTCCAGCAGCCGCGTGGCCCGCTCTTCGGTCAGCAGGTACGCGTTGGTGGTCATCTGGTGCGACAGGGCCAGCCCGTGCCGCCGGGCGGTGCGGGCGAAGAACGGCGCCAACTCCTCCACCGCCTCCCACCCGTACAGCGGCTCTCCGCCAAACCACGAGATCCCCAGCTGCGACAGGCGCGGCGCGCGCGCCTCCACCAGCCGCCGCACGCCCTCGCGCACGCCGGGCTCCATGGTGCCGTTGCGGAACTGCTCGTAGCAGTACACGCAGCGGAAGTTGCAGTCCTCGCTGGCCAGCAGGATCAGCTGCAGCACGTCCTGCCGCCAGTGCTGCCGGGCGAAGCGGTAGCGAAAGTGGTCCAGCTCGCCCGCCGTGTCACGCACGAGGTAGCCGCGGCGGCTCAGGTACTGGCTCACGCGGTCCAGCGGCTCCCGCAGGCCGGCAGGGGCCAGCGCGGCCAGCACCCGCTCGCGGTCGCGCGGCTTGAACACGCTTACCGCGCCGCTGAAGGTGTTCCACAGGATCAGCCGCCCGTCTTCGCCCACCGTCCGCGCATTGAAGCGCGAGGGCACCACACGGGCGCGTGGAGGGGTGCGCAGCTGCACCAGCGCCGGCGGCGTGCCCCCCGCCGCGCGCGGGGCACGGTCCAGGGGCGAAACGGACATCTCCGGAGTGGGGATCATCGCGGTTCGGCCGGCGGAAGGGAGAACGGAGCTGCGCACGACGCGGTGAGCGTGCGCCGGCGTGAAAGGCATGCGCGGTGCCAGCTGGCCTGGAGAGGTATCTCCATTGGCCACAGCGGTTTGGAGAGCGCGGCGCCAGAAGGGTGGGATCGGGGCCCTATCCGATGGACGCCGGTCCCTATCCAGCCGAGTCGGCCGGCGCGAATCAGACCGGGCTCCCCATGGGGGGCGGCGGCCCCAAGGATGGCAGCGCGCCCGCGGCGATCTCTTCCAGCGTCCGGGCCGCCAGCGCCAGCAGCACCCGCGCGCGGCCTTCCGGAGTGCGGCTGGACGGACTCAAACCGGCATCGTACCGCTCCACCTCGCGCGCGGCGGCGCGGACGATCCGCTGCAGCACGGCGAACGCGGCGTCGGAAAGAGGCGGTTCGCCGCGGTAGTTCCACAGCCGCCCGTCGGCCCGGCATCCGTCCTCCCCCTCGAGCCCGCAGAAGCGAAGGAACCAGCCGGCCCGATAGCGCCCCGCCGCGGCCACGATGCCGGCATAGTCGGCGATCAGCTCGTCCAGCAGGTTGTTGCGCATGGAGCCCAGGACGCGCCGGGTGAAGTAGTGCGCGCACTCGTGCTCCAGGCGGATGGTGATGGAGGCCCGGCTCCACTCGTCGGGCTGCAGCCCCATCGCCTCCGCGGGGACGCCGCTGTAGGGTCCGCCGCTGAGCAGGATGAAGCGGTCCTGGTACAGCTCCCTGCGCTGTTTGAGAACGGCGAAGGCGGCGCTCCAGTCGCGGGCGCCGTCCGCGTCCACCTCCCCCGCTTCCCACGCGCGGCGCAGCTCGGCCACGCGACCCCAATTGTTGTATCCGCCCACCATGGCTGCGCCCATGGAAGCGGGGATGGGCGCCGGCTCGTTCTTCCGGGTGAGCGCGCGCACCAGCGCCTCGAAGTCGGCGCGGCGGGAGGCCAGCAGCACGGGGACGGCGCCGGCGGGGGTGGGGTGGATGAACAGCCGCAGCCCCTCGCGATCCTCCAGCTCCAGCCCGCCCGTCCCCGGCGGCACGATGCCGCGCCCGGTGGCCGCCCGGTACGCCTCGTCGGCGCTGCGCCCCGCGCCGACCGGAAAGCGCAGCTGCACCAGGTGCTCGCGCAGCACCGGGAGCAGGCCGCGCGTCCACGCCTCCGCCGCGTAGCGCGTCCACGCGGCCACGAACGGCTCGTCCGGCAGCGGCAGCCGCACGTCCCCCGGCACGGCGAACACGCTGCGGTTGTACGCCAGCAGCTCGCCGCACTCCGCCGGCCCCGCGCCGAACGCGCGCAGCACCTCCGCGCGGCGCGCCTCACGCGCGTCCGCGGCGATGCCGTCAGGCGCCGGGGAGACGGCGCCGGCGGCCGGGAGAACGGTCAGCGGCATGGGAGCGTCGCATCGCCCCTGCGGCGGGGGCGGAAGGGGTGAAGGGCGGAAGGGGCGCCTCGGGCGGGGGTGCGCCCGGCGTGCGGGTGCCGCGCGGAGCGGGATCGCACCTACGCCTGGCAGCCGCAGTTGCCGTTGATGGTACAGCGCGAGTTGGTGTCGTCCAGCGGCAGGTCCAGCCCGCCGACCACGTCTTCCAGCTCGTCCACGTCCAGGTCGTCGAACTCACCCTCGTCAGGGCGAAGAAGGCCGTCGGCCATTGAGGTGTTCTCCCGGGGACAAGAAGGTCATCAAACGGGTGTGTCAGCGTCGGGCGGAGCACGCCACATGCCATTTTTGCGTGCACTCCGCAAGTCGATGCGCCGCAACCGAAAGGCGCATCCGGTGCGGTGCGGCGCACTCCTAGGCGATGGACCCCGTGCTCTATCCAGTGGCAGCCGGGCTCTATTCCACGCCGGCCGCGGGCCGCTCGTCCAGGTACTGGAAGCGTCCGTCGCGCACCACCACCTTGCGGATGGGCATTCCCACCAGGTTGCCTTCCTGGTCGAAGCTGAAGGCGCCGGTCACGCCGCGAAAGCCGGTCAGGCGGTGCATGGCGGCGGCCACCTTGTCGGGCTCGGTGGTCTGCGCCTCGCGCATGGCCTGGGCAAGCACGCGCACGGCGTCGTAGCCCAGCGCGGCGCCCACGTCGGGGCGGCCGCCGTAGCGCCGCTCGAACGCCTGGTTGAACTGGCGGACCTCGGCGTCGGGGGCGTCGGGGTGAAAGGCGCTGGCGATCACCGTTCCCTCCACCGCCGGCCCGCCCTTTTCCAGGAACACGGGGGTGGCCATGGCGTCGCTTCCCAGGACGGGAACGCGGATTCCCTGGCGGCGCAGCTCGGTCACCAGCAGGGCGGCCTGCTCGTCCTGTCCGGCGATGAAGACGGCGTCGAACTCCCAGCTGCTCCACGTGTTCACCGTCTGCTCGGCGGCCACGGGGTTGGCGGAGAGGTTGGGGTCGTACGACTCGCGGTTCACGACCTGGGTGCCGCGGCTGACGGCGTGCTCCTCGAAGGCGTTGGCCAGCTCGCGCCCGTACTCGTTGCGGGCGTAGTAGATGACCATGCGCTTGTAGCCGCGGTCCACGGCGTACTGCGCCATCTGCCGCCCCACCTCGGTGTCGTTGAAGGTGGTGCGGAACACGCGGCCGTAGCCCTTGCGGGTCAGCTCGGGCGAGGTGCTGGTGGCGGAGACCAGCAGCAGGCCGGACAGGTCGTAGATGGGCGCGGCGGAGACGGTGACGTACGACTGCAGGTGCCCGATGACGGCCACCACGTCAGGGTTGCGCCCCAGCTCCTGGGCGATGATGCGCCCGCGGTCGACGGACTCCTGGTCGTCCACGCGCAGCAGCTTGAGCGGGCGTCCCAGCACGCCGCCGGCGGCGTTCAGCTCTTCCACGGCCAGGTCCATCCCCTTGCCGTAGTGAATCTGCTCGCCGCGCAGCTCCCACGGCCACGCGGCGCCCACCACGATCTCGCCCTTGCCGGCGGAGCGTTTCGAGCGCTGCGCCGCCGGGTCGTCGGAGCCGCCGCACGCCGCCAGCGCGGAGGCCGCGAGGAGCAGCGCGAGCGTGGAACCACGAAGAAGTCTGCTGCCGTGCATCGGTGTGTCCCGGGTGCTTCGCGTCGCAGGAGGGCGCGGCCATCCACGAACCCTGCGGAAACGTGGCGGAAAGCCCGCCCTACGGTTTGTATCCGAATTTTTTGAAAAACACCTTTACCGCCTCCACCGCAACCGACTCGCATGCAGGCGCCGATCATCATCCACACCACCGCGATCCGTGGACCCGATCCGGCGGCCGAGTACCGAAATCCGGCAGGATCGCGGTGTGTTCCGGATCGACCGACGCCCGGGCATCCCGCCGCGCCGCGCGGAAGACGGCGGACGCCACCCCTGCCGCGCGTCCGTTGCCGCACCCTGCCACGCACGATCATCGGATCCCGACGCGAGAGCCAGATGCGCCTGCCGGCCTGATCCGGCGCGGCGGAAAGCAGATCCTTCGGTCGCGCGCAGGCTCTTGCGTCACTTCCGGTTACACGTGGTGCGCTCCCTCAGGAAGTCAGGTTCACGTGTGATTCTTAGGGGTGGGCCGCCCCCCTCCAATGGGCTTCCCTAAACCGACCCCCGATCTGTCATTCCGAGGGAGCGCCGCACGGCACCGTACGTGACCATGGAATCTGGTGCGCGACCGAGGAATCTACTTTCCGTTTCCTCGTGGGGTGTCGTGACGTCCCGGACCGGCCCTGTCTGGCGGTTTCGCCGCCGCGACGGTGGCGCGGGCTGCCGCGTCCGGCCTCACGCGAGCCGACGGTAGATTCCTCGGCCCTGCAACCTGCGGCGCATTCCTCTGATTGTTGTGTGGCCGGGCCTCGGAATGACAAACCTGCGGTTCACCGGGTTCAACTCCGCTTCATCCGGCTCCCTCAGGCCAGCTGGCGGCGGGCCATGGCGGCGAAGACGCCATCGAGCGCCATCAGCTCGTCGAAGCTTCCGCTCTCCACGATCTCGCCCGCGACCAGGACGTGGATGCGGTCGGCGTGGAGGATGGTGCTGAGCCGGTGCGCGATGACTACCCGGGTGGCCCGGAGACGATCGAGCGACTCGCTGACGATGGCCTGCGTGCGGTTGTCGAGCGCGCTGGTGGCCTCGTCCATCAGCAGGATGCGCGGCCGGCCCACGATGGCGCGGGCGATCATCAGCCGCTGCCGCTGCCCGCCGCTCAGCGTGCCGCCGCCGTCGCTCACCATGGTGTGCATTCCCATGGGCATCCTGCGGATGTCCTCGTCCAGCCCCGCCATGCGCGCCGCCTCCCACGCATCGTCCAGCGTGGCCGTGGACGAGCCGGCGATGTTGGTGAACAGGTCGCCCGACATCACCCGCCCGCTCTGCAGCACCACCCCCATCTGCCGCCGCACCGCCTCCACGTCCAGCCCCGCCAGGTCCTGCTCGTCGTAGGAAACCGACCCCAGCTCCGGCGTGTCGAACCCCAGCAGCAGCCGGAAGCAGGTGGACTTGCCCGAGCCCGAGGGCCCCACGAAGGCCACGAACTCGCCCGGGTTGATGCGGACCGAGACGTCGCGCAGCACCTGCGGCCCGTCGGCCTGGTAGCGAAAGGAGACGTGCTGCAGCTCGATGGCGCCGGAAAGCTCGCCGGGGTCGTCCTTGCCCGGCCGCACCTCGGGGGGGGTGTGCAGGATGGGCTTGACCTGCTCGTACAGCGGCACCGCGTTCAGCGCCTGCAGCACCGCCGTGCTGGTGGAAAGCACCGCGCCCAGGCACAGGCCGAACGCCGCCGTAAAGCCCAGGAACGCGCCCGTCCCCATGGCGTCCTCCGTCCCCAGCGTGGCGGCCGCCATCCGGAAGAGGAGGATGGAGCAGAAGACGGGATACGCCGCGTTGAACACCGCCAGGCGAATGCCCAGCGTGCGGTTGCGGTACTGCCGGTCGCGCTGCTCGCCAAAGGCGCGCGCCCAGAGCGAAAACGCCTGCGACTCGGCCCCCGCCAGCTTCAACTTGCTGATGCCGGTAAGGAACTGCAGCATCATCCCGCTGATCTTGCTGCGCGCCGTGAGGATGGACCGCTGGCTGCGCAGCTGCAGCAGGCCGATGGAGACGGAGGCCACCAGCGAGACCAGGATGAGCGCCGTTCCCACCGCGCCCATCCTGAAGTCGTAGTGAAAGAGCAAGAACAGGTTGCTCAGCGAGAACAGCCCCGCCAGCAGCCCCGTGACCACCGCGCCCGTCATCACCCGGCGGATCTCCTCGACGTTCATGGCGCGCATGGCCAGCTCGCCCGCCGAGTAGTCGCGAAAGAAGGGGAGCGGCAGCGCGATGAGCCGGTCCCACACCGCCGCCTGGATCCCCGCCGCCGTGCGCGACTCGATGCGCACGATGGCCAGCCCGCGCACCACCGTGAACAGCGCGCCGGCCACCGCCGCCGCCAGCAGGATCAGCGTCATCTGCACCAGCTGCCCGCGGTCGGCGCCGGGGATCACGTGCTCGAACAGCATTCCCGTGGCCAGCGGCAGGACGAGTCCGAGCGCCGCGCCCAGCAGCGCCGCGGTCAGCGCCGTCAGCACGTCGGCCCGGCAGCCGTGCAGGCCAAAGCGCAGCACGTCCAGCGGCCGCAGCGCCTCCGCCGGGAAGGGGCGGTAGACCATGTACGCCGTGGGCCCCACCCGCGCCGCCGACTGTTCGTCCAGGCGAACGCGCGAGCCGTCGGCGGGGTCGTACGCCTCGTAGCCGCCGCCGCGCACGGGAAGCAGCGCCAGCGGCACCGGGCTCGCGTCCCAGCGGCCCAGCAGGGCGCCGTTGTCCTCGCGCCACCACCCTTCGCGCAGCACCACCCGGCGCGCGCGCACCCGGCAGGCGCGGGCCAGCGCCTGCACCGGGTCCTTGACCTGCGCGCGGCTGGCGGGGGGCTCCACCCGCAGCCCCTGCGCCTGGGCCACCAGCCGGAACGCGGCGAAGAGCGTGTCCTCGTCCGCGCCCTCGGGTGGGCGCAGCCGCATCCCCATCCGCTGCTGCGTCGTCTCGAGCGTGCTGGCCAGGCGCGACAGCCCGCCCGCCATCCCCGCCGCCCGCGCCTTTTCGCGCGCCTGCAGCCGGTCCGCGTACGCCTGGCTCTCGGCCCGGGCGCGCTCCGCCGCCAGCTCCATGGCCACGTGGTGCAGCCGGGCCAGCGCGCGCCACACCCCCTCGACCCCCTCCGCCGCCAGCACCGCCGCCGTGTCCAGCAGCCGCACCCGCGCGGCGCCCACCGCTTCCGCCCACGCGCGGCGGGTAAGGGGCATCATCTCGCCCGGGCCCAGCGGCGCGGTGCGGCGGCCCAGCAGGCACAGCTCGCCCTCCACGGCGTCGATCCAGACCATCGCCTGGTCGGGACGCAGGTTGAAGCCGGCGGGAAGCCACACTTCCTCGCCCAGCGCGCCACCGGTGGCGCGGCGCACCGTGGCGCGCCCCACCAGCCCGTCCCACACCCGCTCCGCCCAGTGCTGCACCAGCGCGTCGAACTCCGCGCGCGTCCCCTCGTCCCGCGCCAGCGCCTCGAACTCCGCCACCCCGTACTCCGCCAGCATCGTCCCCGGCGCGCCCACGGCCAGCAGGGCGCGGCCCGAGGCGGGGTCCTCGCCCAGCCCGAAGACGGGGTCGCCCGCCTCCAGGCGGAAGAGGTGGCGGCGCGTGCCCGTGGGCTCGCCCGCCCCGTCCAGCCGCGTGCCGAACACGTCGATGCGCCCCTGCCGCACGATCCACACGCGCGCGGGGTCCAGCCGCAGGGGGCGGTTCCCGGCCGCGGGGCGCGGCGTGCCGTCCGGGAGCCCGGAGCAAAGGGTCGTCATCGCCTCACTCCGCCGCGATCAGGTCGCGGTACGGCCCGTCCGCCTCGCGCAGCTCGTCGTGCGTGCCCCGCTGCACGATCCTGCCGGCGTCCATCACCACGATCTCGTCGCAGTCGCGGATGGTGCTGAGCCGGTGCGCCACGATCAGGCAGGTGCAGCCGCGGCGGCGCAGGTTGTCGTCGATCTGCTGCTCCACGCTGGGGTCCAGCGCGCTGGTGGCCTCGTCCAGGATCATCACGCTGGGGCGGTTCACCAGCGCGCGGGCAATCTCCATCCGCTGCCGCTGCCCGCCGCTGAAGTTGCGCCCGCCCTCCTCGATGGCGCTGGCGTAGCCGCCGGGCCGCGCGCTGATGTCGTCGTGGATGCAGGCGTCTCGCGCCGCCTCCACCAGGTCCGGCTCGGGGACCGTGGGGTCCCACATGGTCAGGTTCTCGCGGACCGTTCCCTCGAACAGGAACACCTCCTGGTCCACCACGGCAAAGCTGCTGGTCATCACCGGCTTCGGCACGGCGGCGCGGGGGATGCCGTCCAGCAGCACCTCGCCCGCCCACGGCTCGTACAGCCCGCTCACCAGCCGCGCCACCGTGCTCTTGCCCGATCCCGACCCGCCCACCAGCGCCACCCGCATCCCCGGCTTCAGGTCCAGCGAAAAGTCCTGGATGAGCGCCGGCTCCAGCCGGCTGTAGCCAAACGAGACGCGCCGCAGCTCCAGGCCGCCGTCCAGCCGCCCCGGCGCCGGCGTGGCCACGACGGGGCGCGGCTCGCCGGCCGCCGGCGCGGGGGCCTCCATCCGCTCCGCCTTCGCGCGCAGGACGTCGTCCAGCCGGTTCATGTCGCCGCGCACCTCCTGCAGCGTGCTCCCCATGGCCACCAGGGAGTTCACCGGGTTCAGGAACGCCAGCATCAGCGCCTGGAAGGCGATCAGCATGCCCATGCTCAGCCGGCCGTCCATCACCCGCAGCCCGCCCACCCCCAGCAGCAGCGCCGTGCTCACCGCCAGCAGCAGCGGCGGCACGGCGGAAAGCAGGGTGGTCTGCAGCGCCAGCTGGTGCTGCGCGTTGGCCGCCTTGGCGTAGTAGCCGCTCCAGCGGGCAAAGAAGTCGGACTCGGACCCCGTGGCCTTGAGGTTCTCGATGTTCAGCAGCCCGCCCATGGCCGTGCCGATGGCCTTGCCGCGGTCCTGCAGCAGCCGCGCGCTCAGGTCCGCGCGCCGCCGCGACACCCAGCGCAGCGCCGCGATGTTCAGCCCCGCCGTCAGCACGACGACGGCCGCCAGCACGGGGTCGTAGCGGAACATCAGCGCCGCGTAGAAGACCACGACGATGGCCGCCAGCGTGCTGGTGGCCAGCTCGCCCGAGAGCAGCTGCGCCACGCGGTCGTTGATCCCCACGCGCGACGCGATCTCGCCCGGAAAGCGCTGGGTAAAGAACTGCAGCGGAAGGTGCAGGACGTGCCACAGGAAGCGCGCCGAGGTGCCGATGGCCAGCCGCGCCTCCAGCCGCAGCAGGTAGCGCTGCTGCAGAAAGGTGAGCGTGGCGATGACCAGCGCCGTCGCCGCCATGAACCAGGTCAGCGGCCGCACCCACTCCGCCATCCCCTTTACCAGCACGTCGTCCACGAAGACGCGGGAGAAGGTGGGCACCAGCAGCCCCGGGAGGACCAGGGCGAGGCCCGCCAGCACCACGTACACCACCGCGCCGTGCAGCCCCGCCAGCCGCCGCCCCAGCGCCGCCGCCAGGCTGTGCCCCTCGCCGCCGGGAACGAACTCCGGCGCGGGCTCGAAGGTGAGCGCCACCCCGGTGAACGACTGGTCGAACTCGTCCTCGGTGACCGCGCGCGGCCCGTGGGCGGGGTCGTTCAGAAAGGCCTTTCCCTTTCCGAACCCCTCCAGCACCACGAAGTGGTTGAAGTTCCAGTGGACGATCATGGGCACGGGGAGCGCGCGCAGGTCGCCCGGCTCCTTCTTGAACCCCTTCGCCACCAGCCCGTAGCCGCGCGCCGCCTTCACCACGTTGCTGGCCTTGCTGCCGTCGCGCGACACGCCGCAGGCCACGCGCACCTCTTCCAGCGGCACCCGCTTGCGGTGGTACGCCAGCACCATGGCCAGCGACGCCGCGCCGCACTCCACCGCCTCCATCTGCAGCACGGTGGGGACGCGCGCGCGCCGCGGCTTCGTGGGCGCCCCGCCCCCGCCGCGCAGGCGCCGGACGGCTGCCTTCGCCCGGGCGATCATGGGCGCGGCGCGGGAGCGCCGCCGTGGCGGCGCAGCTGGGGAACCACCATCAGGATGGGCCGGCGGCGCTCCACCACCACCCCGGCCGAGGCCAGGGTGCCGCTCTGGATGCGGATGGGAGGGCCCTCGGAGCTGGTCCAGCGGTAGGTGCTCAGGTTGTCGGGGTCCGGCAGCAGGTCCACGTGGATGGCGTACGGCGCGTCGTCGCCGCTCAGCGAGGTCACCAGCTGCTCGTTCTTCAGCACCTGCTGCATCGCCTGCGGGGTGACGGGAAAGTCCGAGACGTAGGTCACCGTCCCCAGCAGGTAGCCGAACTCCTCCTTCTTCACCGTGGACGGGGCGATCTGCACCTCCATCCCCGGGCGGATCTTCTTGCCGTGCACCGAGGGGATGTAGATGATGGCCTCCAGCGCCTTGACCGCCTTGCCGGTCAGGTCCACGCTCAGGATGGGGCGGCCGCGGTCCACCATGCTTCCCTGCTCCACGATCACCTCCAGCACCCGCCCCGTGTAGGGGCTGGTGACTTCGCTGGTGGTGCGCAGCTCGCTTTCCATCTGCGCCAGCTCGCGCTCGGCCTCGGTAAGCCGCGTCTGGCTTTCCTGCACGTTGCGCAGGGTCTGGTTCTGCACCTGCCCGGCCTCGGCCTGCAGCTGCGCCAGCTCGCTGCGGGCCTGGCGCACGCGCTCCTCGGCCCCGTCGCGCTCCTGCGTGGTGGCCAGCACCGCCTGCCGGGTCAGCAGCCCCTCCCGCGCCAGCCGCGCTTCGCTTTCCATCTTTTCGTTCAGCGTGCGCAGGGTGCGGGTGCCGGCCTCGATGCTGGCCAGCAGCTGCTCGCGCCGCTGGGCGCGGTGGGCCGCCTGCAGCTGTACGTCGGTCTGGCCGAACCGCACCTGCTGCGCGTGCCGCTGGCGCAGCTCGGCCACCTGGGCGCGCGCCTGCTGAATGCGCAGCACCAGGTCCTGCCGCTGGATGCGCGCCACCACCTGCCCCTCGCTCACCGCGTCGCCCACGCGCACGGCCACGTCGGTCACGCGGCCGTCGCCGGGCGCCTCCACCTCCAGCACGCCGCCGCTGCGGATCAGGATCCCCTTTCCGCCGATGCGCTCGGGAACGCTTCCCAGCACGCTCCAGACGAGCGCCGTGGCCAGCAGCGCGCCCACCCCCACCAGCATCAGCCACCCGCGCGGGGTGGTCACCTGCATCAGCTGGTCGAGCTGCTCGGGCGAGGACAGGCGCTCCAGGGCCACGGAGCGAAAGATCTCCTTCCTGGGCTCCACCGGCTTCGCGGCGGGTGCCTGCGGCGGGCTCTCGGTCTCGGCGGCCATGCTCAGTCCTCCCAGCGCGTCAGCGCGTCCGCGTCGGCCGCGCCCGCGGCCGACAGGGTGCCGGTGGTGTGGCGCAGCCGGGCCAGCGACACGGCGTAGCGGGCGCGGGCCTCGATCTCGGCCAGGGTGGCGGAGGTCAGCCCTTCCTCGGCGTCGATGATGTCGAAGATGGTGCTGGTGCCCAGCTGGTAGCGCCGCTGCTCGCTCTCGAGCGTAAGCGCGTGCAGCCGCGCCGCCTCGCCGAACTCGGCCAGCTCGGCGGCGGAGCTCCGCAGCGTCTCCAGGGCGGCGGCGGCGTCCAGCTCCACCTGCCGCCGCAGCTCGGCGTAGGCCAGCTCGGCCTGCCGCTCGGCCGCGGCGCCCTGCAGCGCCTGCCCGCCCGCCAGGCGGTTGCGCAGCGGCATGCCGTAGGTCAGCTCCAGCCGCGTGTGCATCCCCCCCAGCTCGCTGTAGAAGGGCGAGACCAGGCGACCCAGCTCGCCGCCGGCCTCCAGCCCCTGGTAGCCCAGCGTGACGCTCAGGTCCAGGCGCGGGCGCGTTTCGCCGCGGTAGCCGGCCAGCAGGTCGCGGGCGGCGTCGCGCTGGCGGCGCGCGGCCTCCAGGTCCGGCCGCAGCCGCAGCGCCTGCCGCACCAGCCCGCTGTCGGCGGCGATCCCCGCCGCGCCTGGACCCCGGGGGAACGCGGTGGCCGGCGGGGGAAGCCGCAGCACCTCCGCCGGGGCGATCCCCATCGCCCGCCCCAGCTCCTGCCGCGCGCCGATGAGCCCGCGCTCGCCGCTGATGCGGGCCGCGCGGCGCGAGGCCAGGTTGGCCTGCACCGGCAGCAGGTCCACCCGGGGCCGCGCGTCGGCGTCCACCAGCGTCTGCGTCTGCGCCACGATGCGGGCGGTGCGCTCCTCCGTCTGCCGCAGCACGTCCAGGCGCGCGTACGCGGCGGCGTAGCTCCAGTACGCCTCCACCGCCGCCAGCAGCGCCGCGCTGCGCCTGTAGTCCAGCGCCGAGGCGCTGGCGGAGTGCAGCATCACCGACGCGCGCTCCCCCGCCACGGCCAGCCCGCCGCCCCGCCCGCGCAGCAGCGGCAGGGTCACGCCCAGGCTGGCGACCGCCTGGTTGCGCGGGCCGATCCCCTGCCCCGCCGCGTCCAGCCGCGAAAAGGCGAGCGAGGGAGAGACGACGAGCCCCGAGCGGTACGGCTGGTCCACGCCCAGCCCGTACGTCAGCGTGCGGGTGGACGCGATCCCCGGCACGTCCTGCGCGCCGAACAGCGGGCTGCGCTCGTCCCGCGACGACACCGTGGCGGTGACCTGCGGATCGAACGCGCCGTGGGCCACGCGCACCCCGGCCGCCTGCCGCTCCACCTCCCACGCGGCCGACTGGATGTCGGCGTTGGCGGCCAGGGTGGTGCGCAGCACCTCGTCCAGCGTCAGCCCGTCCGGCCGCTGCGCGCCCGCGGGGACGGCCGCACCCGCGCAGGCGAGCGCCAGCACCGCGCCACGGAGGGCGGCGCTCGCGGACGGCACGGCGGAACGGCGGAAGCGCATCACGGGGGCACGCAAAAACACAGGCGTCAACGGAGAGGCGGCACGAGCGGGAGGTTCGTACGCCGGGGAAGTGCGCGGAAACCAGAGCGGCGATCCCCCGGTGGGTTCCTGGGAACCGGAACGCCCGGGACTCCACCGCGGACTCAGGGTTTGCCCAAACTCTCCGAGCAAGGGCCGGACCGGGTGGCCCCGGCTGGCGGAAGTCCTTTCGCCACAGGTTTTTGCGGAAAGGGAGCGACGACATCTGGCGGCGCGGAAGCGTCGCGTCCGCACGCGAGTAGATACGGGGCTCTATCCGCTGGAGTCCAGGCACCATCGTCCCGCTGAAGCGCCGCGCGTACGCTTGTTGCCGATGCCGGGGGGAGGGAGCGAAGGGCGCGCAAACCCTGAGAGGAGCGGATGCAAGGGGATGGACGAGATCAGGATCGAGACCTGGGACCAGCTCAACGAGCAGCTCTATTCCGACGCCTTCAACCCCAGCATCGGGCGCATCCGCTCGCCCTACGCCTTTCGCGGCGTGTCCGACGCGGCGTACCCGCTCACCACCAGCCTGTCGCGGCTGGGCGGCGCGTACGCGCAGATGGAGCAGCACCTGCTGCGCAACTTTCGCAAGTACGCGCGCCGCGGCGACGTGCCCACCGACTCGGTGTGGAACTGGCTGGCGGTGGCGCAGCACCACGGCCTCCCCACGCGGCTGCTGGACTGGACCTTTTCGCCGCAGGTGGCGCTGCACTTCGCCACGGCGCGGCTGCGCGAGTTCGAGCGCGACGCGGTGATCTGGGCGGTGGACTTCGTGCGCGCCCACGCCCTCCTTCCCGCGCCGCTGCGCGAGGAGATGGAGGCGGAGTGCGCCGACGTCTTTACGGTCGAGATGCTGACGCGCCGCGCGCAGACGCTGGAGGAGTTCGACGCGCTGGACGGCGAGCCGTTCGCCCTGTTCCTGGAGCCGCCGTCGCTGGACGACCGCATCGTGAACCAGTTCGCCCTGTTCGCGGTGATGTCGAGCCCCGAGGCGCACATGGAGGACTGGCTGGCCGCGCACCCCGAGCTGGTGCGCCGCATCGTGATCCCCGCCGGGCTCAAGTGGGAGGTGCGCGACAAGCTGGACCAGGCCAACGTCACCGAGCGGGTGCTGTTTCCCGGGCTGGACGGGCTGAGCGCGTGGCTCAAGCGATACTACAGCCCCCGCGGGCCATGACGCCCGTCGTGACGATCGGGGAGGATGCGGCGGAGGCGATGGAGGTTCCGCCCGGTGCGCTGGTGGTGCTGGTGGGCGCGTCCGGGTGCGGCAAGAGCACCTTCGCGCGCCGCCGCTTCACGCAGACGGAGATCGTCTCGTCCGACGAGTGCCGCCGGCTGGTCGCGGACGATGCGGGGAGCCAGCAGGCCAGCCGCGACGCCTTCGCCGTGTTCTACGCGCTGCTGCGCGGCCGGCTCAACCAGGGGCGCACGGCGGTGGCGGACGCCACGCACCTGACGCCGTGGAGCCGCGAGAAGCTGCGTCAGATCGCCGTGGCGCGCGGCCGGCCCCTCGTCGCGGTGGCCTTCGACGTGCCGCTGGAGCTGTGCCTGGCCCGCCAGCACCAGCGCGCGCGCCAGGTCCCGCCCGACGTGGTGGAGCGCGCGTACGCGCTGTTCCGCCAGGCCCTGCTGGAGCTTCCGGACGAAGGCTACGAGCGCGTCTACCTCGTCCGTCCGCATCCGGAGCCCGCGGCCTGACGGCAGGAGGATTGCCGATCTGCCTCAACGCGATCAACTTTCGCGCGAATCTCAGACGCAGAGCATCGATCCATGTCCACCGACGAGCAGACGATCTACCGCTACGGCGACTTTCCGGAGCTGTTCTGGGACCTGAAGCGGGACGCGCCGGTCGACGGCGGGAACCCGGCGATCATCGCGCGCCTGCTGATGCACGCGCGCCCGGAAACGCTGTGGAAGCTGGTTCCGGTGCCGGTGCTGCTGGAGAAGTTCGACCAGCTGGACCTGCCGGAGCACTCGCGGAAGTTCTGGTCGCTCGTCGTGCAGGAGCTTCGCCTGCGCCGCACGCGGAGAGAGCAACCTGCGTAGCGCCGACCCTCGCATCGTCACGCCGTTTCACATCCGCCTGATGCAGCTCGTCGCACGGGCGGATGCGGCGTACGGCGCCCCCAACCTGCGGCTGGACGGGGGACCGCGCTCGCCGCGTACTACCTTCACCATCGCCAGTCCGAAGACCTGGACTTCTTCTCGGACCCGGGGCTGAACGCACCGGCGTTCGGTGAGGCGGTCCGGGAGGTGGCCGCGCCCGAAGGGATTCACCTGGAATCCTACGGCGGGCAGAGCCTGGGGATGGTGACGTACACGGCACGGGGCGATGGCGAGCCGGAAAACGGCGTGAAGCTCCAGTTCGCGGTGCAGTCTCCTTTTCGTCTGGAGCCGCTGCAGGCGACTGCGGAGGGGATCCGTGTCAGCTCGCTGCGCGACATCTGCGCGGGAAAGCTCCACGCCGTGTGCGACCGGCTGGCGCACCGCGACTTCTACGATCTGTATGTAATCATCACGGGGGGCAGACCGGTCGGGGCGATGGAGGAAGGTGCCATCCGCACCCGGTTCGCCACTCTCCTGGCGGACCTGATCGAAACCGATCCTGGACTGACGCCGTTTTCGGTGGGCCAGTCGATCGCGCGTGGATTGGGCCGGCCGATCGTTTCGATGATCGAGCTCAACCTGCTGGTCCCGGTAACGGAACAGGATGTACAAACGCTGCTCGGGCACTGCATCGCCGAATGCGCAGCCCAGTCGGCCGGCACCGCTCCCCCGTGAATCCGCACGTGGTGAGCCGGCAAGCGAACGAGGCGCGTGCGGTGGATCGCACGCGCCTCGTCGCATCATGGGACCGGCTGGTTTCAGGCGCGGCCGCCCAGGATGGCGCGTACGGGGCCGGGGAGCAGCGAGCCGGCGCGGTCCAGCGCCGAAAGCGCCGACTCCAGCGAGCCGGGGTCGCCTTCCCAGTGGTCCAGCAGCACCTCCATCCCGGCGTTGTTCACCAGGCGGCTGAGCGCCAGCGCCAGCAGGTACACGTCCTCGATCTGCCCCACCACCGGCACCACCCAGTCCGGCACCAGGTCCACCGGGCTCACCAGGTAGACCAGCGTGGCGGCCACGATGGCCTTGTCGACCTTGCTGACCCGCGGGTCGCGCGCCAGCCGCGCCAGCAGCTTGACGTATTTGGGGATGTCGCGCACCATCCCCATCTTTCCCGAACCGCCGCCGCCCGACCTGCCTGCGCCGCGGGGGCGGCGCGCCGGCAGCGGCGCATCGTCCTCGTCGTCGTCCAGGATGCCGCGGCGCGCGCCCTGGCCGACCCGCCGCCGGCCGACCAGGTCCTCGTCGTCGTCCTCGTCCCGGAACGAGGGTGCGCCGCCGCGGCGCGGGCCCACCAGGTCGTCGTCGTCCCCGGCAGCGCGGCCGCGGAGGGGCGCGTCGCGGCCGGGAGCCGGCCGGCGGGGGGTCTGGTCGTCGTCGCTGTAGTGCACGGAACCCTTCCGTTGGGGTTGCTACGCCTGCGGAGGCCCGGAGCGCGGGTCGCCGCCGGGCTGCTGCACGCCGCCGGGGGGCAGCTGCGGGGTGCCGTTCCCGGCGTCGCGCGGCAGCACCACGTTCTCCACCTCGCGCAGCACGGTGCGTCCGGCCTCGGTAATGCCGCTTACCACGCGCCCGGCGGTGCCCACCACGCCCAGCGCGCCGCGGATGGTGCCCAGGGCCACGCCCTGTGCGCGCATCTTGTCTTCCAGCAGCTCGCCGAAGCGCTGCACCCCGCCGGGGCGCCGCACGTCGCGGTTGTACTTGGACGACAGGAACTCGATGTAGTCCAGCACCTGGTACTGCTGCGCCTCGGGCAGTGCCTCGAGGTGGCGGATGATGCGGTCGCGAAGAACGTCGTGCATCTGGGCCTCTCGGGTGAACCGGTGGGGAGTGGGCAACCGCCGTGCCGCCCCGGTCGTGTTTCGGGATGGATGTGCTCTGCCGATGGCTACGCATCCGCCACCCTTCCGGTTTCGCAAAGGGAATCTGCCGGGGCGCGGGGCGGTGCGAAAGTGCGGGAGTGCGGGAGTGCGGGAGTGCGGAGGATGGTGCACGTTGCCCGGGTGGGGGATCGGCGGATAGACTTGCGCCTCCACAATCCTCGTTCCGCTCGACACGCCGCATGCCGCTTTCCCGCTCCCGCCGATGCGCCGCGCTGGCGCTCGCCCTCGGCCTGGCCGCGCTGCCCGGGGTGGCGGATGCGCAGCCGATCGTCTCACGGCGGGAGGCGGCGGCGGGGGCGGCGGTGATGGGGGCCGCGCTGCTGGTGGACCGGGCGCTGGACCGCGCAGTGCCGGAGGGCGGCGGAACGCGGTGGGAAGGCGCGTCGGACGCGCTGAACTACGCCGGGCGGCCGCAGTACGCGCTGGTGCTGCTGGGCGGCACCTGGGCCGCGGGGCGGCTGGCGGAGCGCGGCGAGGTGGCCGACGCGGCGCTGCACGTGACCGCCGCGCTGGCCGCCGGCGGCGCGGTCAACGGCCTGCTGAAGTTCTCCGTGGGCCGCGAGCGCCCCGGCACCACGGCCGATCCCCTGCGCTTTCGCCCGCTGAACGGGCGCAACCAGTGGCAGTCGTTCCCCTCGGGGCACGCGGTGGTCGCGTTCTCCCTGGCGTCGGCGGTGGCGGAAGAAGCGCGGACGCCGTGGGTGACCGCCGCCGCCTACACCGGCGCCGCGCTGGTGGGCTGGAGCCGCGTGTACGACGACAAGCACTGGGCCAGCGACGTGGCCGGCGGCGCGCTGGTGGGCATCCTGGCCGGGCGCGGCACCGTCCGCCTGCTGCATCGGGGGGCGGATGATGCCGATCCGCCCGCCGTCGTGGTGGCCCCCGGCGTGATCGCCGTCCGCATCTCCGTGCGCTGATTCCCATCCACCCGGATCCCCGATGACCGACGGCATCCCCATCCGCCCCGCCACGCCGGACGACCTGCGCGAGGTCACCGGCCTTCTCGCGGCGCAGCTGGCCGAGCACGACATCCCCATCGAGCGCGCCGACCTGGAGTTCGCCGCGGACGCCATCCTGCGCGTGCCGGAGCGCGGCTTCGTGCTGCTGGCGGTGGAGGGGGGCGCGGCGGTGGGCGTGGCGTGCGTCTCGTATTCGTGGACGGTGGAGCGCGGCGGACGGGTGGCGTGGCTGGACGAGCTGTACGTGGCGCCTTCCCTGCGCGAGCACGGCATCGGCAACGCGCTGCTGGCCCGGGCGATCGCGGTGGCGGGCGCGGCGGGGTGCCGCACGGTGGAGCTGGAGGTGGAGACGTCGCACGCCCGCGCCGAGCACCTGTACCGCCGCCACGGCTTCGCCGACCTTCCCCGCCGCCGCTGGACGCGCACGCTGCCGTGACCCTGCCGGGCCGCTCGCGCGCCATCGCCGGCGCGAAGGCCGCCGGGTCCACGTGCGCTGGACGCCCGAAGCGCGACGGCGGGACCCGGGCGGAAGCCACTTCTAATCCGCCACTAATCGCGCGAAGTTTGCGAAAGCCGCCGTCCGCGCCTTATTTTCGCTGCTGGATGACGAGACGCGCACCCTGAGATCCGATCGATCCCCATGCCCATATATCCCCTGAAGAAGCTGGACCCGGCGGCCGAGGCCACGGCGCTGTACGACGAGTGGCTGGACGAGATCCGCCAGCAGCTGGAAGCCGGCGAAGACCGCTGGGAGCTGTGCCGCCGCACGCTGACCGGCCTGTTCCATCCGCACCACGCGGACGCGAATCCGCAAAACCTCTCGCTGGCCGCGCGGGCCGCGCTGGCGCAGATGGACGCGCGCAACGTGACGCTGGAGCCCGAGTACTACGCCGAGGTGGACGAGGCGAAGTTCTACGAGCGCAAGCCGCTGCTGTGGATGTGGCAGATGTTCGACCGCAGCCCGCTGGGCGGCAACGTGCACGTGGGCGTGCGGTTCCGGCGTACGCTGGCGCCGTTCATCTTTGCCCGCGTGGGGCGCAACTTCAAGGCGTTCCACTTCGTGGAGTTCAGCTACGGCTACAACATGGAGGTGGGCGACGACGTGGTGGTGCACCGCAACGTGCTGCTGGACGACCGCGGCGGCATCGTGCTGGGCAACGGCGTAAGCATCAGCGACTACGCCAACATCTACTCGCACACCCACTCCATCGTGGACCAGGCCGACGTCAGCAACCTCAAGACGGTCATCGGCGACGGCGTGCGCATTACCTATCACGCCACCGTGCTGGCCGGCACGCACGTGGGCGACAACTCCATGGTGGGCGCCATGGCGCTGGCCACCAAGGACGTGCGCCCGTATCACGTCAACGTGGGCATTCCCGCCAAGTCCGTGCGCGTAAAGCCCAACGCCCCCGCCGACTTCTACAAGCTCACCCTGCGCGAGGATGCCGGGCCCCAGGACGCGGCGCCCGCCGCCGGGACCGGCGCCGGCGAAGGCTGAATGCCCCGGGAGGACGGGCAGCCCCGCCGCGGGCTGCCCGTCAAGCTTGCTCTCCAATAAGTTTCTTTCCCGTCAATTCACGAACACGATCATGCGGCGAACCTTCAAGTGGCTTCCCATGATGAAGCCGTGGTACCTGCTGGCGGGGATGGCGCTCGCGGGGATCGCGGTGCTCGCGTGGGCCAACCCGGTCCGCAACCTTGAAGCGATCGCCGTCAACGTCGGAACCGGGCTGGTAGGCACGGCGCTGGCCTTCCTGCTGCTGAACTATTACCTGCCGCGCATCAGCAACGCGTACGGAAAGCGCACCGAAGGCATCACCTACTCCGCCATCGCGGCGAACATCGCCCGTTCCCGCTACCGCGTGCGCATCCTGAGCACGTTCGTCTACCCGCTCACCAGCCATTCCGACTACCGCGAGCTCCACGACGAGTTCGTGAACGCGCTGGCCACCGCCCTCCGCGCCAACGGCCGCCTGGAGGTGCGGATCCTGATCCTTGACCCCGCCTCGGATGCGGCGAAGCAGCGCAGCGAGGAGCGCGACGACGACGTGATCCGGCGCATCCGCGAGAACCTGCTGGCATTCCACCGGCTTCGCTCGGGCCAGGAGGTGTTCCGCAGGATCGACGTAAAGCTGTTCGACCGGCTTCCCCCGCTGTCGATGTTCGAGTGGGACGACCGCGCTTCGATGTCCTTCTACCCGCGCAACAAGGCCATCACCGAAACCTCCCGTTTCGATTTCTCGACCAGCACGCCCCTGGGCACGTTCATGGACGATACCTTCGATGACGTGTGGACCGACGAGAAGACGCGGGCGCTGGACGACTACATCTTTCTGCACCTGCGCTTCCGGCACTTCTCCACGGTGGACCACCGGGCGTATTACGTGGAAGTGGACGGCCGCACGTGGGTCCTGCTGAACCGCGAGCGCGACGCGACCGCCTGCGCCGTGGTGAGCGGGCACGCGCCCGGCCTGGAGATCTCGATGGTGCGCGACGAGCAGGTCGTCCCCTGCGCGTACGCGGTCCGCGACGACACGGCCCCGCTCCGGCACGCGGCCAAGCAGAAGTACGGAGCCTTCGACGCCGACCTCGTCGTCGAGATCGACCGGCCTGTCGCCTCATGACCGGACTGCGGCGGGTACTGCTGCGGAGGAAGTGCGTGAGGCCGACAGGATACGAGTGGTTGAGTGGACTCGCCTTCGCCCCTCATCCGCCGCACCAGGGAACCACCGCCGCACGAGCGGCGAAAGCCCCGTCTCGAACGTTCGAGACGGGGCTTTCTGCGACTCATCACGCGATTCACGGACGAGGCCCTCGTGACGTTCCAGCCGCGGCTTCTACCGCCCGGCACGAAGCCCGGGGCGCGCACCGCCCTCTCCCCTGCCCCACACCCGCCACTCCGCGAAGGCGGTCTTCGTGTGGTCGTTGCAGCGAATTCATTCGTCCTTCCAGGTGCGGAGGCCTGATCCAGGCCCCCGCACCTCTGCGATCCCCGTCCTTCCGGCTTACGCCGCCACGGCTTCCGCCGACGTCGACGCAGACGGCTTGGAAGCGTCCGCATCCTCCGACCCGGCGCCGCCCGACCGGAACACCAGCCCGGTGCCGGCCGGGTCCCGGTCCACGATCACCGTATCGCCGTCTTCGAACTCGCCCTCCAGCACGTGCAGCGCCAGCGGGTTCTGCACCAGGCGCTGGATGGCGCGCTTGAGCGGGCGGGCGCCGTACGCGGGGTCGTACCCCTCCTCCGCGATCACCGCCCTGGCCTCGTCCGTGACCACCAGCGCCAGCTTGCGGTCCGCCAGCAGCTTCTCCAGCCGCCGCAGCTGCAGGTCCACGATGGTCTTGAGCTCGGCCCGGCCCAGCGGCCGGAACACGACGGTCTCGTCCACGCGGTTCAGGAACTCGGGGCGAAAGTGCCGCCGCAGCTCGCCCAGCACCGCGTTCTCCACCTCCCGCGCCGTCGCGGGGTCCGCCAGCCGCGACGCCTGCTCCAGGATCATGGGGCTGCCGATGTTGCTGGTCATGATGATGACCGCGTTGCGGAAGTTCACCGCCCGCCCCTGGCTGTCCGTCACCCGTCCGTCGTCCAGGATCTGCAGCAGGATGTTGAACACGTCCGGGTGCGCCTTTTCGATCTCGTCGAACAGCACCACGCTGTACGGCCGCCGGCGCACCGCCTCCGTAAGCTGGCCGCCCTCCTCGTAGCCCACGTACCCCGGGGGCGCGCCGACCAGGCGGCTGACGGCGTGCTTCTCCATGTACTCGCTCATGTCGATGCGCACCATGGCCTCCTCGTCGTCGAAGAGGAACTCGGCCAGCGCGCGCGCCGTCTCCGTCTTCCCCACGCCGGTGGGGCCCAGGAAGATGAAGCTTCCGATGGGCCGGTTGGGGTCCTGCATCCCCGCGCGGCTGCGGCGCACCGCGTTGGCCACCGCCTCCGTGGCCTCGGGCTGGCCGATGACGCGCTCGTTGAGGTGCGTGTCCAGCTTTGCCAGGCGCTGCCGCTCGCTCTGCACCATGCGGCTTACCGGGATCCCCGTCCAGCGCGCCACCACCTCGGCGATGTCGTCCACGTCCACCTCTTCCTTGAGGAAGCGGGACGTTTTCTGCAGCTCCGCCAGGCGCGCCTCGTCGCCCTCGATCTCCTTCTGCAGCTGGGGGATGGTGCCGTACTGCAGCTCCGCGGCGCGGTTCAGGTCGCCCGTGCGGCTGGCGCGGTCCAGCTCCACCTTCAGCTCGTCCAGCCGCTCCTTCTTTTCGCGCATCAGCTGGATGGCGGCCTTTTCGGACTGCCACTGCGCCTTCATCCCCGACGAGCGCTCGCGCAGGTCCGCCAGCTCGCCCTCCAGCCGCCCCAACCGCTCGCGGCTCTCGGCGTCGCTCTCGCGCGAAAGGGCCTGCCGCTCGATCTGCAGCTGCGTGATGCGGCGCTCCACCTCGTCGATCTCCTGCGGCAGCGAGTCGATCTCGATGCGCAGCCGGCTGGCGGCCTCGTCGATCAGGTCGATGGCCTTGTCCGGCAGAAAGCGGTCGCCGATGTAGCGGTTGCTGAGCGTCGCCGCCGCCACGATGGCGGGGTCGGTCACGCGCACGCCGTGGTGCACCTCGTAGCGCTCCTTGAGCCCGCGCAGGATGGCGATGGTGTCCTCGACCGTGGGCTCGCCCACGAACACCGGCTGAAAGCGCCGCTCCAGCGCCGCGTCCTTTTCGATGTACTGGCGGTACTCGTCCAGCGTGGTCGCGCCGACGACGCGCAGCTCGCCGCGGGCCAGCGCCGGCTTCAGCATGTTGCCGGCATCCGGCGAGCCCTCCGTCTTCCCCGCGCCCACGATGGTGTGCAACTCGTCGATGAAGACGATGAACTTGCCCTCGGCGTCCGTGAGCTCCTTGAGCACGGCCTTCAGGCGCTCCTCGAACTCGCCGCGGTACTTGGCGCCGGCCAGCATGGAGCCGATGTCCAGCGACACCAGCGTCTTGTCGCGCAGCCCCTCGGGGACGTCGCCGTTGACGATGCGCTGCGCCAGCCCCTCGACGATGGCCGTCTTGCCCACGCCCGGCTCACCGATGAGCACCGGGTTGTTCTTGGTACGGCGCGAAAGCACCTGCATCAGCCGGCGGATCTCCTCGTCGCGGCCGATGACCGGGTCCAGCTTGCCGCGCCGGGCCCGCTCGGTAAGGTCGGTGCTGAAGCGCTGCAGCGCCTGGTACTTCTCTTCCGGGTTCTGGTCCGTCACGCGGTGGCTGCCGCGCACCTGCTCCAGCGACTGGGTAAGCGCCTCGCGGGTGGCGCCCTGCGCGCGCAGCAGGTCGCGGACGCTGAAGCCCTTCTCGGCCAGCCCCAGCAGCAGGTGCTCGGTGCTGATGTACTCGTCCTTCAGTTCGCGCGCCTCCTGCTCGGCGCGGTCCAGCACCTCGTTCAGCTCGCGGCTGATGGTGGCGTTGGCGCCGCCCGACTGCTTGGGCAGGCGCGCCCGCGCCGCCTCCACCTCCGTGCGTAGCCGGGTGACGTTCACCCCCACCTTCTGCAGCACGGGAACGACGATGCTCTCTTCCTGGTCCAGCAGGGCCAGCAGCAGGTGCAGGTCCTCGATCGTCGGATTCCCCGCGCGCCGGGCCTCGCCGGCCGCGGCCTGCACGGCCTCTGCCGATTTGACAGTAAGTCGCTCAAAGTTGATCATGGCTCTCCCGAGTCGTCTTCATTCCGTGTAGGTCCATTCGCCGGCAGCGGCGCCGCATCCTACAAACCCGCGACTTCCGCCGGGCGGTGCTGCGGAAGACAAAGACAAGTACCATGCCGCCCCCGGCCTGCCAGACCGTCATGCGTTTCACATGAAAGGCCGCGGCGGCATCCCACCCCGCCGGTAGCGGTTCCAACGCCCGCCTCTCGCCGAGACGCAGCGCCCGAAAGCATGCGCTCTTTATCGGAATAATTGCGCGAGATGCCCGCAATCACTATCCTGTGGAAGACGACGTGAACCTCCTCTCCCCACCTCCCCCTTCCCATGAAGATCCGAACGCTTCCCGCGGTGCTGTGGCTTGCCCTGTTCGGCGTTGCGCTCATCCCGGCGGTGCGGGAGATCGCGGCGCAGACGGTGGTGTGCTTCCGGAAGAAGTGCGTGGTCTACCCGGACGGGAGTGCGGTCTGCGAATACACGCCGGTGGATTGCAGCAAGGTGAACATCGAATGACGACGATCCGGCGAAACGTCACCGGCGTGATCCTGCTCTCCCTGGTGGCGAGCGGGCTCTCAGGGTGCGGCGACAGCTTGACCGGAAACGCAACCGCGCCACGGCTGGCGCCGTCGCCCCTGAAATGGGAGCTGACGCCGCTGCAGCAGCGGCTGCTGACGAGCCCGGTTTCACCCGAAGCCGCGGGGCGCCCCGCGACGCGTGCCGACCTGGAGGAGGTGCGGGGCTGGTTCGGGCCCGGCCAGCTGGAAGCGGTGCTCGCGGTGGTGAACCGCACCGCCCGTGCACGTGGGGCCGACACCCTGCCGCACTGCGTGCCCCTCTGCGCCCCCCGTTCTCCAGCGGCCGAGCGGAACGCTCCGTGACGCCGCCCCGGCGCCGGAGAAAACCGAAGCTCGTCCTGCTCCTCTTGGCGGTCACCACGGTGGCGGTGGGCGCCGCACGCGGCACACACGTGCTGAGCGCCCAGGAGATCCGCTGCTGGGACGTGGCCTGCGTCGTCAATCCCGATGGCACCCTGCGCTGTGTCGAGACACCCAAGCCCTGCCCCCAGGCCGCCGGAGAAGGGGCCCGACCGCTGGCGAAGCCGGAGTTCCGCCGCTCCGACGTGACATGAGAGGCCCCGCCGGCTCCCGGCAGGGCCTCATCATCTGCAGGCATTGCGTTTCGGCTCCACCCGTGGAATTGGGTACACGTTTTGCGCCGCTTCTCTCGGCACATCCCCATCAGACAAGGAGAACGGAATGTCGAGACGTCTCGGAAAGGTGCGGACGGCGGTGTTCACCGCCGGCGTGGGCGCGGCGCTGCTGTTCGGCGCCACGTCGGTGCGCGCGGAGGCGCGCGTCCCCGCCTGCAACGACCCGGGCGCGCAGGGCTCGTGCTCCACGAACGCCGGCTGCCAGAAGTCATGCCAGTTCAACTACGGCGCCAGCACCGGCACCTGCAGCAGCTACTGCTGCTACTGCATGTGGTTCTGAGTTCCCCAATCCTCCATCCTGCCGAGAAGAAACGCCATGCGCACCATGCTTCGCCGTACGCGGATGTCGATGATGGGCTTTGCCGTGCTGGGCGCGCTGGGATTCGGCGCGTCGTCAGCCGTGGCGGAGGTGCGGCCGGAGGCGGCGTGCGGGGATCCGTTCGCCAACGGATCGTGCACCACCACCAGCGCCTGCGCCAAGTACTGCAAGAGCAGCGTGGGCGCGGGCACCGGCCAGTGCAGCAGCGGCTGCTGCTACTGCATCTGGTTCTGAGCCTGAGAGGGTGTTGCCAAACCTCGCCCTGTGATTGACTTCCTGAGGGAGGCGCCGCTCTTCGATCCGCGGGTACAAAGAAGCCCTGGCGCCGGCTGAAGGACCTTGCAAGCAGAATCGTGGGGCTGGCTCCCATGCCCGGCAGCCAGCCCGCGCGAGGGGCACACGAGGTCCTTCGGTCGCGCGCAGGCGGTTATGCGGGTTCGAATTCCCCGTCAGCGCTCCCTCAGAGGGTGTTGCCAAACTTCCCGGCGTGATTGACTTCCTGAGGGAGGCGCCGCCGCGTAACTCGCTTGTACGCTGCACCTTCGCGCCGACCGAAGGACCTCGCCAGCAGAACGACGGGGCTGGTCCCGTGCCCTGATCTGACCCCTGCGCCACCGAAACGAGGTCCTTCGGTCGCGCGCAAATTGTAGTGTGACTTCTGGTTGGGCGTGATGCGCTCCCTCAGGAAGTCACCGCTTCTTGGGGACTCTGAGGGTTTGGCAACACCCTCTCAGGAAGTCACCGCTTCGCTGTGAGTTTGTTTGGAGACACCTGTGAGGGACACGAACGAGATCGGTATGATGCGCATGAACGTGGCCTTCAGCGGATCCGCAAAAAGGATGGGTCTCACACGGAGTCAACGGAGTTAGCGAGTTTTCTCGTGCCGTTTCCTCTGCTCTCCCGGCCCGAACCCTGATTTGTGCAAGTCGATGGCATGGCGCGCCGGCCGACGAGGCACGAGCCGGCGTGCGCTGTCGGGAACGGGCGAAAGTTGGGATGCGGCAGGGGGCCATGAGAAATTTTTGGAGGGATGCGGATCGCGGCATGCTTTCCTCCAGTGCACTGGAGCAAGGCGCCCGCACCACCTGATGCGCGATCTGGAGAACCATGCACCACCTCCACGATCGAGGTGGCGCCCGCTCCCTCGCGTGGCACTACCACGCAACGCAAGAGGCCCCGCCGGCTGCCCGGCGGGGCCTTGCTCCATCCACCCACCCGTGGCCGTGGTCAGCGGCCGGGTACGCCTGCCGTGCTGCTGAAGAGCGTATCCGCGGCACTGATGAACCGCGACAACTGCGGACCCGCCAGAAGAGCATCGAGGTCGCAGTCATCCAGTTCCCGAACGAAGGACTCGAGATCCCGGCCACTCCGCGCCAGCAGCATGTTCAGCGTCTGCGCAGGACTGAATCGTCCCAGTTCCAGTTCCAGGTCATGGACATGCGCGCCCAGGCGCCGGCGGAGCACGCCCGGCGCCTCGAAGAATACCACTTCCAGCTGCGGGACCAGGGCACATACGTCGAATGCCTCGTCCGGGGAGACGTGTCCCAGCGCCATCCGTGTCATGGCACACGCTTCGGCCACCCGATCGCCGTTCGTCGTCTCGGCATCCATGACCACGAACACCGGGCCGCCGTCGTGTACCAGGATGTTCCTGGCCAGTGACGTGAGCGAGAGTTGCCCGTCGCCGGTGAAAAACCGCGCGTTGATGGAGAGCGCCCGCTGGATCACGCGGTTCAAGAGCACCGCGTCCAGCAGCTCCTCCGCTACGACGGTGCAGCTATCGCACATCTTTCCGCAGCTCCCGCCAATGGGGTGAGTGATCCGTAAGACCGAACATGCAGAGCTCGTCGTACTTGCGCCGCAGTGCCTGCGCAAAGTCCCGCGCCTGAAGCGCATCCGCGATGTCCAGACCGGACCACAGCGTGATCCGGTGCGGAGCGGCGAAGTCGCACAGGATGACCGCCGGCCGCGTAAAGGTGCCGGAGACGAACACCCAGCCCATCGTCCACGGAGGACGGCGCATCAGCTGGTTGCGCATCTTGGCGATGGCCTGGATGTCCACCGCCTCGCGGTCCTTGCACTCGATCAGGAACGGCACGTCTCCAAGGAACACCATCCCGTCGATCTGCTCCAAGGGATGGCCGGCCAGCGGAACCACGTACGGATACTCCACCCGCAAGCCCGAAGCGCGAACCCTTTCACCACGAGGTACTCCAGCGCCCTGCCCGCGTCCCAGCCGGCGAGGCGGCCGCCCTGGAGGTCGTTCCACATCCCCGAAAGCTCGTCCCACGAAAGCCCGGCGATCCGCCTCCGGTATTCCAGCGCCTGCTCGGAGGGACGTGCCATTCTGGGACGCACCGTTCAGAGGGTGGAAAGCACCTTACAAATAAACGGAGAGTACAGGCACAAAGCTGGGCGAGACCCTGAGAAAAATCAAGGCCTCGTCTAAAAAAACGCCTGTGGCGCATCCGGAGCGCGCGTCAGGAGAGCGCCGCGCGCACCTTCAGTGCGATGTCGGGGAAATCCGCAAAAACGCCGTCCACGCCGGCGGCGAAGAAGGCGGCCAGCTCGCCCGGAGCGTCGCCGTGCGCGGCGGCGAAGGCGGCATCGGCGGGGTCGCCGGCGTGGAAGTCGGCGGGGAGAAACGAGTTCTCGCTGCGGAAGGTCCACGGGTGCACGGCCAGCCCGGCGGCGTGCGCGTCCGCCACCAGCGGCGACGGCGCCCGCAGCCGGCCGTCCTCGCCGCACGGGATCACCAGGTCCTTGTGCGGGCCGATGGCGTCGGCCCAGGTGGCGATCTCCGCAAGGCCGCCCGGCGTGGCCAGGTCCACGTAGCTGCGCGCGTCGCCGCGCAGGGCCAGGTCGCGCGGGCCGCCGGACGATTCCAGCAGCTGCACCAGCCGCACGCCCGTCCTCCCCCGCAGCATCCGCAGGTTCTCCGTCTCGAACGACTGGATGAACACCGGCGCGTCCCGGTCCGTCCACCCGGCCCGCTGCAGGGCGGCCAGCAGCGGCTCCTCCAGCCCCAGGCCGATGGACTGGAACCAGCCGGGGTGCTTGGTCTCGGGATAGATGCCGATGGCGCGGCCGCGGGTGGCGGACTCGCGCCGCGCCAGCTGGATGATCTCGTCCAGCGTGGGCACCTGCAGCCGGCCGTCGTACGCCCTGTTGGCGGGGCGCAGCTGGGGCAGCCGCTCGCGCGCGCGCAGCGTCTTGAGCTCCGCAAGCGTGAAGTCCTCCGTGTACCACCCCTCCACGTCCACGCCGCGCACGGCCTTCACGGTGCGGCGGTCCGCGAACTCCGGGCGGTCGGACACGTCCGTCGTCCAGCCGATCTCGTTCTCGTGCCGCGCCACCAGCACGCCGTCCCTGGTCGAGACCAGGTCCGGCTCGATGAAGTCGGCGCCCATCTCGATGGCCAGCCGGTACGACTCCAGCGTGTGCTCGGGCCGGTAGCCGCTGGCGCCCCGGTGCGCGATCACGATGGGACGGTTCTGGACGGGCATCCGGGTCTCGTTGGATGTGAATCGGTTACGCGGCGGCGTCCGCGCGATGGACGGCCCGCCAGCCGCCGTCCAGCAGGGCCACGCCCGCGGCGGCGGGACCGCCGTCGCGGCCGGTGCCCTCCAGCCGCGCCTCCAGGACGACGTCCGGATCCCCCAGCGCGCGCTCCACCAGCTCCCAGCCGATCCCGCCCAGCCGCACCTTGGCCCGGCGGCCCCACGGCGAACCCGCCTGCCCCGCGTACGTGCCGGAGTTCAGGTACAGGAACCGGTCGTCCGGGGGGCCGTGGGCGAACGGGCCCAGCAGGGTGGGCCCGCCGCCCGCGCGGCGCCCGCCGGCGCGCACCGCCGCCTCGAAGACCCGCGCTCCGTCCGCCGCGGAAACCGCGTCTACAAGGCCGTCGCGGCCACGCTGCATGCGGAACGCGACGCCCGGCGGCGGACGCAGCACCACCACCCGCAGCGTGATCTCGCCCTCCGCGCCGCCGCTCACACGCGCTTCGTCTTCCACGTGCCTCTCCGGAAGATGACGCCGCTCACCACCGCGAGCAACGAGAACGCGATGGTGATCGCCAGGAACGCGCCGACGGGGCCCATCGCCCGCGAGAGCAGGTACGCCGCCGGGATCTCGAAGGCCCAGAACACCGCCAGGTTGATCCAGGTGGGCGTCCAGGTGTCGCCCGCGCCGTTGAACGCCTGCGTAAGCACCATCCCGTACGCGTACAGCGGGAACCCCGCCGCCACCACCCGCAACGCCGCCGCCCCGTGGCGCACCACCTCGGGGTCCGTGCTGAAAAAGCGGATGATGGGCCCCGCCAGCACCACGAACACCAGCCCCACCACGCCCAGGAACACCAGGTTGTACGTGCACGCCTTCCACACCGCGCGCTCCGCCCGCTCCGGCTTTCCGGCCCCCAGCCCCTGCCCCACCATCGTCGCCGCGGCGTTGCTCAGGCCAAAGCTGGGAAGCAGGGCAAAGATCACCACCCGCATCCCCACCGTATAGCCGGCCAGCACCGGGCTGCCGAACGCCGCCACGATGCGCGCCATCCCGATCCAGCTGGCGGTGCCGATCAGCATCTGCAGCGTGGCCGTGCTGGAGAGCCGAAGGATGCGCCCCATCGCCGCCCAGTCCGGCCGCAGGTGCCGCCGCGCCACGGGAATGCGCCCGTCCGGCCGCGACAGCCGCCAGAGCGCGAACGCCGCCCCCGCCGAGCGGCCGATCGTGGTCGCCACCGCGGCGCCCGTCACCCCCAGCCGCGGGAACGGGCCCAGGCCAAAGATGAAGCACGGGCACAGGACGATGTTGATGAGGTTGGCCAGCCACAGCACGCGCATGGCGATGGCCGCGTCGCCCGCGCCGCGGAAGATGGCGTTCACCACGAACAGGATGATGATGGCCGCCTCGCCGCCCAGCATGACCCGGGCGTAGCCCGTGCCGGTGCGGATGACCTCGGGCGACGCGCCCATCAGCCCCAGCAGGTGCGGCGCCAGCAGCGAACCGGCGATCCCCAGCACGGCGGAGATGATGAGCGCCAGCAGGATGGCCTGCACCGCCGAGTGGGCGGCACCCTCCGCGTCCTTTTCGCCGATGCGGCGGGCCACCAGCGCCGTGGCGCCGATCCCCAGCCCCATGGCCAGCGCGTAGACGATGGCCAGCAGCGACTCGGTAAGCCCCACGGCCGCCACCGCGTCGGCGCCCAAGCGCGAGACGAAGAAGATGTCGACGATGGCGAACACGCTCTCCATCGCCATCTCCAGCACCATGGGGACGGAGAGAAGCAGGATGGAGCGGCCGATGGGCCCGTCGGTGTAGTCGTGGTGCGATCCGCGGAGCGCCTCGCGCACGGAGGTCCAGAAGCCGGGCGCGGGCCCGGTCCCCTCCGCGGGGGCGAGATGAGTAGACATGGAGCCGATATCCGGTGCTTTCCCCTCGCCCGCGCGGGCGTACGGCGCTCGCGCGGGAATGGGGAACGTGATCAGAACAGGGTGCCGGGAGGAAAACGCGCACGATCGGCGCGGTGCGTCCGTTCAGGACGTGGGTGGGAGGGCCTCCCGGAGGCTGCAGCCCTACCCGATCAGCAAACCGTCATCGACGCCGTGATCCTGCTGGGGAAAGAACGCGGGGCGGCGAGATCCCCTTCGCCGTGCCCGTAAGGAGCGACAAACATATCGGGAACGGATGAAGCATCAAGCGGCGCACGATGCCGGAGCTTCCCCCACCGCACGCCCGGCGCCGACGCGCCGGCGCAGATTCCGCTGACGGGTTCCTTTCCTGATGATCCACAACCCAATACGGATGATCAGCTTACAACGTCCCTGGAACGTGCGCGTCCCTGCTGTGCATTCCCCACGGGCCGTCTCATCCTCATCCCGGGTCCTGAAAAAGAATGATCGTACAGAGGAACAGAGTCAGACAGAGAACGCGAGCTGAAATATCATCGTGGTTCCTCTGTCTGACTCTGTTCCTCTGTACTCAACAAGGTGTTGTTTTCCCGGATTCGGTAACACGGAGGACAGGGAGACGGAGAAGACAAGAGGACCGGTTTCTCCTCGGTGCTCTCCATGCCCTCCGTATCAGCCGGCAGTAGAAGTTCGGGTGCACAACGAACCGCGGGATCCGGGATCAGACGGGCGGGGAAAGGGAAGAGGGAGAATCGGTAGCAGAGCGTCCGTCTGTACTTTCGTGTACTTGCCAAGCGCGTCACGGCCACTCCGTCGGAGCAATTTTTTGTGGTGCCGATGGTGTGCGATGCAGGGGAACCCCTCCCAGAGCCTTCGACCGGGTGAGGAAAATGGCAATCGAGATGCTCGACGAGATCAGGCAGGCGCGAACCGCGATGCAGAAGGACAGGCCACAGGAAGACGGCGGAACACGGCCGCCGATCCTGCACACCCCCTGCGTCCGGGCACCGTGGCTGGAGGCGCTGGTGCTGAAGGCATGGGAGCGCGAGGACAGGGGCGGGCTGGAGGTGCGGCTGAAGCTGGAGACGCAGCAGGAGACGGCGTCGTTCAAGCAGCGCGGCGCGTTCAACAAGCTCCGCTGCCTGAGAGAGGCCTACCCCGACTCCCCGATCCACGTGTTCACCGCCAGCGCGGGAAACCATGCGCAGGGGGTGGCGCGCCACGCCCGCGACTTCGACATCCAGGCGACCATCGTGATGCCGACCGGCACCCCCCGCGTAAAGGTGGAGAACACCAGGCGGCTGCTGGAGGGAACGACGGGAGAGGTGGTCCTTTTCGGCAACGACTACGATGCAGCCAGGAAGTGCGCTGACGAGCAATTCGCCCAGGCGGAGGACGCCGCTGAACGAATGAATCCCCGCCCCGCGGTGGCGATGGTCCATGCCTTCAACGACCGCGCGGTGATCGCCGGCCAGGGCACCGTGGGACTGGAGCTTCTGGAGGACTGGCCTGACGTGGACGTGGTGGTCGCGGGCGTGGGCGGCGGCGGGTTGATCTCGGGGATCGCCGCCGCCATCAAGCCACAGAACGCCTCGGTCGCCATCATTGGCGTGGAATCGGCATCGCAGCCCGCGGCCTACCTGGCGCGCAAGCGAGGAGGCGAAGAAGCGGTCGACATCGACGCATACGGCCTGCGCCGGCAGAGCATCGCCGACGGAATCGCCGTGGCCGAGGTTGGCAGCGAAACCCTTCCATTTCTGCGCGACAGCCGCTGCGTGGACGCCCTCCTGACGGTGCAGGAAGACGAGATCGCGCACGCCATCGCGATCGTGCTGCGCAAGGGAAAGCTCGTGATCGAGGGCGCCTGCGCCACCACGGTCGCCGCCCTGCTCAACCCGGCGAACCGCACCCTGTTCGAGGGAAAGCGCGTGGTGCTGGTGCTGAGCGGCGGCAACCTGGACCCCGTGCGGCTGGCGGAGATCATCCACTGGCACGAGTTCTCGCAGTTCGTTGCCGAAAACCGGATGGAGCCCGATGAGGCCTGGGAGAAAGCGCAAGCGCGCGCGACCGCCTGACCCCGCACGCAATCACACCACATCGGCCCTGGCCCTTGCCTGCCGGCGTCCCACCGTGAGGAACTGACATGAGCATGACGCACGAATCCATGGACCCCGTACGAGTGACGCTTCCCGACGGCTCGGTGCGCGAGGTGCCGCGCGGGGCCCCCGTGCGGGCGGTCGCGGAGGCCATCGGCGCGCGGCTGGCCCGGGCCGCGCTGGCCGCCCGGGTCGACGGCCGGGTGGTGGACCTTGCACGCCCGCTGGAGAGCGACGCCACCGTCGAGATCATCACCGAGACCAGCCCCGGCGCGCTGGAGCTGCTGCGCCACTCCGCCGCCCACGTGCTGGCCACCGCCGTCCGCCGGGTGCGCCCGGAGGCCGGGATCGGGTTCGGGCCGTCCATCGACAGCGGCTTCTACTACGACTTCCAGATCGACACGCCCTTTACCCCCGACGAGCTGGAGCGCATCGAAAAGGAGATGGACGCCGTCGCCCGCGCCGACGACCCCTTCGAGCGCCGCGTGGTGAGCCGCGACGAGGCGCGCGAGCTGTTCGCGGGCGACCCGCTCAAGCTCGAGCGCCTGGAGGAGCTGGGCCCGGACGAGACCATCACCGTCTACTGCAACGGGCCGTTCCTGGACCTGTGCCGCGGCCCGCACCTGCCCAGCACCGGGCGCCTGAAGCACTTCAAGCTGCTCAACACCGCGGGTGCGTACTGGCGCGGCGACGAAAAGCGGCAGATGCTGCAGCGCATCTACGGAACCGCGTTCTTCAGCCGCGAAGACCTGGAGCAGCACCTGCACCAGCTGGAAGAGGCGCGCAAGCGCGACCACCGGCGCCTTGGCAGGCAGCTGGACCTGTTCATGTTCCACCCGTACGCCCCGGGCGCCGCCTTCTGGACGCACAAGGGCACCCTGGTCTACCACCTGCTGGGCGAGTGGATGCGGGAAGTGCTGATGAGGAACGGCTACGACGCCGTCAAGACGCCGCTGCTGTTCAACAAGGGGCTGTGGGAGACGTCGGGGCACTGGGGCGTGTACCGCGAGAACATGTTCCTGGTGCTGGACAACGAGACCGGCGAGCACGACATGTCGCTCAAGCCCATGAACTGCCCCTCGCACCACCTGATGTACGCGGCCAGGAAGCGGTCGTACCGGGAGCTCCCCGTGCGCTACAGCACGCAGGACGTGCTGCACCGGAACGAGGTGTCGGGCGCGCTTTCAGGGCTTACGCGCGTTCGCCAGTTCGCCCAGGACGATGCGCACGTGTACCTGGCCGAGGCACAGATCGAGGACGAGGTGCGGCGCATGGTGGCGCTGATCGACTACTTCTACGGCACGCTGGGGCTGGAGTACACGGCCAGGTTCGCCACCCGCCCGGAAGAGCGCCTGGGCGACGACGCCATGTGGGACCGCGCCGAGGGCGGGCTGCGTGCGGCCCTGGAGGCCACAGGGCTGGCGTACGAGATGAAGCCGGGCGACGGCGCCTTCTACGGGCCCAAGATCGACTTCGACGTTTCCGACTCCATCGGGCGCAAGTGGCAGCTGGGCACCATCCAGCTGGACTACGCCGCCCCGGAGCGCTTCGAGCTCGCCTTTACCGGCGACGACAACCAGGAGCATCGCCCGGTGGTCATCCACCGTGCCTTCTTCGGCTCGTTCGAGCGCTTCATCGCCATTCTGATCGAGCACTTCGCGGGCGCGTTTCCCGTGTGGCTGGCGCCGGTGCAGGTGGTGGCGATCCCCATCAGCGCCGAGCAGGCGGAAAGCGCGCACGCGTTCGCCGCCGCCCTGCGCGAGCAGGGGATCCGCGTGGACGTGGACGACCGCAACGAAACCCTCAACTACCGCGTGCGCGAGGCCGAGATGCAGAAGGTGCCCTACATGGCGGTGATCGGCGGCCGCGAGGCGGCGGGGGGCACCGCGGCCGTCCGCGTGCGCGGCGCGGGCCGCAAGCAGGAGGTGGTCGCCCGCGACGAGCTGGCCGCCCGCATCGTGGAGCAGGTGCGCACCCGCACCCTGCGGGTGGGATTCGGGGACGCGGAGGAGGAGAGCGCCTCGTAGGCCCGATCGACCCAGCGTCGTGGCCGGATGACGCGCTGCGCCGGACAAGCCCGAGCCCCGCCGGAACGCGTCCGGCGGGGCTCGGGTCCATCATCGGCGGGGCGCGCGGATCACGGCCCCAGCAGAATCGCGTTGACGTACAGCGGCTCGGTGGCCTGCCAGAACAGGCGGAAGAGCGGGTCGTCGGCGAACAGCACCACGCTGCCGCCGCCCATCCGCCGGGTGACCAGCCACGAGCCCTGCTCCAGCCGCCGCAGGTTCTCGGGGCTGATGACGCCGGAGATGCGCGTCAGCCGCTCGGGGAAGTACGCCACCGTCTCCAGCCCCGCCGCCGGCTCGAAGACCGTGGTCCCCGCGTGCAGCGCGTACGTCTCGCCCGGGCGGTCGTCCATCCCCGCGCCGTACGACAGCGGGTGCGCGGGGTCCAGCCGCAGGGGGAGGATGGCACCGGGCACCTCCTGCCGCCACTCGCGCCGCTGGCGCTCTTCGCGCCCGGCCAGGTAGCGGGCGCGCTCGTTGGCGGCGCTGTCGGCCGGGGCGCCGCCCTCGCGAACCTTGACCTCCGCCATCCCCGCCACCGCCTCGGCCCCGCCGGCCACCGCGATCAGCCGGCCGCCGTTCTGGATCCACGTCTTGAGCGCCTCGTCCGCCCCGCGTAGCGCCCGCGGCGAGGCGTCGGGGACCACGATCACGTCGTACTCCGACAGGTCCATCTGCGCCAGGTCCGACGCCAGCACCGCGTCGAACGGCATCCCCAGCTCCTGCTCCAGGAAGTACCAGTGCGCCCCGAACGAGGTGGCCGACACGCCCTCGCCCGCCACCACGGCCACGCGCGGCAGCTCCACCCGGGCCACGTTCTCGCTTCCCAGGTCGATGCCGCTCTCCGCCATCCCCGTGGCCACGGGGCGCACGATGCCGCCCAGCCCGGCGGCCGTGACCCGCGCCTGCACCGTGTCGTTGCCGCGCGCGGGGATGAACCACGTTCCCGCCGGCCAGCTCTGCCCGCCAAAGGTGGCGGGCCGGTTCAGCACGCGGGCGCGTCCGCCGGCGGCCAGAAAGCGCACCATGGGCCCGGTGCCGGCGCCGGGGGCCACCAGGTAGCCCACCCCCGGCGCGGGGGCGGCCGCCCGGGCCGGCTCCCCGGCGGGCGCGGCCACCGGCGTCCATCCGCCGCCCACGCCGGCCGGGGCGCGGTACGCCGCCACACCGTACGCGTAGGGGAGCGACCAGGCGCTCACGTCGTACGAGTACTCGGCCTTGAGCTCCGTCTCCGGCTGCAGCAGGGTGATGGCCAGGCGCCCCAGCGGCTGCCGCGCGCGCACCCGGTACGTCCCCGCGGGGAACGCCGAGCCCGGCTGCCAGCCGGGGTACGCCGTGGCCCGCGCGGTGAAGCTGGAGGTGGCGCGCTCCACCTCGATCCCCTGCTGCCGCAGGTGCGCCACCAGCGCCTCCACGCGCGTGCGGTCGTCGCCGGGAACCAGCAGAAAGTCCTGCTCGCCCGCGCCCACCGTGCGCTGGCCGGCGGCGTAGTCCAGCAGCAGCCGGCTCTTCCCCGAGGCGGCCGTGCGCAGCGTGGCCTGGCCGCTGGTGCGGTGGTGCTGCGCGCGGTCGTGCAGGGTCAGCGTGTCGCCGCTCTCCTGCTGGATGGCGATCCCCGCCGCGCTGTGGCCGGCCTGCTCGTACGTCATCCCCACGGCGCCCGTCAGGCTGGGCCAGCTGTCGCCGTAGCCGGGGTAGAACAGGTCGAACGCCTCGCCGCTGTAGTAGTCCCAGCCAAACTGGTCGAACGCCCGCGCGTTCCCCTGGCCAAAGCGCTTCCCCCACTCCAGGATGTGCGCCGGGTAGATGGGGTTGATGGGCGCCGCCGCGGGAAAGAAGAAGTAGCTGCTGTTGTAGAACATCTCGTGGAAGTCCACGTGCACCTGTGGGTTCCACTGCCACCAGGTGGCCAGCCGCGCGCGCGTCTCGGGCTGGGTGCCCCAGCTCCAGTCGCGGTTCAGGTCGAACAGGTAGTGGTTGAAGCGCCCGCCCGGCCACGGCTCGCGGTGCTCGCGCGCCTGCGGGTTCACGTTGGGCTCGGCGCCCACCACCGAGTTGAACCAGCCCACGTAGCGGTCGCGGCCGTCGGGGTTGGTGGCGGGGTCGATGATGACCACCAGCGAGTCCAGCACGCCGGCCACTTCCGGGGCGTTGCGCGCCAGGTCCCAGGCGGTGTAGAGCGCGGCCTCGCTGGACGAGCTCTCGTTGCCGTGCACGCCGTAGCTGAAGTAGACCACCGCCGGGTTGCCGGCCGCGATCTGCCGCGCGCGCTCGGCCGAGGTCTCGGGGCGCGTGAGCTCGGCGTTGGCGGACAGGATCTGCGGCAGCCGCTGCAGGTTCTGCGGCGAGGCGATGACCAGCTGGATGAGCTCGCGCCCCTCCGGCGTACGGCCGTAGGCGCGGTAGTCCACCAGCGGCGACGCCTCGGCCAGGGCGCGGGCGTACTGCTGCACGCCCGCGTACGGGGTAAAGCGCTCGCCCAGCCCGTAGCCCAGGACGTCGGCGGGCGAAGGGGGCGCCTGCTGCGCGGCCAGCGCGGGCGCCGCCAGCAGAACGGCCAGTGCGGCGGGCAGGGCCCGCGCGCGGATCGTGGGACGTGCCATTCCGGTACTCTGCAGGGGTGGATGGAAACCGAGTGCGTAGCTTATCCGGCGGCGGCGGACGGCGCAACGCGGCTTGACAGGGCGGCGCCGCTCCGGTACGCTCCGGTCGCGGATTTCTCCGCCGCGCCCGGCGCATGGCCCCGGCCTGCGGCCGGCCGGTCTACCCCGTTGTCCCGCGGAAGTTTACGTGCAGGCACCTCCCGTGATCCATCGCCTTTTCCGGGTCCTTCCGGCCGCCCTCCTCCTCTCCGCGTGCGGGGGGGACGAGCAGCCGGCGGGCGTGATTTCGCGCGACAAGTTCATCGCCGCCAACGTGGCCGTGCGCACGCTGCCCGACGACGCCACCCCGGAGCGGCGGCAGGAGGCGCTGCGCAAGCACGGCGTCACCGACCGCCAGCTCAAGGCGTGGGTCACCGTGAACGCGCGCGATCCCGAGGTGCTGGCCAAGGCGTGGGAGCAGATCGCCTTCAAGCTCGACAGCCTGGGCGGCGTGCAGTCCACCCCCATCCCCGCCTCGCCCGTCCCCGGGTCCGCGGTGCCGCCGCCCGTCCGCCGCCCGCCACTCAAGGGCCGCCCCGACAGCGTGCGCCAGCTCCCCGTGCCGCCGCCGCCGGTGCAGGAGGTTCCCCCCGAGCCCGCGCCCCCCGGCCGCCGCCGCCCCATGCGGCAGGTCCAGTAGCCCGCGACGCCGATCCGCCGGGGAGCCCTCGCCCGGCGGCGCGGGAGGATCCGCGCGCTTCGCCGGGATCATCCCCCGCCCCCATCCCGCGCTGCCGGACCAGGACGTCCCCGTGGATGAGCAACGTCCGCATCGCCGGCTTTGATCCACCGCCGCTGGTCGCGCACGCGGGCTCCCCGGCAGGCGCCGGGAAGCCTTCCTGAACCCGCCCCGTCCCATGACTGACACGACGTCCGCCCCCGCCCCCGCGCTCCGCACCGAACCCGGGCCGCTCGCCGGCACCATGCAGGCCTTTACCACGCGGGGCGACGGGATCGCCGCGCTACGGCTGGAGGAGCGGCCCACACCTGCTCCCGGGCCGGGCGAGATCCTGGTCCGGATGACGGCCGCGTCTCTGAACTACCGCGACCTGCTGGTGATCAACGGCACCGCCGCGTGGAAGCCGGCCGAGCCGCGCATCCCCGTGTCGGACGGCGTGGGCGTGGTGGAGGCGGTGGGTGGTGGCGTGTCGCGCTTTTGCCCGGGCGACCGCGCGGCGGGGATCTTTCTGCCCCGCTGGCTGCAGGGCGAGCTTACGCCCGACAAGCACGTGCTGCCGCTGGGCGGCGCCGCGGCGGACGGCGTGCTGGCGGAGTACCGGGTGTTCCCGGAGCAGGCGGCCGTGCGCGTTCCGGGGCACCTGACGGAGATCGAGGCGGCGGCGCTTCCCGTGGCGGCGCTGACGGCCTGGCACGCCGTCCACCGCCGCAGCCGCGTGCAGGCGGGCGACACCGTGCTCATCCAGGGCACCGGCGGCGTTTCGCTGTTCGCCACGCAGTTCGTCCACGCGCTCGGCGGACGGCCCATCGTCATCTCCAGCAGCGACCACAAGCTGGAGCGGGCCCGCGCCCTGGGCGCCGCCGAAACCGTGAACTACCGCACGACGCCCGCGTGGGAAGACGCGGTGCTGGCGCTGACGGGCGGCCGCGGCGTGGACCACGTGGTGGAGGTGGTGGGCGGCGAGAACCTGAACCGCTCGCTGCGCGCCGTCCGGCTGAGCGGCACCATCAGCTTCATCGGCCTGATCGCGGGGCTCAGCGCACCCATCGACACCTGGCAGTTCGTCGCCAAGAACGTGCAGCTGCACGGCATCGAGACCGGCTCGCGCGAGATGTTCGAGGAGATGAACCGCTTCATCTCCACGCACCGCCTGCGCCCCGTCATCGACCGCACCTTCCCCTTCGCCGAGTTTCCGGAGGCGATGCGCTACCTTGAATCCGGCAAGCACTTCGGCAAGGTGGCCGTCGTGTTCTGAGCCAGGGATGGAAGTGCTCCAGGTACTTATACGTTGCAACAAGCCATGGCTGAGGAACAGACACAGGCGCTGTCATTGAGGGCGGCCTACGCATTCGGTGCGGCAAACGGGTTGCGGCGCGAAGTAGAAGAAATCCGCCAGATGGCCATCGAGTGGGATGTATCGTATACGTCGTCGCTCCGTCGCGGCTACGTCGTTGCGCTGCTCGAGAAGCACGACCTGTACGAACGCTTCAAGCAGGAGCACTGGTCCTTCGGAAACACTCCCCGGGGGGAGACGAGGCGTCGCCGCTATCTTCGCATCAAGGCGCAATACGAGGAGTTTCTTGCGGGAGGCCAACCTCCTGGACCTGGCCCTGAACCAGACCCCGAGCCGGACGAGTCACTGGAGTTCGCCCTGGAAGCGCACCTCCGGGACTTTCTCGCCCGCAACCTCGACCGTATCGAGCCCGGATTGAGGCTCTACGAGTCAGGGGAGCGAAGAGGGATCGAGTTCCCGGTCGAAGGAGGCCGCATCGATCTGCTGGCCATCGATCAGGCGGGGAAATACGTCGTCATCGAGCTCAAGCTGTCCCGGGGACGAAACAAGGCACTTGGTCAGCTTTTGTACTACATGGGGTGGATCGATCAGCACCTGGGCCAGGGTCCCTGCCGCGGCTATATCATCGCGAGCGAGATTACAGATGAACTGGCGATCGCCGTCTCTCGCGTTCCCGGTGTGAGCCTGGCAAAGTACCGGATGAGTTTCGCGATCGAGCCTGTAGCGCGCGCCTGAACGGCACCTGAACCTCCCGCGCCGCTCCGCCGCCGCGCGCCGCAATCAGCGGCTGGAGACGTGGGCGGTGATGCGGTCGATGATGCGCCCCCACAGCGGCGGCGCGAGTGCGTGGCCCATGCGGGGGATCACCTCCAGCTCCGCGCCGGGGACGTGCGCGGCGGTGCGCAGGCCGCCTTCCAGCGGCACCAGCGGGTCTTCCTCGCCGTGGATGACCAGCGTGGGCACCCGGAGCGCGCGCAGCCCCGCCGCGCGGCTGGGCGTGGCGAGGATGGCGGCCAGCTGCCGCGCCGTCCCCGCCGGGTTGCGGCCACGGCTGAGCGCCAGCTCGGCCTGCGCCCGCGTGCGCGCCAGGTCCACCGGCATCCGCGGGCCGTTCAGCACGCGCCACACGTCCACCGCGCGGCGCAGGGCCGTCTGCGGGGTGCGCGGCGCGGGGATGAACAGCGACGCCGACGCGCGCCAGTGCGGGTGCGGCAGGTCCGGCTCGCCGGTGTGCGACATGATGGAGGTGAGCGTGCGCACCCGCTCCGGCGCCTGGATGGCCATGGTCTGCGCGATCATCCCGCCCATGGATACGCCCACCACGTGCGCGGACTGTACGCCCAGCGCGTCCAGCAGTCCCAGCGCGTCGTCCGCCATGTCGGGGACGCGATAGGGCACGCGCACCGGCAGCCCGCGCCGCTGCGCCCGCAGCAGCGCAACGACGCTGGGCACCGGCTCGTGGTCCAGCCAGGTGGAGCGCCCGATGTCGCGGTTGTCGAAGCGGATCACCCACAGCCCCCGCGCCGCCAGCCGCGCGCAGAACTCCTCGTCCCACGCCACCATCTGCCCCGCCAGCCCCATCACCAGCAGCAGCGGCGGATGCGCCGGATCGCCGAACGTGTCGTACTCGATGCGCAGCCCGTTCGCCTGCACCGTGGCCGGCGGCGTGCGCGCCACCCGCGGCACCGGCGTCTCCAGCCGGTACGTCGCCACCGGCGCGGGCGTGTGCGACGCGAGAAAGCGGATCGTCGCGTCGCCGAACAGGTCGCGGATCATCGGGTACGGGTCGGGTCGGGGTGCAGCCATCATCCTTCGCGGCCCGACGAAAAACCGGGGCCACCCCATGGGCAGCCCCGAACCGATCGTGCGGTGTTGCGTCCGCATCCCCATGGGTTGCGGGGAGGGGGCAGGCCGGCGACCCTCACAGGTACAGCAGCGACAGCGCGGCGGTGCAGAAGGCGAGCAGCGTCGCGACCATCTGCGCCAGGTTCAGGCCGATCACCACCACGGCCGACCGGAGCCCGGCGCGCCAGCCCCGGTCCCCGTAAACACGCGTAATGGCGCGCCACAGGTACGCCCACGTCACCCCCACCACCAGCACGGTGATCGCCCGCTGCAGCACCTCGGGCAGCGGGTCCGCTGCCGGCTGCTGCACCCGTATGGTCAGTCCCAGGATGAAGTAGAACGCGGACGTGTGCGCGGCGAACACCAGGTGCTCCACGTACCCTCGCCTCCGCCGCACGAAGACCACCGCGAGCACCCCCGCCAGAACCACCGGGACGAGCACGGAAAGCCAGGAGAGATGGCTGAGCGCGGCGTCGTTCAGCCGTTCCAGCGTCTCCACGCGCGACAGCTTGAGCCGCCCGGCCAGTCCCTCGATGGCGCGGCCGATCCACGACCCGTCGAGGCGCCTCACCATGTCGGTGGTCGGCCTCCGGTCAAGCAGGCTGCTGGCCAGGAGGAGGACGGCAAAGGCGATCACGAGCAGCTTCAGCGGCCCCAGGTACGCACGGCGGCGTCCCGCGATCCATTCGGCCGTAAGCAAGCCGGGCCGCGTGAACAGCAGGCGCAGCGAGCGGTACGCGCGCGAGTCCAGGTCCGCCACCTCCGACGCCATGTCGCGCACAAATGCCCGCAGCGTCATCTCGTCCGCGCGCAGGCGCCGCTCGCCGCACCCATGACAGAAGTCACCCAGCAGCGCACGCCCGCACGCCGCACAGAGGTCCGCCCCCGCGGCGGGGGCGGGCGCCTGCGCCGTGTCCGTCGCGTCGGTGACGCCGCTGGCGTGGACGGCGGGTGTGGGCACGGACATCGGGAACCTGCGGGGGTGATAGATCGGGAGCGGCAGCGCCGGGGATCACACGCAATTTGCTGAACCCCTGGTCCGGCGTCCAGCGATTCGAAGGGGGAACCCTGTTGGGTGGCGGGTGGATTGACCACGATACTGAAGCGCCGCCATACTGGACGCGACGGACACCAGGAACATCGTCTATGCCAACCGAGCAGGATCTGCAGACCGCGCAGCAGATCAGGGACCGGGATTCTCGAAGCGGCGGGTGACGCCGTGGAGCGCATCGTGTTCTACGGCTCGCGTGTAACCGGCCGCGCCCGTCCCACCAGCGACTACGACATCCTCGTCGTCCTGCGCGATCCTGTGCCGAAGCGAGCCTGCAGCTGTCCGACCTGTTCAACACGTTCGAACGGCCCGTCGACGTACAGGTGTTCGGCGAGGTGGAGTACGAAGAATCATGGCCCGTCGCCGGCACGGTGGCGTACCCGGCGGATCACCACGGCGTCCGCCTCTACGTGAAGCCGGCGAGCACGAAGGTTCCTGAGCGCACGATTGGCGCTCAGGAACCTTTGCGAAGCTGAATCAGCCCCGCACGCGTCGGACGGAAGCCGCAGCGGCGATAGAAGCCGTCCAGGTGCGGTTCGTAGTCCACGTGCAGCCACTCCGCCCCGCTCTCGCCCGCCGCCGTCACAGCCCGCCGCACCAGATCCGTTCCCACGCCGCGCCGCTGGTAGCGCGGGTGAACCGTCGTATCCAGCAGAAACACGTGCGCGCCGCCGTCCCAGGCAAGGTTCACGAACCCGGCCAGCGCGCCATCCGCGAACCCGCCGATCCAGGCCAGGCTGCGCGCCAGCACCGGCGCAAACACTCGTGGCTGATGCGCGGGCCACGCGGCGCCGAACAACGCGTTCAGCTCGTCGTCGGAGAGCGGCGGACAGAGACGGAATTCGATGCCGTCCGGCAGCGAGGGAGTGGCCACAGGCTCGCGAGGCGTATGAGGCGGGAGCGTCACGCCGACGGGGGCCGCAGGTGCCACTTGATCCGCGTGTAGGCGACGCGGAAGCCCTGCCGCTCCGCGTTGCGCTGCGACGCGCTCCCCGGCGACGCGCCGATCATCACCAGGTCACACCCCTGCTCGGCCGCAAAGCGCAGGCGGGCTTCCAGCAGCGCGCGCTGCGCACCCTTGCGGCGCGCCGCGGGGATCGTGCTGGCGCCGGCCAGCAGCGCCGTGCCTTCCGACAGGCTCAGCCCCCCGGCGGCCACGGGCTGGCCCTCGAGCTCGGCAAGAAAGCAGAACGTGCCCTCGGCGCGTGCGCTGATCTTTCCCATCTCCAGGATGAACGGGACCAGATCGGCGGATTCGCTGCTCCAGCCCTGCGCCGCAACCTGCGCCCACAGCTCCGCTTCGTCCGCCCCGATGCGCCGCACCCGGAGCCCCTCACCCGCGGGAGCCGGCGGCAGCGCGCCCGCCACGGGACGGAACATCACGCTGGTGAACTCGATCGGCAGGTAGCCGCGCTCGTTCAGATGCGGCAGCAGGGCGGGCGCGGCGAGCGGGCTGATCTCGTGGTGCACCTCGGCGCCGCGCTCCTGGAAGAACGCTTCGAGCGCCTCGAACTCCGCCTCGCCGGCCTCGGCGAACAGCCCCACCCCGAACGTCTGCGTAAGCGGCGAGCCGACGCCGTCGAACATGGCGTACGCGCCCGCCACATCCGTCCACGTGGCGCCGCTCTCCGGCTGCAGCTGGGCGCGCCCCGTCACGAACGCCGCGTTGGCGGAGGCCTCGGTGCGCTCAAGCCGGCGCGCGAGCGACAGGTCGATGAGCGGGTAGGATGCTCGCGAGTCTGACATTCGAGGTTGGGCGGGCGGTCGATGGTGGTATTACGTTGATGTGACCCGGCAGCCCGAATATACTCAGGCGTGAACCCAGGCCGGAAGCCGCCCATGCTCGCAGGCGACCCGCAATGAGCGATACCAGCCCAGCCGCACAGGCCGTTCAGGACCAGATCCACCGCCGCATGTCGGGCGAGGAAAAGTTGAAGCTGGCCATGGAGATGAGCGACATGGTCCGAAACTTCGCGCTTGCCCGCCTGCGCACGGAACATCCCGACTGGACGGACTGGGAACTCAAACGTGAGCTACTGCGCTACGCGTTCGGTTCGGAACCCTGGCCGCTGCCCCTCCGTTGACAACCCAGGATCTTTTTAGCCGGGTACCGCGCTCGAGGCGGCGGGAATTCCGGTAAGGGCTCGTAAAAGAATAAGTGGAGCGTCTGTCCGCCTGATCGTGGCGGATTCACTCTGTTCACTAAGCCTAAACGACTCAGTTACTTTCTTACAAGCCCTAATGCTGACGGGCTCGTTCGCGAGTTCCTATCACGGCGCACCGCGAGCCTGAACGTCATCCGCTTCGTTCTTCATCATCAAGATCCATCGGCTCCGAAGCCTCTTTGCGCGTGGCGCGGGGCACGGCGCGATCGTACGCCTCGCGCAGCAGGCCGCGGACGACCCCGAACGTTTCCTCGCCCGGGCTCACCACGCACACCCACGACTGTGGGGCGTAGTGCGGGTGCGGAAGGATCTGGTCCCGCAGCGTGAAGTCGTGGCCGGTGTCGATGATGCCGGCGGGGCCCAGACGCGGCTTGTCGTCGCCGAACAGGGAGCGGTACGTCTCGCGGCTCACCCCGACGTTGAGCCGGTACGCGCCGTCACGGTCCAGGTCCGAGACTCGATCGTGCTCGTTGTCAGCCGTGGCGAGCGTGACGAACGGAAGCATCCGCTCGGAGCCGTAGAAGAAGAAGGTGTAGCTGTACGCCGTGGTGGTTTCCACGCCCGGAAACGCTTTGCAGATGTAGTCGGTGACCTCGGTGGCGTCCATGAGCGCTCGAGTGACGAGGATGCAGCCGATGACGGGAGCCGGACGTGCCCGGCGCGCGCCACGATGGCGCCCGGAGCAGGCCGCCGCAAGCCGCGCCACCCGCTCCGCAGCCTGGGTTCTCCTGGATGAAGTCCGGGCTCAGAGTGTGTTTAGAATCCTGCGCTCGCGCCCGTATGTCATTTCGAAGGAGGCGCTACACCGCACCATCGGCTCGCACGGAATCCTGCGCGCCGACTGAGAAATCTACTGTCTGCTGCTGGTGCCCCGTCGCACCGCTCCGGCACTGGCCCCGTCCGCCGTGTCGTAGCCGCAAGGTAAGCACGGGCTACCGCGTCTGCCCTCCAGCAAATCCGAAAGGGGATTCCTCGGCCCTGCAACCTCTGGTGTAAAAGCAGGCTACGGCGTGGCCGGGCCTCGGAATGACAGCGCTCGTAGATCTGCCTGGATGCGCAGCGTCGGATTCTTGAACACGCTCTCACGTGCACACCCAGCCGCAGCAGGGGAGCGTCTCCCACGCAGCGGAAGCCGTGCACCGCCCCCGCCTCGATTACCAGGGTGTCATCGAGCTGCCGCGCGGGGCTGGACGGCTGCGGCGAGCCGCGCCAGGTCCAGGTGCAGGGTCCGGTAGCCGGCACGCTCCACCGCCAGGACAGCCCCCTCGTCCACATCCACCAGCACGTTCAATTGTGCCGTGGCGATCTGAACCGGCACGGCGATCCCCCCGGCGCGTCGAAGGATCCGGACGGCGCCCACAGGCCCGCCCCGCTGCGGATCCGCGTCCAGGACACTGCCCGCCACGCGCAACCGCCCGTCTTCCGTGAGCGCGAGGTCCGTCAGCTCGATCCGGAACTCGCCCTGCGCAATACAGCCTCCTTCTTCGTCGAGCCCGTACGTGGGGGGTGTGGGATTGAGGATGACTCCGTGAAGCGGAACCTGGTTCAGGAATAGCGAAGGGCGAACGACGTGAGGAGCTCGCTGGAACGTGGCACATCCGATTTGTGCGAGAAGAAGCAGAAAGGCGGCGGCGAGGCGCATGGCGGTGCTCCGGTTCAAAAGCTCGGCGTGCTCGCGCGGCGTTCGCCCGGCACGTGAGGGAAAACGAACCGGCATGCCGAATGTGACAGCCCTGGCGCTGCCACGGAAGGCGGGTCTTTCCTCCATCGACGTAAGATACTCATCGTCATCACTGGTGACGCCGCAGTCGTGAGCGCCCTGTCCCGGACCGAGATCCTGAAGCGATTCGGCGAAACCCTGCGGGGCTCCTGGCCGTCCAAGGTCAGGATCAGCTGCTCGGTGAGCGGCAGCACCTGCCGTACGCCAGGGGCAACTGGCTATGCTGCGTCTCGACAGGCGTCCTTCGACCGTGCCCGTTCCGCAACCCACGCCGCTGCCTCGCGCAGATCTTCGCCGAACTCCAGGACCGCTTCCGCGACCAGCGGCTCCATGGGAAGCTGCTCATCCGAATCCAGCCGGGCGAGGCGAACGCTGGAAGCCGCGATCGCCTCGAACGCCCCAAAGCGGTCCGACAGCATCTCCAGCAGCCTCACAGGCGATCCATCCATCCTCATAGCTCCACCTCCTCGCGCAAATAAATACTCATAGTCATCAGTGTACGATACGTATAGTCCGTGGACATATCTTCGTCAAGAGCCTCATTTTGCACCCGACGCTACTTTGTTCACGATCAACAATCGCTCTGTCTTGCGCGCCCTCTCCCGAGCCGAGATCCTCAAGCGTTTTGGCGATGCTCTCCGCGGGCACCGTCAGCGCGCCGGCCTCTCGCAAGAGAAACTCGCGGCCAAGGCCGGCATCGATCGGACGTATGTGGGAGGGGCGGAGCGTGGGGAGCGCAACGTGGCGCTGGTGAACATCGTGCGCCTGGCGGAGGCGCTGGACATCAGCGCGGCTGAACTGCTGGACCCAATCGGCAAAGAAGGCTGATTTTCAGCTGACCCATACCTGGGGCTCAGCCGCCTGTGCGGGTGTCTACCCCTCGCGCTCCACCAGGTCGCCCCACTTGAGCTTGCGGCGGAAGGTCTGGAATAAGGTCTGGCCGGGGAGCGCACCAGAGACACGGGCTACCCCGCGCGGCGCGCGACCACCTTCTACCCGGGGATCAGGCGGTCGTGCTCCTGGCTGTTGATGGTCAGGATCAGTTCAGTTCCTCAATGGGCGCCAGCACCTCCACGGTCACCGTCTCGTCCGCAGGAAGATTCAGCGGGCGCATGCGCGAGTGTGTCCGTTCCATCTAGCCGCGCTCATAGAATAACAGGTAAACCTGCACCTTTCGATCAAGTGGTCGTGATGCCTCCTTGTACGCGAAGCCTTGCAGGATCGCTGAGGTTGCGGGTGTATTGCTGGGGCAGTTTGCAAGGTAGGGGTCGAGAAGGACCTCTTTCACATACCGCGCGCGTAAGTTGGGCAGATCTCTATTGGAGTACTTCGGGGGCTCCAGCAGGGGGATTCTCACCCGCGTGCGCCTGAAAGCAATGGGTGCAGCCGCGTCGAGTGGGGGCATTACCTCAACTGAGGTATAATTGTATGCCGAATCGAGTTTTTCCTGCCAGCCGTCCAACTCGCCATCCGCAAAGCCTCGAACGAGGACTTCGGCACGGACCGAGCGCAGAGTGAGCATCTGATTCACTGCATAGTAGAAGTCGATCAAGGTCCGTGCCCGGCCTTCGAGGTTGATTTCGAGAGAGGGACCAAGCGGTGATATTTTCACGGTGCCGCTTGCTTTGAGGTCGCCCAGCGCATCATCAAGAGGGCCAGAGTAATCAGAAATGCTGTCAATTAGCGCGCAGATCTCGCTCGTCGGCACTTCCTCCGGTGTTCCACCGAAGTCATCGAGCGTGTATCGCTGGGAATCAAACAAGTACGCGGCATTTGGGGATTCTTCCGGTCTACCCGAGAGCGTCAATACATACTGCATCAACGGCTGTGGGCCTGAATCGAAGATTAGATTTGCTGGTTGGACATCAACGTACTGGGTCCGCGACTGGATACGCTGAACTACCTTCTTCATCTGATCGTGGGGCGATCTCACGCATCCATTGACCGCTACCGCAATCGCACAGGTGAAGTAAATCGTGGCCGTCGTTCTCATAGTTCCGTAAGTCGGCAAGGCAGACTGGCCTAGGCACCAAGACTATAACACATAGTCAGGGTTACTAGGCCAGTACGCAAGAGCATTTGAGCCCAGCCGCTCCGCCTGATCGTCTTTATGCTCGGCTTCCAGTACGTGAGTTCGATTGGATTTGTCCTCGATAAGACTCACGCCAAGAGACGAGCTGGCTAACCGGACAGAAGGAGATGAGTGAGGCCAAGCCTTCGTGACTGGCTCCGAGACATGGTTCCCAATCTCACCAGCTCACAACCAAGCTCTGCTTCCTACGCCCCCTCGCGCTCCACCAGATCGCCCCACTTGAGCTTGCGGCGGAGGGTCTGGAAGAAGGACTGGCCGGGGAAGCGCACCAGGCGCACCGGTTGCTCCGCGCGGCGGGCGACGACGCGCTGGCCGGGGACCAGGCGCTCGTGCTCCTGGCCGTCGATGGCCAGGATCAACTCTTCAGTGGGCGACAGCACCTCCACCGTCACCGTCTCGTCGGCGGGAGCACCAGCGGGCGCACACCGGGTCAACGCGGCAACTGGTTACTGTACGGCACCGCATTGATTTGGTCTAGTCCGCGCCACATCTCGACTAATTGGCTGTCAACAGCAGGAACTCCTATCGCTCCCTTGGGAAGTCCTGCGTCATTGTTAGTTACTGAATGCGGCGAAGTATAGGGCTGAAAAGATGGATTGGGCTGCACAGGTGTTGGCGGGCTCACATCACTATAAGCGGGATCTTGACGGGGTGTAGACGACGCCTTCCCCTTCGGATTCTCATCATCGAGACCGACGATTCTCCGAGTTTCGGGCACTGTGATTGTAGCTATCACACTCAGTATTCCGACAAGCACGGCGGCTATCCCGATCCATTTTTCGGTCGTACGCTCTTTCTCGCCCATGATCTCATTCCCTCGCTTTCAACAAGCATGTTGGATACGAGATTCTCCAGTTGATATCCATAGAAGGCGCTCAGATAAGGAATGTCAATGATCCCTGGTTGGAGGTGGGGAGCGGAACATGGCGCTGATGAATATCGTGAGGTTGGCAGAAACGACCTCGTCAACAGCTACCTGTATTCACATCGCGCCGACGAGCTGTTCAAAGGCTGAAAGATAATGATCCTGAGTCAGGCCCCCTCGCGCTCCACCAGATCGCCCCACTTGAGCTTGCGGCGGAGGGTCTGGAAGAAGGACTGGCCGGGGAAGCGCACCAGGCGCACCGGCTGCTCGGCGCGGCGGGCGACGACGCGCTGGCCGGGGACCAGGCGCTCGTGCTCCTGGCCGTCGATGGTCAGGATCAGCTCCTCGGTGGGCGACAGCACCTCGATGGTCACCGTCTCGTCCGCGGGAAGCACCAGCGGGCGCACGCCCAGCGTGTGCGGGCAGATGGGTGTGGCGATGATGCAGTCCACCGTGGGCGAGACGATGGGGCCGCCGGCGCTGAGCGAATAGGCCGTGGAGCCGGTGGGCGTAGCCAGGATGATGCCGTCCGCGCTGTAGCTGCCCACCACGTCGCGCTGGGCGCGCATGCTCAGCCGAATGACGCGCGCGGCGCCCGTCTTGTGCAGCACCGCGTCGTTCAGCGCCCGGTGCACCTTGCCCGACCGGCCGTCCCCGTCTTCCGCGTACACCTCCAGCGCCATCCGCGCGTCGATCTCGAAGTCGCCGGCCAGCCAGTTCGCCAGCGCCTCCTCCACCTCGTCGCGCGGCGCGCTGGTCAGGAATCCCAGGTGCCCCAGGTTGATCCCCAGCACCGGCACCCCGTCCGCCGCCACCATCCGCGCGCCGCGCAGCAGCGTCCCGTCGCCGCCCAGCGTCACCAGCAGGTCCAGCCCGCGGCAGATGTCCGGCGTAAGCTCGTCCGCGCCGTCGCCCACGTGCCCGGCCAGGTCCGGCTCAAAGAACAGCGAGACCGCCTCCCGCCCGGCGAACGCCTGAAGGCGGGCGACGGTCTCGCCCAGGATTGCGTAGTTGCTGTGGCCGACGACGCCGACGCGGCGCGGTTCCGCCATCAGGCGGTCTCGGCCAGCTTTCGCAGCGGCTTGCCCAGCAGCTCGCGGGCCCGCGCGGCGATCCCCTCGGGCGTAAGCCCCAGCTCCTCCAGCAGCTCCGCGCGCTCGCCGTGCTCCACGAAGGCGTCCGGCAGCCCCATGGTGGCGCCGCGCACGCCGGGCCAGCGGTCCGCCACGTAGCGCCGCACGAACGCGCCAAAGCCGTTCACCTCCGTCCCCTCCTCCACCGTCAGCACGTAGCCGTGGCCGGGGAACAGCCGCTCCAGCGTGCGCTCATCCAGCGGCTTGATGAAGCGGCAGTCGACGACGGTCGCCGACACCCCCTCGCGCTGCAGCGCCTCGGCCGCGGCCACGGCCGGGATCACCATGGTCCCCGTGGCCAGAATGGCGACGTCCTTCCCCTGCCGCAGCGTCTCCCAGGTCCCGTGCGGGATCGGCGCCACGTCGGAGACGGGCTTCGGCAGCGCCGGCACCAGCTCACGGGGGATGCGGATGGAGAACGGGCCGCCCTCGTGCGACAGCGCCGTGCGCAGCAGGCCGATCAGCTGGTCCGCGTCGCGCGGGGCGGTGATGGTCATCCCCGGCACGGACAGCATGTAGCCGATGTCGATGCCGCCGTGGTGCGTGGGCCCGTCGTCGCCCGCGATGCCGGCGCGGTCCATTACGAACACCACCGGCAGGTCCTGCAGCGCCACGTCGTGCACGATGTTGTCGTACGCGCGCTGCAGGAACGTCGAATAGATGGCGACCACCGGCTTGACTCCCTGCGTCGCCAGGCCGGCGGAAAAGGTCACCGCGTGCCCCTCGGCGATCCCCACGTCGAAGAAGCGGGCGGGGTGCGCCTTTTCGAAGATGTCCATCCCCGTCCCCGTCGCCATGGCGGCGGTGATGGCGACCACCTTCTCGTCCTCCCGGGCCAGCTCCGTCAGCGCTTCGCCGAACACCTGCTGGTAGCGCGGCATCCCCCCGGCCGTGGTCTTCTTGAGCGGCGCGCCCGTCTCCCTGTCGAACAGCGCGGCCGCGTGCCACTTCACCTGGTCCGCCTCGGCCGGCGCGAAGCCCTTGCCCTTGGTGGTGAGGACGTGCACCAGGCGCGGCCCCTTCATCTGCTTTACCTGCTCGAAGGTGCGCACCAGGGCGTTGATGTCGTGCCCGTCCACCGGCCCGGCGTAGCGAAAGCCCAGCTGCTCGAACAGCATTCCAGGGACGAACATCCCCTTCATGGCGTCGTCGGCGCGCACGGCAAAGTGCTCCATCATCTCGCCGATGGTGCCCAGCCGGTTGGGCGCCGCGTGGATGAGGCGCTTGACCTCGTTGCGCAGCTTGTTGTAGAACGGCGAAGTACGGACGTCCGTCAGCTTTTTGTGGATGCCCAGGTAGCGGTGCAGCGCCCCCACGTTGGGGCTGATGGACATCTCATTGTCGTTCAGCACCACGATCAGGTCGCGGTCGGTGTGGCCGGCGTTGTTCAGCGCCTCGAACGGCAGCCCGCACGTCATGCTTCCGTCGCCGATGACGGCTACCACCTCGAAGTCCTCGCCCTTCAGGTCGCGCGCGGCCGCCACGCCCACGGCGGCGCTGATGCTGGTGCCCGCGTGCCCCGCGCCGAACACGTCGTACTCACTCTCATCGCGGCGCAGAAAGCCGCTCAGGCCGTTGCGCTTGCGGATGCTCTCCATCCGCTCGTTGCGCCCGGTAAGGATCTTGTGCGGATACGCCTGGTGGCCCACGTCCCAGATCACCTGGTCGCGCGGCGTGTCGAAGACGCGGTGCAGCGCCACGGTGAGTTCGACCGTGCCCAGGTTGCTGCCGAAGTGGGCGCCCTTGTGCTGCGACACCACGTCGATGATGCGCTCGCGCACGTCCACGCACAGCGCCGGCAGCTCCGCCTCGGGCAGCGCGCGCACGTCCTCGGGGGTCCTGACCGTATCCAGAAGCGACAAGGCTCGTCCTCGGTTCCACATCGTGTGCGGCGCGGGGCAGCATGGTCCGCGCCAACGTCCAATTTACCGCGCTGAGCCCCGCTCGTCCAATCATCCGCGCGGCAGATCCGTAACACCACCCCATCCAATCCGCTTTACAGTACAAAGCGCATGGGCGGATGTCAATCGTGCTCAGCAACAGAATGGCCTCACACGGAGTCAACGGAGTCAACGGAGTCAGCGGAGTTGTTCCGCGGCGACTCCGCCGACTCAGGAGTAAGGCCATTCGTTCTCGGATGGTGTTGGCGAAGCCCTCGCCCGTAATCCTCTCCTTCGCGCGGAGCGTGGGCGTCGCCCCAGGATCTGCAAGCTGAGCGACGGCATCTGTCGGTCACGCGGGGTTCCCGGGCGATGCCCGGGAGAGGGTTCCGCGCGAGGGGAGGGAGATTCTTCGGTCGCGCCAACAGGCCCCGGGGCTTTCCCGGCAGCTTGGGGCGGGCGCTCTCTCAGAATGACAGGTGTTTCCCCGGATTCGGTATCAGGCACCTCGGCATGCAGACAGATGCCGAGAGGCGGAGAGATCGGAACGTGGATGGCGCGGCGAAGAACCCGATCAGGGATACAGAAGAAAGGCGAGCACGGCGCCGTAGAGGGCGCCGACCAGCACCTCGAGCGGGGTGTGGCCCAGCAGCTCGGCAAGTCGCTCGGGGTCGATCTTGTGATGCGCGCGCAGTTCCTCGACCAGGCGGTTGAGCATGCGCGCCTGCTTTCCGGCGGCGCGCCGGATGCCGGTGGCGTCGTACATGGTGATGACGCTGAAGAACGCCGCCACCGCAAAGATCGGCGAGCTCCACCCCTGCCCGATCCCCACCCCCACCGACAGCGCCGTTACCGACGCCGAGTGCGCCGACGGCATCCCCCCCGTGCCGATGAGCCGGGTGAAGTCAGGCCGCCGCCGCCGGAAGATGGAGCGGATGAACTTGAAGCCCTGCGCCGTGAGCATCGCCAGAAAGGCGAGCGCCAGCGGCGGATTCCACGAAAGCAGCGGGGCGAACAGCTCGCGCAGCGCGTTCACCGCCCGCGCTCCAGCACGTAGGCCGCCAGCGCCTCCAGCTCAGCCGAGTGAATGCCGGCGGCGCGCAATGCGTCGACCGCGCGGCCCATCCGCTCCACGGCCATCTCCCGCGCCCGCTGCAGGCCGAAGAGCGAGGGATACGTCGCCTTGCCCGCGTCCACGTCCTTGCCCGCCGTTTTCCCCAACTCGTCGGCGGTGCGGGTGACGTCCAGCACGTCGTCCACGATCTGGAACGCCAGCCCCAGCTCGCGCCCGTACGCCGTCAGCGCCTCCAGCCGCGCCTCGTCCGCCCCCGCCGCCCGCGCGCCGATGCGCAGCGACGCCGCCAGCAGCGCACCCGTCTTCAGGCGGTGGATGCGCTCCAGGCCCTCCGCGTCCACGCGCGCGTCGGGCTGCTCTGCGCGCAGGTCCAGCCACTGGCCGCCCACCATCCCCAGCGCGCCGCCGGCCCCGCACAGCTCCGCCACCAGCCGGCCGCGCGCCGGCGCGTCCAGCCCCAGCTCGCGCGCGGCACCATCCAGCACACGCACGGCCGCGGGGATGAGCGCGGCGCCGGCCAGCAGTGCCGTGCCACACCCGTAGACGACGTGCACCGTGGGCCGTCCGCGGCGCAGGTCGTCGTCGTCCATGCAAGGCAGGTCGTCGTGCACCAGCGAGTAGGTGTGGACGATCTCCACCGCGCACGCCAGCCGGTACACCGCATCGGGCACGGGCCCCGGGCGCAGCACGCCGTACGCGGCGGCGCAGAGCGCGGGGCGCAGCCGCTTGCCCGGCGTGGCGAGCGCGTACAGCATGGCCTCGCGCAGCGTGTGCGACGCGCCCTGCGCCACCGCGGGCGCCAGGGTGTCGAGCGCGGCGTTCACCCGGTCGCGCTCGCGCGCCAGGAACGCGTCCACGTCGAACGACGCGGGCGAGCCGGTCAGGGCGGCAGCGGTCACGACGCCTCGGAAAAGTCTTCCAGGCGCGAGCCGCCGCCGCCGTCGTCCAGCAGCTGGCGGATGCGCTCGTCGGCGCCCTGCAGCACGCCCTCGGCAAAGCGCAGCAGGCGCACGCCCTCTTCGAACAGGGCCAGCGACTCGTCCAGCTCCAGCGACTCGCCCTCGATGCGCGCCACGATCTCGTTCAGGCGGTCGAGCGCGGCCTCGAAGGTCCAGCCGGCGTGCGGGTCGGCGTGTGTGGTGGTGGTCATATCAGCCAAACGTTCGAAAATCGAGTTTCGTGCGAGGAGGATGGTTTGGTGCGACCCGCGGGGCGCCCCCTCCGCTCGCTTAGGCTCGCACCTCCCCCAAAACTGCTGGGGGAGGTTGGGTTACGCATGCTCTCGAGCGCGCACCAGCTCAGCAGCAGCCGCTGCGATTGTTTGCACAACCGATGGCAGTTCGCGCATCACCTGCTCATTGCGAAAGCGGAGGAGACAGTAGCCGTATGCCTCCAGCACGCGCGTGCGCGCGGCATCCCGCTCGTGCTGTTCGTCGTGGACGTCGCCATCCACTTCCACCACCAGCTTGCAAGCGGGGCAGTAGAAATCGAGCACGAACCGCCCCACGGGATGCTGGCGCCGGAACTTCAGCCCGGCCACCTGGTTGCCGCGAAGCGCGCCCCACAGCTTCTCTTCCGCGACAGTGGGCGCCCGGCGCATGTCACGCGCCGCCTGCTCCACCACCGGCGTAGTACCGCGAATCGTTCTGCGCATCGAAATCCTCCGCGCAACGGATTGCAGTTCAACCTCCCCCGGCAGTTTCGGGGGAGGTGCGAGCCTAAGCGAGCGGAGGGGGCGCTCGCGGGTCGCGCAACTCTCGCCCCCATCACCACAGCTTCGCAGTTCAACCTCCCCCAGCAGTTTCGGGGGAGGTGCGAGCCTAAGCGAGCGGAGGGGGCGCCCGCGGGTCGCGCAACCCCTCGCCCAGTCACCACAGCTTCGCAGTTCAACCTCCCCCAGCAGTTTTGGGGGAGGTGCGAGCCTGAGCGAGCGGAGGGGGCGCCCGCGGGTCGCGAATCACTCCGCCCCGCTCACCTCCGCCCCCTCCACCCGCGCCTCCACCGTCCCATCCACCACCCGCAGCCGGAACGCCTCTCCGGGCGCGAAGTCGGCGGTGCGGCGCAGGACGCGGCCGGCGGGGTCCAGCGGCACGGCAAAGCCGCGGGCCAGCGTGGAAAGCGGCGAAAGCGCGTTCAGCTGGCCCGCCACGGCGGCGATCTGGTCGCGGCGGCGGCGGATGAGCTTTGCGTGCGCGTCGCGCAGGTCCAGGCGCGTGCCGAACAGCGTCTCGCGGCACGTGGCCACCGAGTCGCGCGTGCAGCGCGCCATCCGCTCGCGCAGCTCCGCCAGCTCCCGCCGCAGCGCTACCGCGTCCGGCACGGCCGCCTCCGCCGCCGCGGAGGGCGTGGGGGCGCGCAGGTCCGCCACCAGGTCCGCGATGGTAAAGTCCGTCTCGTGCCCCACGGCGCTGATCACGGGGACGGGCGACTCGGCAATGGCGCGGGCGACGATCTCTTCGTTGAACGCCCACAGGTCTTCGATGGATCCCCCGCCCCGCCCCACGATCAGCACGTCCGCGCACCCCGCCGCACCGATGCGCCGGATGGCCGCGGCGATCTCCGCCGCCGCGCCTTCGCCCTGTACCCGCGCGGCGCTCAGCACGATGCGCGTCCAGGGCGCGCGGCGGCGGATGACGGAGATCACGTCGCGCAGCGCGGCGCCGGCCGACGACGTCACGACGCCGACACACGCCGGGTGCGCCGGGATCGGCCGCTTGCGCATGGGCGAGGTCAGCCCCTCCGTCTCCAGCTTTACCCGCAGTCGGTCATAGGCCAGCTTGAACAGCCCCTCGCCCTTCGCCTCAACCTCGTTGACGACCAGCTGGAACTCGCCTCGGCCTTCGTAGATGGTCAGGCGCCCCAGGCAGCGCACCTCCATCCCCTCCGCCGGCTGCGTGGGGAGGCGTTTGGCCTCCTCGCGCCACATCACGCAGCGGATCTGCGAATCGCGGTCGCGCAGGCTGAAGTAGCAGTGCCCGCTACGCGCGCGGGTAAAGTTGCTGATCTCGCCCGACACCCAGAGCGCCGGGAACATCCCCTCGATCAGGTGCCGCGCCGCCGCGTTCAGCGTGGACGGCGTCCATCCCCCTTCCGGCGCACCCTTGGTGGACGGCACCTCCGCCTCGGCATCCAGCAGGCCGCCGGCTTCGTCCCCCATTCCCTCATCCATCCCCCGCCCCCCCAGCAACGCGGCAAGCGCGGACTTGGATCGTCCCGCCTTCTTGGACTTCGTGCTCCTGGCGCCCGCGCCCTTTGCCGGGCGGGTGGGCTTGGCCGGGACGAGCAGCTCCAATGGGTCGGGAAAGCCGGCGTCCGCCTGCTGCGCGGCCACGCGGCGCGCCACCTCGGCGTTCTGCGTCTCGTTCAGCGGCTCCGGCTGGGCGGCCGCGGCGGAGGAGAACAGGTCCCAGGTCATCGGACGGCGGCGGTCGCGCGGCGGTGCGACCGGTCGTGCGCCCGGCGCGCGGCGGTGATGGTGTTGCGCATCAGCATGGCGATGGTCATCGGCCCGACGCCGCCGGGGACGGGGGTGATGGCGGAGGCGATTTCGGACACCGCGTCGAAGTCCACGTCCCCCTTCAGCACGTACCCCTTGGGCGACGCGGGATCGTCCACGCGCGTCACCCCCACGTCGAACACCGCCGCGCCGGGCTTCACCATGTCGGCCGTGATCAGCCCCGGCTTGCCGACGGCGACGACGAGAATGTCCGCCATCCGCGTGTGCTGGGCGAGGTCGACGGTGTGGCGGTGGCAGAGGGTGACGGTGGCGTTGGGGCCCGGCGCCATCAGCAGGCTCGCCAGCGGCTTGCTGACGATCAGGCTGCGGCCCACGATCACCGCATGACGGCCGTGGGTGTCGATGCGCTCGCGCCGCATCAATTCCATGATCCCCTCGGGCGTGGCGGGGACGAAGCCGTTGGGATCGCCCACGAAGGCGCGGCCCACGTTCATGGGATGGAAGCCGTCCACGTCCTTGGCCGGGCTGACGCGCTCCAGGAAGGTTTTCGAATTCAGGTGCGGCGGAAGGGGCAGCTGCACCAGCAACCCGTGGATGGTGGGATCCGCGTTCAGCCCGTCGATGGTGCCGAACAGCTCGTCCGCCGTGGTCTCCGCCGGCAGCTGCACCAGGCGCGAATGCATCCCCGCCTCCTGGCACGCGCGCGCCTTGCTGCGCACGTACACCTCGCTGGCGGGGTCGTTGCCCACCAGCACCACGGCCAAGCCCGGCACGGTGCCCTCCGCGCGCAGCTGCGCCACCTGGGCCGCCACCTCGGCGCGGATGTCGCGCGCCACCGCCGTCCCGTCGATGATCCTTGCCGGCATCGTCTATTTTCGCTTGAACTCGCCCTGGAGCACCCGCTCGTAGGGAACGTCCACCCGCTCGATGGAGCGCGCAAGCCCGGTGGTCTCGTCGATGTCCACCACCGCGCCCTGCAGGTGAAGGTCGCCGTCCGCGGGCTGCATCCGCTCGCCGCGCGCCACCTTCAGCTGCCGCTCGATGCTGATGTCGGCCTTCATCCCGATGATGCCGTCCAGCCCGCCCGTAAGCCCCAGGTCGGTGATGCGGGCCGTCCCCCTGGGCTGCACCCACTCGTCCGCCGTCTGCACGTGCGTGTGCGTGCCGACGACGGCCGCCACGCGCCCGTCCAGGTAGCGCGCGAACGCCTGCTTTTCGCTGGTGGCTTCGGCGTGGAACTCCACCACGATCACGTCCGCCTGCCCCTTGAGCTCCGCCAGCATGGCGTCGACCGCGCGGAAGGGGTCGTCGATGGCGGCCATGAAGGTGCGGCCCTGCAGGTTGAGCACCGCCAGCCGCGTCTGCCCCACGGGGATGACGACGGAACCGTGTCCCGGGTTTCCGGGCGGGTAGTTGGCGGGGCGCAGCAGGCGCGGCTCCTTGTCCAGCAGCGGCAGGATCTCCTTTTTGTCCCACACGTGGTTGCCGGTGGTGATCACGTCCACCCCCGCCTCGAAGAACTCGGCCACGCCGTCCGGGATGATGCCGAACCCGCCCGCCGAGTTCTCACCGTTGGCCACCACGACGTCCGCGCGCACGTCGGCCTTGACGAGCCTCAGCAGCTGCTTCAGCGCCCGCCGCCCCGGCGACCCGATCACGTCCGCTACGAAGAGAATCCGCACGTAATGCTTTCGATTCTGATGAGCTGATTGAACTGCGCCGGCACGTATCGAACTGCGTCCGCGGGGTGCCCCTCCCCCGGCCCCTCCCCGTTCGTTCCTCACGGAGAGGGGAGAATTCGATCGCGTTACCTCAGCGACCGCTTTGGCCGTCATCCCCCAACCGTCTACGTGGCAGGCACTTGCCCCACCACCTGCCCTGATAGTCCGCGAAGGCGGACTTCGTGTGGTTGTTGCAGCGAATTCATTCGCCCTTGCGGCCCTTCCCACCTCTTCTCCAGAACGCCTTCCGCGCGCGGAGAATACACCCTCCGAACTCTCGGCGCGACCCCACACCGAACATAAACCGAAATAGCGTCACCTGTCCAGCGGACACAACCCGACACGAAGGGCCCGCGCTCCCTGCATCGGGAGGCGCGGGCCCAGCTTACGTCGTGCGAGGGAAGGGGATCAGCGCGCGAAGTCGACCGCGCGGGTTTCGCGGATCACCACCACCTTGATCTGCCCGGGATACTGCAGCTCGGCCTCGATGCGGCGGGCGGTGTCTTCGCTCAGCTGCGTCATCTGCTCGTCCGAGATGGCCTCGGGGGTCACCAGCACGCGCAGCTCGCGGCCGGCCTGGATGGCGAAGCAGCGCTCCACGCCCGGGAAGCTGGTGGCGATCTCCTCGAGCTTCTCGAGCCGCTTGACGTACGTCTCGAACATCTCGCGCCGCGCGCCCGGCCGCGACCCGCTGATGGCGTCGCCGGCCGTCACCAGGAACGACTCGGGATACAGGTGCGGCTCCTCGTCGTGGTGCGCCTTGATGGCGTTGAGCACCTGCGGCGGCTCGTTGTACTTCTTGCAGAGGTTGTAGCCCAGCTCCACGTGGGTGCCCTCGTGCTCGTGGGTCATTCCCTTGCCCACGTCGTGCAGGATTCCCATCCGCTTGGCCATGGTGGCGTCGAAGCCCATCTCGGCGGCCATGTTGCCGGCCAGGATGGCGACTTCCTTGGCGTGCAGCAGCTGGTTCTGCCCGTACGACGTGCGGAACTTCAGGCGCCCCAGCACCTTGACCACCTCCGGGTGCACGCCGTGGATCCCCAGCTCGTACAGGATCTCCTCGGCGGCCTCGCGCATGCCGTTCTCCACCTCCTTGCGCGCCTTGGCCACCACCTCCTCGATGCGCCCGGGGTGAATGCGCCCGTCCGACACCAGCTTTTCAAGGGCGATGCGCGCCGTCTCGCGCCGCACGGGATCGAAGCCGCTGAGCACCACCGCCTCGGGCGTGTCGTCGATGATGACGTCGATCCCCGTGAACTGCTCGAACGCGCGGATGTTGCGCCCCTCGCGGCCGATGATGCGCCCCTTCATCTCGTCCGACGGCAGCGCGACCACGGAGACCGTCGTCTCGGCCGTATGGTCGGCGGCGATGCGCTGGATGGCCAGCGAGATGATCTTCTTGGCCTCGCGCTCGCCGTCGCGCTTGGCTTCTTCCTTGATCTCGCGGATGCGCTGGGCGGCGGCGGCCTTGGCCTGCTCCTCCATGTCGTGCATCAGCTGCCGGCGCGCCTCGTCGGCGTTCAGCCCGGCCAGCGCCTCGAGCCGGTGCTGCACCTCGTTGATGCGGGCCTGCAGCTCGCCGCTCTGTGCCTCCACCTGCTTTTCGCGGTTCGCCAGCTGCTGGGCGCGGCGCTCCTGCGCCTCGCTCTTCTCGTCCAGCGCGTGCAGCTTGCGGTCCAGCGTCTCGGTGCGCTCCTGCGACCGGCGCTCCAGGCGGTCCACCTCGTCGCGGCGCTTGGCCTCTTCGCGCTCCCACTCCTCGCGGGCGCGGATGGCCTCTTCGCGCCCCTTGAGCACCTCGGCCTTGCGCAGGCTCTCGGCCTCCTGCCGTGCCGCGGCGCGAATGCGCTCCGCCTCGTCCTCGGCCGTGGCCTTGGCGGCGACCAGCCGGGCCTGGGTACGCGAATCGGTGACCGACTTGCCGCCAAAGAAGCCGGCGGCGCCCGCCACGACCGCCGCCAGCGCGATCAGCAGAATTTCCATCGTGTGTCTTTATTCTCAGCGCGGGCGTACCCGCGGCCGGTGCAAATGAAAACGGTGGCGGACCGATACACCTTCCTGCCACCGTTGATTGCTGAGCCCTGCTCAGTCAGCGCGACGTCATTGGGCCGCAACGGGAAAAGATACGCGGAGTTACGGGAACGTCGCAAGGGATAGGGAACAGGTTACAGGGGACAGGTTACAGCCTGCACCCGGTCCTCACGCTACCAGGCGCATCCGCAGTCGCGTAAGCATCTTGCTGACCTCGGTGACGAGGTGCAGTGACGCGGCGACCTGGTTTTCCGAAAGATAGTTCAGGCGCACGGCCAGCATCAGGAAGGTTTCCGTTTCCATCAGCGAGCCCTTCGCGATGGAAAGGAAGTGCGCGTACTCCTTTGCGGTCGATCGCGCATGCCCCTCCGCGATGTTCGCCGGGACTGACGCGGCGGCGCGGGTGATCTGCGACGTCAGCCGGTACCGTTCGTCTACGGGGAACCGGGACGAGAGCCCATACACCTGCACCGTCAGGTCCATGGCCTTCTGCCACACTACCAGCTCGCGATGCGACGTAATCCTCATCCCTCACCCCCCATCCCCGCAGGCTGTCCCCTGTCCCCTATTCCCTCATTCCACCGTCTGCGCGTCCTCCAGCATCGCGGCGATCTCAAGCGTCTTCGCCTCGATCTCGGCGCGCAGGCGCTCGACCTCCTGACGGGCGCGAAAGAGCTCGTCCGTAATCGACAGTGAGGCGAGGATGGCGGCGCGGAAGGGCTCCAGCGTGGGAAAGCTGGGGAGCGCGCGCAGGGTGTCGTCCACGTGCTGCGCAACGGCGCGCGTGTACTCCGGCGGCATGTCGGAGCGCAGCACGTGCCGCTCGCCGGCAATCTCGACCGTGACGGACTGCCGCACGGGCGGCGCCTTGCGGCGGCTCACGGGCGGTTCTCCAGCACGGACAGGCGCGCCAGCAGGCCGCTGACCCGCTGCCGCGCCTCGGCCGCGCGGCTGGTGAGCACGGCGTTCTCCGCGCGCAGGCGCCGCAGCTCGTCCCCCGCCTCGTCGGAGGGGAGGGGGCCCAGCGCGGTCAGCTTCTCCAGCTCCGTCCGCAGCCGCTGCACCTCGTGCTCCGCCTCCACCGCGCGCCGGCGCCACTCGCCCAGCGCGGACGCGGCGCCGCGCGCGGCCTGCTCCAGCCGCTCCCACCCCGGCGTCTCGGCCGGCGCGGGGGCGTCCGGCAGCGCCAGCGGTGGCTCAGCGGCGCCGGACGCCATGCCGCTCCTCCAGCGCGGAGAGCACGCGGCTCACCGCGCCGTCCACCTCCGCATCCGTCAGCGTGCGCTCGGGGGCGCGGAAGCGCAGGCGGAACGCCAGGCTGCGCGTCCCCTCCGGAATCCCCTTCCCCTCGTACAGGTCGAAGGGATACACCTCCTCCAGCAGCGCGCCCGCCGCCTCGCGGATGGTGGCGGACACGTCGGCCCCGCGCGTTCCCGTGGGCACCAGCAACGCCAGGTCGCGCTCGGAGCCGGGGTGCACGGGGAGCGGCTGGTAGCGCACCTCGCGGCGCGACGCCGCGGCGGCGGGAAGCCGCACCTCCACCACGAACACCGGACCGGCCCACGCCGGCGCATCCACCTCGCCCGAGGCGGCGACGCGGCCGTTCCCGATCTCTTTTCCATCGACCGAAACCGTGAACGCGCCGTCCGCCCCATCCACCGTGGCGCCGGGGTGCTCGGCCGCCAGCTCCTCCATCAGCCCCTTGAGGTCCCACGCGTCCCAGTCGGGCGCGGGGCCGGACCAGTGCGGCGGGCGGCTGGCGCCGGTGAACACCGCCGCCACGCGCCGCTCCTCGCCCGCCACGCGCCCCTCCGCCGCGGGAAAGAAGACGGCGCCCACCTCGAACAGCCGCACGTCGCGGACGCCGTGCGCCAGGTTGTGCTCCGCGCGGCGCAGAAGGCCGGGCACCAGGCTCGTCCGCAGGAACCCTTCCTCCGCGGAGAGCGGGTTCAGCAGCGGCACCGCGCCGGGCGACTCGGCCGCGAACGCCGCCGTCACCGACTCCAGGAAGCCCCAGCGCACCAGCAGGTCGCGCATCCGCCGCTCCACCGCGATGGACGGGTGCTCGGGGACGGAGGTGGGGCGGAACGGGCGCATGGCCTCGGGGAACGAGTCGTAGCCGCGCCGCCGCGCGATCTCCTCGATCACGTCGATCTCGCTGGTCACGTCCGGACGAAATCCGGGGACCAGCACCAGCATGGGCCGCGGCCGGGTGTTCACCTCGAAGCCGATGGGATCCAGCAGGTCGCGGATCTCCGCCGCGGAGACGGGAACGCCGAGCACCTTCTCCACCCGCTCCTCGCGCACGCCCACCTTCAGCCGCTCGAACGGGTGCGGGCACAGGTCCACCGCGCCCACCGCCTGCCCGCCGGCGACCGCCTGGATCAGCTCGATCACGCGGTGCAGGGCCGCGGGCTGCCCCTCGGGGTCCACGCTGCGCTCGAAGCGGTGCGACGCGTCCGTGTTCAGCCCCAGCCGCCGCGCCGTCCGGCGCACCGCGCGGGGATCGAACAGCGCCACCTCGATGAACAGGTCCGTGGTGGACTCGCTCACCTCGCTGTTCTGACCGCCCATCACCCCCGCCAGGGCCACCGCGCCCTCGCCGTCCGCGATCACCACGTCGGTGGGCTCCAGCACGCGCTCCACCCCGTCCAGCGTGGTCAGCCGCTCGCCCGCCTGCGCGCCGCGGACGACGACGCGCCCGCCGCGCAGCAGGGCCAGGTCGAAGGCGTGGATGGGCTGCCCCAGCTCGTGCAGCACGTAGTTGGTGGCATCGACCACGTTGTTGATGGGCCGCACGCCAATGGCCCGCAGCCGCGTCGCCAGCCACTCGGGCGAGGGGGCGATGGAGACGCCGCGCACCACGGCGCCCATGTAGCGCGTGCACCCCTGGTCGTCCTGGATCTCGACCTCCACGCCGGCCACATCGCGCTCGCGGCGGCCGGGGGTCACCGGGCAGGCGTGGCCGCGGCTGGCGGGAAAGCGCGGCAGCTCGATGCCGTCCTCGCCCCGCGGCGCCAGCTCGCGCGCCACGCCCAGGTGCGACAGCAGCTCGCCCCGATTGGGCGTCACGTCCACCACCAGGAGGTGGTCGTCCAGCCCCAGCGCCTGCCGGAAGTTGTCGCCGGGGTTGAAGTCGCCGCGCAGCGTCATCAGCCCCGAGTGGTCGCGCCCCAGCCCCAGCTCGCGCGCGGAGCACAGCATGCCCTCCGACGCCTCGCCGCGCAGCTTGGCCTTCTTGATCTCGAGCCCACCCGGCAGCGTCGCCCCGATGGGAGCAAAGGGATACAGCCCCCCCGCCTCCACGTTGGGCGCGCCGCAAACGACCTGCACGCGCTCGCCGCCGCCGGCGTCGACGGTGCACAGGCGCAGGCGGTCGGCGTTGGGGTGCTGGCGCACCTCGTCGACGCGCGCGATGACCACGTCGCCGATCTGCGCGCCCAGGTCCACGACTTCGTCCACCGGCGCGCCCAGCGTGGCGAGGCGCTCCGCGATCTGGTGCGGCGTGCCCTGCAGGCCGGGCGCGATGGACTGGAGCCAGCGATAGGAGATGTTCATGGACGGCCAGGGACCAGGGAATAGGGAACAGGAAATAGGGAATAGCGGGCGATGGTTTCGGTGCGTCCGCGGGCTCCCTGCCCGGTTCCCGGTGTTTGTCGTTGCTTCGGCCTCTCAGGGATCAGGGGATCGGGGAGGAGGATCGGGACGCCGCGCAGTTGCCGTTGCAGGCTATTCCCTATTCCCTATTCCCTGCCTTCCTCAAACGAACTGCCGCAAAAACCGCATGTCGCTCTCGTACAGCAGCCGGATGTCCGGCAGCCCGTAGCGCTGCATGGCGATGCGCGCGGGGCCCATGCCGAAGGCGTAGCCGGTGTACTTCTCGGGATCGTACCCCACGTTGGTGAACACGCTGGGGTGCACCATGCCGCTCCCCATGATCTCCATCCACCCCGTGTGCTTGCAGGCGCTGCACCCCGCGCCCCGGCAGATGCGGCACGACACGTCCACCTCGGCCGACGGCTCGGTGAAGGGGAAGAACGAGGGCCGGAAGCGCGTCTTTGCGTCCGCGCCGAAGAAGCGGCGCACGAACTCGCTGATGGTGGCCTTGAAGTCGGCGAAGGTGATTCCTTCGTCCACCGCCAGCCCCTCCACCTGCGCGAAGGCGGGCGCGTGGCTGGCGTCGAACGGGTCGCGGCGGTACGCCATCCCCGGCACCACCACGCGCACCGGCGGCGCATGGTTCTCCATCACGTGCGCCTGCACCGGCGACGTGTGGGTGCGCAGCACCACTCCGTCCGACAGGTAGAAGGTGTCGTGCATGTCGGCGGCGGGGTGGTCCAGCGGCGTGTTGAGCTTGCTGAAGTTGTACTCGACGGTCTCCACCTCGGGCCCGGCCACGCGGCTGAACCCCAGGTCGCGAAAGATGTCGCAGATCTCGTCGATCACCAGCGTCACGGGATGCACCCCGCCCTCCCAGCGGCGCCGGCCGGGGAGCGACAGGTCGATGCGCGGCCCCGCGTCCGCCGCGGACGCGAACGACGCCGCCCGCTCGTCGAGCAGCGCGCCGAGCGCTTCCTTGACCCGGTTGGCCTCCGCGCCCACCACCGGCTTTTCCTCGGCGCCCAGCTCGCCCAGGCGGCGCAGGATGCCGGTCAGGCGGCCCTTGCGGCCCAGGTACTCGGTGCGCAGCGCCTCCAGCGCGCCCGCGTCGCCGCCGGCGCGGGCGGCCTCCAGCCCCTCGCGCTCCAGGTCGCGGAGCTGTGCCAGCAGTTCTTCGGTTACGGTCGTCATCGTCTGTCTCTGCGTGGCGCCTGCGTGCCTTGTCCGAAACTTAGCCGCCGGTGCCCGTTTGGCTACCCCGAGCGCCAGGGACCGGCGAATGCCGTTGCAGGCTATTCCCTATTCCCTGTTCCCTATTCCCTGCAGTACAAACGAAAGCGGCGCCGAGGGAGAACCCCGGCGCCGCTTGCGCAAGCCGAACCCGTGTGCCGCGCTCAGGCGGCCAGGCTCTGCTTGGCGGCGCTGGCCAGCTGCGTAAACGCGTTGGGATCGCGGATGGCGAGGTCCGCGAGCACCTTGCGGTCGATCTCGATCCCGGCCTTGTTCAGGCCGTCCATCAGCCGCGAGTACGAAAGCTCGTTCTGGCGGGCAGCCGCGTTGATGCGGATGATCCACAGGCGGCGGAACTCGCGCTTGCGGTTCTTGCGGTCGCGGTACGCGTACTTCCGTGCGCGCTCCACGGCCTCCTTGGCCGTCTTGTACAGGTTCTTGCGACGGCCAAAGTAGCCCTTGGCGGCCTTCAGGATCTGGTTCTTGCGCTTGAGTCGCGCAACGTTGGTGCTTACACGCGGCATGTCATCCCTCCCGTTTCTACGAGGTCGTAAGGTTCAGCGAAATCAGGAGGCGAGCAGGCGCTTTACGCGCTTCTCGTCGGCGTGCGCCAGCATGGTGGTGCCGCGCAGGTTCCGCTTACGCTTGGGCGACTTCTTGGTTAGGATGTGGCTGTGATACGCGCTGCCGCGCTTCACACGGCCCTTGGCCGTGACCTTGAAGCGCTTGGCGGCACCGCGGTGGCTCTTCATCTTGGGCATTGAACTACCTTTCGTCCGCCGCGCCCGCGGGTGCGGCGGTGGGTTGGCTGGTCTGCTGTGGCTGCGGCGCCTTTACCAGGGGGGCAAGCACCATCACCATGCTGCGGCCTTCAAGCATGGGATGCGCCTCCACCTTGGAAACGTCCTGCAGCTCCTGGAACACCCGGTCCAGCACCTTGCGACCGTACTCCGGATGGGCCATCTGGCGCCCCCGGAACATCATGGTGAGCTTTACCTTGTTCCCCTCTTCGAGGAACCGCTTGGCGTGGCGCACCTTGAAGTCGAAGTCGTGCTCCTCGATCCCCGGGCGCATCTTCACTTCCTTCAGCTGCACGTGGTGCTGCTTCTTGCGCGCCTCGCGCGCCTGACGCTGCTCCTCGTACTTGAACTTGCCGTAGTCCATGATGCGGCAGACCGGCGGACGTGCCAGCGGCGCGACCTCTACGAGGTCAAGCCCCTGCTCTTCCGCGATCTCCATCGCCCGTTCGATCGGCAGAATTCCGAGCTGCTCACCGTCCGTGCTGATCACACGGACGGGGCTGATCCGGATCTGCCGGTTCACACGCATCTTCTCGTTGATACGCCGCTCTCCGGTTTGTCGGGTTGGTGCCGGCCAAAAAAAGGACGGACCTGAAGCATTCGTTCAGGTCCGTCCATGCGCTGCACGAACGGACCCGTCCCGGGGGGACGGCCGCTCGCGCCTCGCGCGGACCTGGCAGCATCGCACGCCCAGGGCGCACGAGCCGTACAGGTGAGGGACCTGCCGGTCCCCACTTTCCAGCAATTCGGCGCGATAATGTAGCGAAAGAGAGTGCGTCCTGTCAACAGGACAGCCCCGGCAGGGAAAACGGGGCCCTCCCCGCTCGTTCCTCACGGAGAGGAGAGAATTCGATCGCGGCCCTTTGGTCACCGCCGCACCCCCGGATGTCATTCCGAGGGAGGCGCCGCGCCGCAACTTGCTTTCACGCAGTCCCCCGGCGCCGACCGAGGAATCTACTCTCCGTCTGCTCGCAACCGCGGAAGCGCACCGCACCCGCCCTGACTCATCGTGCAGCGCGCATCCTGGGTAGCCGGCGCGCAACAATCCCCATCTGGATCACGATCCCCGCCCCCCACAGCACGGCCCCGGACCGCGAGAGCAACTCCTGCGGGTTCACCGCCAGGATCGCCCCCAACCAGATCAACACCCATGAGGCAAGGACAAGCCGCTTTGCTCGATGGTCTGTGCGCTCGCTCATCTTCCCCCCTCCGTCTGGAGTTGTGATGCCAATGCAGGCAAATATAGCGGAGTCTCCGACGCGACTGTAGCCGCGGCACCGGAACGCGAGGCAGATCACGAGGACTCCGACGGTAGATTCCTCAGTCGCGCGCAGGCGGCGGTGGCACGGACGATTTCTCGCGGCGCTCCTTCGGAATGACAGCTTGGTGCGCGAGCGAATCCTGACGGCGCTCCTTCGGAATGACAGCGTGGTGCACGGCCGCGAGCAGGTGAAGCCCCGCGCGGTTTGCGGGGCTTTCCGCCGTTGTTGCGGCGAGTTTACTCGCTCCCGCATCCCTCGGACGCAGCCTACCAGTCGCGCACGCCGTGGATTCGGGTCTGGTCCTGCTTGAGCTGCTGGCGCTGGATGCGCTGCTCGCGCGCCTCCGCGCCGGCCAGGATGCGCTCCGCCTGCTCCGGCGTCATCGGCCGCCCGGCACCCTCGCCGCCGGTACCCTGCCGGGGCTGCGGGCTGGCGGGGGACGGATCGTTCTCGCCCCCACCGCCGCTGGGGTTCTCGTTCTTCTCATCGTCCCCGCCACCGCCGCCGGATTCGTTGCGCAGCAGGCGGTTGGCCAGCTCCAGGTTCCACTTGGCGTCCGCGTCGTCCGGGTTCTGCAGCAGCGCGCGGCGGTAGTGGCTGATGGCGCGCGTCAGCCGCTCACGGCGCTGCTCCCGCGGCACGCTGCCGGCCGCCACGGACTGCAGGTCCGCGCCGCCGGCGTTGTACGCGCCGCGGAAGCGCGTGTCCGCCGACGCACGGGCGCGGGCGGCAGCCTCCAGGTGCGGACGTGCCTCGTCGTGGCGGCCCAGCCGCAGCAGCGTGGTGCCCAGGTTGTAGCGTACGGCGGCGGACGAGTCGCCCTCCGCCAGCGCGCGGGCGTATCCCCGCGCCGCCGCCGCGTAGTCGCCGCGGCGGTACGCGCGCTCCGCGTCCGCCAGCACCCCGCCGCCGATCAGCGCCGCGGCGGCGGCAACGATCATCATCCCGCGCATCATCCCCCGCTCCTCCTGCGCCCGCGTTCGGCCACCGCGTCGAGCGCGACGAGGGCGAGCGCCAGTCCAAGGAACCACTCGTAGCGGTTGTCCGGCGCGGACGAGCTCCGTCCGCGCGCGGCGCGCCCGCCCTGCGCGGCCACGCGTGCAAGCTCCGCCACGCCGCGCGCGTCCGGCATCAACCGGTGCGTTCCGCCCGTCTGCCGCGCGATGGTGCGCAGCGTCGCCTCGTCCAGCCGCGAGACGGCGACGGATCCGTCCGGCTCGCGCTTGAAGCCGCGCAGCCGGCCGGTCTCGGGATCCACGTCCGGGACCTGGCCGCCCGCCGCCGTCCCGATCCCCACCGTGTGGACGGGAACGCCCAGGCGCCGCGCGTGCCCTATGGACGCGGCCACCAGCTCCCGCGGCTCCAGTGCTTCGCCATCGCTCACCAGCACGATGGAGCCGCCGGTGGGCCCCTCGTCCGGCCCGCCGAGCAGCGCCAGCGCCTGGCGCAGGGCGGAATCCAGCGAGCTGCCGCCCTGGTTCACGATCTCGGGCGAGAGCGCATCCAGGTACAGGTGGATCGCGGACCCGTCGGAGGTCAGCGGCGAGAGCGCGTGCCCGCTACCGCCGAACGCGATCAATCCCACCCGCGACCCCGCCAGCCGGTCCACCAGCGCCCGGGCCAGCACGCGCTCCCGGGCCAGCCGCGACGGCGCCACGTCCTCCACCAGCATGGAGTTGGATGCATCCAGCACCAGCACCACGTCGCCCCGCCCGCGCTCGCCGCCGCCGTCCGCATCCCCCCAGCTGGGCCCCGCGGCGGCGACGCCCAGCAGCGCGCCGGCGGGAAGGAGCAGCGCCGCGCGGCGGACGGGAAAGGCGCGCAGGTCCGTTCCCGCCAGCCGCCGCACCAGCGCGGGGTCGCCCAGCGCCTCGGCCACCTGGCGGCGGCGGCGCCACCACAGCAGCAGCGCGGCCAGCAGCAGCGCGGGAAAGAGCGCGATCAGGTGCAGGAGGAAGGGATCGCTCCACGCGGGCAGGGTCACGGCACCCTCCCCCAGCGGGTGGCGCGGAACAGCCACTCCAGGATCAGCACGGCCGCGCCAAAAAGCAGAAAGGGCAGGTACCACTCCGTGTAGCGCACGTAGCGCCGCGCGCGGACGGGCGTGCGCTCCAGCCGGTCGATCTCCGTCCAGATGCGGCGGAGCGCGTCCGTGTCCCTCGCGCGGAAGTAGCGGCCGCCGGAGACGGTGGCGATCTCGGAAAGCAGCTTCTCGTCCACCACCGTGCGCGCCAGGCCGTAGCGCACACCCACGCGGGTGAGCGCCACGGGAATGCGCGCCACCGTGTCCGCCCCCATCGCGATGGTGTACACGCGGATCCCTAGCACCGCGGCGGCGCGGGCGGCCTGGCGCGGATCCACGTCGCCGCGGTTGTTGGCGCCGTCGCTCATCAGCACCACCACCTTGGAACGCTCCTCGGCGCGGCGCAGGCGGGCGGCGGCGGCGGCCAGCCCGTCGCCGATGGCCGTCCCCTCGCCCAGCCCGCCGGACTGCAGCCCGCCCACTGCCTCCGTCAGCACCGCGTAGTCGCGGGTCAGCGGCACGCGCGTCATCGCCTCCGCCGCGAACGCGACCAGGCCGATGCGGTCGTTCTCGCGCCCCTGGATGAAGCGCGCGACGGTCTGCTTGGCGGCGCCCAGCCGGTTCCGCGGGCGCAGGTCTTCCGCCAGCATGGACTGCGACACGTCCACCGCCAGCACGATGGCGATCCCCTCCGATTCCTCTTCCACCACGCGCGCGCCCGTCCGCGGCCCCGCCAGCGCCAGCGCCAGCAGCCCGAAGCTGAGCGCGCGCAGCACGTCCGGCACCGCGCCCATCCACCGTCCCCGCCCCCGCGCCGCCTCCGCCGCCGCCCCGGCGCGCGCGAACGCCACCGCCTCCGGCCGCGCGCGCCGCAGCCACCACGCCCACAGCGGAATCAGCAGCAGAAGCAGCAGCGCCCACGGGTTCTGGAATCCCCCCGTCATCGCCCCGCCCCCGCGTCCGCCAGCGCCGGCGCGTCATCCGCCTGCTCCGCGCGGAAGGTCTGCACCCAGCGGCGCGCCGCCTCCCAATCGTGCAGCGCGCGCTCGGGCGTGGGATGGCGGCGGGCGAACTTCGCCAGGTCCGCGTGCATCAGCGCGCCCGCGACGCTCTCCACGTCCTCCTCGCGCGCGCCGGTGCGCCGCAGGTGATGGAGAAGCTCCTGCGTGGTCAGGTCCGTCCCCAGCGCCGGGTCCGCCGCCGCCGCGAACTCGCGCAGGATCATGCTCATCCCCGCGCTGAACGCCTCCACGTCGCGTTCGATCGGGGACGCCGCGCGCAGCCGGTCCAGCTCCGCCAGCGCGTGCCCCCGCGGATCGGCCGGTGCGGCCGCGCGCGGACTCCGGCGGCGGCGCATCATCCACCAGACGAGGAGCGCGATGAGGAGCACCGCCGCCGCGATCCACGCCCACGTCCAGGCGCGCTGGGGGATGGGGAGGATGTCCTTGGGTGGACGCGGCTGCGTGGAATCCGCCGGGAGCACGGCGTGCGTGGCCGGCAGCGGAATCCCGATGGGGAGCGCCTGCACGCCGCCGCCGGGGAGGGTGACGCGGACCTCCGCGCGCGCGGCACTCGGCGGATCCGCCGTCCACAGCACCATCGTGGCGACGGCGCGGTGCAGCCCGGTGGAATCCGGCGGATAGGTGCGGATGGAATCCACCGTCTGGTAGGCGCCGTCCGCCGCGGGCGGCACCACCAGCTGCACCCGCGCCCCCGCCGGCGCGCGCACGAACACCGCCGCGCGAAACCGGTCGCCCACCGTGATCGCCGAATCCGGCTCCACGTGGATCGAGGCGACCGCGATGGTGTCGGCGGAGAGGACGCGTGGTTGCGCGGCCAAGCCGGGCGCCACGAAGGACAGGGCCAGCAGGGCGATGAATCCGATGATGCCGCGCGAGGAGCACGCCCCCTCCGCTCGCTTAGGCTCGCACCTCCCCCAAAACCCCTGGGGGAGGTTGGGATGCCGATGAATCGGGGCTCTACGAACGGGATCGAGCTGCGCCAGAGAGGGCCCCCTCCCCCCGGCCCCCTCCCCCCCTACGCGGGAGAGGGGGAGAATTCGATCGCACTCCGGCGGGCTGACCACCTTGGCCGCTTTCTCCCAACCCGCAACGTGGCAGGCACTTGCCGTTACCCCAGCGTCGCCAGTCCGCGAAGGCGGCCTTCGTGTGGTTGTTGCAGCGAATTCATTCGCCCGTGCCGGCCCGCACCCCAGCATCGGGGCTGCCGCGGGGCTGCAGGCTCGGCGAACAGGATCGAACTGCGCCCGAGAGGGCCCCCTCCCCCCGACCCCCTCCCCCGCTGCGCCGGAGAGGGGGAGAATTCGATCGCACTCCGGCGGGCTGACCACCTTGGCCGCTTTCACCCAACCCGCAACGTGGCAGGCACTTGCCGCTACCCCAGCGTCGCCAGTCCGCGAAGGCGGCTTTCGTGTGGTTGTTGCAGCGAATTCATTCGCCCGTGCCGGCCCGCACCCCAGCATCGGGGCTGCCGCGGGGCTGCAGGCTCGACGAACGGGATCGAACTGGCGTCCGAGGGGGCCCCCTCCCCCCGGCCCCCTCCCCCGCTGCGCGGGAGAGGGGGAGAATTCGATCGCGCTCCGGCAGGTTTCTTCAGTCGGGCCACTCTGCTCCGACATGGGTCGAAGCGCGTCACCTCTCCCCCAGGTTTTTTGGGGGGAGAGGCCGGGAGAGGGGGCGCCTTGCGGGCGCCAGCGCAATGCGTTTCGCAGCACCGCCGAAGTTCTCCCCTCTCCGCGAGGAACGAGCGGGGAGGGGCCGGGGGAGGGGCCCCCCGCGGACGCAGCGTCGTGCCTGTCGAGGCTCATCGACGCAGCCGGCGCTCGCGGCGGCGAAAGAAGGAGATGACGGCGGTGGAGACGGGGCGGTCCGTGCGCAGCTCGATCTCCTCCATCCCCAGCCGGCGAAAGACGCGCGCAAGCTCCACCCGCTCCCGCTTCGCCGCCTTCGCGAAGCGCTCGAACGCCGCGTCCGTATCCACGTACTCCGCGCGCCCCGTCTCCGGGTCCATCATCCGCAGCACCCCCACCTCGGGCACCTCCGCGTCCGCCGGGTCCGCCAGCACCACGGGGATCACGTCGTGCCGCACGGCGATAAAGCCCAGCGCGCGCTCGAACCGCGCCCGCGCCTCGTCCTCCATCTGGAAGTCGCTGACGAGAAAGACGATGGAGCGCGACCGCAGCACCCGCCGCGCGTGCTCCAGCGCCGCCGCCAGGTCCGTCCCCCGCTCCGCCGGCTGAAAGACGAGCAGGTCGCGCAGGATGCGCAGCGCGTGGCGCCGCCCCTTCTGCGGCGGGACGAACGATTCCACGCGGTCCGTGAACACCAGCAGCCCCACGCGGTCGTTGTTGCGCACCGCCGACATCGCCAGCGTGGCGGCCACCTCGGGCACCATCTCGCTCTTGAAGCGCCCGCGCGTGCCCCACCGCTGCGACGCCGACAGGTCCACCGCCAGCAGCACCGTGAGCTCGCGCTCCTCCACGTACTTCTTGACGAACGTCTGCCCCGTGCGCGCGGACACGTTCCAGTCGATGGTGCGCACGTCGTCGCCGGGGACGTACTCGCGCACCTCCACGAACTCGATCCCCTGCCCCTTGAACACCGAGTGGTACTCGCCGGTGAACTGCGACGCCACCAGCCCGCGCGTGCGCAGGTCGATGCGCCGCACCTGGCGCATCACGTCCGCCAACCCGGGCGGCGGGGCTGGCTCTTTCACAATTTCAGCAGGAGTGGCATTCCCCACTCTGACGTACCGCCAGACCAGAAACGCAGCCACGAGTATCCCTGCCGCGACGATGACAGCCAGCGCTACAGCCGCAAGAACGTCTAGATCCCGCAGCCAGTTCACGGAACGCGGACGGCCTTGAGGATGCGGCGCACCACGTCGTCGGGCGTGACCTCCTCCGCCTCGGCCTCGTAGCTGGTGTTGATGCGGTGGCGCAGCACGTCGGGGGCGATGGCCTTTACGTCCGCGGGCTCCACGTAGCCGCGCCCGCGCAGGTAGGCGTGGGCCCGCGCGCACGCCGCCAGCGCCAGCGTGGCCCGCGGCGACGCGCCGTACTCGATGAGCGGCGCCAGCTCCGCCACTCCGTACTTTTTCGGCTCGCGCGTGGCGTGGACGAGATCGAGGATGTAGTCGGCGATGCGGTCGTCCAGGTACAGCCCGTTGATGGCCGCGCGCGCCTGCAGGATGTCCGCCGGCGTGGCCACGGGCGATACGGGGATGTCGGCGCCGCCCCCCATCCGCCGCAGGATCTCCTTTTCCTCTTCGCGGGTGGGGTATCCCACGCGCACCTTGAGCATGAAGCGGTCTACCTGCGCCTCCGGCAGCGGATAGGTGCCCACCTGCTCGATGGGGTTCTGCGTGGCCAGCACCAGGAACGGCTGGGGGAGCGGATACGTCTCGCCGCCGATGGTGACCTGGCGCTCCTGCATGGCCTCCAGCAGCGCGGCCTGCACCTTGGCGGGCGCGCGGTTCACCTCGTCGGCCAGCACGATGTGGGCAAAGATGGGCCCCCGGTGCGGGACGAACTCGCCCGTGCGCTGGTTGTAGATCGTGGTTCCCACCACGTCGGCGGGAAGCAGGTCGGGGGTGAACTGGATGCGCTGAAAGCTCGCGTCGATGGTGTCGGCCAGGGTGCGCACGGCCAGCGTCTTGGCGAGCCCGGGCAGCCCCTCCATCAGCACGTGCCCGCCGGTCAGCAGCCCGATGAGCAGCCGGTCGACCATGTAGTCCTGCCCCACCACGCGGCGGTGCACCTCCGCCGCGATGCGCTGCAGAAAGTCCGCGCGCGGGGGCGCGTCCGGCGGTGCGTAGGGCGAGGGCTGGGTCATCGGGTACGATTTCGGTGGATCGGTGTTGATGTGAGTCAAGCGTGTTTCGGACGGTTCAGCGCGGGCGCCCCCTCCGGGCTCGCATTACTCGCCCACCTCCCCCAAAACTGCTGGGGGAGGTTGGGGTGGCCGATGGAGCCGCGGATCGGCGACGGAAATCGAACTGCGTCGGAGAGGGGCCCCCTCTCCCGGCCTCTCCCCCAAACTGCGGGGGAGAGGTGACGCGCTCCGACAGGACGGTGCGTCTGTGGCTCGAACCCTCGGCAACGCCACGGCCGCGCGCGACAAACCCTGTCGAAGCGGGATCGAATTCTCCCCCTCTCCCGCGACAGCGGGGGAGGGGGCCGGGGGGAGGGGCCCTGTCGGGCGCCAGTTCGATGCTCTTCGCCGATCCCAATCCCGTCGGCCAACTCAACCTCCCCCGAAGTTGGGGGAGGTGCGAGCCTAAGCGAGCGGAGGGGGCGCCCCGCCGACGCAGTCCGATGTCCGATCCCCGTCGTCGCCCGTCCTCCGACGAGCCCCTACCCTGCTTCCGTAGCAGGTGATCCGCATCAAACGAACCGCCGCGCCCTCTGGACGAAGGCGCGGCGGCGGGAGTCGCCAGAAGAATGCCGCGGCGGCGCGGCGGGCGGGTCAATCCGCGGAGAGCACCTTGAACACGGCCTCGCGCACGTCGCCGTTGCGGTCGCGCAGCAGGCGCTGCAGCACCGCGCGCGCCGCCTCGCCGCCGATCTCGCCCAGCGCGCGCACGGCCTCTACGCGGATGGCCGTGGGGATGCGCGAAAAAAAGCCGCCGCCCGACGCGCGCTCCGCCAGCAGCGGCACCGCGCGCGGATCGCCCACCCGCCCCAGCGCGCGGACGATCTCCACCACCGCCTCGCCGTCCGTCTCCTGCGGCAGCCGGTTCAGCAGCGGCCCGACCGCGACGGTGAGCTTGGTGAGCCCCAGCCCCAGCGCCGCGGCCCCGCGCAGGCTGGGGTCCCTGTCGTTCAATCCCTTCGCCAGCAGCGGCACCGCCTCTTCGCCGCCGATCTTGGCCAGCGCCAGGATGGTCTCGCGGCGGACGCGGGCGTCGGCGTGCTCGATGGTGCGGCGAAAGTGCTCCACCGCGTCCGCGCTGCGGATCTCGCCCAGGATCCCCACCATGTTGCGCACCACGAACCAGCGCTCGTCGCCGATCATGTCCTCCAGAAGCGCCACGCCCACGTGGTCCAGCGCCACCAGCGCGTCGCGGTAGGCGCGCCGGGCAGAGACGTCGGTGGCCGCCACCAGCTCGCGCACCAGCGGCGTCACCGTGTCGGCGCCCACGTGCAGCAGGGTGGAGCGCAGCCCCGTCCGCTCCTCCTCCGTCCGCGCCTTGCCCAGCCGCTGCACCAGCTCCTCGATCACGGCGCGGGTGCTCACGCGGTGGATGGCCAGCATTACCATCGACCGCGTCACCGGGTCCCGGCCGCGCATCTCCTCGGCGTCGCGGCGAAGGTCCTGCACCAGCGCGATGCCGCGGTCCGTCATCCCGTGGGTAAGAAAGTACTGGGCAAGAAACTCCAGCCGGTTCACCACCGTCAGGCGGCCGCCGTCGCTTCCCTCGCGCATCAGCCGGCGCAGCTCTTCGGTATCCTCGCTCTCCACGCGGACGGCGGAATCGCGCACCTGCTCGTACATGTCGTGCGCGCTCCACAGCTGGATCCCGGCGTCCTGCAGGCCGCTTACCTGGAAGCCCGCATCCACCGCCGCGTACGCCGCCCCGGCGTGCACCCACACCCCGTCGATGGACACGCGCGACGCGCCGGCCGCCTCGAGCGCCGCGCCCAGCCCGCCGGCGGCGCGCACCACCCGGGCCGGCAGGGTGACGGCGGAGAGAAAGCGGCCCAGCGACTCGCTTCCCACGTCGTGGCGCAGGATGATGCTTCCCACGTTGTGCTCCGCCAGCCGCGCCGACAGCCGGTCCACGTGCGCCGAGCGGGGCGCCAGCGCGCCGCCCACCAGCACGCCCCCGGGAGTCAGGCGGATCTGGAAGTATTCGCCGGTGGAAAGCAGCGCCTGCGACAGGTTTCCCACCGCCTGGGTGTGGGTGGGATGCGTAAGGGGGTAGAACTCGCTGAGGGCGAATGCCTTCGCGAGGTCCACCAGCAGGCGTCCGGGAGCGGTGGGTGCGGCCATGGTGTGCGTCTGGTCTCAGCGCTTGATGCGCTCTCCCCGGTCTTCGTAGCGAAAGATCCACGCGGCCAGCGCGCCGGGCCGGATGACGCGCTCGTGGTGCCACGGCTGCATGTCCCACCCCGAGCCGCCCTCCGCGCCCGGCTGCGAATCGATCTCGCGCAGGATGGCGGCGATGCGGTCGCGCCAGACGGCCCAGTTCTCCGCGCGCAGGTCCACCCATCCCTTGCGCGCGGTCTGGTTCACCGGCTCGCCCGGCGCCGGCTCGATCTCCACCTTGCGGCCCCGCAGCACCCGCTCGCCATCCGGCAGCAGCACCGCCAGCTTGGCGGTCAGCATGCGCGTCCGCAGGTCCCCGTCCGCGGAGACGAGCGAATCCGCCTGCTGGCAGAAGTTGCCGGGCTCCAGCGTGGCGGCGGCGTCCAGCCGGCCTCCGCACAGGCGGCGCAGGATCTCGGCCTCGTACAGCAGCTTGGTGAGCCGCGGCGGGCCCAGCATCTCGAAGGCCACGGCGCGCCCGCCCCCATCCGCCTCCATCTGCTCCATCCGCCGCAGCGCCGTCTCGCGCAGAACGCCGGCACGGTACGTGGGGCCGCTGGTGGACGCGTCCAGCGCCGCCACCACGTCGTGCCCGGTGGGAAAGCCCTGGATCTCGCGCACGGCGTCCACCGCGATCTCTTCGGGGGTGATGAACTCCATCAGCCCCAGCGCGGTCAGCGCCTCGAACTCGTCGGGCGAGAACTGGCCGTTCTCCCCCGCGTCCAGGTGTACGCCGGTCAGCGGCTCGCCGGTTTCGCGCCACAGCGAGCCGCGCCCGAACTCCGCCCCCGCCGCGAATGCGTCCGCCACCGGCGCGGGAGTGACAGAATCCACACGTTCGATGGGCACGCCGCGATGCTGGACGGTACCTCCGCGGATGGTCTTCCACGAGATGGCGGCGGTGGGCTTGATCTCCTTCACCGCCGGGGCGCCCGGGGTGCGCGCCATCAGGTACAGCAGCAGCGTCTGCGCGCCGGCAACGGACGACTTGGCCAGCAGCTGGCGCGACGGACGGTCCTCGGAGTGGGTGAAGGGGATGTTGAGCCCCATCCCCCCGGTTCCCGCCGTGCCCACCTTGAGGAACACCTTCGTCCCCACGGTCATCATGGCGTTCATCGCCACCCAGGTGTGGTGGATGAGGGGCGGCAGCCCCAGCGTCATCAGGTGCTTTTCGATGGTGTCCTGGTCCACCGGCCCGTTGCGCGCCGCCTCGCGCAGTCCGGACACGCTCTTGAAGACGTTCTGGTAGGCGAACGCCGTGGCCGTGTTCACGCAGTCGACGACGATGTCGGGACGATGGCGCAGGATCATCTCGCCCAGCGTGTCCCGCTCCACCGCCTCGGCCCCCAGCGGGCCGAAGAGCGCGTCCAGCATGAGCCCGCGCGCCTGCGGGTCGTCCAGCACGGTGTCGCGGCCGGCGTGCTTGAGGGCGGCCGGCGTGAACAGGTTGCCCCACTCCGAGTCCAGCGTCGTGTCACCCGCCAGCGGACGCAGCACCTCCAGCCCCTCCCGCACCTCGTCCTCGGTGAGCGCGGCGATGACGAGCCGTGCCGGACGCAGCCGCAGCACCTCGCGCGCGATGGCCAGCCCCACCAGCCCGGAGCCGCCCAGGATCATGACCCGCGAGCCCTGAATGTCCATGTGATTGAGTGCGCGTGTGTCGTGGGGTGATATGAAGCGTGGAGGGTCCGCCCCTGGAGCGAATGATGCCCGTTGCGATTCTAATCCGGTAACGTGCGGTCCGCTGAGCGAATGAATTCGCCGCTGGAACATCGCAAAGTCCGCCTGCGCGGACTCGGCGTCCCGGGCACCTGCGCGTCCGCAGCCGGAGGAGCACACCGGAAATTCGCCCGCGCGACGAACCAGGCGCGCGACCGAGGAATCTACCGCCCGATTCCCTGCCCCCACCTGTCATCCTGAGAGAGGCGCCGCCCCGAACGGCCCGAGAACGCGCCGCATCCCGTGCGCCGACCGAAGGATCTTTGTCCGAAGCGCCTCGATGTGTGCCCTGCGCCGCGGGTCCGTCAGGACCCTTTCCCTGCCCCAGCCGCGGATTCACCCAGTCTCTGAGCGAACTTGCGTCCCCTCCGGGAGAGGGCGAACGCCCTCTCTCAGAGTGTATTTGAGAATCCCTGCGCTCGCGCCCGGATGTCATTTCGAAGGAGGCGCCACACCGCACCATCGGCTCGCCCGAAATCCTGCGCGCCGACTGAGAAATCTACTGTCTGCTGCTGGTGCCCCGCCGCACCGCTCCGGCACTGGCCCTGTCCGCCCGTGTCGTAGCCGCGAAGCAGGCACGGGGCTACCGCGTCTGCCCTCCAGCAATCCGAAGGTGGATTCCTCGGCCCTGCAACCTCTGGTGTGAAAGCAGGCTACGGCGTGGCCGGGCCTCGGAATGACAGCGCTGGTAGATCTGCCTGGATGCGCAGCGTCGGATTCTTGAACACGCACTCAGACGCTCGCGGCCATCTCGACGAGCGTCTCCCGGCGCTCCTTTCCCTCGGCGCTGTCGAGGTCCTCGGCGGCGGCGATGATCGCACCCTTCACCATGTCGGTCTTGGAGCGCACGCCGGCGTTGCGCGCCGTGTCCCAGGCCCGGGTGAGCACCGGCTTCTGGACCTTGACCGAAAGCCGCTCGTCCGCGGCTCCCCGCGCCAGCTCGCCGGACGCCAGCTCGCGAATGTGCCGCGCCAGCGCATCGCTCTCCCCCAGCGCATGAAGATAGTAGCGCAGGATGACGTTGCGGAACTCGCTGTCGTTGCGCCCGTAGTGGCTTGCCACCACGGCGAGCACGTCCTCGAGGTGCTTGGGGATCCGCGCCTCCAGCGGGGCCTCGGCCGCCTTGCGGGCCTCGTTCAGCCGGGGCGAGGACTGGTACGGAACGGCGACGATCCGGTCGCACACCGAGCACACCGCCACCAGCACGTCGGGCACGTCCACCCGCGGCTTTTCAAGCGGGTAGGTACGGTACTCGAACCGGGTTTCCACCACGCCGCAGTCCTCGCAGATGGCGCGAGAACGATCACCGGCCCGCCAGAACTTCTTCATGCTTCAGTACCCGTAGTCTTGTGGACGCTGATGAAGATCGCGGGCTCCAGGTCCAGCGTTCCGTCCAGAAAGTAGACCTTGATGTACCACCGGGTGCCCCCGTGCGCAGGCTTGAACGTGTGCACGGGGATCGAGGCCTCGCGGTGGTGCGCGCTCTGGCTGTACTGGTCCGGCGATCCCCGGCACCTGTGCAGCAGCGCAACCACTTCTTCGGGAGAGACCTCGCCCGTGTCGAGCAGGTTCTTGCCCTCGCGGACGGCCCGGTCCTCGAAGAGGATGTACGCCGGGCCGGCCTGCAGCGCGGCGATGGTCCTGGATCTGGCGACCTTGAACCCGAGCTTGTGCATCGCAATGTACGAAAGTTCGCGTACACGGTCAACCCCCCACGGTGCTCCGTCGCGGGGGCGGGATGCGCACAGAGTAAACAGGGTTCAGCGGGTTCGGCAAGTCCGGCGTGCAAGGCGCAACCGGCGTCGGTACAACGAGATGCGCCAGCCGGGAATCTCGCGGCTGGCGCATTCGGGGCGGTGGGCGAGCGGCGTGGCGCCGCATCATCCCCATGCTATGCGTGCCCGCGTCTGGAGAATGCGCCGGACGTCTCGAGGGGGCGCGTGGGCACGGAGGTGGCGCATTGCGATCGGTGCGGGGCGGGTGGCGGCGGATCAGCCGGCCACGGCTCCATCCGCCTCTTCCGCATCCCCCTCGCCGGCCTGGGTGGCCCACAGCCGGCGAAAGCGGCCGGCGGGGCGGGCGACCAGCTCGGCCCAGGGGCCCGACTCCACCAGCCGACCCGCCTCGAGCACGTGCACCACGTCCGCGTCGCGCACGCTGGGCAGGCGGTGCGTGATCATCAAGATGGTCATGCTGCCGTGCAGGGCGCGGATGGCGTCGCGGATGCGGCGTTCGTTCTCGCCGTCCAGCGCGCTGGTGGCCTCGTCCAGGATCAGCAGGGCGGGGCGGCGCAGCAGGGCGCGGGCCAGGGCCAGCCGCTGGCGCTCGCCGCCGGACAGCCGCACGCCGCGGTCGCCGATCTCCGTGGCCAGCCCCAGCGGCAGCGCGGCCACGAAGCCGTCCGCCGCCGCCAGCCGCAGCGCGTCCCACACCTGCGCCTCGGTGGCGCCGGGGCGCGCCCACAGCAGGTTGGCCAGCACCGTGTCGTTGAACAGCAGCGTGTCCTGGGCCACGTACCCGATCCCCGCCCGCCACGCACGCAGCCAGCTTTCGTCCAGCGTGCGCCCGTCCACCCGGATGCGCCCCTCGCGCGGCGACACCAGCCCCATCACCAGGTCCGCCAGCGTGGTCTTTCCCGCGCCCGAGGGGCCCACGATGGCCGTGGTGCGCCGCGCCTGGATCTCCATCGTCAGCCCGTCCACCGCCGTGGCGCGCTCCGCGTCGTACGCGAACGAAACCCCTTCGAAGCGGATGGAACGCGCCAGCTCCATCCGCTCCGCCTCGGTGCCCGACAGGGCCTCGCGCTCCGCCTCGAGCGCGGTGATGCGCGCGTCCAGGCTTTCCCAGGCGGGGAGGTCGTGCGACAGGTACTGGTAGACGGTCTGCAGGCTGGCCAGCCGCGGCACCAGGCGGTAGAAGAGGAAGACGAGCAGCAGCACCGTGCCGCCGGTGACGTGCAGCACCCGCAGCGCCACCCAGGTGACGATGGCCAGCAGGACCACCGTGCCGATCATGAACACGGCGCGGGCGTCGGCGTACGCGCGCCACGTGCGCAGGTGAATGGTGCCCGAGTGCTCGGCCGCGTCGGCGAAGATGCGGGCGTTGCGCTCTTCGGCGCCGTAGCTCTTGACCACCTTGAGCGCGCCCAGGTGCTCGGTTGCGGCGCTCAACACCTCGGCACGTGCCTCGCTGAGCCCCTTGCCGGTGCGGCGCGCGGCCGCGCGGTAGCGCCGCTGCGTCACCAGCAGCACCGCGCCGCACCCCACCGCCACCGCCGTGAGCACGGGCGACACGCGCAGCGCCAGCGCCAGGTACACCAGCGAGATCAGCGCGCCCACCAGCAGCGAGAGCAGGTAGCTGGCGGCGGTCCCCACCCGGTCCGACTCGCCCGTGAGCGCGCTGAGCAGGTCCGAGCCGCGGGCGCGCGCCAGCGGCAGCCAGCGGGCGCGGGTGATGGCGCGGTACAGGCGGATGCGCGCCTCCAGGGTGGCCTCCAGCGCCATCACGTTGGAAACCAGCGTCTGCGCCCGCTGCAGCATCGCCACGGCGATCACCACCGCCACGAACATCGCCAGCACCGGCCCCAGCGACGGCTGCACGCCCACGGAGCGAAAGGCGCGCTCCACCGCGCGCGGCAGCGCCCCGGCCGCGCCCGCCAGCCCGCCCACGTCCGCCAGCGCCAGCAGCTGCGTCAGCAGCAGCACGCCCCCCGCCTCGCCCGCGGTCACCGCCAGCGAGAGCCCCACCGCCAGGGCGATTCGGCGCGGCATCATCCGCGTCATCGCCCGCGCGAAGCGGAATGCGGCCGGCGCCGTCACCCGCCCCTCCGCAGCCCGTAGCGCACGCCCAGCCGCAGCGGCCGCAGCGCGCGGTACAGCGGCGACAGCGCGTCCGGCAGCCTCGCCCACGCCCAGTCTTCCGGCGAGGGGGTGAACAGCCAGCGCGCGGCGAAGCGGGCGCGATCCGCCGCGCCTTCGCGCAGCCGGTAGTTGAAGCGCAGGTTGGCGGCGGTTTCGTTGAGTGCGTGAGTGCGGGAGTGCGTGAGTGCGGGAGTGGCCGAATCCGTCGAATCCCCCGCATCCGCGGAGCGATGCGGATCGGCGGCGAACCAGAGGGCGCGTGCCTCCGCGGCCAGGGCGGGAAGGACGGGATCGGCGGATGCGGCGCGGTCCGCGGCCGGCGAAAGCGGCAGGGCCAGCGCGTCGCGCATCAGCACCAGCGCCAGCAGCACCGTCCGCCGCGCGCCGACCTCCGCCGCCCGGACCAGGAGGGCGTCCAGGTCCAGCGCCGCGCGCACGGCGAGCGCGGCGGCGGCGGCCAGCCACTCCAGCCGCGCCCAGCGGTGCTTGGCGCCGTGCACGCAGAGGGCGAGAAACAGGTCGTCGTCCGCCGGCGCAAGGACGCCGCCGCCGCCGATGGGGACGGGGCGGGCGCGCGCGATCAATCGCTCCGTCGCGAGCGGGACGCCGAAGCGCAGGGACGACACGTGGCAGTGCAGCTCCACCAGGACCGCGGTGCGGGGGTGATGATACGGATAGTCGCCGTCCGTCCGGCGAAAGGCGGCGTCCTGCGCGGGGGTAAGGCGATGGGCGGACTGGTACCCCGCCGCCGACAGCACCCGCGCGGCGGCGGGGACGTCGTCCGGCGCCACCAGCAGGTCCAGGTCCGAGTACGTCCGCAGCGCCAGGTGCCCGTAGGCGCGCATCGCCAGCGCGGGGCCCTTGTAGGCGAGCGCGCGGACGCCGGCGCCCTGCAGCGCCGCCACCAGCCGCCGCAGCTCCGCCGCCAGCGCCAGCGCCTGCCGTCCGTTCTCCGCGAAAACGATGCGGAGGCGAGACCGGACGGTCTCCGGCACGTCCGCGCGGCCGGCCAGGGCGCGGTGGGCCAGCGGCAGCATGCGGTTGGCCTCCGCCAGCGCCAGCAGCGCGTCCCACTCCACCCCGCGGGCAATGGCCTCGCCGAGCGCCGCATCCACCGACGCGTCCGGCAGCGGGCGGGCGCAGAGCAGGAGGACGATGTGCGCGGCGGGAATCCCGGCGTCCGTCATCCGCACCGGCTGGACGGGAGAGCGGGGGAGGGGGATGCGGAACCCGTTTTCCGGCAGATGCTTGCGATTGCCGCGGCGCGGATCGCGCGGGGCTTGCGCATTCTGGACGATTGGTGCACAGTTGTTCACGCGGCGACCGCCGCCGGGGCAGATCCGCGCCCGGCCGGCGCGCCGCCTGTTTCACCGCGGCGAAAAGACAATGGAACGCACCGACAGCACGCGCCGTCCGTACGCCCCGCCCCGGCTGGCCGTCTATGGCAGCCTCGAGGAGCTTACGCTGACGCAGACGGAATCCAAGAACAAGAACGACGCCACCCAGGGCAATACCAACCTCAAGACGTGATCCGCCGCGTCTGAGGCCGGCGCGCCCTCCCGGGGGCGTCGGGACATCCCCGTCACTGCGCGTACGCCTGGCTCAGCTGGCCGGCGCGTGAAAGCGCCTCTTCCCAGACGCGGAACCGCTCGGGAAAGCGGCGCTGCAGCGCGTTCGCGATCTCCTCCAGCGTGGCGCCGCCGTCCATCATCCCCAGCACCAGCTGGTCCACGCGGCCCTGCTCTCCCAGCACGGGCCTGAAGTCGTGCGCCCGCTTGCGAAGGTCCGCCGTGGTGGCCGGCTGCGCCAGGAAGGTGGACTGGCGGAAGCGCGCCTTTTCTCCGTCGGGCCCCTCCACGCGCGTGTTCCACACCCACACGTACTCGTCGTGGATCAGGCGGGCCTGCAGCTCCACCTCAACCACGTCGCCCTCCGCCAGCGGCACGGGGGCCAGCCAGGGAAAGAACGCGGTCCCGTAGATGGTCTTTTCTCCGTCCGGCCCCGTGGTGAAGCCCGCCCCCTCCGCCAGCTCCGCGTCGAACCAGACGGCGAACCCGTGCGCGGTCGCCGCGCGCTCCGCCGTCCACCGCAGCGTGCCGCGGACGTGGGGATTTCGCTCCGTGCGGTAGTCCAGCACGGCCCACACCCGCGGCGGCGCCAGCAGGTCGTCCGCGCCGAAGTGCGTCTTGTTCCACTCGTTCAGCGCGGCGCGGCGGGCCGCGTCCAGCGCAAACCCGCGGCCGTGGTCGTCCCACGGCCCTACGATGGCCTGGTAGTCCTTTTCCGCCTGCACCGGGGCCGCGAAGAGGGTGTCCATGCGGGGGATGAGCACGCCGCCGGGCGCCAGCAGCCGGTCGCGCGCGTCGGCCAGCGAGGCCACGTGGTGCTGAAACAGCGGCAGCACGCCACGCAGGTCCGAGACGATCACGTCCGCCCGCTCCGGCAGCTCGATCTGCGTCGAGAGGCCCTGGATGAACTCGATGCGGTCCGCGAAGCCGCTGGCCCGGGCCGCCGCGCGCGCCAGGCGGATGGAGTCGCCCGGGTCGGCGGCAAAGACGCGGCGGGCGCCCAGCCGGCACGCCATGAGCGCCATCAGCCCCGTCCCCGTGCCGATGTCCAGCACCACGCTGCCGGGGCGCACGGTGCGCTCCAGGGCGGCCTGGTACGCGTCCATCCGTACGCGGTCCGCGATCATCGCGGCGTGGCCGCGCAGGGTGTAGGTCTCAGCCACGGCGCCCCCGTACGTCCGCCTCGATCATCGCGCACAGCTCCCCCAGCCGCGCCGGGTCCGCGTGCGGCACGGCGCGCATCACGGGAACGGTGCGTGCCAGCCGCCCCAGCATCTCCAGCTCGCGCGCCTGCGCCGCCCGGTCGGGAAACCAGCCCACGTACACGTTGGGCACCAGCGCCAGCACGGCTTCCGCTCCCCCCATCGGCTCCAGCCGCGGCGCGTCCGCCGCCTGCCGCGCGGCCAGCACGTACACGGCGTCCAGGGGGAGCGGGGCGGCGTGGAAGGCGTGGTCCATCCGCAGGCAGCGCTTGTCCCAGTTGGGCGTCAGCGGCGGAAGCTCCGCGCCCGGGCCAAAGAGGGCGGGGAGCACGTCGGGCCACAGCCGCAGGTGCGGATACGCGGGCTGCACCTCGATTCCGCCTGCATCGCTCCGCAGCGCCAGCACGTCGTCCGCCACCAGGGGATGCCCCCGCGCGGCCAGGGCGGCGGTCGTGGTCGATTTTCCCGCGCCCGCCGGCCCGGTGACGGCGAGCGCCCGGCCGTCCACCGCCACGGCGCCCGCGTGCAGCGAAGGAAGCCCCCGCAGCCGCAGCACCAGCCCCAGCACCGGCCCCAGCAGGTACGTCGCCGCGTCCTCTACGGTGAAGTGCGCGGGCCAGGTGCAGGCCACCGCCGTCCCCGCCGCGTCCACGTGGTACTCGCAGCCGTCCGCGTAGCGCAGCCGGAACGCGCCATCCCCGCGCCGGTGAACGACCACGGTGGGCTCCTCCACCGGCGTCAGGCGCGGCGACACGTACCACGGCTCCTCCGCCGCGCCCGGTGGAAACACGTCCGCGGGGACGCGCCCCATCCACACGCGCAGCTCCGCCGGCCCCTCCTCCGCCACCGCGGCGAGACCCGGCAGAGACCGATCGGTTTCCGCCAGCAGCCCGTACAGCCGGTAGCGCGTGCGCCCGGCAAAATCCGCGGCGGACGGCGCCCCGTCCGCGGCCGGCGCGGCGGTCAGCGGGCCTCCGCGGCGGGGCGGGCGGGCGCGTTCATCGGGGGGCGCGGGAAAGCCAAAGCGACAGGGCCAGCGGGCGAAGGTCCGCGGAAAGGTCGCGCGGCGCCTCGTCCGACGCGCCGCCCGTCAGCCGGGGGACGCGCGACAGGTCCACCCACGGCGCCACCGCCGGACCGGCGGTGCGCCCGCCCAGCCAGCCGGGCCCCAGGGCGGCGGCGCGCACCGCGATGGGGTCTCCGGACACGGGCGTCTTGGGGCGCGAGAGCAGGGGCGCGGGGAGGCGGCCGCGCATGGCGATCCGCAGCAGCCCCTTGTCATTATACCACTGGGCCGGGGGGATGGACAGCGCCAGACGCACCAGCCGCAGGTCGAAGTACGGGTGCCGCAGCTCGACCGGCACCCCGGTGGATCCCGGGTCCCAGGCGGCGAACAGGTAGGGCCACAGCGTCCCCGCCAGCTGCTCCGCCGCCTCCGGCCGCAGGGGGTGGGGCGGGCCCTTTCGCGCGTTGAAGCGGCGGATCCGTTCCTCCAGCCGCTCGCGCGCCGCGAAGTCCGGGTCGATCCACCGCGGCAGCTCCGCCGTCCCGCGGTACGTCCCGCTTCGCTCCGCCCGCAGGGTGCGCACGCCGGGGCGGGGAATGCGGCCGTGCCAGCGGGCGTACTGCGCCGCTTCCCACGCCGCGCGCGCCACGCGCCCCTCCGCCCACAGCCGCGCCAGGCGCGAGCGCGACTCGCGCAGCAGCGCGTCGCCGCCCTGGCCGGTCAGCAGCACGCGCGCGTGCCCCGCCGCCTGGCGCAGCTGGTCGGCCTCGATGGCCAGCAGCGGCGAGGCGCTGGGCTCCGGCCGGTACAGCTCCGGCGTTTCCCACCGGCCGAAGGGCGCGTAGTCGTCCGCCGCCAGCAGCGTCAGCGGAACGCCCAGCGCGTCCGCCGCCATCCGCGCGTACACCGGCTCGTCGTCCGGCATCAGCCGCGCGTGGTGGGCGGTGTAGCCGCGCAGCTCCGTCGACAGGACGCCGCGGTCCACTAGGTCGCGCCAGGTGGCGGCCAGCGCGGTGGAGTCGCGCCCGCCGCTCAGCAGGATCCCCGCGCGGTCCCGCGGCAGCCGGTCCGCCACCGCCTCGCGCAGCGTGGCCATGAAGCGCTCCGCGTACTCCCCGGGTGCGCGCAGCCGCAGCGGCTCGGCCTCCGTGGGCAGCCGCCACCAAGGGCCCGCATTGGACCGGCCGTCCTGGTGCACCAGCCGGCCGCCGGGCAGGACCTGGCGGATGGCCTGGTAGACGGTGAGGTCCGTCTCGTGCGGCCGGCCGTGCAGCAGGAAGTCGGCGATCCACTCCTCCTCCAGCTCCAGCTCGCCGGAGAGCGGGGGATAGCGGCGGATGCAGTCGAGGGAGGTGGAAAAGACGAAGGCGCGGCAGGTGTGCGCGTAGTAGAGGGGCTTTACGCCAAAGGGATCGCGCGCGCAGAACAGGCGCCGCCGCTCCGCGTCCCAGGCCGCGAAGGCGTAGTCGCCCAGCAGGTGGCTCGGCGCGTCGTCGCCCCACAGGCGCAGGGCGTGGAGGATGAGCTCCGCCGCGGGCGCGTCGATGGACGCGTGGATGCCGCCGGCGCGCAGCTCGCGCACCAGCTCCGCGCGCCCGTCGATGCGCGCGTCGGCCACGATCCAGGTGGTGCCGTCCAGGGAAAGCGGCTGGGGGACGTCTTCCCCCACGTCGCCGGTGCGCAGGAGGGCGTGGACGAGACCGATCGGCCCCAACGCCCGGACTGACGTGCCGTCGGGGGCGTGGGACGCAAGCGAGCCGGTCATCCGGTCCAGGAGGCCGGCGTCCACGGGGGCGCCGTCCAGGGCCACGATGCCGGCGATGCCGCTCACGCTGCGCGGGGAGGGGGTGCGATGCGGGGAGGGGTGCGGATCACTCCGCGGGGTGGACCTGCACCAGCCCGCGGGCGGCCATGTCGGCCAGCAGCTCCAGCAGGTCGCGCTCGGCCGTGGGGGCGTCCACCTCGTACGCCTCCACGACCGCGTCGCGCAGCTCGGCCACGGTGCGGGGGTGCTCCAGCAGCGTCCAGGCAAAGGCGCCCACGGTGTTCAGGCCGTAGTACACGCCCTGGTCCAGGCTCAGGATCACCGCCTCGCCGTCCAGCTCGCACGACACCTGGTCGGGCGCCGCCACCACGCGCGTCTCCGCGTCCAGGCGCGGCGGGTCCGCGAACTTCACCGCTCGGCGGCGGCCAGGCCGGCGTCCACCAGCCGGTCCATGATGATGGCGATGGCCACCAGCACGGGGGGCGGCGAGTCCAGCAGCGCGTCGGGGGCAGACTCCATGTACGCCTCGTAGGCCACGATGGCGGCCTCCCAGCGGGCGCCGTCCACGTAGCGCCCGCGCTCGTCCACGAACCCCGGCCGCTCGTCGGCGAGCCCGGCCAGCGCGGCCACCAGCACCTCGGCCGGGTCGCCCGGGCGGCCCGGGGCGCCGCCGCGCAGGGCCCGCAGCGCGGCCTGCGCTTCGGCGCTTTCCAGCCCCGGCCGGCGCAGCAGGGTGCAGGCGACGCACTCCCCCGCGGGATCCAGCTCCAGCGCCCGCGGCCAGTGCTCCGGCCGCTCCAGCCCGCCGGTGCAGACGGTGGCCGTCTCGCCCGTCACCGCGTCGGCGATGGCGCGCGAGCGGAAGGCCGTGCGGCCGCCGGCGTTGCGGAAGAGCGCGCCCTCGAGGTCGCGGGTGGGCACGGCCGGGGTGCGGGCCACCTCGCTGCCGGTGATGACCGGCCCGGTGTTGTCGGACTGCGCGGCGGCGGGCGCGGCGGCGAGCAGGGCGGCCAGCGAAAGGGCCGCGGCAAGGCTGTTTTTCATCTGCATCCGGCTTTCCGGGGTTAGAAGGGCTGCCGGAACGCCAGGCCGTAGCCCAGCGAAACGATGAAGCGCGCGCCGTCGCCGGCGCTGCCCGTAAGATCCACCATCCCCGCGGTGAGCACCAGCGGAAAGCGGGGGAACGGCGTAACGGAGGCGGCGGCGTTCAGGTCCTGCCCCGTCCAGTCGGCCACCAGCGAGAGCGGGCCGGCCACGCGAACCCCCAGGCCGCCAAAGACGTTCACCGTCTGGCGGTCCGCGGCGTCGTCCTCCTCGAAGCGAAAGCGGCCGTTGCCCACGCCGAGGGTCGCCACGGCGGTGCTGAACGGGGCCGACGGGTCGCCGCGCAGGCTCAGCATGCGGCTGGCCACGGCGTACACGCTGGGGTCGCCGTCGCTGCCGCCCCACAGCAGGGCGTTCTCCACCCCCACCGCCACGCTGGTCTGGCCGCCCATGGCGCGGTGCAGCTTCAGGCTTACCCCGCCGGTTTCCAGCGGGCCGCCGCCGCGCAGGGTGCTGTAGGTGGTGAGCGCGGCCTCCAGCGCCACCACGCGCCGCGTGCCGATGCCCACGCCCAGCACCGCCGCGGCGTCGTCCTCGGTGGTGTAGCGGGTGCGCCCCTGGTAGGCGATGCCGAAGAACAGCTCGCCCGCGTCCACGCCCAGCGCGGTGGGGATGGACACGCTGGCCGCGGGCCCCAGCCGCACCTGGTCGCCCCGCTCGCTTACGCCCAGCCCCATGGCCTCGCGGTTGCGCCGCGCCCTGCGCCGGTCCACGGGCACCGTGTCGGCCGCGGCGAGCGCGCCGCTCAGCGGAAACGACGAGCCCGCGTAGCGGCACACCGGCCCCTGCACGGCCTCGTCCCCCTTGATGAGGATCGGGACGGCTGTCGGCGGTGCGGGAGACACCGGGTCGGGCGGCGAGGGCGTGGCTACGGGCTGGCCCGTGCACGGGTCGGTCGCCGCGGCGCCGCCCTGCGGCTGCGCGGCCACCGGTGCCGCGGCGAGCAGGGCAAGGGCCAGCGGGACGATGAGGCGCGTGTGAGCCATGGGCGTGCGTCGCGGGGCCGGGATGAGCGGGAGCGGACCGGATCCGGGGGCGGCCGGAAGGCCGCAAATCGGCATGGAGGCAGAACTTGCTGGAATATGGACCGGCCGGGGCGTCTGCACAAGCCTGATACACGCCGCGCGTCCGTGCGTGCGCCGCGGTGGACAGCCCGCCGGGCTGGGCCGTACGTTGCAGGGAAGGGCGCCGGACGTTGCAGCGCCGCCGCAGGCCGTCCCATCCACCACCCGCACCGTGGCCGTTCCATGCGCCGAATCCTGCTGACGCTTCTGCTGGCCCTGTTCGCCGCGCCCGCCGCCGCGCAGGACACCACCACCGCCGTCCGCCCCGCCGACGCCATTCGCCTGGCGGTGTGGCGGCAGGCGGAGTTCACCGGCGAGTACCCCATCGCCCCCGACGGCACCATCCTGCACCCGCTGCTCAGCGAGGTGCGCGTGGTGGGGCGCACGCGCGAGCAGGTGCGCGAGCAGATCCGGCAGGTGCTGCTGCGGTACGAGAACGACCCGCAGTTCGTCTTCGACTACCTGTACCGCGTGGGGGTCACGGGCGAGGTGCGGCTTCCCAACCTGTACAGCCTGCCGCCCGAGACCACCATCGGGCAGGCGGTGGCGGCGGCGGGCGGGGTGGCGGAGTTCGGGCGGCTGGACCAGGTGCGGCTGATGCGCGGCGGCCGCGAGATCCTGCTGGACCTGCGCAACCCGTCGCCCGAGGTGGCCGAGATGCGCATTCGCTCCGGCGACCAGATCCGCGTCACCCGCCGCGGCGCCAGCTGGCGCGACTACGTGGGATTGGCGGCCGGGCTGGTGGCCGCCGTGGCCTCGGTGGTCGCGGCCGTGAACGTGGTGGGCGGCGGCAACTAGACCCGGTTTTCGGTCGATCGATACGATGCCGATGCCCGGGTCCACCATCCTGGTGATCGACGACGAGCCGCAGATTCGCCGGGTGGTGCGCAACGCGCTGGCCGGCGAGGCGGTGCGCGTGCTCGAGGCGGCGGCGGGGCAGGCGGGGATCGACCTGGCGGCGGCGGAGCGGCCCGACCTCATCGTCCTCGATCTCGGCCTCCCCGACGCCGCCGGGGCCAGCGTGTGCCGCGAGATCCGCAAGTGGTCCAGCGTGCCCATCGTGGTCCTTTCCGCCCGGCATTCGGAAGCGGAGAAGGTGGCGATGCTGGACGCGGGGGCCGACGACTACGTCACCAAGCCGTTCAGCACGGCCGAGCTGCAGGCCCGCGTGCGCGCCCAACTGCGCCGCGCCCGCACCGCCGCGCGTCCCGGCGACGCGGGCCCGGTGGCGGCGGACGGGCTTACGGTGGACACCGCGCGCCGTTTCGTGTCGCGTGACGGGGCCGAGATCCACCTTACGCCCACGGAGTGGGACCTGCTGCGGGCGTTCGTGGGGCAGGCGGGGCGCACGCTGACGCACGACCAGATCTTTCGCGCGGTGTGGGGGCGCTCGCCGGGCGATCCGCAGGCGTACCTGCGGGTGCACGTGGCCAACCTGCGCCGCAAGATCGAGCGCGATCCCGTTCGTCCCGTGCTCATTGTTACCGAGCCGGGCGTGGGCTATCGGTTCCGCGCGCTGGACTGAGGCTCGTGCCGTCCGTGAGCTCCAGGGAATGGCCTCACACAGAGTCAGCAGAGTCAACAGAGTTTGCTCGTGCCGCCATTCCGATCTCCTTCCGAGGGGCACCTGCCATCAATTGAATATGGACGGATCGGCTGAGGTCTTCTCCTCGCTCCAGACCAACTCTGTTGACTCTGTGTGAGACCCCATCTTTTCGATCGCATGAAGGCCGCACGGAACGACGCAGGCGCGTGGGTGGCGTGGTGCGCGGCGCTGGCGGTGCTCACGGCGGGGCTGTGGGCGGTGCGCGCGCAGCTGGACGAGGCCCACGTCGCCCTGACCTACCTGCTGCTGGTGCTGGCGGCCGGCGTGCGCGGCACGGCGGCACGCGGCATCGTCCTGGCCCTGCTCTCGTTTCTCTGCTTCAACTTCTTCTTCGTCGCCCCCTACAACACGCTCACCGTCGCCGACCGGCGCGACTGGCTGGTCCTGTTCGCCTACCTGGTCGTGGCGGTGGTGGCCGCGCAGCTCATCCACCGCGTGCGCGTGGAGGCCGACGAGGCGCGCCGCCGCGCGGACGAGGTGAACCGCCTGTCGGCCCTGGGCGCCGAGACGCTGAACGCGGGGCGCGCGGAAGACGCGCTGCACGCCATCGCCGCCGTCATCCGCGGCACGCTGCGGCTGGACGCGTGCGACATCCACCTCCCCGACGACGCGGACGGGCTGGCGCGGCAGCCGGGCGCGGCGCTCGCGGTGGAGCGGGGGACGGGGGTGGTGGAGCGGGTGGACGGGTCGCTGCGCCTGCTCCCCAGCGCGGCGGCCGAGCTTCCGCACCTGCCGGAGATGGAGGCGCTCTCCCTGCCGCTGCGGGTGCGCGAGCGGACGGTGGGGGTGCTGCGCATCGCGCGCGGCGGCGGGCTGGCGCTGGACGCGGGGGAGCGGCGCTTCTTTTCGGCGCTGGCGTACTACGCGGCGCTGGGGGCGGAGCGGGTGCGGCTGGAGGGGCAGGCGCGGCACGCGGAGGCGCTGCGCGAGGCGGACCGGCTGAAGGACGCGCTGATCGCCTCCGTCTCGCACGACCTGCGCACGCCGCTCACCACCATCAAGGCGCTCGCCCGCGAGATGCGGGACGACGGCGACGACCGCGCGGTGGTGATCGAAGAGGAGGCCGACCGGCTGAACCGCTTCGTGGCCGACCTGCTGGACCTGTCGCGGCTGAACGCGGGGGAGCTGCGGATCGCAGCCGAAACCGTGGCCGCGGAGGACCTGGTGGGGGCGGCGCTGCAGCGCGTTTCGGGCTCGCTGGCGGGGCGCGAGGTGCGGGCGCGGGTGGAGCCGGGCGAGCCGGTGCTGGTGGGGCGCTTCGACTTCGTGCACTCGCTGCGGGTGCTGGCCAACCTGCTGGAGAACGCGCACAAGTACGCGCCCCCCGGCACCCCCGTGGACCTTGCCGCCCGCCGCGACGGCGGCCTGCTGCTCTTCGAGGTGGCCGACCGGGGCGCGGGCATCCCCCCGTCCGAGGCCGAGCACGTGTTCGCCCCCTTCTACCGCTCGCCCGGCGCCCCGCCGGACGCGGGCGGCGCGGGGCTGGGCCTCTCCATCGCCCGCCGCCTTGCCGAAGCGCAGGGCGGCGCGCTGAGCTACGCGCCCCGCCCCGGCGGCGGCAGCGTGTTCATCTTCTCCCTCCCCGCGGCCGACGTCCCCTCGGGCATTTCCACCTGACAGGGGCCGCATGCCGAATCCGGGAAAACAACACCTTTATGGATACAGAGGAACAGAGTCAGACAGAGGCAAGATGATCTCTCAGCTCGCTTTCTCTGTCTGATTCTGTTCCTCTGTACGATTATTCTTTTTTCAGGATCTGGGATCACGCAGAGACGCAGATGCGCGGAAAGGAGCGTTTCTCTCTGCGCTCCCGTGTCTCTGCCTGATCCATCGTTTCTTTGTGACTTCTTAACGTCATCCCACCCGTTCTTTGTGCGGCGTTGACGGATCGTTCCGCAGATTGCCCAGCTTCCGGGTGTTGCGGGGACGAGAGCAACGGAGCGCGGGGTGAGCACGGAGCAGCAGGGAAAGGACGGGCCGCGGGGACGCTACCTGGCGTCGCTGTCGCTGGCGGCGCTGGGGGTGGTGTACGGCGACATCGGCACCAGCGTGCTGTACGCCATGCGCGAATCGTTTCACCACACGCACGAGCTGCTCCCCACGCGCGCCAACGTGCTGGGGGTGCTGTCGCTGGTGTTCTGGGCGCTGGTGCTGGTGATCTCCATCAAGTACGGCATCTTCGTGCTGCGCGCCGACAACCGCGGCGAGGGCGGCATCCTGGCGCTCACCTCGCTGGTGACGCCGATCGGCGCGCTGAAGCGCAACCCGCGCTGGGTGCTCATCATGCTGGGGCTGTTCGGCACGGCGCTGCTGTACGGAGACGGGATGATCACCCCCGTCATCTCCGTGCTGGGCGCGGTGGAGGGGCTCAAGGTGGCCACGCCGCTGCTGGAGCCGTACATCGTCCCCATCACCATCGCCATCCTGGTGGGGCTGTTCGCCGTGCAGAGCCGGGGGACGGCCACCATCGGCAGGGTCTTTGGCCCGGTGACGCTGGTGTGGTTCGTCACCATCGCGGTGCTGGGCATCGTCAACATCGCCCGCGATCCGCACGTGTTCGCGGCGGTGAACCCGCTGTACGGGGCGCGCTTCTTCATCGACAATGGATGGAGAGGCTTTCTGGTCCTGGGCTCCGTGTTCCTGGTGGTGACCGGCGGCGAGGCGCTGTACGCCGACATGGGGCACTTCGGGCGGCGGCCCATCCGCATGGCGTGGTATTGCGTGGTGCTGCCGGCGCTGCTGCTGAACTACTTTGGCCAGGGCGCGCTGCTCATCCACCACCCCGAGGCGGCGGAAAACCCCTTCTTTCACATGATGCCGCGCTGGGCGCTGTATCCCGTGGTGGTGATCGCCACGATGGCGGCGGTCATCGCGTCGCAGGCGCTCATCACCGGCGCATTCTCGCTGACGATGCAGGCGGTGCAACTGGGATACATTCCCCGCGTGCAGATCGAGCACACCTCGGCGCGCGAGCGGGGGCAGATTTACATTCCCCAGGTGAACTGGGCGATGATGATCGCCTGCGTGGTGCTGGTGCTGGGATTCCGCACGACGACGAACGTGGCGGCGGCGTACGGCGTGGCGGTGACGACCACGATGGTGATCACCACCCTGCTGCTGTTCACGGTGGAGCGGGAGCGGTGGCGCTGGCCGCTGTGGGCGTCGCTGGGCTTCAGCGGGTTCTTTCTGGTGGTGGACCTGGCGTTCTGGGGCGCCAACATCGTCAAGATTCCCGCGGGCGGCTGGGTACCGCTGGTGATCGGGGCGGCGGTGTTCACCCTGATGTCCACCTGGAAGACGGGGCGCCGCATCCTGGCCGACCGGCTGGGCGCGCAGACGCTGCCCATCGAGCTGTTCCTGGACGACGTGGCCGCGCGGCCGCCGCACCGCGTGCCGGGGACGGCCGTGTTCATGTACGGCAATCCCACGGGCACGCCTCCCGCGCTGCTGCACAGCCTGAAGCACTACAAGGTGCTGCACCAGCACACCATCTTCCTTTCGGTGATGACGGAAGAGGTGCCGCACGCGGAGCCGGGGGAGCGGCTGCAGGTGACGGAGCTGGGGCACGGGTTTTACCGGATTGTCCTGCACTACGGGTTCATGGAAGAGCCGGACGTGCCCGAGGCGCTGGCCGCGGTGGCGGTGGAGGGGCTGGACCTGAGCCCCGGCCGCACCAGCTACTTTCTGGGCCGCGAGACGCTGATCCCGTCGAAGGAGCGGGGGATGGCGCCCTGGCGGGAGCGCCTGTTCGCGCTGATGTCGCGCAACGCGCGCCCGGCCACCGCGTTCTTTGGCCTGCCCGCCAACCGCGTGGTGGAGCTGGGCGCCCAGATTCGCCTGTGAGGATGACGACGATGCACCGATTGTTTCGCGCGGCGCTGCTGTGCGCGGCCGGCGCGGCGGCCCTGGCCTGCGGCGGCGGGGACACGCAGGCCTACGCCACCCACGCCGAGGCCGCGCGCGCCCTGGCGCTTCCGCCGTACGTTCCCGGCACGGCGCACACCTTTACGGCCGTGGCCGAGGAGGGCGGCGCGCGGTGGATGCGCTTTCAGGTGCCGCCGGCGGACGCGCAGCGCATGGTGGAGGGGATGCGCGTGCTCACCTTTGGCCAGGCGCGCACCGGCCGCTTTACGCCGCCCTCGTGGAAGGGCGACTGGCCGCCGGAGCTTTCCCGCCGCGAGCCCACCAGCTCACGCAGTTCGCTGCGCTTCTACGCCGCCTCGCCCATCGAATGCCTGGCCGTGGAGTGGGTGAGCTCCGTCGCGTACCTGTATCCGTGCGGCGGGGGGTGAGGGGGGATGATGTCCTCTCGTTCCTCCGGGAGCGAGTGAACTCGCCGCAACGACAGCGGAAAGCCCCGCAAACTGCGCGGGGCTTCACCTGCAGAAGGAACAACGGCAAGCGCTGACTTCCTGAGGGAGCGCCGCGCCACGCCTTCTCTCACGCCACACCCGGCGCGCGACCGAAGGACCTCGCGTCGGCATGCTCGGAGCCGGTCTTCAGCCACGGAGCGACCCGCCTTGCGTGAGCGGCTAAAGCCGCCGCTGGAACCGCGAAAAGCCCCGCAAACTGCGCGGGGCTTCACCTGCAGACGAAACCAGCAGCGCTGACTTCCTGAGGGAGCGCCGCGCCACGCCTTCCCTCACGCCACACCCGGAGCGCGACCGAAGGACCTCGCGTCGGGATGCTCGGAGCCGGTCTTCAGCCACGGAGCGACCCGCCTCGCGTGAGCGGCTAAAGCCGCCGCTGGAACCGCGAAAAGCCCCGCAAACCGCGCGGGGCTTCAACTGCTCGGACGATCACGCAATACCGTCCGCGAAGGCGGACATCGCGTTTTCCCAGCCGCGAATTCATTCGCCTGGGCGTCTTTCTCCGCTACGGCAATCGTTTATCTCGGGGGCGGGGGCGTGATCCGGAACGGATGCGTGATCCTGGCCTCCCGGAATCCCCATCCTCGGCCATCGGGAAGCGCGGCGAAGAAGTAATCCTCGTTGTAGCTCCATTCCCCGCGCTTGATCGAGAGGTGCACGGAGGCGCCCGAACCCGTCACCGTCACCGAATCTACCCGCACGATCCGCGGGAACCTGGCCGCGGAGTCCGGTTGCGCGGCGGCGCATGGATCCGACCCGGTGCGGTCCAGAAGCGGGACCAGGCCGGGAGGCAGCCCGGCCGGAAAGCCGCTCGGACGCCCGGTCTTTTCGAAGACGGTGCAGGCATCGAACTGGAGAGGGTCGCCCAGCGCGTCACGCCTCAGCGCCATCACCTGCGCGACCGCGGCAAGCGCGCCGGCATTGCGGCCCGCCGGGCCGCCGCCTTGCGCCGTCAGCGCCGTCCCGCAGGCGGCCGAGCTGAGGCCCACGGCCAGCAGCGTGAGCCGCAGGTGCATCACCAGCCGGTCAGGCATGAGTTCGTTCCCGGGCTCAACAGGTTGAACGGAGCGGTCGTAGGCGCCCGACATGACCGCTCCTCTGGGCAGCCTACAGCCTCCGCCCCACCGGCAGGCGTTCGCGGATGGGGATGATGGGGGGCTGAACCGTCGGATAGAAGGGCACGGGCTGCGAGATGAAGTCGCGGGTGCGGCGGCGCCAGTGCTCCAGCGCGCTGGGGGACTGCCACTCGCCCTCGGGCCGGCCGGTCGCCAGCGTAACGTGCATCACCCGCGGAAGGGTGCGCAGCACGGCCAGCTCCAGCCCCACGGCGGCGTCGGTGTCGGGCAGGTACACGTGGCCGGGGTCGTTGCTGTCGGCGCCGTAGCTCTGCAGCCCGATCTCGGCGGCGATGGCGTGAAAGCGCGGCAGGCTGGCCCCGGACACGTCGTAGTCGGCGGCGCGGGCCGCGGGGCGCCCCAGCCGGTCCACGCGGCTGTGCCACGAGGTCAGCGTGGTGGTGGCGAACGGCCCGGAGCGCGACCGCCCCTGCTGAAACAGCCACGCCTGCCGCTCCGCCGTGCGGTACGTCTCGCGCCGCCGCGCGCGCACCCCGCGGGACGCAAGCTCGCGCTCGAAGCGGCGGATCATCGACATGAACACCGGGTCCAGCTGTGCCAGGTCGTTGTGCACGTTGCGCACGGACGGGCCGTAGGTGGTGCGCAGCACCCGCCACTCCCACTGCTCGTGGCTTTCGCCCGGGGCGGGGTGGGGCATGCCGGGCACGCCCACGGTGTGCGTTCCCGGCAGCGGCGTCGCCGGGCGGTAGACGGGCACGTCCAGGTACGACAGCAGCCCGAACTCCCCCGGCCCCCGCCCGCCGAAGCGGCAGCGCAGCTCGGCGGCGGTGGGGTTGCGGCGCAGGTTGGGCAGCCCGTTGATGCCGCACTCCTCCCAGGTCAGCGGCGCGGCGGAGTGCCCTCGGCCCGGCGCGGCCGCGGGATCGGCGGGCTGGGCGGCCGCGGGTGTGGCGAGCGCCAGCGCTAGAACTGCTGAGACAATCGATGTGTTCATCGGTGACGACAAACTCGCGAGAGCGGGACGAGGCCTCACTCGTGGTCTCGGAACGTCCTGCGCCCTCGCCAGGAGCCGAAGCATTTGACGTGGAGTCCGGGCCGTGAGATGCGGCTGCGCTTGCAGCAGATGTTCGCCGGCGGCTGAAGCTCCGAAATCAGCAGACTTTCCACGTCCGAAAGCAATGCGCTGGAGAACCTCCGCCCCTCCTCCATGTGCAGATCACCAAACAAGACGATGAAATCGCCAATGCCATACTCGTCGAAGAACCAATCGTAGATCCCCTGCTTGTGCCGGCCGTACATCCGCTGCCTGACACTCTGGTGCTCCGCCTTTCCTACGTACAAAACCTCTCGCGTGTCGGCATCCACATACGAATACAGGCACCGGCACATGTCCCAGCGCCAATCCCGTTCGGCGATGACTTCCCACTTCACATTGACCAGCATCTCGCTCCCTGAGGCTGATTGGATCGGCATGCGTTACAGCAGGCCCTGCACGAACCCGCCGTCCACCTGCAGCGTGGTCCCGGTGACGTAGCTGGCGCGCTCCGACGCCAGGAACGCGACCACGGCGGCGAACTCGTCGGGGTCGCCCATCCGCCCCATTGGAATGCGGCCGGCCATCTCGGCCAGCACCTCGTCGGCGTTGCGCCCCTCGTTCTCGGCGCGCTCGGCGGCCAGGTCCTCCACGCGGCCGGTGCGCATGTAGCCGGGCGCCACCACGTTGCAGGTGATGCCGAACGGCGCCAGCTCCGTGGCCATCGTCTTTACCCATCCCGCCACGGCGGCACGGGCGGTGTTGGAGAGGATGAGCCCGGGAAGCGGCTGCTTCATCGAGACGGAGGTGAGCGCGATGAAGCGGCCCCACCGCTTTTTCTGCATGTGCGGCGTGACCTCCTGCGCCAGCCGCACGGTGCTCATCAGGTTCAGCTCCAGGGCGCGCTCCACCTGCTCGGCGCTGGTGCTTTCGTAGCGCGTCCCCGGCGGCCCGCCCGCGTTGGCCAGGGCGATGTCCACGCCGCCCCAGCGATCCACTGTCTGCTCCACCAGCGCGCGGATGTCCTCGGGGCGGGTCATGTCCGTGCGCACGGCCAGCACCTGCCCGCCCGTCTCGCGGCGAATCTCCTCCGCGGCGCGCTGCAGGCGCTGCTCGTTGCGCGCGGCGATCACCACGCGCGCCTTTTCGCGCGACAGCTCGCGCGCGATCGCCCGCCCCAGCCCCATGCTGCCGCCCGTGACGATGGCGACGCGGTCCTTGAGCCCCAGATCCATGATCCCCCTCCGTCGAAGCGTCCAAGCCGACTGGCGGGAATGTAGCACATTGGCGGGGGAGAGTGCCAAGTGTGGAAGCGGTGTTTAGTTCGCAGGCTTCTCAAATGTTTAAACTCTAAAGGAGCGCAAAATGGTCCTACAAAATAGAGCTGTGCTTCTACTTTCTTCTCAAGCCGTGATGCCGTCCGAATGCGTAAACCTACGTTTGTAGTATAGTTGTCCCGAACGGTGTGGTTTGGCACAGCGGATGCCTCCATATGAACGGCGCAGGCTCCTCCTGCGTCATCGCGTTTCCTTCACAAGGAGTGTTCCCATGTCCGAGCAGCAGAATCCGGTTCCGGCCCTCGAGGACTCCGAGTTGGACACGGCCGAGCTTGAGGAGGTGGCTGGCGGGACTAACCAGAGCTGCCCCATCACCATCAACAACAGCTGCCCTCCTCAGAGCGACCAACCTAAGGACTAAATCGGAGGTCCGCCCTCGGCACACGGCGCCTAGTACGCCCGTGTGCCAGGGTGGTACCGCGCCTGCCCTAACAACGTCTTTACTCTGAGGCGTTCGCCCAGCGCTCCGCCGATCGCGGAGCAGTACTCCAGGAGTGATGAGATGAAGCCAACGCTCGACATGACGGTGTCGCCCTACGACCGCGGCTCGGCTCCCGAGGTCTCATCCTCCCTCGTGCAGTTGCGGTACCGGCGGCCGGACCGATGGGTGCCCTCGCGCTACAATGCGCGCACCGTCGATGAAGATGGGCGGCTACTGCTATGGAATACGTTGAGCGGCGCACTGAACTCGTTCGAGGTGCAGGAAGCCACCCGCGTACTGGCGCGGCTCTCACCCCAAGGGCTTTCAGAACCGCTGGACCGCGCCGGCGAGTACTTGGCACGACGGGGATACCTGGTGCGCGATAACGTGGACCAGGTCGACCTGTTTCGCTATCGCTACGCGCAGCAGCAGTGGAGGTCAGACGCTCTGCAACTCATCCTCTTGGCTAGCGAGGATTGCAACTTCCGCTGTGTGTACTGCTATGAGCAGTTCGAGCGCGGCATGATGACGCCCGAAACGCGAGAGGGGGTGCGCAATCTGCTGCTGCAGCGCGCGCCCCAATTGAAGCAACTGCGGGTGTCGTGGTTCGGTGGGGAACCGCTGTACGGCTGGGAGGCGATTGAGGAACTGGAGCCTGTGTTTAACCATGTGGCCCAAGAGCGAGGCATCCCATTCGCGCAGCAGATGACCACCAATGGGTACCTGCTTACCGAAGAGCGGGCCACTAAGCTGCTGGATTGGGGATGCCGCAATTATCAGATCACAGTGGATGGCCTGCCTGCGCAGCATGACTGCAAGCGCGTAGGCAGGGACGGTAGCCCCACATATAACGTGATCATGGACAATTTGCGTTCCCTGCGCGAGCGGCGGGGCGCGGACTTCCGGGTGGACCTGCGTGTGAACTTCGATCGCGACAATTTCCCCATGCTGGGCCCGTTCCTGGAATCGCTGAGCGAAGACTTCGCGGGGGACAAGCGGTTTGCCATGCGCTTCCGCGCGGTAGGCAAGTGGGGTGGTGCGCGGGACGCGGAACTCTCCACCTGCGGCGTAGACGCGAAGTCGTACCAGCGCCAGCTACAGGCGCAGGCTCGCGAACTCGACTTGCACCAGGAGGGCGGTGTGCATCTGATGGCCCCTCCCGGATCGCAGGTCTGCTACGCCGCGCGTCCGTTCAACTTTATTGTGGGCGCTACGGGCAAGCTGATGAAGTGCACCATCGCCCTGTACGACATGCCAGAAAACGTGGTGGGCCAACTGCACCCAGACGGCACCATGGAATTGGAAGACGAGCACATGCGCCGGTGGGTTAATCCGCATTGGGAAACGGACTCGCTGTGCAAGACCTGCTATGTGCTCCCCGGCTGCCAAGGCGCGGCCTGCCCCCTTACGCGCGTTCGTGACGGCTATCGCACCTGCGCGGGTGTCAAGAGCAACCTCAAGCACGAGATGCGACACACCCTCCGCACGATTGGCGCGCCCAAGCCTGCGTCCGTGCCAGTGCCTGTGCCGGCCGAGGCGGAGGTGATGGAGCCCGTGCTAGTCGGGGTGTGAGCGAGCAGGCTGTGGCGCTGTTCACCGCACCTTCGTACCAGAAACCGGCCCGGGAGCGCGTTGCTCCCGGGCCGGCTTTTTCGATCCGGCGGGCTGTGTCAGCCCGTCCGTGCGGTGCTCAGCAGCCGGCGCCGGCGCAGGTGTAGCCGAAGCAGGTGCCCACGGCCGGGTCGCAGGTGTAGGCGCAGCTGTCCGGGCAGGTGCCGGCGCACGTCTCGTAGCACGTGTAGCCGAAGCACGTGCCGATCGCCGGGTCGCAGGTGTCCTTGGTGCCGTGCGCCATCACCGTGCCCTCTTCGGCCGCCGCGGTGGCGGTCTCGAAGGACTCGATGGCCAGGTCGTCGATCTGCAGCTTGAGCTTCTTCATGGGAACGGTCTCCGTCGTATGGGTGGCTCCCCCGTTGCGGGGGGCGTTTGTAAGGATGCGTTTCGCGCCGGGAAAGGACGCGAGTACTCTTGCCGCGGCGCCCGTACACCGCCGTCGCGGGCCGACACGAAAGGCGTCATAAAAGCTACGGAATTCGCGGACCGGCGCAAGAAAAATCTCCGCGTCTGCCTCCCGTGAGCGCAGTGCACACACAGGCGTTTTCCCGCATATTCAGGATCTGGAGGCACTTGCGGGGGAGCGTCGCATCCGCGTCAGGAGCAGCGGATTGCGCACGGGTGGACGCTCTGTACGGGACTTGACGAACGGCGGGTTTTACACATCCTCTCCCACGCACGCCCCAGGTGGGACGTGCGTTCCACGAAACGAGCGAGGCGGGGCCCGCTGGATGCCGGCCCCGCCCGCGCGTTCAGCAGTAGATGCCGCAGGTGGGAAAGACGGAGAAGAAGCACTGGTCCAGCGGAAGGGTCCGCGCCGCGTGCGCCTGCACCGTGCCCGCCCGCTCGCCGGCCGGCGCCTCGGCCTGAAAGCTCTCCACGTTCAGCTGCTCCACGTCCAGCTTCAGCTTCTTCATCGTTCGCATCCTTTTGGGCGGATTGGCGTTGCGCGCGGCCGGTGGCCGCGCGGAGCCCGGGGCAGGCGCAGGGAGCGTGCCGTCCGCTGGAATCCCGTCATCAAACGAAAGCCGCCGCCCCGGATGCTCGGGACGGCGGCGGGTTCACGCGCCGGGTGCGGTCAGCAGCCGCGGTTGGCGCAGCTCAGCTCGCAGGTAAAGCACAGGTCCGGCTCGGTCTCGCCCGGCTGCACGGTGGTGTCGCCCGGGTCGGGCAGGAGCACGTCGGCGGGCATCGCGGTGCCGGCGTGGGCGTGCGCCGTGCCGCGAAGGCCGCGCGCGCCGCCGGTGGCGAACGACTGCACGGCCAGGTCTTCCACTTCCAGCTTCAGCTTGTGCATGGGGCTCCTCCGGTGTCAGGGTGGGGCGGGGGACGGATGGCCGGTCGACGGAAAGGCATCCAGGTCCAGCCTGGGCTTCCGCATGGCATCCTCGGGGTGGTGAGAACGTCCCGTGGCTGACGTTTCACGACCAGTATCGGAGATGCGAATCCCCCGCGCAACCCGCGCATCCAGCTGCCGCGGAGAATCCACCGCGCCTGGTCCGCCCTCCCGGTGCAGAGCCGCGTCCCCGTCCGCCCGCCCATGGTGTTGCGCCCGCGCGGACCGCCGTCTAAGCTTGCCGGCGCCCGAGATTCCGCGCGGAGCACGATCGCACGCCAGGCCGCGCGGGCGGACTTCGTGCGTTCGCTGCAGCAACTCCGTTCGCCCCGGGAAGAGGCACGCCCGGGCGGCCGACCATCCAGGCTTACGATGACCGATACGACGATCGCCGCCGAGCCCGCCGAGGGCGCCATCGAGTCCGCGGAGCGCGCGAATGCCGTGCAGGCCGGCGGCACCGGGGCGTTTCGCAGGCGCCGCGAGCGCTTCATGGAGGGGATCGGCGACGGGGTGGCGGTGCTGGCGGCCGCGCCGGAGCTGGTAAAGTCGCGGGATACGGACGTGATGTACCGCCAGAACAGCGACTTCTTCTACCTGACTGGCTTTCTGGAGCCCGGCGCCGTGGCCGTGCTCACCCCGCACGATGCCGGGCACCGCTTTACCCTCTTCGTGCGCCCGCGCGATCCCGAGCGCGAGACGTGGAACGGCCGGCGCGCCGGCGTGGAGGGCGCGCGCGCGCGGTTTGGCGCGGACGCGGCCTACGACGTCGCCGAGCTGGACGAGCGGCTGAAGGGGCTGGTGGAGCCGGCGGACGCGCTGTGGTACGGCGTGCGGGCGGACGGCGGTGCCATGGACGCGCGGATGCTGAAGCTGCTGGCCGGCTTTCGCGGCACCCGCCCGCGCGCCGGCAAGGGCCCGTGGGACCTGCGCGACCCCGCGCAGCTGCTGGACCGCATGCGGCTCATCAAGGAGCCGGGCGAGCTGGCGCTGATGCGCGAGGCGGCGGAGCTGGCGGCGCGCGGTCACCTGGCCGCCATGCGCGCCGGCCGCCCCGGCGTGGGCGAGTGGGAGGTGCAGGCGCTGCTGGACCAGACCTTCCGCGCCCATTCCGCCACCTCCGGCACCTCGTTCCCCGCCATCGTGGGCTCCGCGGCCAACGCGACCATCCTGCACTACGTCACCAACGACCGGCGCATCGAGGAGGGCGACCTGGTGCTGGTGGACGCCGGCGCGGACGTGGGCTTCTACTGCTCCGACATCACCCGCGTCTTTCCCGCCTCCGGCCGCTTCACCGCGCCGCAGCGCGCCGTGTACGACGTGGTGCTGCGCGCGCTGCGGGCCGCCGTCGCCGCCGTGCGGCCCGGCGCGCCGGTGACGGACGTGCACGAGGCCGCCCGCCGCGAGCTGGTGCAGGGGATGATCGACCTGAAGCTGCTGGAGGGGGAGCCGGAGAAGCTGATCGAGGACGAGACGTTCAAGCGCTTCTTCATGCACAACACCTCGCACTGGCTGGGGCTGGACGTGCACGACGCCGGCCCCTACCGCGAGCCAGACGGCACCCCCCTGCCGCTGCAGCCCGGGATGGTGCTGACGGTGGAGCCCGGCCTGTACGTCCCCGAAGACGCGGAGAACGTCCCCGCCGAGCTTCGCGGCATCGGCATCCGGCTGGAAGACGACGTGCTGGTGACGGAGGACGGCCACGAGGTCCTGACCCGCGGCGTCCCCGTAGACCCGGACGAGATCGAGCGGATCTGCGCGCGGTGAGGCGGCGGCGGTGAGGTTTGGCCAAGCCCCCGGCGAGAGCGAGTGAACTCGCCGCAACGACCGCGGGAAGCCTCGCAAACTGCGCGAGGCTCCGTAAAGCCGGCCCTCTCCACACCGCTGGCTCCGCGCCCGGGCGGGTGAACCCGCGGCTGGAACGCGGGAAGCCCCGCAAACGGTGCGGGGCTTCAACTGCACACTGCTGCATGCCGCACGGCACACACCCGTCGGCGAAGGCCGACATCGCGTAGTCCCAGCCGCGAATTCATTCGCCTGGGCGGCGGGCGGGGGGCGGAACAAGGGGTGTCACCGCTGGCTCCGCGCCCGGGCGGGTGAACCCGCGGCTGGAAACGCGGGAAGCCGCGGCCCCTGTGAAGGCGGAGATTCTCCTCGGTGGTCGGCGTCTGGTTGTCGAAGCCTCCAGGCGGGGAGTGCGTATCGTATCGCTCGCCTAAAGGGCATCGCGTTTGCCGACAGGACATTGCGTTTGCCGACACCGGGCGCTACCATCTGTCGGTGAAGCCGTTCGGCGACCCCGCGTGCTGCATCGCTGCTGACTGGTTCCAGTGATGCACGTGCGTGGGTTGGCTTACAGCGGCGGCTTCATCCTGTGGCATTCACGCAAACCAGGAAGGGGCCCATGAAGCTCAAGCTGAGGCTGGACGACCTGCAGGTGAAGACCTTCGAGACGACGGCGGTGCCCACGGAGAAGGGGACGGTGTTCGGCGAGCAGTGCACCTGCCCTGGCGCCGCCACCTGCGACGCGAGCTGCAATGGAACCTGCGAGGAGACGATCGCCGGCCCCACGTGCAACGTCTCGTGCGGCTACTCGTGCGTTGACTACACCCCGTGCAACGAGTTTACCCAGGCCGGGACCTGCTACGACACGTGCAATTGCACCACTGGCCCTCGCACGTTCTATTGCTGACAGGACCACGCGAGAGACGTTGAAGACGGCCATGCAGTTCGTGGAAACGGGCCTCGCGGCACTGCCGCGAGGCCCGTCGTTCTCCATCCACTTCGCTGCCGCGCTCCGCCGCCGCGCATTCTGGCGTGCCGCGTTTCCTTGCCCTGGCGGCGAGGGTTTGCGGTTCGATCCGAGCGGTTGCGGCACGGCCGCATCGTAGTGCGCGTACCTCCCGGCGCCGATCCGCTGATCGGCGCCGCACTTTCACCGGGGCGCAACAATCCCCGGCGCGTCACAAACCGCGGCAGTTCCACCCACCGGGGCGGCGGCTCCCCCCCGCCGGTGCAGCCCGATTCCAGGCCGTCAAGAACACCGCCACAGTACCGTCTCGCTGCGTTTCCGGCATTCCGGTATTCCAACGGAGTTTTCTCGTGCCGTTTCCTCCGTGTCGTCCGAGAGGCTGATTTGTAGTGAGCGGAGGCATGGCGCGCCGGTCGACGAGGCACGAGCCGGCGTCGGCTGTCGGGAACGGAACAGGGATGGAATGCGGCAGGGAGCCATGAGAATTTTTTTGGGAGGGATGCGGATCGGCCGGTGATCTCCGAAGGTGTTTAAGAATCCCTGCGCTCGCGCCCGTATGTCATTTCGAAGGAGGCGCCACACCGCACGATCGGCTCGCACGAAATCCGGCGCGCCGACTGAGAAATCTACTGTCTGCTGCTGGTGCCCCGCTGCACCGCTCCGGCACTGGCCCTGTCCGCCCGTGTCGTAGCCGCGAAGCAGGCACGGGCTACCGCGTCTGCCCTCCAGCAATCCGACAGGGGATTCCTCGGCCCTGCAACCTCTGGTGTGAAAGCAGGCTGCGGCGTGGCCGGGCCTCGGAATGACAGCGCTGGTAGATCTGCCTGGATGCGCAGCGTCGGACTCTTGAACACGCTCTCAGACGCTGTAGCCTACCCGCGCCGCCCGCCACCGGGACGTCCGCCACCTCTGGCGCCACCGCCGCGCGCGCCGCCCGGGCGGCCACCGGACCGTCCACCGCCGCCGCGTCCGCCCGCGCTGGGCCTGCCGCCACCACCGCCGCGCGCACCGCCACCGCGGGGCGCATCGGAACCGCCGTCCGCGTCGGAGCGAGGTCCGCCGCGAGAACCGCCGGCGCGGCTGTCTCCGCCACGCGCGCCGCCACCCCTGCCGGCTCCCGGCCTGCCGCCACGCGCGCCGCCGCGCGGGCCACCTGCCCCGCCGGCACGCGGACGGCGCGGCGCGGTACCCCAATCATCCAGTTCGTCGCGATCGTCATCGGCCGGGCTGGGGCCGCGTGTCGCGCCGGGCCTCACGCCGCGTGCGCCACCATCGCGCTCCTCGCCGCCAAACCGGCCCCGTGGCGGCCCCGGACGATCATCGCGCTCGAAGCTGCCGCCACGCGTTCCGCCGGAACGGCTTCCCCGCTCGCCTCCAGCACCGCGCGCACCACCGCCCCGTACCCCAGCCCCGCCACGCGCCGGCGCCCGGTCTTCACGGTCGAATCCACCGCGTGCGCCGCCACCCCGGCCTCCACGCTCGCCCGTCCCACCGCGCGCCGGAGCGCGATCCTCACGGTCGAATCCACCGCGTGCACCGCCGCGGCCTCCGCGCTCGCCGGTTCCACCGCGCGCCGGAGCCCGATCCTCGCGGTCGAATCCACCGCGTGCGCCGCCACCCCGGCCTCCGCGCTCGCCCGTCCCACCGCGCGCTGGAGCGCGATCCTCACGGTCGAATCCGCCACGCGCGCCACCGCCGCGGCCTCCCCGCTCGCCCGTCCCGCCACGCGCCGGAGCACGATCCTCACGGTCGAATCCGCCACGCGCACCCCCGTCGCGGCCTCCGCGCTCGCCCGTCCCACCACGCGCCGGAGCCCGATCCTCACGGTCAAATCCGCCACGCGCGCCACCGCCGCGGCCTCCACGCTCGCCCGTCCCGCCGCGCGATCCACCTGCCCGATCCTCACGGTCGAATCCCCCGCGCGCACCGCCGGCACGACCACCGCGCTCGCCGGTCCCGCCCCGCGATGGAGCACGATCCTCACGATCGAAGCCGTCGCGTGCACCCCCGGCGCGGTCTCCACGCTCGCCAGCACCGCCGCGCGATCCGCCTGCGCGATCCCCGCGGTCAAAGCCGCCACGCGCACCACCGCCGCGGCCGCCGCGCTCCGCACCGCTTCGCGTGCCTCCCGCCCGGCCGCCACGCTCCGCGCGGTCACCGCGAGCAGAGCCGGCGCGCGCGGCGGGGCGGTCTTCGTACTCACGATCCGGACGGGCGCGAGAGGTGCGCTCCGCCGTCCGGGGCGGCGGGGCATCGTCATCCCACTCGTTCAGGCTGCGCGCCTCCTTGCGCGGGCCGGGCGGACGCGGGTTGGGGTCCGCCGGACGGCCGCGCTGCTCCTGTCCGGGACGCCGCTTCTTGCCGATCTCCGGCGCGTCGAAGCGCGCTCCGCTGCGCAGCTTCGTTCCCCCGCGCGCGCCGCCCGCCCGCTTGGGCGTCGCGTCGCCGCCAACGCGCGACCCGGCACGCTCGCCCGTGCGGGCGGACGTACGCGGCTCGTCGCCGGAGGACCTGGCGCGCGCGCGAGACTCGTCGCCGAGAGCCTTGGTCCGAGCGCGCGGCTCGTCTGCGGCAGACTGGGCGCGCGTGCGGGGCGCTTCGCCGGCGGACTTGAACCGGGGGCGGCGCTCGCCGACGGCGGCGGTTTCGCGAAGGCGCGGCGCCTCGGTCTTGGCGCGCCCCGCCGCGGCTTTGGACCGGGGCTTGTTGGACGCGTTCTCGTAGGCGCCGTGCGTGTCCGCCGCCCGGGTGCGGCTGGGCGGCGTGCGCACGTGCGACAGCTCGTCGGGCTGGACCACCCGGTACTTGCCCTTGGGCAGCTCGCCCAGCTCGATGGGCCCAAAGCGGCGGCGCACCAGGCGCGTGACCTCGTGCCCCAGCGCGGCCAGCATCCGCCGCACCTCGCGCTTCTTCCCCTCGCGCAGCACCAGCTTCAGCCGCGACAGCCCGTTCCCCGCCGGCCCCAGCAGCTTGGCGGATTCCGCCTGCGCCATTCCGTCCTCCAGCTCCACCCCCTCCACCAGCTTGCGCAGCGCCGCGTCCGTGGGCTTGCCCTTGGCCACCACGTCGTACTCCTTCGTGATCCCGAACGACGGGTGAAGGAAGCGGTTGGCCAGCTCGCCGTCGTTGGTCAGCAGCAGCAGCCCCTCGCTGTCGCGGTCCAGGCGGCCCACGTGAAAGAGCCCGTGGTACTTCTCCGGGAGCAGGTCGTAGACGGTGCGGCGGTCGAACGGGTCCGACCGCGTGGTGACGTACCCCGTGGGCTTGTGCAGCGCCAGCCACGTGGTGGGCGCCACCTTCACCTCCTCGCCGTCCACCGCCACCCGGTCCACGCCGGGAACGACGGTCATCCCCATCGCCGTGACGGTCTTGCCGTTCACGGCGATGCGGCCGTGCGTGATCATCTCTTCCGCCCCGCGGCGCGACGAAATCCCGGACCGCGCCAGGAACGCCTGGAGCCGCACCGGCTCACCCCGCTTCAGAAACCCCGGCTGCCGTGCCATCTGCCTCTTCCTTGCGTTGCTCCCGCCGCGCCAGCACCACCGGCAGCTCTTCGCTGCGCGGCAGGTCGTCCAGGCTGCGAAAGCCAAAGTGCTGCAAAAAGAACTGCGTCGTTCCGTACAGCAGGGGCCGTCCCAGCCCCTCGCCGCGCCCCACCACCTCGATCAGCCCGCGCTCCTGCAGCGTCTTGAGCACCCCGCCGCTTCCCACCCCGCGAATCTCCTCCACCTCCGCCCGCCCCACCGGCTGGCGGTACGCCAGAATGGCCAGCGTCTCCAGCGCCGGGCCGCTCAGCCGCTGCGCGCCGGGAACGGAGTCGAAGCGCTCCAGCACCGGCGCGAACTCCGGCCGCGTCAGCAGCTGGTAGCCGCCCCCCACCTCGTAGACGGTGAACGCGCGGGCGTCGCGGTCGTACTCCGCCCGCAGTTCGGCGATGGCCGCCTCCACCCGCTCCTCGTCCAGGTCCTCGTCCGCGCGCGCCAGGTCCGCGGGCGCCAGCGGGCTTTCGCTGGCGAACAGCAGCGCCTCGATCACGCGGCTGGCCCGGATCACGCCGCCTCCCGCTCCTCCCGCGCCCGGTAGATCCAGAGCGCCGCGAACGGGCTGGCCTGCCGCACCCGCACCATGCTGCGCTTGGCCAGCTCCAGGCAGGCCAGCAGCGACGCGATGGCGTGCAGCCGGGTTCCCCACGGCGCCACCAGTTCCGCGAACTCCACCCGCCGCGCCCGCTGCAGCGCCGCCAGGATCTCGAGGATCTTGTCGTCCATCTTTACCTCGCGGCCGCGCACGTGGTGCACCGTCTCGGGCGCGTTCAGCCGCTCGACCAGGCCGCCGAGCGCCGCCTGCACCTCGGCCCACGACGTTTCCAGCGGCAGGTCGGCCAGCCGCGGCGCCGGCCGGGCCTCCACGAACCCGCGGGCAAACAGGCGCGCCCGCTCGCGCTCCGAGCGCTCCAGCAGCCGCGCCGCCTCCAGAAAGTGCTCGTGCTCCAGCAGGCGCCGCACCAGGTCGGCGCGCGGGTCCTCGGCGTCCTCGTCGTCGCCGCGGCGGGGAAACAGCATCTGGGCCTTGATGCGCACCAGCGTGGCCGCCATCTCCAGGAACTCCCCCGCCCGCTCCAGCTCCAGCCGCTGCAGGTCGCGGATGGCCCCCAGGAACTGCTGCGTGATCTTCGAGATGGGGATGTCGAAGATGTCGATGTCCTGGTTGCGGATCAGGTGCAGCAGCAGGTCCAGCGGCCCGTGAAAGCGGTCCAGGTCGATGTCGAACGGGCCGGCCTGGAGCGCGGCGTCCATCAGAGCTGAAAGCCGGAGGGGAGGAGCAGCAGGTTGCTGAGGCCGCTGATGACCGGCCACAGGAACCGCAGCACGCCCGTGAGCACCAGCCCCCACAGGATGAACATCCCGTACGGATACAGGTTCCGGTACTGCTGCCCCAGGTTGGCCGGCAGCAGGTGATACATCACATGCGACCCGTCCAGCGGCGGGATGGGAAGCAGGTTGAAGACGATGAGGCCGATGTTGCCGATCACCCCGTACAGGCACATCTGGAAGAAGATCTGCACGAACTCCGGCATCTCCCGGGTCTGCGCCATCTGCCCGATGACGGCGCACAGGATGGCGAACACCACCGCCAGGAGGGCGTTCATGCACACCCCGGCGATGGAGACCAGGATGTCGCCGCGCACGTAGTTCCTGTACTTGCGCGGGTTCACGGGCACCGGCTTGGCCCACCCCAGCAGCGGCATCCCCGAGCCGATGGCCAGCGCGGGAAAGATGATGGTGCCGATCCAGTCCAGGTGGGCCATGGGGTTCATGCTCACCCGGCCCAGCATGTACGCGGTGTCGTCGCCCTGCTTGAGCGCCACCCACGCGTGGCCGAACTCGTGCGCGGTCAGGGACAGCAGCAGGACGGGAAGGGCCAGCAGTACGGCTTCGAGATTGAAAGTTCCCATAGGACCGGCAACCTGAACGGCGCCTGGGGGCTTGTCAATACGAGGGCGGATCGGGGTTGACAGGTGCGGCGGGGGCGGGTACATTTCGGCTTCCTGTTTTTTGGACCAGAACCGAAACGCGGTGCCTGCGGGTGCCGGTTCAGTTGGAGAATCAGCCTTGCCGAACGTAAAGTCCGCCGAAAAGAGGATGCGGACCAGCGCCGCCCGCGCCGAGCGCAACCGCATGTTCCGCTCGAAGCTGCGCACCGCGCTCAAGAAGGTGCGTGCCGCCGACAACGCCGAGGCCGCGGCCCCCGCGTTCCGCGAGGCTTCGTCGCTGCTGGACCGTGCCGCCCGCAAGCGGATCCTGCATCCCAACAAGGCTGCCCGCGCCAAGAGCCGCCTGAGCGCCCGGATCGCCGCCCTCGGCTGATCCCGCGACAGTCTGCTCCACCGATGCCCCGCCGACCCCGAGTCGGCGGGGTTTTCGTGTTTTCATCGCAGATCACGCATCGCCACTCCTTTATCGTCCCGGTGGCCCGGTCGCGGTTTGCCGCGGAAGCCAGATTTCTACCGCCCGGGCAGATCCGACTCCCTCCACATGCCGCGCCGTGGCAGCCCGCACATCATTCAGCACGCGCGTAGCCCACGGCAGCACGGCGCCACGCGCGTCGGAGGCAGGGACGGCGCGGAGCATGGCGGGATTGATGGGGATGTCACCTTGATGACGTCTCGTCACCAGCAGTGTGCGTACGGCATCTGAGAGTATCGTCTCATCCGCGTCCGAGCGCAGGAGGATCACGTCGGAGTGTGATCGGCCCGGCTTGCGGAGAATCACGTAGTGGACGCTGGTATCCGGCAACGCTTCAGCGATCGCGACCGTCACCGGAACGCGCGGACCCGCCGCGCGTCCTGCCCCTGCGGGTCCTGCCTGCGCTGCCGCACATACTGGCAGCGCCAGCGCGGCCATGACGGTCGCGCGTATCGCCCAGCAGAAAAGAGGTTTCATTTTCGTTCTCCCCGATTCAGGCCTCGTTCTGCTCGCAGACTATTCCCCACCCTTCCCACCAGACCTGCCAGGTCCTACCACCGTCGTACGAAATCTCAATCACCATGTGCTCGTTCCAGCAGTTCAAACCGCCTCCGCCGGTCTCTCCCCCTCCCGCACCGCCACCCCCGCAGTCGGAGACCACGATCTGATCGGGATCATAGGGGTCGTATTCCGGGACCCCAATACTCGTAATGTATTCGCCACCCCAGGGATCGCCCGGCTCACTGCCGCATGCAGTGGAAATCGGTTCGACTACGCCGAACTCGAAGGCGACCGTTGCATACGGCTGCGTAATGAGTCCCCATGCGTATTCCCGCACAAAGCAGTCGACCCAGATCCGGGCGTCCGTCCAGCGGTAACGGCCAGTCACGTCGATGAGCTGGGCTCCCTTCACCGAGCGCATGATCATCGACCGGTTCCCATTCATCCATCGAGTGGCCTGAAACGGGTTCGCATCGAAGAAGTACCCGTCGACGGAATAGTATGGAAAGGCCTGCGGATCGTGGAACTCCATGATCGTCGTCCAGCATGGTACGGGGCGCATAATGTAGTCGCCCGACCGATACTGCGTCTGGCCGGAGAGGGCATCTGGTTGAGCACCCGCGAACAGCAGCATCGCCAGAATCTGGAAAGTTTGGCCCGAAATAGACCGCTTCACAGTGCTCCTCCGGTATTTGAAGGACTATCTCAACAGAATTTCGAGGGCGAAGGAAGAATCCCGATCACGGCCAGTTGCCGGCGTCACGCCTGGGACGGATGATCGACGCCACCGCCGCGCGAATTTCTGGATCGGGTATCGTCGTCGTCATGGGGCCGAACGCCGTCGGCCTGTCTGATGCGAGTTCGTTCAGATCCTTGAGAATCGTGACTCGGTGCTCCGGGCGAACCCTGGCCAGGAACGTTTCGAGGGCGGCAGGATCAATCAGCGGCGATAGGGTTGCACGCTCCGCATCCGATAGATGAAATGCCGGATCAGGTACAGCGAGGAGCAACCGGGCTGGATCGGGAGAGCTCATTGCGAGCACCGAGGCTGAGTGTTGTTCACACGCACTGAGTACCGCCCCAGTGCCCAACAACATGAGCAAGCGACGCATGCGACCTCTTGGGCAGATGGTTGCGACCATGAACCGACATCTTTTATTAACGTGATTCCCTGGACTGTCAAGCATCCTGATCAGGCATGAAAGGCGCCTGCGACGGCACGTGCGACGGGGGCCAGAACTTGCCGGGACAGCTGCCCAAGCCGTGGCGGCTCGTACGACTGCGTCTGTGGAGCAACAAGCAACGAAAGCCCGCCGGATCACCGGCGGGCTCTCGCGTTTCCCGATACCTTTACTACGCGTCTACAGCTCGGAGCCGCAGATCTCGCAGTACCAGGAGTGCGGCTCGTTGATGGCGCCGCACTCCTTGCACAGCAGCGGCTCCGCGCGCTGGCCCGCGCCGGCGGCCGGCTTCGCGGGTGCGGCGGGCTCGGCCGGCGGCGGGGTCCGGGCGGCGCCGCGCCCGCCCGTGCCCGGACCGCTGCCGATGGCGCGGTCCAGCTCCTCCAGGAACGCCAAGTCGTCCGCGCCCAGGTCGCCGGACGGCGGCGGCGGCGCGGGGGGACGCGTGGACTCCTCGATCTCGCGCAGAAAGTCCAGCCCCTCGTCCACGCCGGCCGCGGGCGGCGTCCATCCACCGACGCCCCCGCCGCCGGACGCGGCCGCCTGGTCGATCCCCTCCAGCCAGGGAAGGTCCTCCTCCGCGTCGCCCTGCCTGGCGTCGGCGCTGAACTCGCTGCCGAACGGGTCCCACTCGTCCACCGAGGCCGCTTCCGCCGCCTCGCGCACGTCCACCGGCGGCGCCTCGGGCGCGGGCTCCGCGGCCGGGGGCGCCTGGAACGCCGCCTCCGCGGGCGCGTCCGCCCGCGTGGGGAAGTCGTCCGGCAGGTCCGGCTCGAAGTCGTCCGTCGCGTCGCGGTCGAACGGGCCGCCGAACAGCCCCTCGTCCGCCGCGGGCGCGGGCTGCGGCGCCACCGCGGGCGCTTCGTCCGCCACCGGGGCCGGCGCGGGCGGCGCGGACGCCGAAGCGGCGGCGGTTTCCGCGCGGGAGATGTCGGCGGCCAGCACCTCCAGCCGCTCCACCTCTTCGCGCGCGCTGGCGACCGCGTCTTCCGCGTCGCGCACGCGGGCCTCCAGGGGCGTGCGCGCCTCGTTCCACGCCGCCTCGTCCAGCTCGCCGATCAGGTGGCGCAGGCTCACCTCGTCCAGCTCGTCGGCCACGGACAGGCGCTGCTCCTCGGCCTGGGCCAGCGCGCCGCGAAAGCGCTGCAGGTCCGCCTCGATCTCGCCGCGGTGCGACGACAGGTCCTCGTTCACGCGGCGCAGGCGGCTCGCGTAGTCGGCGCGAATGCGCTCGGCCGCGCGGCTGCTGGCCCGCGGGCCCACCTCGTCCAGCCGCGCGATCCAGCCGGTAAGCTGCGCGCGCAGGCGGATGAGGTCGTGGACGGTGGCGCCGGGGTTCTGTTCGCTCATGGGGGCTCGGTCGGGCGGCGTCAGCCGCGGAACATGTCGATCAGCACTTCAACCACCTCCTGCGGCGGCACGGCTTCCACCGGCGCACCGGCGGGCAGCTCCTGCGGCGGACGGTACAGCGCCCGCTCCAGGTGCCGGTCGAAGCCGGTCCATCCCCCCGGCTCCAGCCCGCCCACCATCCGCATGCCGGGGTTCATCTTGGCGTCCAGCTCGTCCGCCGTGTGCAGGATCACGGCCTCCAGCGTCATGGGCACCTTGGGGCTGGCCCACTCCAGCCGCCCCTGGTGGCTGGCGATCAGGTGCTGCAGGTGCAGCAGCCGGTCGGGCCGCACCCCGATCTGCTCGGCCTCGCGCGTCACCATCTGCAGGCCGATCAGGATGTGCCCCAGCAGCTGCCCCTCGTCGGTGTAGACGAACGAGCGGCGCGCCGCCAGCTCGCGCACCTTGCCGATGTCGTGCAGCAGCGCCGCCGCCACCAGCAGGTCGCGGTCCAGCTCGGCGCCCTGCTCGCGGTAGTGCGCGCACAGCCGGTCCGCCGCCTTGGCGACGGAAAGGGAGTGCTCCAGCAGCCCGCCCAGGTACGCGTGGTGGTTCTTCTTGGCCGCCGGGTGAATGCGGAACTGCCGCCCCAGCTGCGTCCCCTTCCCCACGCAGCGGACGAGAAGCGTCCGCAGCGGCACGTCGGCGACGGTGGCGACCAGCGCGTCCAGCTCGCGGCACATCTGCTGGCGGTCGCGCGGCGAGGACGGGAGGAACACCTCCAGGTCGTCGTCGCCCACCTCCACCGGCTGCAGGATGGTGATGGTGAGCTGCAGCTTGTCCTGGTACGACCCGATCCGCCCGCGCACGCCCACCACCTCGTCCGGGCCGATGAGCGCGTCCAGCCGCTCCGCGTCGTCCCACACCTTGGCCTCGATGGTCCCGGTGCGGTCGCCCAGCGTAAGCGTCAGGAACGGCTTCCCCGCCTTGGTGTCGCGCTTCTGCTTGTCGTGCACCAGGTAGCAGGCCACCACCTCGCGCGCGTCGTCGCGCAGGTCGGCCACCAGCGGCCACGTCGCCGCGCCGCAGAACGCGCGCGGGTCGGCGCGCGGCACCATCGTCTTCAGCGGAACCAGTTCCCTCACACTGCTCCTTCCATGCATGCCCGTCATCCTTCCATCCCCGCCACGCGTTCGTGCACGCCACGCGTTCATGTCTGATGCACGCCCCTCCCGGCCGCGCCGATCCCGCCGGGCGCGTCTACCCCTGCCACACCGTCCGCCCGCCCACGATGGTCCGCACCGCGCGGCAGCGCAGCGCGCGTCCGCCAAAGGGCGTGTTGCGGCTCAGCGACAGGAACGCCGCCGGGTCCACCGACCACTCGATGCGGGGGTCGATGAGGGTCACGTCCGCGTAGTACCCCGGCGCCAGCGACCCGATCATCCGCTGCAGCCCCATGGAGCGCGCCGGCGCGCAGCTCATCCGGTCGATCAGGGCCGAAAGGTCCAGCAGCCCCGTCCCCACCAGCTCCGTGTAGCTCAGGCCCAGCGACGTCTCCAGCCCCACGATGCCGTTGGGCGCGTCCTCGAAGGCCTGCTCCTTTTCGTCGTAGTGGTGCGGCGCGTGGTCGGTGGCGATCACGTCCAGCGTGCCGTCGCTCACCCCCTGCCGCACCGCCTGCCGGTCGGCCTCGGAGCGCAGCGGCGGGTTCATCTTGGCGTCGGTGCGATAGGCCTCGACCGCCGCGTCCGTCAGGGTAAAGTGGTGCGGCGTGGCCTCGGCCGTCACCCGTACGCCGCGCGACTTTGCCTCGCGGATCAGCTGCACCCCGCGGCGCGTGGACACGTGCTGCACGTGCAGGCGCCCGCCGGTGAGCTCCGCCAGCATCAGGTCGCGGGCGATCATCACGTCCTCGGCCTCGTTGGGAATCCCGGTAAGGCCCAGGCGCGTGGCGATGATCCCCTCGTTCATCGACCCGCCGCGCGCCAGCGTCAGCTCTTCCTCGTGCACGGCCACGGGGAGGTCGAAGGCCAGCGCGTACTCCAGCGCCATCCGCAGCATTCCCGCGCTGCTCACCGGCCGCCCGTCGTCCGTCACCGCCACCGCGCCCGCCGCCATCAGCTCGCCGAACTCCGTCAGCTGCTCGCCGGCCTGCCCCACGGTAATGCAGCCGGTGGGGTACACGCGCGCACCGCCCGCCCGCAGCCCCTCGGCCAGCACGAAGCCGACGGACGCGGGGTTGTCGATGGGCGGATCGGTGTTCGGCATCGCCACCACGGTGGTGAAGCCGCCGGCCGCCGCCGCCCGCGCGCCGCTGCGGATGGTCTCCTTGTGCTCCTGCCCCGGCTCGCGCAGGTGCACGTGCACGTCGATCAGCCCCGGCGCCACCACGAGGCCGGACGCGTCCACCGTCTCCGCCCCCTCCGGCGCGTCCAGGTTCTCGCCGACGCCCGCGACCAGCCCGTCGGCGAGGAGGACGTCGAGCACGGCGTCCAGCTTCTGCGACGGGTCCACCACGCGGCCGCCGCGGATGACGAGGGGCCTCATGCCGAGCCTCCCTTGGCCGCTTCGGCCTGTCCCGGCTCGCCGCCGGCCAGCAGGTAGAGCACGGCCATGCGCACCGCCACGCCGTTGGTCACCTGCTCCAGGATCACGGACTGCGGCCCGTCGGCCACGTTGCTGTCGATCTCCACGCCGCGGTTCATGGGGCCGGGATGCAGGATCAGCAGGTCGCGCGGCGCCGCCTCGACGCGGGCGCGCGTCACGCCGAAGACACGGTTGTACTCGCGGAGCGAAGGGATGAAGCCGCCCTTCATCCGCTCCAGCTGAAGGCGCAGGACGTTCAGCACGTCCGCCCACTCGATCGCCTCTTCGATGCGGCGGAACACGGTGACGCCCAGCTCTTCCACGTGCGGCGGCAGCAGCGTCCGGGGCCCGCAGACGCCCACCTCGGCGCCCATCGTCCGGAGGCCGTGGATGTTGGAGCGCGCCACCCGCGAATGGAGCACGTCGCCGCAGATGCACACCCTGAGGCCTTGCAGCGCCCCGCGGTACTGGCGGATGGTCATCAGGTCCAGCAGCCCCTGCGTGGGGTGCTCGTGCTTGCCGTCGCCCGCGTTGATGACGCTGCTGGCGATGCGCTCGGCCAGGAACTGCGCGCTTCCCGACGCATGGTGGCGAATGACCACCATGTCGATGCGCATGGCCTCCAGGTTGCGCGCCGTGTCGACCAGCGTTTCGCCCTTGGCCACGGACGACCCGGCGGTGGAGATGTTCACCGTGTCGGCGCTCAGCCGCTTTTCGGCGAACTCGAAGCTCACGCGGGTGCGGGTGCTGTTCTCGAAGAAGGCGTTGACGATCGTCTTGGTCCGCAGCACCGGCACCTTCTTTACCGGGCGCTCCGAGATCTCCTTGAACGTCTCCGCCGTGTCCAGGATGGAGGTGATCTGCTCGCGGGTCAGCCCCTCCAGCCCCAGCAGGTCCTTGCCCAGCGGCGGTGCGGTGGGATGCGCCATCAGTCCGCGGCCCCCCGCGGCCAGACGAAGTCCACGCCCAGCACGTCGTCCAGCTCCGGCACCCGCACCTCGACCACCGCGCCCTCCGGCACCTCGACCCTCGCCCCCACCACGTCCGCCTGGATGGGCAGCTCGCGCCCGCCGCGGTCCACCAGGACGGCCAGGAGGATGCGCGCCGGGCGGCCGAAGTCCGCCAGCTCGTCCAGCGCCGCGCGCACCGTGCGCCCCGTGTACAGCACGTCGTCCACGATCACCAGGTGCCGCCCGTCCACGCCGCCGGTGGGCAGCCGCGTCTGGCCGACGACGGGGCGCGGCCCCACCGACATCAGGTCGTCGCGGTACAGGGTGATGTCGAGCGAGCCGGTGAGCGGGGCCTCGCCGCCGGCGCCCGCGATCAGCTCGGCGATGCGGCGGGCCAGCTGCACGCCGCGCCGCTCGATCCCCACCAGCACCACGCCGCCGGAGCCGCCGGTAAGCTGCACGATCTCTTCCGACATGCGCGCGAGCACCCGCTCCACCTCGGGCGGGTCCATGAGGGAGCGTCGCTGGGGTTCGGCCATTCAGGTCGCCCGTTTCGTGTATGTCAGGGGATGGGTCGGAGGCTGCGCAAACTTACCGGCGGTGCCGGGGGGGTGTCAACGAATCGGCCCCGGCAGATGCGGACCACGCCCCGGATGCCGCACACACGGTGGCGGATGCGTGGCGCACCATGTCATTCCGAAGCACAACGATGAGATAATGACCCGACGCGGACGGTGGAGGCCATCCACCGATTCGCCGCCACACGCACTCCTTCACGCCATCCGCCCGCATGCCCTTCGCATCATCGCTCCGCATCCGCGTGCGTCCATTGCTGGCCGCCGCCGCGCTGGCGTGCCTCTCCGCATGCGGCAGCGGGAAGGGCGGTAAGGACGTCGGAGATGGAGGCGGCGTGTGGGAACCAGGCCAGGAGTGGCGCCTGGTTCCGCGAGCGACGATCGGGGCGGCGGACGGAGAGGGGCCGGAGACGTTCGCGCGGATCGTGGACGTAGAGCTCGACCCCATGGGTCGCGTGTGGGTGGCGGACGGGCAGCAGCACCAGATCCGCGTCTTCGATTCCGCAGGCACCCACGTGCGAAGCATCGGCCGCAAGGGCGGCGGGCCGGAGGAGTTCAGCGGGATCGCCGGCATGGACTGGGCGGCGGACGGGACGTTGTGGGTGCTGGACGGAGGCAACATGCGCTTCGCCGTCTACGATACCGCCGGACGGTTCATCACGACGCACCGGCGCGACGCCAACATCGTCCAGACGCCCTGGATCCTGGGCTTCGATTCGCGCGGTAACCTGTACGATCGGGCCTCGGTTACCAGTCACGAGGACACCGAGGTCCGGCTGGTGCGTTTTACGCCCGTGCTGCAGGCCCGGGACACGTTCCGGGTTCCGCCGTTCGAGGCGGCGGCCTTTGAAGTGGTGCGGGAGCAGGGCGGCAACCGGAGCATCGATCGGGTAAACGTGCCGTTCTCTCCCAACCAGGCGTGGCGAATCGATCCGGAGGGATTCGTGTGGGTAGCGATCACCAGCCAGTACCGGCTCACCCGCTACCGGTTCGATGGAACGGTTGACCGCATCGTGACGCGCCCGGTCCGGCCCCGCCGCGTGACCGCCGGGCAGCGGCGGAAGATCCTCGAGAACTACCGCGGCTTTCAGCAGAGCGGCGGACGGATCGACGAGTCCCGCATCCCCAGGACGCACCCCGTCATCATGCACTTCTTTGTCGCCGACGACGGGCACCTGTGGGTGGTGCCGTTTGATGGGAAGGGCCTCGTGATCGACGTGTTCGGCCCGGACAGCCGCTTCCTGGGACGGGTTTCGCTCCCCCGCGCGCTGCAGCCCTCGCCTGCCCCCGCCGTGAGGGCGGACCGGATGGCGAGCGTGGTGCGGGACGCGGACGGGGTGGAGTTCGTGCTTCTGCTGCGGATCGAGAAGCCGGGCCGCTGACGATTCTGTTGCCTCCGCCGCTCGCCGCGCGCATCATCTCTTCCAGGCACGGGAGATGGTGACTCCCCGGCCGCACCCACCCACCGGAGGGGATGATGTCCAGCACGATCCTCGGGATCCGCCGCGCGCTTTTCGCCTGCGTGTGCGGGATGATGGCGGCCGCCGGGCTGGCGTCGTGCGGCGGCGGGCACGTGCCGCTGCCGGACCTTTCGGCGTCGGCGGTGGGCGACACGGCGGGGCTGGTGGCGCGGGGCGAGTACATCGTGCGCAGCGTGGCGGTCTGCGGCCACTGCCACGCCGCCGACCCGCGCAACGCCGACGGCCCGCTGAGCGGCGGAATGGCGTTCCGCAACTGGCGGCTGGGCACCATCCGCGCGTCCAACCTGACGCCCGATCCGGAGACGGGGCTGGGGGCCTGGAGCGAGGCGGAGATCGTGCGCGCCCTGCGCTCGGGCGAGGACCGCGACGGGCACGTGCTCGCCCCCGTGATGCCGTATGCCTGGTTCCGGGGGATGTCGGACCGCGACGCGCTGGCCGTGGCGCGCTACCTGAAGAGCCTGCCGCCGGTGCGGAATCCCGTGCGCAGCCGGCCCAGCCTGGTCTACCGCGCCGCGCGCGTCTTTGTCCTGGGCCCGGCGCGGCCCACCGCCCCCGTGGCGCCGCGGCCCGCGGCGGACGCGGAGTACGGGCGCTACCTGGCCAACCACGTCTCGCTCTGCGGCGACTGCCACACGCCGCGCGGGGGGGTGCAGCAGCAGGCGGACCTGGACCGTCCCTTCGCCGGCGACGCGTCGTCGCCGTTTCCCGCGAACCCCGCCAACCTCACGCCGGACGCGGAGACGGGGATCGGCCGGTGGACGGAGGCGGACTTCCTGCGCGCCCTGCGCACCGGCGTGAACCCCGGCGGCGACCGCATCCACCCCTTCATGCCCTGGCGCGAGCTGGGCCGCATGCGCGACGACGACCTGCGCGCCATCTACCGCTACCTGCGCACCCTGCCCCCCATCCGCAACCCGATCCCCGAGAAGGCCGCCCCGCCGGGATCGTGAGCCGCGGCGTGCGTCGAGTGCCCGGTGGCTATCCTGATTCCGCCATCCAGCGCATGACCACCGGATCTGCGGGACCGCCGGTGGCGCATCCGTTGCGGTGAAGTGCAATCCACTTGCGCGTTTGCGCCTCACAACCTTACACTCGGACCAACCCGTCCGAGAGGAGAGCATGGCCACGGCTGCCCTGACCTGGTACACCCCGGAAGAGTACCTCGCGCTCGAGCGCAACGCCGAGTTCAAGAGCGAGTACATCGACGGCCGCATCGTCGCGATGACGGGCGCTCCGGATCCTCATGTCACCATCAGCCTCAACCTGCACGCGGAGCTCCGGGCGCGCTTTCGCGGCAAAGCCTGCCGGGCGTGGGCGATCGACATGCGCGTACAGATCGAAGGCGGGCGCAGGTATACGTATCCGGACGTGGTCGCCCTGTGCGGCGAGAAGCGGTTCATCGACGGCGTATTGGATACCCTTGTGAATCCCGCGCTGATCGTCGAGGTGCTTTCGCCGTCCACCGAGGCGTACGATCGTGGAGAGAAGTTCTTGCACTACCGGATGATCGAGACGCTGCAGGAGTACGTTCTGGTGGCGCAGGACAAGCCGCTGGTGGAGCGGTTCGTCCGGCACGGAGAGTTCTGGCACCTGGCGACCGTCACCGGTCTGGATGCCGCGCTGGAGCTGACTTCCGTCGGCTGCACCATCCCGCTCCGGGAAATCTACGAGAACGTGGAGTTCCCCGCCCCAGCGAAGGCCGCCGCTCCCGTAGCGGACGCGAATCCATCCTGACGTGAAACAGGCGAGGACCGGCAGCGATCCTCGCCTGTTCTTATCGCGTCGAGGTCCGGTTGATCTTCGTTACGCCGCCGGCACAGGCTCGGCCCGCACCGGGGCGGCGCCGAGGAGTGCCCGCCCGGCCTCCGCAAGCGCGACGTAGGCGTAGCCGAAGAACACCGCGAAGATCGCCAGCATGCCCAGGAACTCCGCGCTGTTCACCAGGGTGCCGTCCACCACCAGGAACAGGGTGAAGCAGACCAGCAGCACGGCGGCGTAGACCAGTGGCGAAAGCAGGACCCCGGCGCGCACGCGGTGCTCGGGCGCACGACGAATCCACACCAGGAAGCCCGCCGCGAACAGCAGGTACGGAACGCCGCCAAAGAGCAGCGACCAGAACAGGTACATCAGCACGACGACGAGCCCCGGGGCCTTCGGCTCCAGCAACAGGAGCGGCGACGCGAGCGCCGGGACGGCCAGCGGAAGGAGCAGCGCCCAGCGATAGTAGTTCTTGACCGGCATCAGGAATCCTCCGGTGGAGGGTATTGAACACGTTCAACTACAGGAGCATGATACGCTGCGCCGCGCCCGCGCGAAAGGGTTTTGTGCGCGGCGACGAGCGGGTGTATCAACCGGTCGATTTCGGACGTTCTCCGATGCCGCGTCGCGGCAACGATCCGGCGGGGCGCGGCGTCGAAATCCGCGGACCAGGACAATCCTTTCAACGATCGCCGCTCATGCGAAACACGTACGCCCTCTGCCTTCTCCTGCTGGGTGGCTGCGCCGCCGCGCACGAAACGCTGCCGCGGCCCGGCGTTCTGCGCGCGCGGACCGTCCCGCACGCCAGCGGCACCACCGAGCCGGTGGCGTTCAAGGTGAACGCCCGGCACCTGGGCCTGGGCGCCGGCAGTCCGTGTGAAACCAACGACCGCATGGCGGTGGTCACGGCCGAGCCGGGGCAGGTGACGCCCATGCCGCGCGTCACGTCTCCCGGAACGTCGGTGCCCATCCCCAACGCCTGCGCCGTCACTCCGTTGGCATCCGGACCCAAGGGCAGCGTCCCCGGCGTGCTCCGGAAGGGCCAGCCGGTGCAGGCTCCGCCCAAGGCGCCGCAGCCGTAGGAATCCGCCGGTCGTACGATCAGCGAACGCTCCACGCGAAAATCGCGGAGGCGCAGGGAGAAGGTTCTCTCTGCGCCTCCGCGTTTTTCGCGTGAGTCCGTCGCCGTCTCTACCAGATCCTGAAAAAGAACAATCGTACAGAGGAACAGAGTCAGACAGGGAAAGCGAGTTGAAATATCATCCTGATGCTCTGTCTGACTCTGTTCCTCTGTACCCATGAAGGTGTTGTTTTCCCGGATTCGGTATGACACTGTCCGCCGAACCCGTATCAGCGCGCTTTCTCAGGCGGAGCCGGGGCGGATCACGCCGCGGCCCCGCAGCACGCGGTACAGCACGTCCGCGGCGAGCACGTACACGTATCCCACGCCGACGGCGGCAAGGCTCAGGACCATCACCATCGGCAGGGCGCCGGAGCCGCCGCCGGCGATGGCCAGCAGCAGCCAGAAGCCGGCGAACGGAAGCAGAAAGAGCAGCGGCGCCAGCCACGCCGCGCGCTGCACCTCGCCCGGCGCGCGGTCGCGCGTCCACGCGGCAAAGGCGGCCGCGAAGGCCAGGTACGGCACCAGCCCGGCCACCGCGGAGCCCACCAGCACCTGCCCGATCAGGTCGAACGGGTCCCGCTCCACGCGCAGCAGCGGAACGCCCAGGACGGGCACCACCACCGGCGCCGCGAGCACCCAGCGGACAAAGGAACGCGTCGTCATCATCCCGCACCTCCTCGGACGTTGGCTCCCGGACACGGACCGCCACCCATCGCCGCAGGATTCGCGCTCGCGTCAGCCCTGGTCCGACGTGGCGCCGGGGGAGGGGTCGCAGGCGTCCAGCGGATTGGCGCGTCCGCGGCGGCGGGCGCGAAAAAAGGCGCGCAGCGTCTCGCCCGCCTCGTCGGCCAGCACGCCGGTGGTGAGCTGCACGCGGTGGTTGAGCCGCGGGTGCTGCACCAGGTTGGCCAGCGAGCCGCTCATCCCCGCCTTGGGATCGTGCGCCGCGAACACCAGCCGGGGGACGCGCGCCAGCACGATGGCGCCGGAGCACATGGCGCACGGCTCCAGCGTGACGTACAGGGTGCAGTCGAGCAGCCGCCACTCGCCCAGTGCCTGCGCGGCGCGGCGGATGGCCACCATCTCGGCGTGGGCGCTGGGGTCCTGCAGCGTGTGCGTGAGGTTGTGGCCCAGCGCCACCTGCTGGCCGCCGCGCACGATCACCGCCCCCACGGGCACCTCGCCCAGCGCGGCGGCGGCGGCGGCCTGCCGAAGCGCCACCCGCATCCACCGCTCGTCCTCCTGCCGCCGCTGCGCGTCGTGGTCCGCGGCCACACCGGCGCGGTCAACGGAAAAGGGACCCAGGCAGCGCGCCGGGGTCCCCGTCATGTCGTCCGAAACCGTCACGTCAGTGCGCGCCGGTGACGATGGCCTCCGTGTGCGCCCGGGTCAGCCGCCGGTGAATGCCCGTCACCCGGCCCAGGATCGCGAAGTCGTTGTGCTCGTGCACCAGGATGGGCGCGTAGCTCGTGTTCGCCGGCTCCAGCACCACCTGGCCGCCGTTGGCGAAGTAGCGCTTGACCGTGGCGTCGCCGTCGATCCGCGCGGCCACCACGTCACCGTTCTGGATGTCGCCCTCGTCCGCCGGCTCCACGATGACGTAGTCGCCGGGAAGAATGCCCATCGCCTGCATGCTGTCGCCCTTGACCTCGAGCATGAAGGCGTCGCTGCTGCCCACCAGCTTGCGGTCGAGCTCGAACTCGGCGGTGACGTCCTCGCGCAGCAGCGCGGGGATGCCGGCGGCGATGCGGCCGTACACGGGAACGTTCAGCGCGCCGGGCGCCAGGTTCATCCCCAGGATCTTCACCCCGCGCGACCGGCTGGCGTCGCGCTCGATGAACCCCTTGTCCGCCAGCGACTGCAGGTGCTCCGAGACCGTCTTGGTGCTCTTGATCCCGAAACGTTTGCCGATCTCGCGAATGCTCGGCTGGTACGTGTTCTCCTTGAGGTAGTCCACAAGGTAGTTCAGGATCCTGCGCTCGATCTTGGAAAGCGCCTCAGGCATGGCTGCCTCCGCGGTGGACGAGGGTTACTGCCTCCTCGGTGATTTGACGGTAAATCGGGAATCCGTTTGCTGCAGAGGCCGCGCGCGGGAACGACAAGCGGGAGCCACAGATTGCTGCGCACCCCCGCACATCCGCCCAAGTCGTTTCCCCACCACCCCATGCGGTCCGCGGCGGCCAGCGTAAACAGGCAGCGCCTGTTTACGCGCTATCTGGCCTCGTCGCGCAACTTAGGCGCCGCCCCGGCCGAAGTCAACATTTGTGTACGGGAACGGACTACACGCCCGTCCCCGCGGCCAGCCGCTCGCGGGCCCGGTCGATCCTGCGCAGGGCGCCCTCGCGGCCCAGCAGGTAGACCACGTGGTCGATTCCCGGGCTCGCGGACGAGCCGGTGAGCGCCACGCGCAGCGGCTGCGCCACCTTGCCGAAGCCCACGCCCGCCCGCTCGGCGGCGGCGCGCAGGGCGGGCTCGATGGCCTCCACCGTCCACGGCTCCAGCGCCTGCAGCGCGTCGCGCGCCACGCCCAGGCGCTCGGCCGTGGCGGGGTCCTTCCACTGCTTCGCGACGGAATCCGCGTCGTACTCCACCTCGCCGGCCAGGTACACGCGGGCCATCTTCGGGATCTCGTAGATGCCGCGGGCGCGCACCTTGAGCTGCTCCAGCAGGTGCAGCAGCCAGTCGCGGCGGGCCTCGGCCTCCGCCTCCGTGATCAGCCCCTCCTTCACCAGCAGCGGCGCGACCAGGGCGAGCAGCTCGTCCGCCGGCTTGTGCTCCAGGTAGCGGCCGTTCATCCAGAACAGCTTCTCGGTGTCGAACACCGCGCTCTTCTTGTTGATGCGCTCCAGGCTGAACGCCTGCACCAGCTCGTCCACGCCCATCACCTCGCGCTCGTCGCCGGGGTTCCACCCCAGCAGCGCCAGGAAGTTGAACAGCGCCTCGGGAAGCACGCCCAGCTGCGCGTAGTCGCCCACGGCGGTGGCGCCGTGGCGCTTGCTGAGCTTCTTGCCGTCGCCGCCCAGGATCATGGGGAGGTGGGCAAAGGCGGGGACGGGCGCGCCCAGCGCCTGGTACAGCAGGATCTGCTTGGGCGTGTTGGGGATGTGGTCGTCGCCGCGGATGACGTGCGTGATGCGCATGTCGATGTCGTCCGACACCACGGCCATGTTGTAGATGGGGGTGCCGTCGGTGCGCAGGATGATGAAGTCGTCGATGCTGGCGTTCTCGAAGCGCGTCTCGCCGTGGACGACGTCGTCCCACTGCGTCACGCCGTCAGGAACGCGAAAGCGGACGGTGTACGGCTCGCCGGCGGCGGCGCGCGCGTCGCTCTGGTCCGCCGGGATGGCGCGGCACTTCTGGTCGTAGCGGTACTCGTGCTGCAGCTGCTCGCGCTTGGCGGCCAGCTCCTCGGGGGTGCAGAAGCAGCGGTACGCCTTGCCGGCGTCCAGCAGGCGGCGGGCGTCGGCCTGGTGGCGCGCAAGGCCGTCGGCCTGGTGCACGGGGCCCTCGTCCCAGTGCAGCCCCAGCCACGTCATCCCATCCAGGATGGTGCGCGTGCTGGCGTCGGTGCTGCGCTCGCGGTCGGTGTCCTCGATGCGCAGCACGAACACGCCGCCGAGCTTGCGGGCGATGAGCCAGTTGAACAGCGCGGTGCGGGCGCCGCCCACGTGCAGGTAGCCGGTGGGGCTGGGGGCAAAGCGTACGCGGATGGGGTCGGGCATCGGGATGTCTGTCTCGTCGAAAACACGGGGTACCCCGTGCAGGTTGTCGGAATCTGCGAGGGAGAAAGTTATCCCGGACCGCAACGGCAAGCCAGTGCGCGACCCGCGGCGCCCCCTCCGGGCTCGCACCACTCGCCCACCTCCCCCAAAACTGCTGGGGGAGGTTGGGGTGGGGCCGGGGATGGTGGATCGGCGAACGGGATGGAGCGGGGAGGGCCAGTGGATTGGGAAGGATGTGGAAGCTTCGAACGGCATCGAGCTGGCGCCCGACAGGGGCCTCTCTCCCCCTGCCCCTCTCCCCCGCGGAGCGGGAGAAAGGGGAGAATTCGATCCCGCTTCGGCAAGCATCCACCCGACCACCTTCCCCAACCCGCAACGTGGCAGGCACTCGCACCTGCCCCGCAACCGCCTGTCCGCGAAGGCGGACGTCGTGTGCTTGTTGCAGCGAATTCATTCGCCTTGCCGGGCCGGAGGCAGGCTGCATTGAAGCCGCTTGTGACGTAGGTTACGTTACATGGTTTCCAGCGGGGTTCCGGCAGTCTCCGCGCATTCGTGGATCCGCATCCGTCCATCGACCGAAGAGCCGTCACGTGACCGATATCGAAACCAGAGATGGAAGCGAGCCGCGGACCGACGCCTACGCGGACCGCGAGGCGCTGGACTTCATCCGCACGATCGTGGCGGAAGACCTGCGCGCGGGAAAGTACCAGGAAATCGTCACCCGCTTTCCGCCGGAGCCCAACGGCTACCTGCACATCGGCCACGCCAAGGCCATCCTGCTGAGCTACGGCATCGCGCAGGAGACGGGCGGCCGCTTCAACCTGCGCTTCGACGACACCAATCCCGAGACGGAAGACATCAGCTACGTCGAGTCCATCGCCGACACGGTGCGGTGGCTGGGCGCGGACTTTGGCGACACGCCCCTGTTCGCGGCGGACTACTTCGAGCAGATGTACCGCTTCGCCGAGTTCCTGATCGAAAAAGGGCTGGCGTACGTGGACAGCTCCACGGACGAGGAGATTCGCGAGGCGCGCGGCACGGTGATGGAGCCGGGGCGGCCCACGGCGTACCGCGACCGTACGGCGGAGGAGAACCTGGACCTGTTCCGGCGCATGCGCGCGGGCGAGTTTCCCGACGGCGCGCACGTGCTGCGGGCCCGGATCGACCTGTCCAGCAACAACATGCTGCTGCGCGACCCGCTGCTGTACCGCATTCGCCACGCGCACCACTACCGCACGGGCGACGCGTGGTGCATCTACCCGCTGTACGACTACGCGCACCCCATCGAAGACGCCATCGAGGGGATCACGCACTCGCTCTGCTCGCTGGAGTTCGACAACAACCGCGCGGTCTACGACTGGGTCATCGACCACTGGCAGGACTTCGTCCGGGCCGAAGGCGGCACGCCGGCGCGACCGCACCAGTACGAATTCGCGCGCGGCGAGCTGGAGTACACCATCACCAGCAAGCGAAAGATGCTGGAGCTGGTGAAGGGCGGATACGTGAGCGGGTGGGACGATCCGCGCCTGCCCACCATCGCGGCGTTTCGCCGCCGCGGGGTGACGCCCGAGGCCATCCGCGGCTTCTGGGAGCGGATGGGCGTGGCCAAGTTCAACAGCCGCATCGACATCGCCAAGCTGGAGTACGCCATCCGCGACGACCTGAACACGCGGGCGCCGCGGGTGCTGGCGGTGCTGCGGCCGCTGAAGGTGACGATCACCAACTATCCCCCGGGGGAGACGGAGACGTTCGACGCGCCGCTCTGGCCGCACGACGTGCCGAAGGAAGGCTCGCGCCCCCTGCCCTTCTCCGGGACCCTCTACATCGACCGCGACGACTTCATGGAAGTGCCGTCCAGGGGCTTCCACCGGCTGTCGCCGGGCGCGGAGGTGCGGCTGCGCTACGCGTACGTCATCCGCTGCGACGAGGTGGTGAAGGACGATGCGGGCGAGATCGTGGAGCTGCGCTGCTCGTACGATCCCGCGACGCGCGGCGGGAGCACCCCCGACGGGCGGCAGGTGAAGGGGACCATCCAGTGGGTGAGCGCGGAGCACGCGGTGCCCGCGGAGGTGCGGCTGTACGACCGCCTGTTCACGGTGCCCGATCCGGACGGCGGCGAGGGCAACTTCAAGGACTACCTGAACCCCGAGTCGCTGGTGGTGGTCCAGGGCGCGCTCGTGGAGCCCAGCTTGGCCGGTGCGGAGCCCGGCAGCCGCTGGCAGTTCGAGCGCGTGGGCTACTTTTGCGCGGATCCGGTGGATTCAAAGCCGGGCGCGCTGGTGTTCAACCGCACCGTCACCCTGCGCGACGCCTGGGCCAAGGCCGCCGAAAAGGCCGCCACGCCCGTGTCGACGCCGAAAGCGGAGAAGAAGCCGAAGGCGGAGCGCGCACCCCGTTCCGAAAGCGGGCGGCCCGCGGGGGCGATGGAGATCGTGCGCTCGCCGGAGCTGGAGGCCAGGCGCGCGCGGTTCGTGGCGGAGTTGGGCCTGTCGCAGGCGGACGCCGACGTGCTGACGCGCGACGACGAGCTGGCCAGCCTGTTCGAGACCACGGTGGGGCTGGGCGCCGCGCCGAAGGCGGTGGCGAGCTGGATCGTGAACGTGGTGCTGCTTGAGGTAAAGGAGCGCGGCGTCAGCAACATCGAGTTCACGCCGGCGGAGCTGCGGGAGCTGATCGGGCTGGTGGAGGACGGCACCCTGAGCGCCGCGAGCGGCAAGGCGGTGCTGGCCGACATGGCGCGCGGCGGTGGCAGCCCGGCCGAGATCGTGGAGCGCCGCGGCCTGCGCCAGGTGAGCGACCTTGGCGCCCTTGCCCCGCTGGTGGACCAGGTGATCGCCGCCAACGCCGCAAAGGCCGACGAGTACCGCGCCGGCAAGACGGGCCTCCTCGGCTTCTTCGTTGGCCAAGTGATGCGGCAGAGCGGCGGCAACGCGAACCCCGCGCGCGTCAGCCAACTGGTGCAGGAGCGGCTGGGGGGCTGAGTTGCGGCGTCACTACGCACGGACGGAAACGGCCGGCGGTCCGCGGCGAGAATCGCCAGCGTTTTCGTTTCCGTCCGCGTGTGATTAAGTATCTGGAAGATATCCCTGATTCATCCCCCATTCCGCAATCTGCATAGCCACGAAATCCTCTAATGAGGCTTTCGCGGCAGGCACAGGGCCCGTTGTAAATCCGTAGGCCTCTCGGGAAAAGGATTCAAAATGCGGGTCTATGAGCGCTTCCACAACTTCCGCTGCTAACTCTTCGGCGGTCTGTTCTGCGTGGTAGTGAATGACCCACTGGATTTGATGTGGGGGAAGAAGGCGCGCAAGACCGATTCCTTTCGATACTGCGTACTTTATCGCAGACTTCTGAAAACCCCGCCTAGTAACGACTGTCCCTTTGGTATTAGCCGACCCAATTTGTTCAAGCTTTGCGTGGAATTCCTCGAGATCGTCAACCGGTACGGGAGATGAGTAGTCCTTGCATTCCCAAATCCAAATAATGGATGGTTTGGAGGAGCTTGGGAGCATCAATTCGATGGAGACATCAAAGATAATGTCCTTCTCCCGATCGCGTGAGTAATAGGCGGCGTGGTGGCGCACACGACACGCTGAAGCATGCCAACCGAGCAAGCCTTTATTGACGGCGCTCTGAACAGCAGCAAGCACCTCTCCCTCTAGAGTTTGACCAGTGTTCTTAGCCACTATTCCTCCCTTATGGCCACAGCCATCGCGTGAAATTTGATTGACAGTAATCCACCAGCCGTTCAGAACATATAGCCGGATCATCGCTTGGAGTTTGTTAAGGACTGAGTGAACTGAGCATCCCAACTTCCTATACCGCGCCTCTGGAATCGAAATAGCAGTTGCTGAAAAGGAAGAATATCTTCTACTGCATCACGGAATGCGTGCGCATTGAGAGAAGCGAGGACGCGCCCGACAGCACTGAACCGTGATCGGATGCTGGGATGAGTATCAGTGTCGTTCTCCGCATCATCAGCGAATTGACCGATTACTGTTAGGGCGAGCATTGATCCGATCGCCGCTTCCCAAACTCTTTGCTCGAAAACTATGTCAGACTTTTCTCTTTGACTTCCGGAACCTGTGAGAAGCAGAACAGCTAGGGCATCAGCCTGAAATTCAACAGCGTGAGATGTCTTCACGCGAATCCAGTCCTGAGCCCACTCCGGAATATTAGCCAACATCTCGCCCGCCGAATTTTCAGCGCCTGTATGCGCAAGGAGGTGATGTGCGATTTCATGAGCTAAAATGAAATAGTCTGTAAGTACCGCAGTTTTGATAGCATACTCAAGAGAGTCCGGTGATGTTGGAAGATAGTTCTCATCAAGCGCTACAACACCAGCGATCTTGCTCCAACGCACCTGCAATTCCGCGAGTTGACCAGCGTGTCGGGCCACCCGTTCCGAGAGTCGCGAAAACTCCGGAACAGGCTCTCCGTTAGATCTTCTTGCCTGAGCACGAAGTAGGTTCAAAAAATCGGCAAAGAGCGTAGAGTACTGTAAACAGGCGTCAGATAACCCGACGTTGAAGCGTATCAACTCCCCTTCATAGGAGTCGTTAAAATAGTAAGCGCCGGCAATCGGACGAAAATCCCGCTTCTTAGCGATGAACATGTTGTTCAGCCGGGGCCGAAGGCGTACCGGTGAACGATCTACAATCTTCTTGAATACGTCTTCCAATAGTGCGTCGTTACTGTGCTCCGGGACATGCCGAAAGATTGCAGCCCACTGCTCTTCAGTTGGTCGCTCGTGTTCCTCATAGTACGTTGAGTGACGTCCATCGGCTTCTAAATGGAGAGCAGCATATGACAATCCAGCCTCATCCGGAGCCAACACTGTATAATAGTACTCACGGGCATTCACGAGCCTCTCCGATATCTTGGTGTCTTCGAACGGGATCAGGCTGCGGGATTCGCGGGACCGGTGCCGTGCACGCGATCCATTTGGGTGGCCAAGTGCAGCAATTCATTGGCCTTTGCACGGGCAAGTCTTCCAACCGCAGCTTCCCAACCGGCCGGAGGGAATCGGTACGAAGAAGCGGATGAGCCGAGCCGTGCCTGCCGCATTAACCCATGGGACACACCTAACTCCCGCGCCAGATCTGCCAGCGTCACTGAGGCGATCAGCCGATCCGTCGCTTCACGAAATTGGTCGCTCATACTGTTTACAATTAGGTTGACAAAGCCAGTCTGTGTACTATATTGTAAACGGCAGGGCGAAAAAGCAAGGCTGGCCGCTCTCCCGCCAAGAAGAATCGGCCAGCCCCGAATCGCGAACCGACCCGAAGGCCGCTCGCTCGCCAACGATAGCCCTGCTGCGCGGCCAGGGTCAAGACGATTGGAGGCCACGATGACCCCTCAGCAGAACACGCAGCAGCCGGGCTACAAGGTCGCGAGGTACGGCAACAGCCGGTACTGGGCGGTGCTCGACGCGGCAGGCGAGTTGGTGTGCGTCACTGTGTACAAGCGCGGCGCGGAAGAGGTGGTGCGGCGGCTGCGCGGGTGAAAAACGAGGCGGGCAGCTCTTTGGCCTGCCCGCCTCGATGCGTGTCCGCCTGTGAGGCTAGTTGTTGTCGCCGCTGGGGAGAGGCTGCGGAGCCGCGGGGATCAGGATGCGGGCGCGGGTGGCGATGTGCTCCATCTGCGCCTCGCGCTCGCGGGCCCAGCCGGGAAGGCGGATGGCGTTCATGACGAGGATGACGACGCCGACCAGGGCCGGGATCAGCAGCACACTCAGGTCTTCGTCCAGCACCTCGGCGAACAGCAGGACGGCGAGGATCAGCCCCGCCAGCAGGCCGGCCACCCCCATCTGGATGCCCTGGGCGGCGCCGCCCTTGGTGGTGCCCAGGCGCAGGCGGTAGCCGGTTTCGGACGGCTCCACGTACGCGTGCAGGTTGCCGTTGTTCCAGGCGCGCAGGCCTCCGCTGGAGCGGTCCTTTCCGCGCGCGCCGAACGTCTCGCGCAGCTCGGCGACCAGCATGTCCCACTCGCGGTCGGTGGGCGCGCGCGGCAGGTCTACCGTGCGGGCGACGGAGACCGGGAGGCCCAAGTGGGTGCGGCGCGGTGCGGCGACGCCGCGCACCTCCAGGGCCGCGGCCGCCTCGGCAATGCGCTCGGGCTCGATGCCCACCTCGCCGCCGATCGACTGCAGCTCGGCCAGGGAGAACCCGCCCGCGGTGGCCGGGGCGCGCTCCTGGGCCGCGCGTGGGCTGGTGGCGGCCTTGAAGATCTCGGCGACTTCTGCTTCCTGGTACCGGCGCTCGTCCATCATCGCTCAACTCGGGGGGACAGGGGATCGTTGGGTGCATGATTCGCGCGCGGAACCATCCAGCGCAAGCGGCAGGGCGAATTACGCCATTCAGACGCCCGGGTTTCAGGCGCGCCATCCACCAGGAAAAGATCCAGGTTCGCCATTCCGCGGGAAAGGCTGAAACCGGGAGCAGCACCCGCCCGTAGGCGTCGGCACATCCCCATCCATCCGGCCTCGCACCGCACCACGTATGATCATGCGCATCAGACGAACACTCGGCCTTATCCCCGCCGCGCTCGCGGCCACCGTCCTCACCGCGGCAATGGCGCCATCCGCCATCGCCCAGACGACGACAGCCGCGACATCGAGCTTCCCGTCTGACGCGGACCTGCAGGAGATGCTGGACTACCTGGTGGAGGACGGGGCTACGCCGGGGATCGTGCTGGGGATCCTGGAGCCGGACGGCAGCACGCGCATCCTGCACGCCGGGTCCGCGGGCGAGGGCGCGCGGCCGCTGGGGCGGCAGACGGTGTTCGAGATCGGCTCCATCAACAAGACGTTCACGGGCACCATCCTGGCCGACATGGTGGCACGCGGCGAGGTAAAGCTGGACGATCCCGTGCAGCAGTACCTCCCCGACAGCGTGCGCGTCCCCACGCGCAACGGGCGCCAGATCACCCTGCTTGACCTGGCCACGCACCGCTCCGGCCTGCCCCGCATGCCGGACAACTTCGTCCCCGCCGACACCGGCAATCCCTACCGGGAGTACAGCGTCGCGACCGTATACCAGTTCCTGAACAACCACCAGCTGCGGCGCGACATCGGGGCGGAGTTCGAGTACAGCAACCTGGGCGTGGGGCTGCTGGGGATCGCCCTGGGGCGCGCGGCGGACAGCAGCATCAAGGACCTCATCCGCGAGCGCATCCTGGAGCCGCTGGGAATGCGGATGACCCGCTACGAGCGCGAGGGCGAGATGGCGGCGTGGCTGGCCCCGGGACGGGGGCAAGGCGGCCGTCCGGCGCCGTACTGGGACGCCAGCGAGGGCATCGCGGGCGCGGGCGGGCTGCGCTCCAACATCGACGACATGCTGCTGTACCTGCGCGCGCAGCTCACCCCGCCGGACAACGGCGTGGGGCGCGCCATCCGCGCCGCGCAGCAGGAGCGGCACCGCTTTGCGACAGGCGAGGCGTTCGGCCTGAACTGGGGGATCCGCACGCCCCAGGGCCGCACCATCCTCACCCATGGCGGCGGCACGGGCGGGTTCAACACCATGATCGCGTTCGATCCCGCGCGGCGCACGGGCTTCGTGATGCTGACCAACACGGGAGGGTTCGAGGACGACCTCGCGATGGACTTCCTGGTCCGCGGCGCACCGGCGGCCCGCCCCGAGGTGCGGGTCGCGCGCGAGGTGCTGGCGCGCTACGCGGGCGAGTACGACCTGGGCACCCCCCGCCCCGCCTTCGTGCGGCTGGAGGATGACGGCGCGATGACGCTGCGGGTGGGAGGCAACGTACGCTTCCGGATGTTCGCGGATTCGGACTCGACGTTCTTCCTGAAGCGCGCGCCGTGGCGGGTGCGGTTCACCCGCGACGCGGGCGGGGCGGTGACGGGGATGGTCCTGGACGCGGATGGGCAGGAGCGCCCCGGCCGCCGCGTGGGCGACCGCGCCCCGTCCCCGCGCGACGAGGCCGCGGCGATCCGCGACCTGCCGCTGACGGCCGAGGAGATGGCGCGGTACGAGGGCGGCTACACCTTCCGGATGGGCGAGCGGGCGCTGGAGGTGCGCATCTACGTCGAGGAGGGCCGGCTGATGGCGCAGCCCGGCCCGCAGCGGCCCACCCGGCTTCGCGCCCAGGGCGGCCACGCGTTCATCCCCGAGGCCGACGACGAGATCCGCCTGGTCTTCACCGTCGAAGGCGGCCGCGTGACGGGCGCCACCCTGCACCAGTCCGGCCGCCAGCTCCAGGGCACACGCAACCCGTAGGCACGCGGCGGACGGGCGGACCGGCATCCGTCCCGCCAAACGAGATCGGCCGGCGACCCGCACACGGATCGCCGGCCGATTCGTTCTACGGGATCATCCCTCCGACACGCGCAGGATGACCTTGCCGGTGCCGTGGCCGCTGTCCAGGCGCTCATGGGCGCGGCGCACGTCTTCCAGCGGCATGGTCTCGCCGATCAGGGGGCGGCAGCGGCCCTGGTCGATGACGGCGGCCATCTCGCGCAGCCGCTCGGCCTCGCGCATCACGAAGATGCCGTGCAGCGTCTGGTTCCGGCTCGAAAGGCCGCCCAGCGTGCCCTCGGGCGTAAGGATGCACGCCAGCCGGCCGAACGGGCGCGTGGCGGGGATGCTGCGCTTGACCAGGTCGCCGCCCACGGTGTCGAACACCGCGTCCACGCCGCGCCCGCCGGACTCGCGCAGGGCCACCTCGGCGAAGTCCTCCGCGCCGTAGTCGATGGGGACGTCGGCGCCCAGCTCGCGCAGCACGTCCTGGTTGCGGGCGCTGGCGGTGGCCAGCACGCGCGCACCCGCGGCCTTCGCGAACTGCACCGCGAACGAGCCCACGCCGCCCGCGCCGCCGTGGATGAGCACCGTCTCGCCCGGGCGCACGTTCAGGCGGCGGACGATGGCCTCCCACGCCGTTCCGCCCGCCAGCGGCACCGCGGCCGCCTGCTCGTGCGACAGGGTGCGCGGCTTGTGGGCGACGATGCGCGCGGGGACGGCGTTGTACTCGGCGTAGGTGCCCAGCGGGTTGCCGAAGATCTCGTCCATGTAGTACACCTCGTCGCCGGGCGCAAAGCCCGTGGCGCCGGGGCCCACCTCCTCCACCACGCCCGACGCGTCGTAGCCCACCACCAGCGGCGGCGTGAGCCCCGCCCAGCCGGCGTTCTGGCGCAGCTTGGCGTCCACGGGGTTGGTCCCCGCGCAGATCACCCGCACCAGCACCTCGCCCGGCCCGGGCGCGGGCCGGTCGATCTCCTTCAGCTCCAGCACCTCCGGCCCGCCGAACCGCTCCAGCACGATCGCTCGCATCCCGTGTCTCCTCTTCGCGTTGGTGAGCGTCGGCGGGCGGCGAGAAGCATGCCGGGTGGAGCGCAGCCGGAAACAGGGCTCGCGTCTGACGGTGTGAGCAAGCTCGGGGGGTTTGGGATGGGAAAGAAAGCGGCCGGCGGTCCATGGTGGATCGCCGGCCGTTTTTGGGTCCGCAGAGGCGCCGTGGTGCTACACCGCGCAGCCGGGGACGCTTACGCAGGTGCCGTAGTCGCAGGTGTAGCCGCCTTGGGCGGTGCAGTCGTACTGCTGCGTCTGGCAGGAGCGCACCAGCGTGTCCGCCATCTCGCCGCGCACGGTGCCGCGCAGGCGCGGCTCCAGGTCGTCCGCGGGCTCGAAGGTTTCCACCTGAAGCGTGTCGATCCGGAGCCGGGTCTTCTTCATCGTTGCCTCCACGAACGGCGTTGCGAGCGCACGGACGGCCACCCGTGGCGTCCGTCGAGGCATGCGGGTGCAATCACCCGGCAAACCTCCACCCCTACAGTAGCATCCTCCTATTTCGTCGTCAAAGGAAACGCGACCGGGCTCCCGCCGATCTTCGAAAGCAGCCGGCGCGGACGTCCCCGCGCTGGCTGCTTCGCCGCACAGGGGCTCGGCAGGCCTGGACGCTCCTCATCCCCCCGACGCGTAGCCTACGGCGTGGTCGCGATGCGCCACTGCTGGCAGGCGGCGCCGGTGTAGGCGCGGACGATGACGTCGGCGGCGCCGGCGGTGGAGCAGCCGGCCACGTCGAGCGCCTTGCCACTGTTGCGGGCGGTGATGCGGTAGTAGTCGCCGCCCACGTCCACCACGTCCCACTGCTGGCAGGCCAGGCCGCTGTAGGGCCAGGTGATCACGTCCGCGCCCTCGGCCGTGGAGCACCCGCCCACGTCCAGCGCCTTGCCGCTGTGCGCGGCGGTGATCTTGTAGAAGCCGTCCGCCAGCCGCTCCAGGTTCCACTGCTGGCAGGTGGCGCCCCAGTACGGCCAGGTGATGGCGTCCGCGCCGTCCGCCGTGGAGCAGTCGGCCACGTCCAGCGCCTGCCCGCTGTGCCGGGCCAGCAGCCTGTACCGGCCGTTGGGCACCACCTGCGCGGCCTGCCGTACGGTCCACTGCTGGCAGGCGGCGCCCGTGTACGACCGGACGATGACGTCGGCGCCGTCCGCCGTGCTGCACCCCGCCACGTCCAGCGCCCGGCCGCTGTGCTTGGCCAGCAGCTTGAAGGTGTCGTGGCCGGTCTTTACCACCTGCCACTGCTGGCAGGCGGCGCCGGAGTACGGCCACACGATGACGTCCGCGCCGTCCGCGGTGGAGCAGCCGCCCACGTCCAGCGCCTTGCCGCTGTTGGCGGCGGTGATCCTGTAGTGGCCGTCCGCCAGCCGCGCGAAGTCCCACTGCTGGCAGGTGGCGCCCGAGTACGGCCAGCTGATCACGTCGGCGCCGTCGGCCGTGGAGCAGCCGCCCACGTCCAGCGCCTTGCCGCTGTGCGTGGCGAACAGCTTGTACCGCCCGTTGGGCACGGCGCCGGTCATGGTGACGCGCTGGATCACGCCGCCGCTGTACGTAAGCCGGTCGATGGCGGTGGCGCGCCGCTTTGCGTTGAACTCGGTACCGTCCTCGTAGCGGTGGTAGACGACGTACCAGTCGTCCGAGCCCGGCCGCTGCAGCACCGCGTGGTGGCCGGGGCCGGTGAAATTGGCGTCCTTTGACAGGATCTGCGCCTGGTACGTCCAGGGGCCCACGGGCGACGTGCTGGTGGCGTAGCGGACGTTGTAGTCCGGGGTGTTCCATCCCCCGTTGCTGTAGCTCAGGTAGTAGATGCCGTTGCGCTTGTGGACGAACGGCCCCTCGGTAAAGTACCGCGGCTTCTGCACCATGCGGGCACCGCTCAGCGAAACCATGTCGGGGTTCAGGCGGTGGATGGCCATGTTGCCGTTCCCCGCCGATCCGCCGTAGTACAGGTACGCCTGCCCGTCGCCGTCGATGAACACCATGGGGTCGATGGCCTCCAGCGGCACCGCCGCGTCGCTGCTCACCAGCGGCCGTCCGATGTCGGTGAACGGCCCGCGCGGCGACGTGCCCACCGCCACGCCGATCTTGCTGTCGGGGTGCGGCCCGTTGGCCGAGTAGTAGAAGTAGTACTGGCCGTTGCGGTAGGCGATGGCCGGCGCCCAGCCGTTCCAGTCGGTCCAGCTTACCCCCGGGCCCAGGTCCAGCACCACGCCCTCGTCCACCCAGCTCACCAGGTCGGTGGATGACCAGGCGTGGAACCGCTGCCCGCCCTCGGACGTGGGATAGATCCAGTACTTCCCCTCCAGGAACGCCACGTGGGGATCGGGCGCGTCCGGGCCCAGGATGGGATTGCGGTAGCTGGCCGCGACGCTCCGGGCGGGCGGCGCGTCCGGCGGCAGAATGCCGGGCGCGGGGCCGCTGACCTCGTCGCATCCCAGGTGAAGCACGCCCAGCGCAACGGCGATGAGCAGCGCGCGGATCCGCGTACCGGGCATGGGCTTTCTCCGTGGAGGCGAGTACCGTCAGATGGAGACCGGGTGGATTCCTGCCAGTATACGCCAGACTGTGATGGCGGGCAAACACAGGGGAAAGCGGATGAAGCCGGTGCGAGACGGTGGTCGTGCGGGTGCCTGCTGATAATCCCGATCCGCAAAAAGACCGCGTCCTGATGATCACCTGTCGGCGTGATTGACTTCCTGAGGGAGGCGCCGCCCCGTAACTCGCCTGTACACTGCACCCTGGCGCCGACCGAAGGACCTCGCCAGCAGAACGACGGGGCTGGTCCCGTGCCCTGATCTGGCCCCTGCGCCGCCGAGACGAGGTCCTTCGGTCGCGCGCAATCTGTAGTGTGATTTCTGGTTAGACGTGATGCGCTCCCTCAGGAAGTCACCGCTTCGTTATGGATTCAAGATTTGGCAACACCCTCTGAGGCTGAGAGGGTGTTGCCAACCTCCCGGCGTGATTGACTTCCTGAGGGAGGCGCCGCCCCGTGACCCGCGTGTACACTGCACCTTCGCGCCGACCGAAGGACCTCGCCAGCAGAACGACGGGGCTGGTCCCGTGCCCTGATCTGGCCCCTGCGCCGCCGAGACGAGGTCCTTCGGTCGCGCGCAATCTGTAGCGTGACTTCTGGTTAGACGTGTGCGCTCCCTCAGAGCGTGTTTAAGAATCCGACGCTGCGCATCCAGGCAGATCTACCAGCGCTGTCATTCCGAGGCCCGGCCACGCCGTAGCCTGCTTTCACACCAGAGGTTGCAGGGCCGAGGAATCTACTTTCGGATTGCTGGAGGGCAGACGCGGTAGCCGTGCGTACTTCGCGGCTACGACACGGGCGGACAGGGCCAGTGCCGGAGCGGTGCGGCGGGGCACCAGCAGCAGACAGTAGATTTCTCAGTCGGCGCGCCGGATTCCGTGCGAGCCGATGGTACGGTGTGGCGCCTCCTTCGAAATGACATACGGGCGCGAGCGCAGGGATTCTCAAACACACTCTCAGGAAGTCAAGCGTTTGCGTCAGGAAACCCGCAAAGCTTGAACGCACTCTCAGATGACGATGACATGACCCGCCGAACTCGCGGGCCTCTCCCCCGCCCCGCCAATCCACAAGTTTCGTCCCGCCTGCCGGACTGATCCGCACCATCGACGGCCGGATCCGTCCCCGTTTGCTACCGGTGTCGCCTCGGTTCTTTCAGCTTTGGAGCAGATCCGCCAGCAGGCGGGTCGGTTCCAGAACTTTCCTCGAGGTGACTCATGCGAATCCGCAACTTCTCTCTCGTTCTCGCGGCCGCCCTGGCCGCCTGCCAGGGCAGCCCCACCGCGCCCGGACGCACCGCGCCGGCGGACGGATCCATCCTGCGCGACGGCTCCCCCGCCATCGGCACGGGCCTGCGCGACGGCAGCGACTCGGCCTCGACCAACTCGGTTTACGTGGGCGGCGGCAACCGTGACGGTGACGGCGCGGCATCCACCAGTTCCACGTTCATGGGCAGCGGCAACCGTGACGGTGACGGAGCGGCATCCACCAGCTCGGCGTACGTGGGCGGCGGCACCCGGACGGACGATGCGGTGACAGCGAGCTCAAGCTACATGGGCTCGGGCGTCCGCGTGGACGAAGGCGAAAAGGACAGCCCCATGCTGGGTGGCGGCGGCAGCGAATAACCAGTCGCGGAGGCAAGGCTCCGGCGCGGCCGGGCCTCGCCTCCGGATTCTTTCGAACGTCACCAGACACGACGACCGAGGTGAACATGAAGATCCGCATCACAATCGCGCTCGCGCTGGCCACCGCGCTGAGCGCATGCCAGGAAAGCCCGACCGTATCCGCCGACGTGCGCCCGCTGAACAGCACCTATCTCGGCGGTGGCAACCGTGACAAGCCGGACTCCGCGTCGGTAAACAGCATCTACATGGGCGGCGGAAACCGCGTGGAGGACGATGCGGCGTCGGCGAACAGCGCCTTGCTGGGCAGTGGATACCGTGTGGAGGAAGACGCGGAGCCAGCCAGCAGCGCGTTCATCGGCGGCGGCGCCCGTGAGGAGGGCGAGGAGGAAGGCGAGGACAGCCCGTACATGGGCGGCGGTGGCGGCGAGTAACCCCGCGGCGGAGGCGAGGCTGCCGGTCCGCCGGGGCCTCGCCGTCCCGGATCTTCCGAAGCGATCAACCACTGACGATTGAGGTGAACCATGAAAATCCGCATTGCACTTCCGCTGGCGCTGGCCGCGATGCTGGCCGCCTGCCAGGAGAGCCCCACGGTACCCGCCGACGTGCGCCCGCTGAACAGCACCTTCATCGGCAGCGGCAGCCGTGAGGCAACGGACTGGGCCTCGGCGAACAGCGCCTACATGGGCGGCGGACACCGCGCGGAGGAGGACGCGGCGTCGGCGAACAGCGCGTACCTGGGTGGCGGCAATCGCGACGCGCAGGACGCGGTGCAGGCGAGCAGCGGCTACGTGGGCGGCGGTTTTCGCGACCAGCCGGGCTCATCGTCGGTGAACGGAGCCCTCATGGGCAGCGGCGCCCGCGAGGAAGGCAAAGAAGAAGACGACAGCCCGCTCATGGGCGGCGGCGGCGGCGAGTAGCCTGCCACCGGGACGAGGCCGCGCCAGCCGGCAGGCCTCGCCACCCGGAATGTTACGAGGAGCCATCAACCACGAGGTGAACCATGAAAATCCGCATTGCACTTCCGCTGGCGCTGGCCGCGATGCTGGCCGCCTGCCAGGAGAGCCCCACGGTACCCGCCGACGTGCGCCCGCTGAACAGCACCTACCTTGGCACCGGCACCCGTGAGGCGACGGACTCGGCGTCGTCGAACAGCACCCTGATGGGCGGCGGTACCCGCCAGGGCGCGGAAGACGGCGGGGACGGCGCCCGCAGCCCCTTCCTGGGCGGCACCGGCGGCTGATCCCAACCGGCGCGCGGCGGCGGAGCGGGACGCGCTTCCGCCAATCGCCCGCCGGCCGATCCAGCGGCTTCACAGACCGTACGCGGACGGCCCGCGATCCATGGTGGATCGCGGGCCGTCGCGTGCGTGCCGGGTGCGCGGCGTGGCGACCGGCTACTGCGGCTGCACGAAGGCCGGGTCCATCCACATCACCTCCCAGATGTGGCCGTCGGGATCCTGAAAGCTCCATCCGTACATGAAGCCGTGGTCCTGCGGATCGTTGGCCGGCGAGCCGCCCGCCGCGAGCGCCGCGTTCACCATTGCGTCCACCGCCTCGCGGCTCTCCGCCGACAGCGCCACCAGCACCTCGGTGTGCGTGGTGGAATCCACGATCTGCTTCTTCGTGAAGTCCTTGAAGCGGTCGTGAACCAGCAGCATCACGTACGCGTGGTCACTGATGACCATGCAGGTGGCGCTCTCGTCGGTGAACTGCGCGTTGAACCGGAACCCCAGCTTCGTAAAGAAATCAACGGACCGGTCGAGATCCTTCACGGCCAGGTTGACGAAGATGCTGCGCGACGTGCCGGCTGCCATGGCTGCTCCGCGGGATGGTGGATGGAACGGGTTCCGGATGGGATCGGTGCCCTGCGACATGTCGGGCACATCGCCGCGAAAGTGGCCGCCGCCGCTCGCGCTGGCAAGGCTGCGGCGGAAGCAGCCATCACCTGCGCGCGCCGCCGGCAATCCATTACGGAACGTTTTTAGCGGCGGATGCGGGGACTCCCATCCCGCGGTCTCCCCCGATCCCGAATCATCCCCATGAACCGCACGTTCCTCGGCCGCTGCCTTGTCGCTGGCGCGGGAATCACGCTGGCGCTCGCCGCCGCGTGCCACGATGCGCCCTCCGTCGTAACGCCCGGGCGCGAAGCCGCCGCCGCTCCCGAGGGACCGTCGCGCGTGATGGCGGCGGCCACGCAGGGCGCGGTACGCATGGAGGCGCACTTCACCGACATGCGCGGCGGCGCCACGCAGGACATGAGCATCCTGAACCACGTCATCTACCTGATCGACAGCGCGCCGGCGGGGTCCACCATCCGCACCGCCGTGCACAACATCAGCGCCAACGTGGTGCAGGCGGCGCTGCAGCGGGCCAAGGACCGCGGCGTGGTCATCTACGTCGTGATGAGCGGCAACCACCACCCGGGCGACCCGGCGGACGACGGTGACACCTCGCCCGAGGACCTGCAGGCGTACCTGGACGGCGGATCGGGCGCGCGGTTTCGCTGGTGCGTGAACGGCGGCAGCTACACGGGCGGGGGATGGGACGGATGCATCGCGCGGCACGCCAGCGCCATCATGCACTCCAAGCTGTTCCTGTTCAGCCGCACCAGGGACGCGACCGGCGCCGTGCGCGACTGGGTGAGCTGGTTCGGATCCGCCAACCTGACGTACGCCACAGGCGCCAACACGTACAACAACACCGTCACCGTCTACGGCGACAAGACGCTGTACGACAACTTCGTCAACAAGTACTGGGCGCCGCTCTGGGCCAAGACCAGCTACACCAACAACGACTTCTACGATTCGGGGACCGGGCGCGGATACTTTGGCGGCAGCAGCTTCAACCTGCAGGTGTACGCCTCGCCCGAGCAGCAGACGGACCTGGTGTACAACCGCCTCACCTACGTGGAGCCCGACACGGCGTGCGCCATTCGCGTGGCCGAGAACATGTTCAACGACACGCGCAACAACGTGGCGGAGCTTCTCGTCGCCAAGAAGCGGGCGGGGTGCTGGGTTTCCGTGGCGGTGGGATCGATCGGCGCGCAGCCGCTGGCCACACTGCGCAGCGCGGGGATCGCCGTGCGGCGCATCAACACGCACGACAAGTTCATCCTGGTCAAGGGGCGGTACGCGGGATCGGCCGATACGCGGCGCATCGTGTTCACCGGCTCGCACAACCTGTCGCACTCCGCCAACTACCTCAACGACGAGCTGTTCGTAAAGCTCGAGGACGACACCATCTACGCCTCGTTCCGCTACAGCTGGGAGCGGATGACGGAGGACGAGGACGTGTACGTCTATCCCTGAAAAAGACCGGCCTCACGCGGAGACGCGGAGAGAAGAATGGGCGAAGGGTTTTCTCTCCCATCCCTTTCTCCTCCGCGTCTCTGCGTGAGTCATTTCTGTGGATGGATCCAGCGCGGCAGCCAGTCGGCGCCGGGGGCGCGTACGGTGGCAGGGAGGCGATCACGAATGCTTTGCGAATGACCGTCGCGCAGCGGCTTCCGGCTATCGGCTTAGATGCTTGACCAATCAAGCATTCTGATCTATCCTCGATTGAGCCGGACGATCACGCGAACGGAGGAACGCCTTGGCCGCCCATCCGGACCCGCCCGCCGCGGGTCAGGCCGTCGTCGCCATCCTGCGCGCGGCCGACACGGTGCGGCGGCGGATGAGCGACGCGCTGGAGCCGCACGGGATCACGGGGCAGCAGTACAACGTCCTGCGCATCCTTCGCGGCGCGCATCCGGAGCCGCTGCCCACGCTGGAGATCGGGGAGCGGATGATGGAGCGCAATCCCGGCGTCACGCGGCTGCTGGACCGCCTGGAGCAGAAGGGCCTGGTGGATCGCGAGCGCGGCGAGCGCGACCGCCGGCAGGTGCGCCGCACCATCACGCCGCGCGGCCTGGCGCTGCTGGCGGCGCTGGACGACGTGATCCGCGCCGCGAACGAATCCCTGTTCGCCGGCATGGACGAGGCCTCCGTCCGCGAGCTCAGCCGACTGCTGCAACCGCTCGCGCGCAATTGAGACAGTGCCGGAAAAACCGTTGCGAGGAGTGACTTCCTGAGGGGCGCCGGCTCCCTCAGAGGGTGTTGCCAAACCTTTCAGCGTGATTGACTTCCTGAGGGAGGCGCCGCTCCGTAACTCGTTTGTACACTGCACCCTGGCGCCGACCGAAGGACCTCGCCAGCAGAACGACGGGGCGGGTCCCGTGCCCTGATCTGGCCCCTGCGCCATCGAGACGAGGTCCTTCGGTCGCGCGCAACCGGTTGTGTGGAATCGGGCTACACGTGGTGCACTCCCTCAGGAAGTCATCGCTTCTTTGTGAGTTTGGGGGTTTGGCAACACCCTCTCAGGGAGGCGCCGGCTCCCTCGGGAAGTCACTGCCGCGCGCTCGATACTGTCATTCCGAGGGAGCGCACGCACGGCGCTTTGCCAAACCACGGAACCCGGCGCGCGACCGAGGAATCTACTCTCCGTTTCCTCGTGATCTGCCGCGACGCCCCGGACTGGCCCTGTCTGGCCGTCTCGCCGCCGCAGCGATGGTGCGGGCTTCCGCGTCCGGCCTCGAGCAGGCGGAGAGTAGATTCCTCGGCCCTGCGACCCGCGGGGCATTCGTCCGGCGGCAGCGTGGCCGGGCCTCGGAATGACAGACCTGAGTCCGGTCGAAAAAGTCCGGAGCGGCGGCGGATGCCTCGGATTTGGGGGTCCTCCGCGGTATTCCCACGTCGAGATCGTGCGTCTGAGCGCATCCTCCGAAGTCGACTTCTCCACACCTATGTGGATCAAGGGCATGGGCGACTTCTTGGACCGGACTCAGACCTGAGTCCGGTCTAAAAAGTCCGGAGCGGCGGCGGATGCCGCGGATTTGGGGGTCCTCCTCAGTATCCCCACGTCGAGATCGTGCGTCTGAGCGCATCCTCCGAAGTCGACTTCTCCACACCTGTGTGGATCAAGCGGCATGGACGACTTCTTGGACCGGACTCAGACCTGTTTCAGCCAGCAGGATGCGGAGCGCGGCTGGAATCAGGAAGTCAGACTCGGCGTTACGGAGTGACCCGTTGCTTGATCCATCAACCATCAACGACGAGAGACGGATGACCTCGTTCGATCTGGACGCATACCTGCGCCGCATCGGCTACCACGGGGAGCGCGCGCCGACGCTCCAGACGCTGCGCGAAATTCACCGGCTGCATCCGCAGTCCATCCCCTTCGAGAACCTGGACCCGCTGCTGCGCCGGCCCGTGCCGCTGGACGCAGAGTCGCTGCAGCAGAAGCTGGTGCGGGGCGGCCGCGGCGGATGGTGCTTCGAGCAGAACCACGTGCTGCGCGCCGCGCTGGACGCGCTGGGCTTTCGCACCACCGGGCTGGCGGCGCGCGTGCGCTGGAACGTGCCGGACGGGCTGGTCACTGCGCGCGGCCACATGCTGCTGCTGGTGGAGGCGGAGGGCGAGCGCTACGTGGCGGACGTGGGCTTTGGCGGGCTTACCCTTACCGCGCCGCTGCGGCTGGTCGCGGACGTGGAGCAGCCCACGCCGCACGAGACCTTTCGGCTGGCGGCGGACGGCGACCGCGCGTTCGTGATGCAGGCGCGCATCGGCGGCGAGTGGAAGCCGCTGTACCGCTTCGACCTGCAGGAGCAGCACCTGCCGGACTACGAGGTGAGCAGCTGGTACCTCTCCACCCATCCTCGCTCGCACTTTCTCGCCGGGCTCATCGCGGCGCGCGTGGAGCCGGACCGCCGCTACGCGCTGCACAACGCGTCGCTGGCCGTGCACCACCTGGGCGGCGATACGGAGCGCACCGTGCTGGGGAGCGCCGCCGAGCTGCGCGGCGTGCTGGGCGACACCTTCGGCATCACGCTGCCGGACGGGGCCGAGGTGGATGCGGCGCTGGAACGGCTGACGGCGGCGGCGTAAGGCGGTTGCTTGCGGCGGGCCCGGGGGATGTGAATACTGTACGCTCCTTCGCCCCACAGCCTACCGCCCCACCCGGAGCGCCGATCCCATGCTGATTCCCCGCTACTGGTCCCGCGCAGAGTCCCAGGCGACCACGCCGGCCGGCAAGTTCGTGCGGTTTCACGTGTGGCGCGGGTCGCGCAGCAGCCCCGCCGAGGCGCAGTCGCTGGCGGACGAGGCGGTGGGGCGCATCGCGGAGCGCATCCGCGCCGGCGCGGGCTTTCCCGAGCGGTACGCGTACGGCGACCGCCCGCTGCGCGAAGAGGTGGTGGGCGAGTTTCCCGGCGCCGCCCCGGCGGACGCGCCCGAGGCCGCCCTCACCCGCAACGCGTACGGCGCCGTGGTGCTGAACGCGGCGCGCGTCTTCTTCATCGACGTGGACGTGGAGCGCGCGGACACGCCGCAGCCGCCGGGCTCGTCATCGTCCCCCTCCGCGCTGCCGGCGGACCCGATGGCGGCGGCGCGGGAGTTGGTGGATGCGCTGCCGCTCCCCGGCGGCGTAAAGTCGCTCCTGGGCGGGTTCTTCGGATCGAAGCCGGCGAGGCCCGCGGCCCCGCCCCCTCCGCCGCCCGCGCCCGCCGACCCCGCGTCCGCGGCGATGGACCGGCTGCGGCGGTGGATGGGGTCGCATTCCGACTGGCGTGTGCGCGTCTACCGCACGCATTCCGGGCTGCGCTACCTGGTGACGCACGCGCTGTTCGCGCCCACGGACCCGCAGGCGCAGGAGGCCATGGCCGCGCTTGGCGCCGATCCGCAGTACATCAGGCTGTGCCAGGTGCAGAAGAGCTTTCGCGCGCGGCTCACGCCCAAGCCCTGGCGCATCGGGATGGAGAACCCGCCGGTGGGCTTTCCGTACGAGAGCGCGGGCGATGAGGCGCAGATGCGCGCGTGGGAGGGGCGCTACGAGGCGGCGTCGCAGGGCCGCGCCACCTGCCGCTTCGTGGAGGAGATGGGGGGCGGCGCGGAGCACCCGCAGGTCACGCCCCTGCGCACCCTGCACGACGAGCGCACCCGCGCCACCTCGGGCCTTCCGCTGGCGTAGTACGGGAGCCGACCGAAGAATCCGCCGGATGGGCGCGCGATCCCGTCGGCTACGGCTGGGTTCGGCGCGAGGGGCCGCGCGTTTCCGACGGAGATTCTTCGGTCGCGCCAACGGGTTCCGCGGCGTTCCCGAGAGCCAGGGGTGGGCGCTCCCTCAGAATGACAGGTGTTTTTCAGGATTCAGGCTTTTCGGCGGATCATCATCATCCCGAATCGGGAAAACAACACTTTCATAGGTACAGAGGAACAGAGTCAGACAGAGGAACCAATATGATATGTCAGTTCGCTTTCTCTGTCTGACTCTGTTCCTCTGTACGATTGTTCTTTTTCAGGATCTGTATCAGATCAGACAAAAAACGCGCGGCAGCCGCGGGGGGCGAGCCCACGACTGCCGGCGCCGGCAAACGACATTCGCTGGATCGCGAAGCGCCCGCCTGACCTGCGCGAACCTCGGTTGCAGCCGCACGCCACCGGTGTGTGACGCACGACTGCATAAAGACAACGCGCCAGGGGCGCCGAATTCTAACGCGAGGCCCCATCCGCGGCCGCCGGATACGCTCACAGCCGCGGGGCGACGGCGGCGGCCGCATTGGCGGAGGGGACCACGGGGAACACCTCGAAATCCACGATGTCTTCCCAGCTGGCCATCCACTCGCGCAGCAGCCGCTCGTCGTCGCACTCCATCACTTGAAAGCAGCGGCGCAGGTCGTCCGTCACCCAACTGGCCACGTAGCGCAGCCCGTCCGGCGCCAGCCGCCCGCGGTCGCGAAAGCGGCGGTACACCGGCACCGGGTCCCCGCCGCGAAAGTCTTCGACGATCATGTACAGCATGCGGATCTCCCCCTGGACGAGGCACTGAGACGGTCCCGCTCTTGCGACCGGGCGACCACGGATTTTCCAGATGCGAACCTTTCAGCGCGGAGACGCTCCATGTCCGACAGCAGCCAGGGCAACACCGGAACCGGGGACGTGACCTACAACCTAGTCAGCATCCTTTATCATGCCCTGCAGGCGGCCGAGACGCACGACCAGTACATCCGCGACGCCGAGGAGTCGGGCGACCAGGACCTCGCCGCGTTCTTTCGCGAAGTGAAGCAGGAGAACACGCGCCGCGCCGACCGCGCCAAGGAGCTGCTGGCCCGCCGGCTGACCGCCAACTCCTGATCCGCCGCGTATCGTCAGCCGCGGCCGGCGACGCCTCCACGGATCGCCGGCCGTTCTCGTTTCTGAAAAGACGTGCCTCACGCATAGGCGCGAAGTCGCGGAGAGGGAAAGAAGAATGGTTCTCTCCACGTCTTGGCGTGAGGCTTGTTTGCCCCGTGATTTGACACAGGCGCAAGGCAGGATCTACTCTGGAGCGGTCCGCATCCTGCTGGGCGGCGGGGCGGACACGCGTGAAACATGGGAGCGGATGAGCCAGTCGGACATTCCGGAGAACGTACGCAGCTTCGTGGCGCAGCACATCGACAGCGCCGAGCTGCTGGAGACGCTGCTGCTGGTGCATTCCGGGCCGGAGCGCGAGTGGACGCCGGAAGAGGTGGCCCGCTCCATCTACACCGTGCCCGCGGGCGCCACCCGCCGCCTGGAGCAGCTGGTGGCGATGGGGCTGGCGTCGTCCAACAACGCCGCCGACCCCGCGTACCGCTACGCGCCTTCGCGCGCCGGGCTGGGCGCGCAGGTGGACGCGCTGGCGGCCGCGTACCGCGCGCAGCGGGTGGCCGTCATCAACCTGATCTACAACCAGCCTCCCAACCCGCTCCGCAGCTTCGCGGACGCCTTCAAGCTCAGGAAGGACTGATGGCGACCCTCGTATACGCCCTTTGCGCCCTGACCAGCCTGGCCTGCGCGGTGCTGCTGCTGCGCGGCTACGCGTCCAGCCGCGCGCGGCTGCTGCTGTGGTCGGGGCTGTGCTTTGCCGGCCTGGCCGCCAACAACGTGCTGCTGCTCATCGACAAGCGCGTGGTGCCCACCATGGACCTGTCGATGTGGCGCTCGCTTCCCGCGCTGGCGGGCGTGGCCCTTCTTCTTTACGGACTGGTATGGGAGACGCGCTGACGCCCCTGGTCAGTGGCCTGCTGGTGATGGGCTACGCCGTGGCCGGGCTGTTCTTTCTTCGCTTCTGGCGCGAGACGCGCGACCGGCTGTTCGGCATCTTTGCCGGCGCGTTCTGGCTGCTGGCCGTGCAGCGGCTGCTGCTGGCGCTGTTCCAGGACCCCGACAACGAGCAGGTGTGGCTGTACGGCATTCGCCTGCTGGCCTTCGTGCTCATCCTGGTGGCCATCATCGACAAGAACCGGGGCGGGCGCTGAGGCGGAGGGCCTGTTACAGCAACTGTCCTGTTACGTATCAGATGCACAAAACCGTTGTGCGGGCGGGCGCGGAGGATTAAACTGGGATCTTCGCCCCACCGTATGCGGCACCCCTGCCGGATCGGCCCGCCTTCTGAGGTGGCCCATGGCGCCCATCCGCGTCCTGATCGTCGACGACGATCCTGATCAGCACACCCTGTGCGGCGTGTTCCTTGAACATGCCGGCTACCACGTCCTGCACGCCTTCGACGGACAGGAGGGGGTGCAGGTGGCGCGTGCCGAGCAGCCGGACCTGGTGCTGATGGACATCCGCATGCGGCGGATGGACGGCGTCACCGCCCGCCGCGCCCTGGCCGAAGACCCGTCGACCTCCGCCATCCCCGTGGTGGCCGTCTCGGCCGACGTGCTGACCTGGCCCGAGCGCCGCGTGCTGGACGAGGGCTTTGCGGGCCACGTCACCAAGCCGTGCAACCTTCGCCACATCGGCCTGCTGGTGAACGTGCTTGCCCGCCGCGGCGTGCGCGAGCCCTTTCTCGCCGGCACCGCCCTGGCCGTCTAGGCCGCGCGGCGAACGCAGAAGCGGGCCCGGAGCGTCATGCTCCGGGCCCGCTTTCGTTCATCCGACGGGGTGAGCGGGTGAACGGGTGAACGGGTGAACGGGTGAACGCGTGGCCGCCGAGGCCCTCTCCCCGCCGACTTCGCCGCTCGTTCCTCGCGGCTCGCGGCGACCCCTCCCCAACCCCGGGGGAGGGGTTGTCCGTTTCCTCGGCACCGGACGGATCATACCAGATCCTGAAAAAGAATGATCGTACAGAGGAACAGAGTCAGACAGAGAGTAATTCCTCTGTCTGACTCTGTTCCTCTGTACCCATAAAGGTGTTGTTTTCCCGGATTCGGTATCAGCGCGTATTTCACCGCGTACAAGGAACGGCTGGGATTCGGCCTCCCGCACAACAAAACCCCTCCCCCGCGGTTTGGGGGAGGGGTCGACCGCCGTCGCGAGGAACGAGCGAAAGGCCGGTCGGGGGAGAGGGCCCCGCGGGTCGCGACAGTCCCGCCGCTCGTTCACCCGTTCACCCGTTCACGGATCCGCCGCCTCTTCCCGCTCCGACGCCTCCGCCGCCGCCCCTTCCCTGCTCGATCCCCGAATCTCCACCCCGCCCAGCACCAGCCCGCGCACCGGCAGCCCCTCCGGCAGCATGCGCTCGATCGTCGCGACGCGGACGGGGTCGGCTTCCAGGTCTACGTCCACGAAGCGCAGCGTATCGCCCAGGATCATCCCGAAGTCACCCACCAGGTGCGTGCCGGGCGCCCGGATGTCGCTTTCGCGCGCCAGGAACATCAGCCCGCCGGGGCGGTGCTCGATGCGCAGCGAAAGCGATCCGCGCGCGTCGGCGGGAAAGCGCGGGTACAGCCACTGCAGGTCGCGGAACGCCACCGAGTCGCTGCGGAACGCCAGGTCGTACATTGGCGCCTTGCCGGGGTCGAACCAGGCGGGAAAGCTGTCCGTGCGCACAACGCCCGACATCGACAGGGTCGATCCCGGCAGCCGCAGCACGGGCGCGTCCAGCTCCACGTGGCCGCGCAGGAGCGCGACCTGCCCCTGGATCTGGTTGAACTGCACCGGCTTGCGAAAGATCTGCGCGACCCCCCGCAGCGAGTCGATGTGGATGCGCGACCCCGTGGCCGACCCCGGCGCAAAGCGGATGCGCGAAAGGCGCCCGTTGAGCCGGCTGAAGTTCATGGTGCGGATGTACCCGCCCCGCACCGTGTCCACCAGCGCCAGCGACGTATCCGAAAGCGCCTCGGCCAGCGCCACCCGCCGCGCCGCGGGAGAGAGCGTGCTGTCGGGCTGCCAGGGCGTCTGCACCCGGGCAATGCCGTTGATCACCCGGATGGTGTCGAGCAGCGTGGCGCGCTCGATCCGCGGCTTGCTAGGGTCGGGCTTCTGCGGGTTGGCGAAGATCGCCTGGTAGTTCCACAGCGTGTCGCCGGGAAGCTTGAAGACGTAGATCTCCGGCTCGTACAGCGTGGCCTTGGTGATGTGGATGCGCGGCGAGATGAGCGTGGTGACGCGGTAGTTCAGGTACGCGCTGTCGGCCACGACGAACGCCCGGCCCTGCCGGTCCACCAGCCGCACGCCGTACAGCTTGGCGCCCTCGAACAGGTTGCCGCTGATGCGCTCCACCAGCAGGTCGCCGCCGTGCACGTTCTTGCCCAGCGCGGCCAGCGTGCGGCTCAGCACGAACTCGTGCCCGCGCTCCGTGCGCGCGACCACGTTCAGCAGCAAGAGCAGCAGCGCGACGCCCAGCGCCACGCCGCCCAGCCCCCACGTCAGCACCCGCACCGCGCGCCGGGCCATCAGCCCCCGCGCCCGGCGCGGGCCGCCCGCGGCCTAGACCGTTGCATCGCGGCGCTCCCTGCGGTCGTCCATGAAAATGCTCTCCACCCCGTGGCCCAGCCCCTCGTCGTCGTCCAGCACTGGCGGCCGGCCGCGGCGAAAGAACAGGTGGCGGCTGGTGGGCACGAAGTCGCCCGCGTCGTCGAAGTACATGTAGTGGGTGATGCGGATGACGCCGCCCCCCACCCGCACCACGTTCAGCGAGTTCTTTTCGCGCTCGCGCGCGCGGCCGCGGCGCGAGGTGCTGGTGCCGCTCTGCGCGATGATGATGCCGTGCTCGCGGTCCGCGCCCGCGTACACGTCCAGCGAGTTGCCGATGTACGCGCGGTGCAGGTGCCCGCCCAGGATCAGGTCCACCCGCATGGCCGTGAACGCGTCCAGCGCGCGCTTGGCCTTGGGCATCACGTCCGCTCCCTCCCAGTCCGGCGGCGGCGCGAAGTGATGGTGCGATACGATGATGCGCAGCGTCTCGTCGGGCAGGTTCCGGAACGCCTCGCGCGCCAGGTCGATCTGCCAGCGGTGAATGCGTCCGTTGGTGATGGCCTGCCGCGGCGCCGTGGAGTTCAGCGACACGATCACCGCGCCGGGGATCTCCGTCACCTGGTCCAGCGTGTCGCTGATGTGCTTGCGGTAGTGCCGGTACGGGTCCAGCAGCCGCTCCAGCCCGCGGTACAGCGGCACGTCGTGGTTGCCCGGGGTGACGATGGTGGGCACCCTGGGCAGCCGGTCGAGCCACGCGCGCGCGGCGGCGAACTGCTCCTCCGTGGCCCGCTGGGTAAAGTCGCCCGAGGCCACGATGCAGTCGGGGCCCAGCCGGTGCGCGAACTTCTGCAGCGCCTCGCCCACGCCTTCGTGGTACGGCGGGCCAAAGTGCAGGTCGGATACGTGGAGAAAGGAGATCAAGCCGGCTTCGCCGCGTGTCGGTGGATGGTCTTCAACCCGTGTCATGCGTCCCCTTAGCCGCTACCCGCGTGCCACGGCGCCGGATTGGCGCACCAGGCCGGGAAACGGCAGGTCCGCGCGGGCGTTCAGGTCCAGCCCGCCGGTCTCTCCCCGCCCCCAGCGAAAGAGCGCCGCCCGCGCGATCATCGCCGCGTTGTCCGTCGAAAGCCGCGGCGAGGGCGCGTACAATTCTCCGCCCCGCCCCAGCCGCTCCCGCAGCGAATCACGCAGGGCGCGGCTGTTGGCCACGCCGCCGCCCAGCACCACGCGCCGGCAGCCGGTCTGCTTCACCGCGCGCAGCGTCTTTTCCGTCAGCACGTCCACCACGGCGGCCTGGAAGGAGGCGGCCACGTGGGGCACCTCCTCCGCCAGCCGCCCCTCCGCCTCCAGCCCGCGGACCAGAAGGCGCAGCGCGTTCTTCAGCCCGCTGAACGACATGTCGTAGTACTCGGCGTCGCCCGGGCGCTCGCCGCGGTTGAACAGCGGGCGCGGCAGGGGATGACGCTTCGGATCGCCCGGCTCCGCCGCGCGCTGGATGGCGGGGCCGCCGGGGTAGCCCAGGCCGAGGATCTTTCCCGCCTTGTCGAACGCCTCGCCCGCCGCGTCGTCGCGGGTGGCACCCAGCAGGTGGTACTCACCCCACGCCGGCACCCACAGCAGCATGGTGTGCCCGCCGCTGACGAGCAGCGCCACGAAGGGCGGTTCGGCGCCGGGATGCTCCAGGTGGGTGGCGAACAGGTGGCCCTCCATGTGGTGCACGCCCACGACCGGCTTGCCCGCCGCCCACGCCGCCGCCTTTCCCCACGCCAAGCCGACGAGCAGCGCGCCGATCAGCCCCGGCCCGGCGGTCACGCCCACCAGGTCGATCTCCTCCAGCCGCACCCCCGCCTCGCGCAGGGCACCGTCCACCACGTCGTCCACCGTGCGCAGGTGGGCGCGGCTCGCCAGCTCGGGCACCACGCCGCCGTACAGCTGGTGGACGTCCTGGGTAAAGATGACGTGCCCCAGCAGGTCGCGCTCGCCCCGCAGCACCGCCGCCGAGGTCTCGTCGCACGACGTCTCGATCCCCAGCACCAGCGTGGGCGCGCTCACGGCCGGGCCCCCTGCTGCGCGGACGGCGCGCCCTGCCCGCCCGCCGGGGGGTTCTGCCCGCCCGGAGGCGGATTCTGGCCACCCGGCTGCGGATTCTGCCCACCCGGCGAGGGGTTCTGTCCGCCCGCCGGTGGCGCGGCGCCCTGCGGGTAGACGCGGACGCGGGCGGGGTTCGCGCGTCCCGCGGTCCCCGGCGGCAGCCCGTCGAACACCAACGGCGCGTCCACGCCCTCCGCGGGGACGACGGGCGGCAGCGAGTCGCGCGGGACCACGGCGCGCAGGCCGGCGGAAAAGACGCGGTCCAGCACCCGCCGCGCGCCGCTCACGTTCACCTGCACCTGCGCGGGCGTGGCCACCAGCCCGTCGGGAACGTAGACCGTGACCGGGCCCATCGACCGCTCCGCGCGCAGGTCCACCGGCCCGCTCACCCGTACGCGGTTGCGCGAAAAGCTGAGCCCCTCCATCCCTTCCGTGTCCAGCGCCACCTCCTGCGAGAAGGTGCTGTCGTCGGGGACGATGTCGAAGCCGCGGGTGGACACGGAGTCCAGCGCCGCCAGCCGGTCCGCCGGCCCGGTGACGCGCACCTCCGCCGGCAGCACCTCCAGGCTTCCTCCGACGACGTACCGCTGGGTGGAGCGCGCCGCCAGCCGGGCGCGGACCGGAACGACGCGGCTGGTCAGCCGCTGCACGTCCACGCGGACGACGGCGGGGCGGATGTCCTGCACGTTGACGGAAAGGCCGGCGGGAATGCGCAGCATGGAGGCGTCCAGCGCAAACGCGCGCCGGTTGCCGATGTCGCTCAGCGGCAGCACCAGCGAGGGACGGTCCAGCGCCAGCTCCCACAGCTCGCGCCCCGGCCCGCTGAAGCGCACGCGCACCTCCGCCGGGTCCGCCGCGCCGGCCAGCACGAACTCCGGGTCGCGCACCACGGGGTCGATGCGCACGGGGATCCACTGGCTGGTCACCTGCTCGGCGCTGACCGCCGCCCAGATGAGCACGGCCAGCCCCAGGGCCGCCAGCTTGAGGCGCCAGTTGTAGGTGAGCGAGTGTAGCGTGAAGTGCCGCCTCACCCGGGTCAGCTCCGCAGCAGGCGGCGGATGAGCTCCGGGTGCGAGCCGCTGTCCCACTCCGTCGCGCCGATCACCTTTTTCTGGATCACCCCGTTGCGGTCGATGACGAACGATTCGGGGACCCCCGTGGTGCGGTAGGTGCGCTGGATCTCGCCCGAGGGGTCGTGCCAGATGGTGAAGGTAAGGCCCAGCGCGCGGGCGAACTCGGCCACGTCGCCGCCGCCGGGCTGGTCGGCGGACTGCGCCTTCGGCGCTGCCGCACCCGGCGCCGCGTCCACGCTCACCGCGACGATCTTGAGGCCCTGCGGGCCCAGCTCGCGGTGCAGGCGCTCCATGGAGGGCATCTCGTCGCGGCAGGGGCCGCACCAGGTGGCCCACACGTTCAGCAGCACCACCTGGCCGCGCAGGTCTTCCAGGCGCACGGGGCGGCCCTGCAGGTCCGTCGCGGTGAACGACGGCGCCTGCATCCCCACCTCAACGGGCATGAAGCGGTCGCGCGCCATCCAGCCGGCGCCCAGCAGCAGCGCCAGCACCACGACCACTCCGCCCGTGAACCCCAAGTGCCGCGACTTCGCCATCGATGGATGTTGCCTGGTGTGTCTGGTGATGCCGATTCGGGTGCGCCGAAGCCGGTTCTGAGCTGCGTCCGCGGGGCGCCCCCTCCGCTCGCCCAGGCTCGCACCTCCCCCAAAACTGCTGGGGGAGGTTGGGGGTGCCGACGGTTATGTGGCTCGACGAAATGCATCGAACTGCGCCCGCAGGGGTGCCCCTCCCCCGGCCCCTCCCCGTTCGTTCCTCACGGAGAGGGGAGAATTCGATCCCGCTCCGACGGCCCCCACTCTGGCCGCCTTTACCCAACCCGCAACGTGGCAGGCACTTGCCCTGCCCCACCGCCGCCTGTCCGCGAAGGCGGACTTCGTGTGGTTGTTGCAGCGAATTCATTCGCCATTGCCGCCCTTTGCGCCGCACCCGCGGGACCGCTCCGCGACCTGTTGCGACGTTTATACCCTCTCCCGCTTGCGGGAGAGGGTGCGAGCCTGAGTGAGCGGGTGAGGGCCCCCGCAGGTGCCAGCGCAATCCCTGTCGTCGACCCGAGCCCTCTCGGCTACCCCAACCTCCCCCGGCAGTTTTTCGGGGGAGGTGCGAGCCTAGGCGAGCGGAGGGGGCGCCGCGGGCGCAGCTCGAAGCCTAGGGGACGCTCGGCTCCGGCTCGTCCGGCTCCGGCTCCTCGGCGGGCTCCTCCGCCGGCTCTTCGACGGCGGCGGCGGAATCGACCACGACGGCCGCGGCGGTGTCCGCGGGCGGAGGCGGCGGGGTGGGGTCGGCGCCGGCGAGCGTCACGCGCACCCCGGAGCCCATCCGCAGGCTGTCCCCCGCCGCTGGCGCCTGCGCGATGATGATCCCCGCGCTGTCCGCCGACGACGGATCGTAGCTCACCCGCCCCATCGACAGCCCGCCCGCCTGCAGCCGCGCCCGCGCATCCGCCGGCATCAGCCCCACCACGTTGGGCACCATCACGCTGGGCGGGCCGGCGCTGATCAGCAGCTCCACGATCCCGCCCACGGGCGCCGGCTTTCCCACCTCCGGCCGCAGCCCCAGGATGGTCCCCTCGTCCCGCCGGTCGCGCACCCGGCGGATGGCGACACGAAAGCCGTAGCGGTGCAGCAGGCCGATCACGTCGCGCCGCGGCAGGCCGCGGATGGCCGGCAGCACGCGCATCTCCGGGCCGGAGCTCAGCACGATGCGCACCGTCGAGCCGCGCGGCACCTCTTCGCCGGGAAGCGGCGTCTGCATCAGCACGCGGCCGCGGCGCATGCGGGGGTTGGGGATGGGCTGTCCGCGCTGCACCTCGAGCCCCAGCCGCTCCACCGCCCGCTCCGCCGCGCCACGCGTGCGCCCCGTCAGGTCCGGCACGGTGACGATGGCCGATCGCCCGAAGCCCGGAAAGAAGAGGAGCGTCATCAGCACGTAGCCCAGCACGAAAAAGCCGGCGCCGGAGATCAGCACCCACTTCAGCAGCCGCCGCTCGTCGAAGTAGCGGCGCACGCGGCCGGGGATCTCGCGGTGCCAGCCGGTGGACGGCTTTCGCGGCGCGCCGCGGGGCTGCACGCGCCTCACGCCACCCTCCGCAGCCGCGCCGCGAAGGCGCCGTCCACGCCCTGCCGCTGCGGCAGCACGCACAGCCGCCCCGCGTCGTCCAGCAGCGACGCGTCCACCACGCCCGCGGGCGGCTCGATGCGCCACCCCGCGCGATCCGCCAGGAACCGATCGATCCGCAACTCGTTCTCCTCCGGCTCCAGCGAACAGGTGGAATACACCAGCAGCCCTCCCGGCTTCACCAGCCCCGCCGCCGCGGCCAGCAGCTCGTCCTGCAGCCGCGCCAGCGAGTCCAGGTCGTCCGGCGACACGCGCCAGCGGCCGTCCGGGTGGCGGCGAAAGGTGCCGGTGCCCGTGCAGGGCGCGTCCAGCAGCACCGCGTCCACCGCGCGAAAGGGGGGATGGCGCCCGTCCGCCACCACGCCGCCCACGCGCTCGCCCCAGCCCACGCGCTCCGCGTTCTCGCGCACCCGCCGCAGCCGCCGCGGCGAAAGGTCCGCCGCGGCCACGCGCCCGGCACGCTCCCCCAGCCCCAGCGCCTTGCCCCCCGGCGCCGCGCACAGGTCGATGACGTCCCCACCCGCCGGCACGCTGGCGTAGCGCACCACCAGCGCCGCCGCGGGGTCCTGCACCACGGCGGGGACCACGGCCAGCGCCTGCGCGGCGGTCGCGGGCGGCGGAATGCGCAGCGAGTCCGGCGCGAAGTCCACCAGCTCGGCCGCGATCTCCGCCTCCGCCAGCTGGTCCCGCGCGTCTTCGACCGACATGCCGAGCGGGCGGATGTACAGCTCCGGCCGCAGGTTGTCTGCCTCGGCCAGCGCCCGCGCCTCGTCCGCGCCCCAGCGCTCGATCCAGCGCTCCGCAAGCCAGCGCGGGTGCGATCCCCACGTCTCCAGGTGCGACACGGGGTCCGCCTGCGGGTCGGGAAAGCGGAAGTTGGGGCGGCGCTGCATGTTCTGCAGGATGCCGTTCACCAGCCCCGACGCGTACCCGGCGCCCGCCATCCGCACCAGCTCCACGGACTGGCTGACGGCGGCGTACGGGGGCACGCTTCCCATCTCCAGCAGCTGGTACGCGCCCAGCCGCAGCACGTCCAGCACGTCGCCGTCCAGCGAGGCGATGCCGTCGCGCGCAAAGCCGTCGAGGATGTGGTCGATGCGGCCGCGCAGGCGAAAGGTGCCGTAGACCAGCTCCTGCGTCCACGCGCGCTCGCGCCCCTCCATTCCCTGCGTCGCCAGCTCCAGCGCGCGGTCGCCCAGCTCGCCCTCGCGAAAGCGGGCCATCGCCTCGAGCGCCGCCTGCCGCGCGACCGTCGGCCCTTCCGCCATGCCGGTCAGTCCAGCATGCCGGCCAGCGGCGACGACGGCACCGCCCGCTCGCGCCGCGGCATGCGCCCGGCCAGGTACGCCAGCCGCCCCGCCTCCGTGGCCAGCGCCATCGCGCGGCTCATGCGGACGGGGTCCTTCGCCTCGGCCAGGGCGGTGTTCATCAGGATGCCGTCCACCCCCTGCTCCATCGTCACCGCCGCGTCGGACGCGGTGCCCACGCCGGCGTCCACGATCACGGGGACGGAGAGGCGCGACTTGATCGTGCGGATGTTGTACGGGTTCACCAGCCCCAGTCCGCTACCGATGGGCGACGCCAGCGGCATCACCGCCGCGCACCCGGCGTCCTCCAGCCGCAGCGCCGTGATCAGGTCGTCGTTGGTGTAGGCCAGCACGACGAACCCGTCCGCCACCAGCTCCCGGGCGGCGCGCAGGGTGGCGTCCGCGTCGGGGAGCAGCGTCTCCTGGTCGCCGATCACCTCCAGCTTTACCCAGTTGGTAAAGCCGGCGGCGCGGGCCAGGCGCGCGTAGCGGATGGCGTCCTCGGCCGTGTAGCAGCCGGCCGTGTTGGGGAGCAGCAGGTAGTGGTTGGGATCGAGATGATGGAGGACGCCCTCCTCCTTCGTGCGGTCCAGGTCCACGCGGCGGACGGCCACGGTGACGACCTCCGCGCCGGAAGCGTGGATGGCGCGCACCATCTCGTCGTTCGATCGGTACTTGCCCGTCCCCACCATCAGCCGCGAGCGCAGCGGGCGCTCCGCGATGACGAGCGGCGCGTCGAGCGCGTCGGCGATGGCGGTCGGTTCGTCCAGCAGGATAGACATCACTACGATAGTACAGGATTACGAAAGTACGGCCACGATGCCGCTGGGCGCGTTGGGCTCTCCCACCGCCACGATTCCCGTCCGCGCAGGCGGACATCGCGTTTTCCCAGCCGCGAATTCATTCGCTTGGGGGCCGGGACGCGCGGCCTCGGCTCTGGCATGGCCTGGATCCGGCTGCGTCCGCCGGGGCCCTCACCCGCTCGCTTAGGCTCGCACCCTCTCCCGCAAGCGGGAGAGGGTATAAACGTCGCGACAATCCCCCGGCGTTTCCGATCTGGTCCGGCTCCCCTCAACACCCTCCGCCGCAGTTTGGGGGAGGGGTCGGACGCCGTCGCGAGGAACGAGCGAAAGGCCGTCCGGGGGAGAGGGCCACGTCTCAGCCGCCGCCGACGAAGTGGACGAGCTCCAGCTGGTCGCCTTCGTTCACGGCGACGCCGGCCAGCGTCTCGCGGCGCAGGATGTCGCCGTTGTGCTCCACGACCACCATGCGCGGGCTCAGCGACAGGTGCGCCAGCAGGCCATCGACCGTGAGCCCCGCGGGAATCTCGCGCTCGTCGCCGTTCACGCGGACCGTGATGGTGGCCGCTACCGCCGTGTCGCTCATCTATTCCTTCCAGTGCTTCAGATACTCGTTCACCGCCTCGGCGGGATCGGGCGCATCCCACACCCCGCGGATGACCGCCACCCCCGCCGCGCCCGCATCCCGCGCCTCCGCCGCCCGCGCCGCCGTCACGCCCCCGATCGCGATCACGGGGATGCCCAGCGCCGCGATCTCGCGGATGCGCCCGATCCCCGCTCCGCGCCGATCCGGATGCGACGGCGTGTCCCAGATCGTCCCCGCGAGCAGGAAGTCCGCCCCGCCCCGCATCGCATCCCGCGCCTCATCCACCGAGTGGACGGAGACGCCGAGCAGCCGGTCCGGCCCCAGCAGCCGCCGCGCATCCGCCGCCGTCATCCCCCGCCCCCCGGCGTGCGCGCCGTCCGCCGCCGCCGCGAGGGCCACGTCCACCCGGTCGTTGACGATCAGCAGCGCGCCCGCATCCGCCGCCATCGACCGCAGCGAGGAGGCAAAATCGTACATCCGCCGCCCCGCCCCCTGCGGCGCCCGCAGGTGAAACGCCGCCGCCGCCCCACCCGCCCCGAGAATCCGCCGCGCGCGATCGAGAAAATCCCCCCGCGCCACCACCTCATCGTCCGTCACCACGTGCAGCGGCGGAATGCGTGCAAGTTGGGTCATGCTGCCGCACCGAAGGTCGCGGCTCCGCTCCAAACTCTCCGCCACAGTCCGCGAAGGCGGACTTTGCGATTTTCCAGCGGCGAATTCATTCGCTCCTGGTGTCCGGGCGCCGAATTCAGACCTGCTGCTCCCCACCCAGCCGGTCCCCGACGGCCACACCGCGCCCGCGTACCCAGTCGCCCGCGGGCATGCGGCGCTTGCCGGGGGGCTGCACCTCGCGCACGCGCACCGCGCCCATCCCGCAGGCGATCAGCACGCCCTCGGCGCCAGTCTCGATCACCTCGCCGGGAACGCCGCCCATCTCGTTGACCACCTTCGGGCGAAAGAGCTTCACCGGGCCGCGCGCGCCGTGCGGCGTCCAGGCGCCGGGAACGTCGTCCATCCCGCGAATCCACAGCGCCACCTCGTCCGCCGGCAGCGACCAGTCGATGCGCGCCGTCTCGCGGTCCACCTTGGGCGCGTAGGTGGCGCGTTCGTGGTCCTGCGGCGTTTCCTGGATGCCGCCGTTCTCCATCAGCGCCAGCGCCTCGACCAGCGCCTCGGCGCCGACCTCCGCCAGCCGCCCGCCCAGCTCGCCGGCGGATTCTTCGGGCTCGATGGGCTCTTCCACGCGCAGCAGCATGGGGCCGCTGTCCAGCCCCGCCTCCATGCGCATGATGGTGACGCCGCTGGTGGCGTGGCCGCGCACGATGGCCCACTGGATGGGCGCCGCCCCGCGCAGCTCCGGCAGCAGGCTGGCGTGGATGTTCACCGAGCCCAGCCGCGGCACCGCCAGCACCTCGGGCTTCAGGATCTGCCCGTACGCCACCACCACCGAGATGTCGGCGTCCAGCGCGCGGATCTGCGCCAGGAACTCGTCGCCGCGCGCCTTTTCGGGCTGCAGCACGGGGATGCCGGATTCCAGCGCCTCCTGCTTGATGGGCGACATGGCCACCTCGCGGCCGCGCCCCGCCGGCCGGTCCGGCTGCGTGACCACGCCCACGACGACGTGCCCCTCTTCAGACAGGGAGCGCAGCGCGGGAAGCGCGAACGCCGGGGTGCCCCAGAACAGGACCTTCACGCGGGCCTCACTTGTCCGCCAGCTTGCGGTACTTCGCCAGCAGCATCTTGCGCTTGATGGGCGAGATGCGGTCGATGAACAGCACGCCGTCCAGGTGGTCGATCTCGTGCTGAAGGCAGCGCGCCAGCAGCCCTTCCGCCTCGATGCGGACCGGCTGCCCCTTGGCGTCCAGCGCGTCCACCACGCAGGTCACCGGCCGCTCCACGGTGGCCGCCACGCCGGGAATGCTCAGGCACCCTTCCTCCACCCGGTCCTTGTCGCCGCCCAGCTCCAGGATGGTGGGATTCAGCAGCGCCATCGGCTCCGAATTGTCCTCCTTGAGGTCGATCACGATCAGCCGCTGCGACAGGCCGACCTGCGGCGCCGCCAGCCCGATGCCGCGCGCGTCGTACATCGTCTCCAGCATGTCCGCCACCAGGCGGTCCAGCTCCGGGCCGGGCGCAGGGACGTCCTCCGCCTTCTTGCGGAGCACCTCCGAGCCCAGCATCTCGATGTTCAGCCGGGCCATGGCTACACCTTGATCTCCGGCCGGACGGGATCGCCCGCGCGGCGCGCGATCTTGGAGCGCTCCACCACCACCGTCGACGAGCCGCTGCGCACCTCCACGCGGTCGTCGCGCACTCCGGTGATGACGCCGATGATGCCGCCGGCCGTCACCACCTCGTCGCCCTTGCCCAGCGCCTGCACCATCTCCAGGTGCGCCTTGGCCTGCCGCCGCTGGGGAACGATGATCATGATCCAGAAAAGAAAGAACAGGATGACCAGCGGCAGCATGCTGAACAGCGGGTTCCCCCGCTGGGGCGCCGCTTCTCCGCTCGCCTGAATCATCGCCAAGAGTAGAGTTTCCATGGTTCCGGTCCGGATTGGTTGATTGTTCGAGAAGGTTACAGGTTACAGGGGACAGGTTACAGCCTGCACCCGCCACCGCTGTTTTGCCCGCTATTCCCTATTCCCTGTTCCCTATTCCCTGCCGTCCTGCTTTGCCCGCGTGGAACCGCTCGAGCCAGTCCCGGCTCCAGGACCCGAAATCCCCGGCCAGGATGTGCTCGCGCGCGCCGCGGGCCAGGCTTACCAGAAAGTGCAGGTTGTGGATGGAGAGGAGCCGCATCGAAAGGCCCTCCCCCGCCACGAACAGGTGCCGCAGGTACGCCCGGGTGTAGGTGCGGCAGGTGTAGCAGCCGCAGTCCGGGTCCAGCGGGCCGGCGTCCGTCAGGAACCGCCGCTGCTTGATGTTCACCTGCCCCTCGCCCGCGATCCACACGGCGCCGTTGCGCCCGTTGCGCGTGGGCGCCACGCAGTCGAACATGTCCACCCCCCGCCCGATGGCCTCAAGCAGGTCGTCGGGGTAGCCCACGCCCATCAGGTAGCGCGGCAGCCGCGCGGGAAGCTCCGGCTGCAGCGCCTCGAGCATGGCGTGCATGGTGGGCTTGGGCTCGCCCACGGACAATCCGCCGATGGCGATGCCGTCCCAGTCGCCCGAGTCCAGCGTGGCCCGCGCCGACGCCACGCGCAGGTCGGGGTAGATGCCGCCCTGCACGATGGGGAACAGCGTCTGGGTCGGGCCGTCGGGGTCCTCGTCCGGCAATTCCAGGAACCGCTTCCGGCAGCGCTCCAGCCAGCGCAGCGTGCGCTGGTACGCTTCCGTCGCCAGCTCGCGGCTGCTCTGCCCCGGCGGGCACTGGTCGAAGGCCATGATGACGTCGGCCCCCAGTGCCCGCTCGATCCCCATCACCCGCTCGGGGGTGAACAGGTGGCGGCTGCCGTCGATGTGGCTCTGGAAGGTGACCCCCTCCTCCTCGATGACGTTGATGTCGGAGAGGGAGAACACCTGGAACCCGCCCGAGTCCGTGAGGATGGGGCGGTCCCAGTTCTGGAACCGGTGCAGGCCGCCCATCTGCCGCACCACTTCGTGGCCGGGGCGCAGGTACAGGTGGTAGGTGTTGCCCAGGATGATCTGGGCGCCCAGCCCCTGCACCTCTTCGGGCGTCAGCGTCTTTACCGTGGCCTGCGTGCCCACGGGCATGAACACCGGCGTCTCCACCACGCCGTGCGGCAGGGCCAGCCGCCCGGCGCGCGCGGCGCCCTCCGTCCCCTGGATGTCGAACTCGAACAGCGGTCCCCCCTCCGTGCATCCGCGCGCGGCGCCGCGAATTGCGCCCGCCCGCAACCGTTTCTGGCAAGCGGGTAGTTTGGGGGATGCGGCGGGCGGTGGCAAGGCGCGGCGCGTTTGAATTCAGGAACGGATTGGCTTGACAGGGAATAGGGAACAGGGAATAGGGAATAGCCGGCAACGGCGGCCCGGATGCCGCAACTGCTGGCCCAAGTTCCGTGAACAAGGGTCTGCGCAGCAGGTGGGGAACTCACGCGGAGTTAGCGGAGTGGCGTTGTCCCATGCCTCCCCTCACCCCTCCCCCGCAGTTTGGGGGAGGGGTCGGACGCCGTCGCGAAGAACGAGCGAAAGGCCGTCCGGGGGAGAGGGCCCACGGCGGCGCGGCACGCGTCTTCCCGCCGCGCGTCTGGTCCGTAAACGCTGACTCGAATCTGAAAGCACATGCGCCCGACCCTTCTGTGGATGCTGATTTTCTGCCTCGCCTCCGTCCCCGCGGATGCGCAGGAGCCGGCCGCGGACAGCACCGCCGTGGAGGACGTGGAGTTCACCGGCGTACGGGCGCTGGACGTGGCCCTGCTGCGGGAGGCGGTCGAGACGCGCGAATCGGTCTGCGCCTCGCCGTTCTACGCGCCCTTCTGCGCGGTGGCGGATGCGGACTGGGCCGAGCGGCGCGCCTGGCTCGACACCGCCGCCGTCCGCCGCGACGAGGAGGCGATCCGCAGGACGTACGCGCTGTGGGGATTTCCGGACGCCACCGCCGCGTCCGCGGTGGACACGCTGGCTGACGGCGACGTGCGCGTGCGCTTCGCCGTGACCGAGGGCGCGCCGGTCCGCGTGCGCCTTGTGGTGCTTCGCGGCGCGGAGGCGCTGCCGTCCCTGACCGCCGCGCCCCTGCCGATCGGCCCCGGCGACGTGTACGCGCTGCCGCGCATCCAGGCGGCGCAGCGGGTGATTGCGCGGCGCTTCGGTGAGCGGGGCCACGCCTTCGTGCAGGTGGAGGCGCCGCCACAGCCGGTGGAGGGTGGCGTGGCGGACGTGGTGATCGACGTGCGCCCCGGTCCGGTCGCGGTCTTTGGCCCCACGACCGTGCGCGCGGAGCCGCCGCTGCAGGGCGACGACGCGCGCCGGCGGCTTCCGTATCGGCCGGGACAGCGGTTCTCGCCCGCGCTGCTGGAGCACGCGGTGGAGCGGCTGCACGGCCTGCCGATCGTGGATTCGGTGGAAATCCGCCCCGCGCCGGTGACGTGGAGCGACAGCGTGGTGGAGGTGAACGTCGCCGTCGGCACCGGAAAGGTGGTGCGGTACACGCTGGAGGGCGTGGTGGGCGCCAGCCGGTGCCTGGGCGCGGAGGGGCTCCTGTCGCACGCCTACGCCTTTGGCGCGCCGCGCGTGGTCACGCTCTCGGCGAGCGCGTCCAACCTGCTGGCGTCGGAGGTGTGCGGCCGCGACCCGTCCGGCGAGTTCACCGAGCCGGCGTACACGGTGCGGGCCAGCCTGGCCCAGCCGGTGGGGCGCGCGTCGTGGCTGCTGCTGGAAGGCGGCGTGCTGCGCGAGACGGCGCCGGGCGCGTACGTGCGGCGCGGGTGGCAGGCGCGCGCGGGGCTGGCGCGGGAGCTGGCGCGCGGGGTCACGGGCACGCTGGCGTTCACGCCCGAGCGCAGCGACAACGAGGCGGGCGGCGCGTTCTTTTGCGCGCTGTACGGCGACTGCGGTGCGTCCGCCGCGGACCGGCGGGCGCAGGCGTACACGCTGACGCCCGTGGAGGCGCGGCTGGAGTGGGAGCCGGCGGGCGTGCGCGCCGCCCTGGGCCCGCCGCCGCCGGGACCCGCATGGCTGGCGGCGGAGCGGCCTCGGTGGGTGCCGTCGCTCACCCTCGCCGTCTCCGCCGCAGGCGGTGCGACGGGCTCGGACTACGACTATGCGCGGGCGGTGCTGGAGGGCTCGGCCACGCGGCTGGTGAGCCGCCGCGTGCAGGTGGGGGCGCGTGCGCGGCTGGGCGTGCTGGCGGGCGGCGATTTGCCGCTGCCGCCGCAGCTGCGCCTGTTCGGCGGCGGGCCGCGCGGCGTGCGGGGCGTCGGCGTGAACCTGCTGGGCCCGCGCATCCTGCTGGCGCGCGACTCCGCCTCCGTCGCGTGCGACGACACCGCCAGCTGCGCGCCGCTTTCGCCGGACGACGTCTACGTCCGCGGCGCCGGCGGCGACCTGCTGGCCGAGGCGAGCGTGGAGGCGCGGCTGTGGGCCACGCGCGGCCTGCAGCTGGCCGCCTTCGTGGACGCCGGCGCCGTCCGCACCCGCGGCGAATCCGGGAGCCCGCTGGGCACGCGCACGGAGTCGACCGTCACGCCCGGCGTGGGCGTGCTGGCGCTGACCCCCGCCGGCCCCATCCGCGTCGACGTCGCCTACAACCCGTCACCCGTCCGCACGTACCCCCTGCTGGTCCGCGGCGCCGACGGCGGCTACCGCCTGCTCGGCCGGGTCCCCTACGACCCGTTCGGATACGACGATCCCGGCGCCTGGACCCGCTTCCGCCGCCGCCTGCAGTTTCAGCTGAGCATGGGCGCGCCGTTCTGATCTACGCCGAATCCAACGTCCGTGGGGATCGGCATAGGCACCGCTTCACCGCCGCGAGTCAAACATCACCGCGCCAAAGGCTCCGGAAGCCTGCGGCGCGGTGGCATTCTTTCCGAGACGGTACAGCCGCTTACGTGGGACACTCGAATCCATACAGGTGGCCGATGCCGAACACGTATGCCCGATTGCCGACCACGACGAAGTCGGTGTGCAGATACTCGTTGACCGATCCGTCGTACGCCCTTCCCAGCATCCTGCCAGTCTCCAGGTTTAGAACGGAAAGCGCGAGATCCTGCACCAGCAGCCGCTTCCCGCACGGCGCCACCTTGTGGGCGCCGCTTCCCACGCGGGTCCGCCACAGCATCCGTCCGGTCGCCAGGTCCACCGCCTGCGCATGCTGGTCCTGGGATGCGAAATACGCCCGGCCGCCCCTCACCTCCGGCGCCTCGTCCATCCCGATGTACGGGTCTTCGCCATGAGCTCTCCACACCTCCGTACCCGCAAAGCGGTCCAGCGCGAGGTAGTCGTTCTCCCAGTTCGCCGACAGGAGCAGCAGCCGCCCGGCTACCCGCCCCGCGGACTGGTAGATGTCGAGCCCGGTGCCATCGCCGTTGTGATGAACCCAGAGCGTCGCACCCGTGTGGCGGTCCAGCGCGAACACGTCGCCCGTACCGATGTGTCCGTTGATCCCGGTGTTGTGCTCCAGCACCGCGTAAACGGTATCGCCGCTTACCGTAACACCACGGACGATCCCCCCGTGCGGCCAATCGGTACCCAGTTGCCGGCGCCAGAGCAGCGCACCGTCGCTTGCGCGGAACGCATAGATGCTCCGCTGGTCCGTGCCGGTAAAATATGCGTCTGCGTCCCCGTCACTCTCCGCGAAACCCGCCGGGGCGTCCAGCTCGCGCCGCCAGATCTCCCGTCCCGTCGCGGCGTCCAGTGCAACCGCACTGTCACCCGCGAAGAACACGCGCCCGTCGCGCGCCACCAGTGACGACGGGCCGCCGATGGGTCGCTGATAGCTCCACAGCCTGGTACCCGACCCCAGGTCGAACGCCTCGATCCGGCGGTTCACGTCGGCGTACAGGCGCTGTCCATCCGTCGCCGGGACAAAGGCGTTGTCGGCACGGTCGACCGGCACCTTGAACAGCAGCGCCACCCCTCCGGGTCCCCGCTCGGGACGGTTTCCCCCCAGCGGTTCCTCACATCCGGCCAGCAGCGCGCAGACACTCAGGCACAGGACGAGAACGCCGAGCGATTGCATACGCTCCCGCCGATAGCGGCACGTTGTCATGGCTCCCGCTACGCGCGTGATGATCCAGCGTAGTCCAGCGCAGGCTGTGTCTCCATCCGAACCGCCTGGCGCGCGATTTCGCCGCTGTGGCTTCAAACCCGGGGAGCGGAGCCGCGCCAAAGGCTTCGAAACCCTCGGCGCGGTGGCGTTCCTTCCCATCAGTACAGCTTTGCTACGTGGGACATTCGAATCCGTACAGGTGGCCGATGCCGAACACGTATGCCCGATTGCCGACCACGACGAAGTCTGTCCCGAGCACTTCATTGCTCTCGCTCCCGTATCCATGGCCCAGCACACGGCCAGAGGCGAGATCGAGCACGTGAAGGCCCGACGCACCGACCAGAAGCCGGCTGCCGCAGACGCCCAGCCAGTTCACACCCGCCTGGACCCGCGTCTTCCACAGCTCGCGCCCCGTGGCAAGATCGAGTGCAAGGGCGTGCTGGTCGTGGGAGCCCACGTACGCCACGCCGCGCCTGTGCTCCGGCGCTTCCTGCGGACCGGAGAACGTCAGCCCGCCGCGGACACGCCACGCCTCCGTACCTGAGGCCCGGTTCAGGGCCAGGAACTCGTTGTCCCAGTTGGCGGAGAGCAGCAGGAGCCCGCCGGCCACCCGGCCGGCTGACTGAAAGATGCTCAGGCGCGTTCCATCACCGTTCCGGTACGTCCAATGGATGGCCCCGGTGTGCCGGTCCAGCGCGAACACGTCTCCCGTGCCGATGTACGCGTTGATCCCGGTGTTGTGCTCCAGCACGGCGTACACGGTGTCGCCGCTGACGGTGATTCCGCGGACGATCCCGCCATGCGGCCAGTCGGCGCCCAGCTGCCGGCGCCAGAGCAAGGCACCGTCGGTCGCGCGGAACGCGTAGATGCTCCGCTGCTCGGTCCCGGTGTAGAATGCGTCGGCGTCCCCGTCACTCTCCGTGAAGCCGGCATACGAGTCCAGCTCGCGGCGCCAGATCTCCCGTCCCGTCGCGGCGTCCACCGCAACCGCACTGTCCCCCGCAAACATCACCCGGCCACCCCGCACGACCAGCGCTGACGGCCCACCCGGCGGACGCTGGTAGCTCCACAGCCGGGCACCCGTCTGCAGGTCGAACGCCTCGATGCGCCGGTCTACGTCCGCGTACAGCCGCTGCCCGTCGCTCGCGGGCACGAACGTGTTCCCCGCCCGCTCCACCGGCGCCCGGAACAGGACGTCCAGCCCGCCGGGCCCGGACTGGCGCTGGCCACTGGTCACCGGTTCCGTGCAGGCTGCGAGGAGCGGGATCAGGACACAGGCTCCGCGAGCCAGGAAGCGGACATGCGATCGGCTGTTTACGGCCAAAGCCATCGACATCCTCAACTCAGGTAGCGGAGCCGGCGCGGTCGCGGCCCTCGTAATCCCGATAGGCCCAGTCTCCTACGTCGGACATTCGAATCCGTACAGGTGGGTAATGCCGAACACATACGCCCGGTTGCCGACCACGACGAAGTCCGTGTGAAGACTTTCATTCGTGGAGCTATCGTATGCCCGCCCCAACATGCGGCCGCTGCCCAGATCCACGACCGACAACCCTAGATCCTGGACGAGCAGGCGAGAGCCGCAGGGAGCGACGTTGGACGCTCCGCTTGCGACCCGTGCTCGCCACAGGCGGCGTCCCGTCGCCAGGTCCAATGCATACGCATACTGGTCCTGAGACGCAAAGTACGCCCTGTCGCCCTGTACCTCGGGTGCCTCGTCCATTCCGAAGTAGGGGTCTTCCCCGTGCGCACGCCAGACTTCGGTGCCCGTGAGACGGTCGAGGGCGATGTACTCGTTCTCCCAGTTGGCCGTGAGCAACAGGAGGCGGCCAGCCACCCGCCCGGCCGACTGGTAGATGTCGAGCCGGGTTCCGTCACCATTCCGGAACACCCAGTGCACGGCTCCCGTCCTGCGGTCCAGCGCGAACAGGTCACCTGTGCCGATGTACCCGTTGATCCCGGTGTCGTGCTCCACGGCCGCGTAGACCGTGTCTCCGCTCACGGTCATCCCCCGCACCACTCCCCCAAACGGCCAGTCCGGCCCAAGATCGCGGCTCCACAGAAGGGCGCCGTCCGTGGCCCGGAGTGCATAGACGCGGTGATCCTTCATCCCGACGTAATACGCGTCGCTGTCCCCGGCGCTCTCTCCCAGGCCCGCGGGGGATGGAAGAACATGGCGCCACAGTTCGCGGCCGCTGGCGGCGTCCAGTGCCACCGCCGTGTCTCCCGCAAAGAACACGCGTCCGTCACGCGCCACCAGCGATGAAGGCCCCCCGAGCGGCCGCAGGTAGCTCCACAGCCTTGCACCCGTGGAGAGATCGAACGCTTCGATCCGGCGGTTCACGTCCGCATAGAGACGCTGCCCGTCCGTAGCGGGGACGAAGGCGTTGTCGGCGCGATCGACCGGGACCTTGAAGAGAAGGTCCAGCCCTCCCGGGCTGGCGCCGGAAGGCCCATCGCGGGTCACGAGGTCTTTGCAGCCGGCAGCCAGCACACACGCTACCACGCAGGCCGCGGCTCCGCGGACGCAGAGCGCAAATCGTTTGATCTTTAGCATGGCCTTCATCGCCGGAACAGTCCCGCGTGATCGAGTGCAGGCTGCAATCTCAACAGCACGTCGTAGCTCGCAGTCTCGCCCGAGTGTGCTTCGACGCCGTTGATCTGGAACTGCTTGATGGGGAACGCGCCCGGCACGTAGCTGGGGTAGTGCTGGGACGAAAGCTGGACGAATCCGTCGGTTCCGCCAGCACGGCCCGTGGTGGCGTCGTCCCACAGGCGGTCCAGCGTATCCAGCGTCCACACCACCGTGCCGCCCAGGTAGTCCAGCGCGTCCGCCACGTGGTACCAGTAGCTCGCCTTCCACCAGTTGTAGGAATAGCCCGAGTTGTAGCAGGGCTCCCAGGACGACGAGTACAGGGACTGGTGGCAGCCCCAGCCGTACCCGTAGTCGGTGGCGCGCCAGCGCAGCACCATCGCCATGTAGCGCAGAACGCGGCCGGCGTCGTACAGGCGCTGCGCGTCACGGGCGTACGAGCGGCCCTTGAGCGGCTGGTTGGTCAGCAGGCGCGCCCGGTCGCTGTCCTTGTCGCCGATCATGCGGAAGATAGCCCAGCGCGGGCTTACGCTCATGGCGATGCTGGCGCGCCGGAACTGCTCGTACTGCGGCTCCGAGCGCCCGTTCATGCGCAGGATGAGCGCGGAGCCGGGCCGGTCGTCGCCCGCGGCGGGAACCAGGCTTCCGGCGGTGCGCGAGATGAACCCGGCCGCCTGCGCCTCGGCGACGTCGGAAAAGAGCTGGCACATCAGGTTTCCCGCGCAGCCGCCGGTGATGATGCCGGCGATGCCGTCCGCCAGCATTCCCGCGGGGCGGCTGGCGACCAGCGCGCCTTCGTGGGGCGTGCCGATGGTGACCACCCCCGAAACCAGGTCGGGCCGGCGCTGGCCCAGCCGGCGCGCCACCAGCCCGCCCTGGCTGTGCGCGACCACGACGTTCCCCGGAGCTCCCGCCTGGATGAGCCGCGCGGCCAGGTCGTCCACCTGCGACTCGATGGGCGCGTCGGGGTTCAGGCTGTAGCTCTGCTCCAGGCCCACGCGGTGCGTCTCGGGCACGCGCTGCCGCATGGCGGACCAGGTGTCGGCGGTGGCGCAGAAGCCGTGCTGGTACACGACGCCCCCGCCGCCCGCCGTGACGGTGCGCGTGTAGTTTGCCTGGCCCTGCCGGCACACGTCGATGCCGTCCTCCACGCTCGCCGTGCCCACGGCGGCACCCGCGTGCGTTCCGCGCAGCGCGCCGGCGGGCAAGGAGGCGTGGCTCTGCGCAGATGCGGGCGACTCGCCGAACGCGCGTTCGCGCTGCTGGTCCTTGCCGCGGTGAATGTGCGCCGCGACGTAGCGGTACGTGGTGCGGGTGCGGACGGTCACGCTCCGCCTGCCGCCGGGCGTGGTCGCGGTCTGGTCCACCGATTCCAGGATCCAGTGCGCCACGGCGGCGGCGCGTGCGGCTTCCCCCGTCGTTCCCGCGGCGGCAGCGTCCGTGGTAGGGACGGCGCGGCGGCGGAAGGTGCGGGAGGTCTGGATTCCCAGCCCGGAGCCAGCGGCGGCCCGCATGCCGGCGTCCCCACCCACGCCGGAAACCGTGGTGATCTGAAGCACGTCCTCACGAATCCGATGCACCTTGGTCCGTTCCGGATCGACGCCCGAGATGTAGATGGGCTCCTTGGTTCCTCCGCCTCCCCTGCTGCCCAGCGGGTTGTACAGGCTGCCGTAGGGGCTGCCGACCGCCAGGTTGCCGCCCGGCAGCCCCGCGCCCTCCAGGAAATCGTTGAAGCTGTACGTCTCGGCCAGGCTGCCCCACTCGTCGTAGACGTACACCTGGTTGCCTACCGTACGCACCACGGAGGGCGGCGCCGGCAGCCGCGCATCCGCCGCTCCGTCGCTGTAGACGTTGAAGCGTAGCGCGCCGTCGCTTCCGTAGCCCGCCTCCAGGTACGTGGACTCATCCGTGGCGTGGTCAGGCGAGTCGAGTGATGCCGTCCCCATCCCGTCCGGCGAACCGTCACCCTCTACCGTCCGCGTGGTGGTGACGTTTACCGCGAAATACGTGTCACGCGGATCGATTTCGTCGTCGCGCAGGGCGCCGGCCGGCGCGGCGGTCAGCGCGGGCTGCAGATCAGCAGAGAGCGACACCGCCGGTGTGTCGGCGTCCGTGCATCCGCCGACCGCCACGAACGCGAGTGCCGCAAAGTAGCGGATGTTGTGCAAAGCGAGGCGCATTGAAAGTTTCTCCAGGCTGAGACATGGGGCAGCATTCAGGGACGGCACATCAAGCCGGCGGTACGATCACCTCCATCTAGGGGTGCGGAAGGCGAGAAGAGAATCGGCTAGAATTTCATTACCGCTGTTCTACAGGATTAAGACTGATTCCGGGGATCTGTCAAGAAAAATATTTCCCCCTCGTGCGCATCCCGATTAAACGGATACCCAGCCCGGCAGACGGTGGTCATCTGGGCGAGGCGCGCGCCCACTCCTTTCCAGTCGTACCAGATTCTCGGGCCGATTGTGCATTCCCCCCACAGGCCGTCTCGTCCTCCAGACCAGATCCTGAAAAAAGAATAATCGTACAGAGGAACAGAGTCAGACAGAGAAAGCGAGCTGAAACATCCTCCTCGTTCCTCTGTCTGACTCTGTTCCTCTGTACTCATGAAGTGAGGGCCGGACGCAGTGATCATCCGGACCAGTCTGTTCGCGGATTCGGCTCCATCACTTCACCTACGCAGAAGCGGCAGTGCAGCGGTTTCCTCCGCTCCACCGCCGCTCATCATCCATCCGCTGAAGCGTGACTGACTACATCAGCAGCATCGCGTCGCCGTAGCTGTAGAAGCGGTAGCCGCGGTCGATGGCTTCGCGGTAGGCGCGCATCACCAGCTCGTAGCCGCCAAAGGCGGAAACCAGCATCAGCAGGGTGCTGCGAGGGAGGTGGAAGTTGGTGATCAGGCGGTCCACGGCGCGAAAGCGGTACGGCGGGCGCAGAAAGATGTCCGTCCACCCCTCGCCCGCGTGCACGATGCCGTCCTCGGTGGCCACGGACTCCAGCGTGCGCGTCACCGTGGTGCCGACGGACCAGATGGAGCCGCCAGCGGCGTGGGTGGCGTTCAGCGCGTCGGCTGCCTCGGCGGGGACGCTGTACCACTCGGAGTGCATGCGGTGCTCCGCCGGGTCCTCCGTCTCCACCGGGCGAAAGGTGCCCACGCCCACGTGCAGCACCAGCCGCACGATGCGCACGCCGCGCGCCTCCATCGCCTCCAGGATCCCCGGCGTGAAGTGCAGGCCGGCGGTGGGCGCGGCGACGGAGCCGCGGGCACGGGCGTAGACCGTCTGGTAGCGCTCGCGGTCCGCCTCCGTCGCGGTGCGCTCCACGTAGGGCGGCAGCGGCACCTCGCCGTAGCGGTCCAGCGCCTCGGTCAGCCCCAGCGGCGTGTCCAGGCGGACGATGCGCTCGCCGCCGGGCGTGGACTCCACGATCTGCACCGACAACTCCGGTCCGATCTCCACCGTGCGCCCCGGCTTCAGCTTGCCGCCGGGGCGGACGAGCGCCGTCCACACCTTCTCCTCCCCCTGGTGCGGATGCAGCAAGAGGATCTCCGCCGCCGCGCCGGTCGCCTTGCGGCCCAGGAGCCGCGCGGGAAAGACGCGCGTCTCGTTCACCACCAGCGCGTCGCCGGCGGGAACGTATTCGACGAGATCGCTGAACGTGCGGTGACGCAGTTCGCCGGTCGCGCGGTCGACGACGAGGAGCCGAGACGCGTCGCGCCGCTCCGCCGGGGCCTGCGCGACCTGCTCCGGCGGAAGGTGAAAGTCGAAGTCCGAGGTGCGAAAGCCGCGCTCGCTCACGCGTCGAACAGCCCCGGCTGCGCGGGCTTCGGCTCGCGGCCCAGGCCGGGGTGGCCGGGGAGCCCGTCCACCGGCGGCGCGTAGCCAAAGCGGCGGTACGCCAGCGTCGTGGCCACGCGGCCGCGCGGCGTGCGCATCAAAAAGCCGTTCTGGATCAGGAAGGGCTCGTACACCTCTTCCAGCGTCCCCGCGTCCTCGCCCAGCGCCACCGCCAGCGTGTTCAGCCCCACCGGCCCGCCGCCAAACTGCTCGATCAGCGAGCGCAGCACCCGCGTATCCATGTCGTCCAGGCCAAACTCGTCCACGTCCAGCATGTGCAGCGCCAGGTCGGCCACGCGCTTGTCGATGTGGCCGTCCGCGCGCACCTGGGCGTAGTCGCGCACGCGGCGCATCAGCCGGTTGGCCACGCGAGGCGTGCCGCGGGAGCGCCGCGCGATCTCCATCGCCCCCTCCTTGTCGCACCCCACGCCCAGGATCTCCGCCGTCCGCTCGACCACGAAGGCCAGGTGCTCCACGGGATAGTAGTGCAGCCGCTGCACGATGCCGAAGCGCGCGCGCATGGGCGGCGTCAGCAGGCCGTAGCGCGTGGTGGCGCCGATGAGCGTGAACTTTTCGATGGGCATGCTGATCATCTGCGCGTGCGGCCCGTCGCTCAGGCGCACGTCGATCCGCCAGTCCTCCATCGCGGGATACAGGAACTCCTCGATGATGGGGCGCAGGCGGTGGATCTCGTCGATGAACAGGATGTCGCCCTCGCGCAGCGTCGTCAGCTCGCGCACCAGGTCCGCCGGCTTTTCGAGCACCGGCGCGGCGGTGACCTTGATGTTCACCCCCAGCTCGCGGGCCATCAGCAGCGCCAGCGTGGTCTTGCCGAGGCCGGGCGGGCCGTAGAACAGCGTGTGGTCCAGCGGCTCGTGGCGGTTGAGCGCGGCCGAGATGGCGATGGCCAGCGACTCCTTGACCTTGTCCTGCCCGATGAACTCCGCCAGCCGCTGCGGCCGCAGCGAAAGCTCGGCGACGTCGTCGTCGCCGAGCACGTCGGGCGTGGTGATCTCGGAACGGGGCTGCTGCTGGGACATCGGTGGATGGTCGCGGGTGCCGGCAGGGCGCGTGGCCGCCGCCCACAAGGTACGGGTTTTCTTCGTTCGATGCTACACCCGCCCGCGCGCGGGGATCGTGCGCATCCGGAGCGGCATCCGGAGCGCGCGGGGCAGCGGCGGCCCATGCCGGAACTCCCGCCGCCCCGCCGCAGTATCACGCGCCCGACCGCGGTTCCCTCACTCCCCTTTCACCCCTCCCGCCGCATGCGCATACCCGTTTCCGCCACGATTCTTGCGGTGCTGGCCGTCCTTGCCGTGGCGCTCCCCGCGGGGGCCCAGACGCCCGCCGATCCCGCGACCCTCCCGGACGAAGAATGGATCCACCTGGGACACCAGGGCGGCCCGACCTTTCAGGATCGAACGGTCGCGGCCTCGCTGCACTGGGACGGCCTGTCCAGGCAGCAGGGACACCCGGTGACCTGGGTGGAGTGGCGGCCGCGCCTGCCCGAGACCGTGCCCGGCGACACCGCGCAGTACTCGAACCGCTACGTCCGGCAGCGCTTTGACTGCGCCGGCAGGCGCTGGCGGCCGCTGGCCGTGCGGTACGATGCCCGGCGCACCTCGGGGACCCGGCGGGTGGGCTCCAGCGACGCGCAGGGACCGTGGACCCCCGCCGACACCACCGGCATGGTGCGGGAGATGTTCGACCTGGCGTGCCTTCCGGCGGACCCGGCAATGGGCATGGGCCTGCCCCCGCTGAACGCCCCGGAACGGTGGACGCGGGTGGCCGGCACGGACGAGCAGCCGCAGGAGGTGGATACCGCCGGGCGCCAGCGCCACGGCGAGGTGACGATGATGTGGTCGCGCACCCGGCAGGCGCCGCGCGCGCTGCAGCGCTTCGATGGAACGAGGGGGCCCGAGTACGACACGCACCACCGGCTCATGCGCGTGGAGTGCGCGACCCGCCGCGTCCGGGTCGTGCGCCAGGTGCTGGCCCACTCGGGCACCTTCGTCGATTCGCTCACCCGCCCCGGTCCCTCAGGGATCGTGGCGGATTCCTCGGTCTACGGCTACGCCGAGGTCAACGCCGCGTGCGGCGGTCCGCCCGCCGGCGCGCCCACCTCGCTGCGCGCGCCCTCCGCGCCGGGCACTGCGCCGCTGGCCCTCTGGCGGCGCCCCGCCCCCGGGCGGACGGGGCGGCGCGGCCGCAAACGCCGGCGGGTGTAGCCGCACTGGGCGATGGAAAGCGGCGAGCCCGCCGGACCGTGCGTCCGGCGGGCTCTCCGCTTCCCTTCACCGATGGATCAGGACGGCGCCGAAGCCGGTACCTCTCGTTGGGCGCGGTAGCGCGGCGCCACGGCCTCGATCAGTGCATCCAGCGCCACCGCCGCGCCGCCGGCGATCAGCACCGTCTGCATGCCATAGTCCGAGAGCCAGTGCCAGGGCCACAACCCCGCGCGAATGGCAAAGCCCACGGACTCCATCATCTGCTCCACCAGCCAGCCCACGTCCAGCGCGCCGATGAACTTCGGCAGCGAGCCCGCGGAAGCCACGTCGCTCACCAGGTCGGCGGCTTCCAGGTACAGCAGCGTGGCCATCGCCATAGCGCCGTACACGCCGCCGCCGAACTCCGCGATCTTGGACGACGCCTGGTTCCGCAGTTCGTGGCGTACGCCCGCGCGCTTCCAGCGCACGGCGGCCATGCACCCGGAAGCGAGCAGCAGCAGCGGCACCGCGGACGGAAGCGAAAACCCGACGGCGAGGCCGTACGTCAAGCTCCCGCCCGCGATCCCGATGCATGCCACGCACGCGACGACCGCCGGCGTCCAGGGCGACTTCGGTTCGGCAAGGGGGGACGTGGCGGTGGCGGCGGGGTGGGCAAGATCGTTCACGAAACGCGCTCCGTCAGGCGGATGGATTCTTTCGCGCGGGCATCCGGCTCCGCGTCCGGACGCCCTCTACGGACGCGGGTGCCGGCGAGTTGCAACGCGGATTTGCTCCCGGTTCTGCCCGGGATGCGGACGCGCGCAGAAAGGGCCGCTCACCCGCCCTGGACGGTGTCCGGCGCGAGAAGATCACATGTTTCCCACCAACCACCACAAGCTGAACATTTGCAAACGCTTACAGACTGCTTGCGCGAATCCCGACATCATGTGAACTTCAGGCGCGGCTGCATTTTCCACCCTCCTGTTGGAAAGCCCCCCGCATCACAATCCCCCCCGCGGAGATCCTCATGAAGAAGCTGTCCCTGAACGTAGAAGCGCTGGAAATCACCTCGTTCGAGACCGGGGCCGCCAGCGTGGGCGGCACCGTCCACGCGCACAGCGACAACCCCGACAAGACGATGACCTGCTCGCAGGACTTCTTCTGCCTCAGCCCGCTCGAAAGCTGGGTCCGCGACTGCCAGTAAGCGCGGCGTGCCGGAGGCCCGGCGAGGCCTCCGGCACGGCTTGCGTCGTCGCTTCGCACACCCGCCGACGCCGGGAACAGCGCTGATCCGCCCGGAACCAGCGCCCGCCCGCGTATCCCCCTACTTCAGCCGCGCCAGCGCCTCGCGGATCATCTCCGGCGCGGAGAGGCTTCCCTTCTCCTGGACGACGCCGCGCACCGCGCGGTCCGCGTCCGCCTGCGTCACGCCGAGCGCCGTCAGCGCGCGCAGGGCCTCCTCCGCCGCGGGCGCCCGCTGGCCCAGCGCGCCGGCCGCGAAGGCGATGTCGTCCAGCTTGCCGGTAAGCTCCAGCACCACCCGCTCCGCCGTCTTCTTTCCCACCCCGCTCACCGCCGTGAGCGCCGCCGCGTTGCGCTCGCGCACGGCGCGCACCACCGACTCCGCCGTCATCGCCGAGAGCATGGCCAGCGCCAGCCGCGGCCCCACGCCGTTGATGGTGAGCAGCCGCGTAAAGACCGTCTTCTCCGTGTCGTCCAGGAACCCGAAGAGCGCCACCATGTCTTCGCGCACCAGGTGGTAGGTGCGCAGCGTGACCTGCTCGCCCAGGCGCGGCAGCCGCTCGAAGACGGTGGTGGGAATGGAGATCTCGTAGCCCACGCCGCCGGAGGTCATCACCTCCACCCGCTCCAGGTCGCGGACCATCAGCTCGCCGCGGACGCGTGTGATCAACGGCGGGCTCCGGAGTTGGCGATCATCTGCCGCAGGTTGAAGGGGGGAGACTTGGCCGAGGGGCCGAACCCGCGAAAGCAGTGGGTGAGCGCCAGGGCCACCCCGTCCGCCGCGTCGTGCGGCTTGGGAACGTCACGCAGCTTCAGGAGGCGCTGCACCATCAATCCCACCTGGTCCTTGGTGGCCCGCCCCGCGCCCACCACGGCGGACTTGACCTCCGCCGGCGGGTACTCGGCCACCTCGATCCCGTTGAGCGCGGCCGCCAGCAGGATGGCGCCGCGCGCGTGCCCCAGCACCACGCTGGTGCGGACGTTCTTGGCGTAGAACACCCCCTCCACCGACAGCACCGAGGGACGGACGCGGGCGATGACCTCCACGATCCCCAGGTGGATGTCGCGCAGGCGTTCGGGGAGCGGGGCGCGGGCGTCGGTGCGAATGACGCCGCACTCCAGCAGCGACAGGGCGCCGTCCGCCGCGCGGCGAACGACGCCGTAGCCGGTGACCGCCGTGCCGGGGTCCACCCCCAGCACCACGCTCTCGGCGGGGCCGCGCGGCCCGCGCTCCGGCGCGGCGGACGGGCCCGCGCCGCCGATGGGCAAGCTCAGACCTCGGCCAGCGAGTCCATGTCGACGTCGGCGTTGGTGTACACCTGCTGCACGTCGTCCAGCTCTTCCAGCAGCTCCAGCAGCTTGACCAGCTGCTCGGCGTCGGCGCCCTCGACCTTGATCTCGGTCTTGGGGATCATCGCCAGCTCGGCGTCTTCCCAGGTGATCCCCGCGGCGCGCAGCGCGTCCTGCACGGCGTGGAAGTCGGCGACCTCGGTGAGCACGGTGAACCCGTCCTCGCCGGTCTCCACGTCCAGCGCGCCGGCCTCCAGCGCCGCCTCCATCACCGTCTCCTCGTCGTGCCTGGCGCCGTCGATGGAGATCTGGCCGCGCCGGTCGAACATCCACGCCACGCTGCCGGTGGTGCCCAGGTTGCCGCCGTTGCGCGACAGCCAGCGGCGGATGTCGGCCACGGTGCGGTTTCCGTTGTCGGTCAGCGACTCGATCATGATGGCGACGCCGGCCGGGCCGTACGCCTCGTACGTGATCTCCTCGTAGTTCACGCCCTCGAGCTCGCCCGTGCCCTTCTTGATGGCGCGGTCGATGTTCTCGTTGGGCATGTTGACCGCCTTGGCGTTGTCGATGGCCAGGCGCAGCCGCGGGTTGCCCGCGGGGTCGCCGCCGCCTTCCTTGGCGGCCACGGTGATCTCACGGATCTTCTTGGTCCACGTGGCGGCGCGGCGGTTGTCCGTCAGCGCCTTCTTGTGCTTGATCTGCTTCCACTTGCTATGGCCCGCCATCGGGCTTCCTCCGGAAAGATTGGGCTTTGCGCGTCGGGATCGCCGTTCAGAATGCAGCCATTCAATATAAGCACTCCGCGGCGCCGCTTCAACGGACCACACTTTAGCCCGCCCTCCGCCTCATCCGCTCCGCCCCGGACCCCATCGGATCGCTCCCCTGGACCCTGCCGCGTTGACGGTATTTTCCCGGCGCTACTCAGCCGCGGCGCGAGTGATTAGCTTCCCATCGCCGGCACCAAGGTCACCGGGCGAGGGTGGACGCGGCTGAACCGAACGGGGTGGAGGACGATGATGAACTTGCCGGGATGCGGCGCGCACGAGCTGTTCGAGTCCGTATGGCGCGACAATCCGGAGATCGCGCGCGCCGAGGCGGCGATGGGCAGCAGGCTCACCCTTGCGCGCAACGTGCTGCGGCTGCGGGTGAGTGGCGGATTGACCCGGCACCAGATGGCGCAGCGTCTGGGCACCTCCCAGCCGCGCGTCGCGCAGATCGAGGCGGCCCAGGCGAACGTCACCATCGACACGCTCGATCGCATTGCCGACGCGTTCTCCATGCAGACGGCGACGCTGTTCAAGCGCGCGTATCGCAGTCGCTCGCACGCGGAATCCGCGAGCGCGGCGGAAACACCGATCGAGAGCCTGGAACCGGAAGATCCGGAGGACGATGCAGTCGAAGCGGAGGCACACCGCCGGGCGATGGAAATGGTGCGCGGTGTGGTCGAAGGGCTCGATGGCGACGAGGTGATCGCGGGATTGCGGGCACGTCCTCGGTAACAGGAACGGCCTTCCTCGCGCGGGAAGGCCGTTCTCTGCTTCGGCATGCAGATCCGGTCCGCGGTTCGCGGCGAGTGATACTGAAGACGGGAAAAACAACACCTTCATGGGTACAGAGGAACAGAGTCAGACAGAGGAACCAGGATGATGTCTCAGCTCGCTTTCTCTGTCTGACTCTGTTCCCCTGTACGATTATTCTTTTTCAGGATCTGGTCTAATCGCGGAGCTTCGGGCATGTCACCGGTCGTAAGAGTGATCCGCGCCGGTTGGCAGGGCAACTTCAACGATAACGGCCTTCCCCGCGCAGGAAGGCCGTTCTCTGTTTCGGCATGCGGATCCGGCCGCGGTTCGGGCGAGTGATAAAGACGGGAAAACAACGCCTTCATGGGTACAGAGGAACAGAGTCAGACAGAGGAACCAGGATGATGTTTCAGCTCGCTTTCTCTGTCTGACTCTGTTCCTCTGTACGATTATTCTTTTTCAGGATCTGGTATAATCGCCGAGCTTCGGCCACGTCACCGGTCGCAAGAGTGATCCGCGCCGGCTCGCTCGGAATGACAGCTGCGCGGGCGGATCGTCGAGAAGGGCGGCGGCGCAGGCGTGGACGGGACCGGCGGGTCACGCCTCCGCGGCCTCGGCGTCGGTGACTTCGTTGAGGCGGGAGATGTAGAGGGTCAGGCGCTCGGAGACGGAGCGCAGCGCGGTGCCGGCGCGCTCGATCTCCTGCAGCGTGTCGGCCTGGCGGGCGGCGGCCTCGGCCACGGCGCTGACGGCCTCGCCGTTGGCGGCGGCGTTCCGGGCCACGGCGGCGATCTCGTCGCGCAGCCCGCCGATGCGCGCGTGCTGCTCGCCCGCGCGCGTCTCGATGCGCGTGGTCAGCGCCTCCGCGCCCTGCGACGCGTCCACGATGCGCTCGATGGAGTCGAGCGCGGACCGCGACAGCTCGCCCACGCCGGCCAGCCGCGCCGAGCCCGCCTCCATCCGCCCCAGCGCCGCCGCCATCTGCCCCCGCACCGCGTCCACCATCTCCCGCGCCTGCACCGCCGCGCCGCCGCTGCTGTCCGCCAGCTTGCGCACCTCGTCGGCCACCACCGCGAAGCCGCGCCCCTGCTCTCCGGCGCGCGCCGCCTCGATGGCCGCGTTCAGCGCCAGCAGGTTGGTCTGGTCCGCGATGGAGCGGATCGTCTCCACCACCCCGGCGATCCGCGCCGAGGCGCCGGAGAGCTCGCCCATGGCGCGCGCCTCGGCGTCCACGAAGTCGCGCAGCTCCACCAGCCGCCCGATGGCCTGCACGATGGCGCCTCGGTTCTCCGCCGCCAGCCGCCGCGCGTCGCGGCTTGCGGTGGCCGTCTCGCCGGCGTCGCGCGACATGGCGGCGGCGGCGGCGGCCAGCTCCTCCGTCACCGCCAGGCCAAAGGCCGTCCGCCGCCCCTGGTCCGCCACGCGCCCCCGGATCTCGGCCGCGCGCGCCGCCACCCCTTCCCCGCTCTGCCGCAGCCCGGCCAGCCGCCCGCCCAGCGTGCGCAGCTGCGCGTCGATCTCGCGCGCGCTCTGCGTCATGGGGCGCACCAGCCCGTCCAGCTGCAGCGCCAAGGCCAGCTGCCGGGCAAAGCGCTCGATGAGCCGCGCCTCCGCCGGCCCGTACACCCCCGCGCGGTGGTGCCCGATCTCCAGCAACCCCAGCGGGTTGCGCCCGTACGACAGCGGCACCAGCACCAGCGAGCGCACGGGCCCGCGCCCCTGCACCCGCGGGTCCGCGTGCGCGTCCGCGATCACCAGGGGCTCGCCCCCGTCCGCCCGGAACACCTGCTCGCGCAGGGCGGCGTACGCCTCCAGCCCGTCGCCCTCGGCCACGGGCGGGTGCACCATCACCAGCTCGCCCCGGCGCACGGAGTACACGTGCAGCCACGCCCACTCGATCAGCCGCCCCGCCATCTCCTCGATGCGCGCCATGCTCTCCGCCAGCGGCATCCCCGCGGTGACCACCGCCTCCATCGCCGCCACCTTGCGCAGCTCCTCGGAGGCGATGGCCTCCACCAGCAGCGCGCGGGCCAGGATGCCGGGCACCGCCACGAAGGCCAGGATGGCGATGGACGCCCCCCATCCCCCCATGAGCGCCACCGCCGCCGCCGTGCACAGCGCCGCCAGCGACCCCAGCGCCGCCGCCACCACCTCGTACCGGACGAGCACCATCCGCTCGCTGGCGTTCAGCTTGCCGCGGACCAGGAGCGAGGCGTAGAAAAGGAGTCGGGATGCAGCGAAGTAGGTGAGGAAGTAGGCGGGGATGACGGGAAGGCCCTGCACCGTGAACGCCGGCGCGCTGCCGGAGGCCAGGTCCGCGGCGGGGAGCGCGGCGGCCGAGGCGGCCAGCAGGTAGCCGCCCCACCCCGCCAGCGCCGCCAGCGTCTCGCGCCCCGCGTTCACCCCCGCGGCAAAGCCCGGCTTGCCGCGGATGGCGTCCCCCGCCACGGTGCCCACCCACGCCGCGACCATCGCCGCCACCGGCTCGCCCAGCAGCGTGAGCGCCCCGACGGGAACCACCGTCATCGTCACGTAGGCGAACTTGGAGAGCGACACGGCGCCCAGCCGCAGCGCCGCCACCGCCGCCGCGCCCAGCACCGCCGCCAGCCACCCCGTCACACCCGGCGTCACCAGCGCGGCGGCGGCCAGCAGGGCCAGCGCGCCCAGCAGCAGCAGGGCGCGCGCGTAGACCCGCAGAAGGCGCACGGCCCCCGGCGAAAGCGGCTCCTCGCTCACGCGCGGCGGGCGCCCTCCACCGCCTGCCGCAGCGCGCGGACGAAGCGGCGGCCGCCCTCCACCCCCTCCGCCTGCAGCGCGTCCACCAGCGCGCTCCCCACCACCACCCCGTCCGCCACCCGCGCCACCGTCGCCGCCTGCTCCGGCGTGCTGATCCCGAACCCCACGGCGACGGGGACCGCCGTCACGGCCCGCACCTCCGCCACCTCGGCCGCCAGCCCCGCCTGCAGCGCCACCCGCGCGCCGGTCACTCCCGTCCGCGAGACGTAGTACAGGAATCCCCGCGCCGCCGCCGCGATGGTGCGCACCCGCTCGGGCCGCGTCGTCGGCGCGACCAGGCGGATCAGGTCCAGCCCCGAGGCGTCGATGCGCGCCTCGAGCGGCGGGTCGGCGCCCACGGGGAGGTCCGTCAGCAGCACCCCCTGCGCCCCCGCGGAGGCCGCGTCGGCCAGGAAGCGGTCCACGCCGTGGCGCAGCACGGGGTTCAGGTAGGTAAAGAGGACCACGGGCGTGTCGCGCTTGGCCCGGAAGCCGGCCAGCGCGTCCAGCGTCCAGCGCAGGTCCACCCCCTGCCTGATGGCCTCGAACGACGAGCGCTGGATGGTGGGGCCGTCCGCCAGCGGGTCGCTGAAGGGAATGCCCAGCTCGATGACGTCGGCCCCGTCGTCCGCGATCCCCGTGAGGACGTCGGCGGTAACGGCGGGGGTGGGGTGGCCGGCGGTGACGTAGGGGACGAGGGCCGCGCGGCCCTCCGCGCGGGCGCGCCCAAAGGCGCCCGCCAGGGAAAGGTCAGACGAAGTAGTCGCCGACATGGATGCCGTAGCGCTCCGGGTCCGTGGTCTTGATGATGCTGCGAAGCGGCTTGCCCGTGGCGGGCTCCGTCTCGGCGAGGTCCAGCCGGCGCGGGGGGTCCACCCGCACGCCCATGGAGTCGTAGATCACCTGCACCACCGGCTGGTGCATGGCGTCGGGCCGCGGGTTGCGCTCGCAGACGATGGCCAGCTCGAAGGTGTCGAGGATGACCACGCTTCCCACCGGGTAGATCCCGGTCATGCTGATGAACGCCTTGACCAGCAGGGGATCGAAGCCGCGCGCCGGGTTGTCGCGCATCTCGCGCAGCACCCGGTCGGGCGGCCAGGGCTGCGCCTGGTAGCTGCGCTTGGTGGTCGCCGCGTCGAAGCCGTCGGCCACCGCCACGATGCGCCCGAACAGGGTGGGGTCGCGGGGGCGGGCGCTGACGGGGTAGCCCGTCTGGTCCACCTTCATGTGGTGCTCGTACGCCATCAGCATGGCGCGCAGGGGAAGCTCGGCCAGGCCCCGCATGTCGAACATCGACAGCAGCCCCTCGGTGGGGTGCTCCTGCAGCACCCTGAACTCGTCCGCCGTCAGCGCGCCGGTCTTGTTGATGAGCTCCAGCGGCATGCGCACCTTGCCCACGTCGTGCAGCAGCGCGCCCAGCCCCAGCTCGTACAGCTGGTGCTTGCCCAGCCCCAGCTTCTTGCCCAGCGCCACGGAAAAGATGCACACGTTCACCGAGTGGGTGAACGTGTACTCGTCGTAGTCCCGCAGCGTCGTCAGCCCCACGATGGAGGTCTCGTTGGTGAGCACCTGGTCCACGATGGACTGCACGGCGCGCTTCACCGGCCGCAGGCTCACCCCCTTTCCCATCCGCAGCCCGCCCATCACCTCGCGCGCCACGGCGACGGTCTGGGCGTAGGCGCGCTTGGCCATGCGCCGCGACTCCTCGTCGCGCAGGTCCGGCTCGCTCTCCCGGTCGGGGCCCACGGCGAGGTGGAGGACCGCCGTGCGCCCCAGCCGCTCCAGGAAGGCGCCGAAGCGGTCCTCGGGGTCCGGCTCGGCGTTCACCAGCGCCAGCAGCGCCGTCCACTCGGGGATGGTGGCGCCGCGGAACACCTCCAGCTCGCCGATGCCGTGGCGGGCCAGGGCGCGCCCCACGGTGCCATAGGTGGCGTAGCTCTGCAGGTCTACCCGCAGCCGCAGGTCGTTGACGAAGAAGAAGTCGCCCACGAAGCGGATGGCGATCTGATCCTCGGCCGCCAGCAGCTCCTGGGTGATCCCGTCCAGCTCGGCCAGCGCGGTGGCCACCGCCTGGTTCTCGAGCGGGTACAGCTGCAGCGAGCGCAGCGCCGTGGCGACCGCGAACAGCAGGTTGCGCCCCTTGCGCTGCAGGCCCCGCTCGTCCGAGGTCTGCGCGCCGGGGTGGGCGCGCGGCTCGGGGAGCATGGGGACGGCGGAGGGAAGGGTGCTCACTGGCGCACCGTCCGCAGCGCGCGGCCCACGGCGCTGCGCACCACCGGGTCCGGGTCGGCCGCGGCGGCGGAAAGGGCGCGCTCCGCGGCGGGGGCGCGCACGCGGCCCAGCCCCAGCGCCGCGCAGGCGCGCATCTCGCCCGCCTCGCGCCGCCCCAGCCAGCTCTTGCCGTTCAGGATGCGGTCCAGCAGGGGCACCGCGTCGGCCCCCGCCAGCCCGCCGTACGCCTCGAAAAAGGCGATGCGCTCCGTCAGGTCCGCCTCGCGCAGCCGCCGCCCCTCCAGCGCCCCCTCCAGCCGGGCGCGGGCCGGCGACCAGCGCAGCGCCGCCAGTGCACGGGCGGCGGCCACGCGCACCTCGCGGTCGTCGTCGTCCAGCGCCGGCTCCAGCGCGGCGCTGGCCGTGGGCGAGCGCAGCTCCTGCAGCGCCTCCACCGCCGCCACGCGCACCCGGGGCTCCGCGCGCCCCAGCAGCCGCGCCACGTCCGCCGCGGCCTCCAGCACCCGCAGCCGTCCGACGAGCCGCGCCGCGCCCCCGGCAATGGCGGGCTCCGGGTCCTGCACGAAGCCGCGCAGGGCGCCGGGGTTGGGCGCCGCCAGCCGCTCCGCCGCCGCCATCAGCGCCGCGCGCGCGCCCTCGGAGGCGCTGCTCTCACCCGCGTGCAGCAGCGGGCCCAGCGACTCGGGGGGAAAGAACGCCAGCAGGGCGCCCAGCTGCTCGCGGGGCAGGGTGTCGCCCGCCTCTTCCACGATCCGCACCAGCTCCGCCACCGTCTCGCGCCGCGCCAGCTGCTCGAACAGGGCGCGCATGGCGCGGACCACCGGGGGCGGGAGCTTGCGTCCGCTGGTGGCGATCCCCACCAGCTCGCCCAGCATGTACGCCGCCGTGTCGAGCCGCGCCGCGCCCAGCAGCGTGGGAAGCAGGTCGCCGGAGATCGACACCACCTGCGCCTGCCGCTCGGCCGGGCCATCCTCCAGCCGGTCGAACATGGCGTTCAGCACGTCCGTCCACAGGTCGCGCCCCATCTCGCGCCGCACCTCGGCCTCCAGCCGGCGCATCTCCCCCTCGTCCAGGAAGTACAGCGCCTCGCGAAAGTCCTCCGTCGACACCGCCGTGGTGAGCGGCGCAGGGTCCTGCACGGGCGCCGCCACGGTGGGCCGCGCGGCCGACTCGCCCGGCTCGGGAAGCTTGACCCCCTCCGCCAGCGGCTCCACGTACCGGTAGCGGAAGTGGCTCCAGTCGTGCTCCCACAGCAGGGTGAGCAGGTCCTCCTCGTCGATCCGCAGCCGGTGGATGCGGGCCAGGATGGCCAGGAAGCCGTCCAGGTCGTCGCCCTCGAAGCCGGGCATGAAGCTCAGCTCGCGGACGCCGTCCTTGTAGAGGGAAAAGGCCAGGTTGTCGCGCTCTTCCTCGCCCGCGCTGAAGACGGCGACCCCCTCCCACAGGATCTCGCGCTCCTCGATCTGCACGTTCAGATAGGGCAGCCGCTCCCAGAGGGCGGCCAGGCGCTCGCGCAGCGATTCGACGAACCGGTCGAGCGCGGGGGACTGGCCCTCGTACAGCAGGTGGGTGCGCAGGGCGCGGGTAAAGCCGCGCACCACCTCCTGCACCTCGGCGCGCGTGGCCGCGTCGCCCCCGGAAGGGGCGTCGGGCTCGGCGGGGACCAGGTGCAGGGCGGTGGCGTTCATCCGGTGGGGCGGGTGGGTCGGGGGGTCAGCGGGCGCCGGTCATCTCGGCCACCTGGGCCACGTCCTTGTCGCCGCGGCCGCTCAGGCACACCAGCACGGGGCCGCGGTCCTTCCACCGCGCGCCCTCGCGCAGCACGAAGGCGATGGCGTGGGCGCTCTCGAGCGCGGGGATGATCCCCTCCAGCCGCGCCAGCCTGCCGAACGCCTCCAGCGCCTCGGCGTCGCTCACGGCGGCGTAGGTGGCGCGGCCGCTGTCCTTGAGAAACGAGTGCTCCGGGCCCACGCCGGGATAGTCGAGCCCCGCGGAGATGGAGTGCGCGTGCGCCACCTGCCCGCCCTCGTCCTGCAGCAGGTACGAGTACGAGCCCTGGAACACCCCCGGCGTTCCCCGCGTCAGCGGCGCCGCGTGGCGGGGCGTGTCGATCCCGTCCCCCGCCGCTTCGACGCCGACGAGCTCCACCCCGGCGTCCTGCACGAAAGGGTGAAAGGTGCCGATGGCGTTGGATCCGCCCCCCACGCAGGCGACCACGGCGGCGGGAAGCCGGCCCTCCACCTCCAGCAGCTGCCCCCGCGCCTCGCGCCCGATGACGGACTGGAAGTCGCGCACCATCCGCGGATACGGGTCGGGCCCCACGGCGCTCCCCAGCACGTAGTGCGTGTCGCGAACGTGGGTGACCCAGTCGCGCAGCGCCTCGTTCCCCGCGTCCTTCAGCGTGCGGGTGCCGCCGGTCACCGGCCGCACCTCCGCGCCCAGCAGGTGCATGCGGTAGACGTTCAGCGACTGCCGCCGGACGTCCTCCTCGCCCATGTAGACGATGCACTGCAGGCCGAAGAGCGCGCAGGCGGTGGCGGTGGCGACGCCGTGCTGCCCCGCGCCCGTCTCGGCGATGATGCGCGCCTTGCCCATCCGGCGCGCCAGCAGCACCTGCCCCAGCGCGTTGTTGATCTTGTGGGAGCCGGTGTGGTTCAGGTCTTCGCGCTTCAGGTACACGGTGATCCCCCCCGCCGCCTCGCCCAGCCGGCGGGCGGGGTACAGCGGGGTGGGGCGGCCCACGTAGTCGCGCCAGAGCGCGCCCAGCTCATCCCAGAACGACGGGTCCGCGGCCGCCGCCGCGTAGACGTCGGCCAGCTCGTCCAGGGCGGTGACCAGCGTCTCGGGGACGAAGCGCCCCCCGTATTCGCCAAACCGGCCGCTCGGTGCATCGGCCAGGGCGGTGCCTGCGGTGTCGCTCATGGAAACGGGCCTGCTCACTCAGTAGGGAAAGAAACGGCGTGTACGGCCTGCACGAAGTCGCGAACGGCCCGGGGGTCCTTCCGGCCCGGGGCGGATTCGACGCCCGAGCTCACGTCCACCGCGTCGGGCCGCAGGATGCGCACGGCGCCGGCCACGTTCTCCGGCCGCAGCCCGCCCGCGGCGATCAGCCGCATCTCCGCCGGCACCTCGCCGCGCCGCGCGGCGACCTGCTCCCAGGGAAAGCGCGCGCCGGTGCCGCCGTGCGACGCGGGATCGTACCCGTCCACCAGCAGCGCGTCCACCGACCCGGCGTAGCGGCGCACGGCGGCGGAAAAGTCGTCCGCGTCGCGCGCGCGAACCGCCTTCCACACCTCCCACCCCGCCGCGCGCATCCGCGCCGCCAGCTCGGGAGACTCATCTCCATGCAGCTGAAGGACGTCCACGCCGGCCGCCTCCGCGGCGGAACGCAGCGCGTCCTCGTCCGCGTCCACGAAGACGCCCACCCGCCGTACCGGGAAGCCGTGCAAGATAATGCGCGCCGCGTCCGGCGTCACGCTCCGGCGGAATCCCGGTGCCAGGATCACTCCCAGGTACCCTGCCCCCGCCTCCGCCGCCACCGCCGCGTCCTCGTGCCGCATCAGCCCGCAGACCTTGACCTCCGTCATCCGCCCCGCGCCCCCGGCAGGCGCGGCCGGCCCACCAGGGCGGACGCCGCCGCGCGCAGGTCCGCCTGCCGCATCAGCGACTCGCCGACCAGGATGGCGTCGATCCCCGCCGCGCCCAGCCGGTCCACGTCCTCCGCCGCGCGAATGCCGCTCTCGCCCACGTACGTGACATCGGAAGGAACGCGCGGCGCCAGGCGGACGCACAGCTCCAGGTCGGTCACGAAGGTGTCCAGGTCGCGGTTGTTCACCCCGACCAGCGTGGCGCCGGCGTCGAGCGCGCGGTCCAGCTCCTCCGCCGTGTGCGCCTCCACCAGCGCGTCCATCCCCAGCTCCCACGCCAGCGCCTGCAGCTCCACGAGCATCGCCTGGTCGAGGATGCGGGCGATGAGGAGCACCGCGTCGGCGCCGGACGCGCGCGCCTCCCACACCTGCACCGGGTGGATGAGAAAGTCCTTGCGGATGACCGGCACCGGCACCGCCGATCTGACGGCGCGGAGGAAGGCCAGGTCACCGCCGAAGTAGTCGCGGTCGGTGAGCACCGAGAGCGCCGCGGCGCCCCCGTCCACGTACGCGCGCGCCACCTCCACCGGATCCGCCCCCGGGCGAATGTCGCCCGCGCTGGGCGAGCGGCGCTTGACCTCGGCCAGCAGGCGCACCTCGCCGGGACGGCGCAGGGAGGCCGCAAACCCGCGCGGCGCACTGGCTTGGCGTGCAATGTCGCGGTATTCGGAAAGCCGCGGAACGGCTTCTCGCACCTCGTCCCGCTTGGTGCGGACGATGCGGTCCAGGATGCTGTCGCTCAATGTTTGATTTTATTCCTTGCGCTTCGGTTTGCCTTCGGGTATATTCTTCGGCACCTGTTCGGAAGAAGGCAATTCCCCCACGCGGAGAAGCGGATGGCGCTCACCAAGAAGCAGCGGCAGATCCTCGACTACGTCGAGAGCTTCGTGGAGACGAACGGCTACTCGCCGAGCTACGAGGAGATCGCGGACCACTTCGGCTACAACTCGCTGGCCACGGTCCACGAGCACCTTACCAATCTGGAGCAAAAGGGCTTTCTCCGGAAGAACTACAACAAGAGCCGCTCGCTCGAGGTGGTGCGCGCGGACCTGCACGCCCCGGCGCTGGAGCTGCCGCTGATGGGCGCCGTGGCCGCCGGCCTGCCGATCGAAGCCATCGCCGAGCAGGAGACCATCACGGTCCCGCACGACATGGTGCGGCGCGGCAACAACTACGTCCTGCGGGTGCGCGGCGACTCCATGATCGACGAGCAGATCCGCGACGGCGACTACATCATCGTCAACTCGCGCCAGACGGCGGAGAACGGCGAGATGGTGGTGGCGCTGGTGAACGGCGACTCGGCCACGGTCAAGAAGTTCTACCGCGAGCCCGCCGGCCGCGTGCGCCTGCAGCCGGCGAACCCCACCATGCAGCCCATGTACTATGCCGGCGACGCCGTGCAGATCCAGGGCATCGTGGTGGGCGTGATCCGCAAGTACTGACCTGACGGTGGGGCGCCACGGTTCTGCGCAGAACCGCGGGGCAGCCCGCCGCAACCGCACCCTCGCCGGCCTGGGAAGGCTGCGCCGGGTGCGGCTGAGACCCGCTTTCCGCCCGGGCGCCGGGCGGCACCTCAAGGGAACTACGATGAAGAGCGAAGCGTCGGTGCCGTTCGTGGTGGGCAAGCTGGGCAAGAACGACAAGCGCATGGTGGTGCTGGAGGACAAGACGCCTCCGCCGATCCAGGGGCCGTTCGAGCTGCGGGCCGTTTTTTCGAAGTAGAGGGGACAGGGAACAGGGAATAGGGAATAGGGAATAGCGGGACAGGGGATTCGCCCGTGGGGTTTCTCCGAACAGGTGATGCAAGCGATGCCTCCGCGTCTGGTGACGTGGAGGCATTCGTGTATCCGGGGGCGATCTTCGTACCCCGCGCGGCACACACCCGTCGGCGAAGGCCGACATCGCGTGGTCCCAGCCGCGAATTCATTCGCCCTGGCAGGGTGGGCGGCCTCGGCAGATCCTGCTGCGACGGGCTCTGGTCTGCGTCCGCGGCGCCCCCGCCGCTCGCGTAGGCTCGCACCACCCCCAAAACTGCTGGGGGAGGTTGGGTGGCGGAGGGTTTCAGGCTCGGCGAACGACAACACGCCGCACGGCACACACCCGTCGGCGAAGGCCGACATCGCGTTGGCCCAGCCGCGAATTCATTCGCCCGGGCGGGATGGGCGACCTCGGCAGATCGTGCTGCGACGGGCTCTGGTCTGCGTCCGCGGCGCCCCCTCCGCTCGCTTAGGCTCGCACCTCCCCCAAAACTGCTGGGGGAGGTTGGGTGGCGGAGGGTTTCAGGCTCGGCGAACCACAACACGCCGCGCGGCGCACACCCGCCGGCGAAGGCCGACGTCGCGTGGTCCCAGCCGCGAATTCATTCGCCCGGGCGGGTGGGCGGCCTCGGCAGATCGTGCTGCGACGGCTCTGGTCTGCGTCCGCGGCGCCCCCTCCGCTCGCTTAGGCTCGCACCTCCCCCAAAACTGCTGGGGGAGGTTGGGTGGCGGAGGGTTTCAGGCTCGGCGAACGACAACATGCCGCGCGGCGCACACCCGCCGGCGAAGGCCGACATCGCGTTGGCCAGCCGCGAATTCATTCGCTTGGGCGGGTGAGGCGCCGTCATGTCCACGCGCGCATCATTGCACCATGGACTCCCCCGCCCTACCCCGTCTGGCTGGCTTCGCGAAGGGCCTTCAGCTTGTCGTAGCCGGCGCCGGCATCCAGCGCGGCTTGGGCCTTCTTGACGCCGTCGGCCAGCGTCTTCGCCTGGCCGGACACCCAGATGGCGGCGCCGGCGTTCAGCACGGTGGCGGCGCGGGCGGAGCCGCCCACCTCGCCCTTGAGCACGCCGACGACCTTGCGCGCGTTGTCGTCGCGCTCGCCGCCTTCCATCCCCGCCGCCTCGAAGCGCTCCCACCCCAGCTCCTCGGCGGGATCGAAGGTGCGGCGGGTGATCTTGCCGTCCGCAACCTCCAGCAGCTCGGTGGTGCCCAGCGGGCTCAGCTCGTCGATCCCCGGCTCGCCGTGGACGACCAGGGCGCGGTCGTGCCCCAGCTCCAGCAGCGCGCCCGCGATCAGCTCCAGCAGCGCGGGATCGTTCACGCCCACCACCTGGCGCCGCGCGCCGGCGGGGTTGGTGACGGGGCCCAGCACGTTCATCAGCGTGGGCATGGCCAGCTCGCGGCGGATGGGGCCGATGTGGCGCATGGCCGGATGGTGCAGCGGCGCGAACATGAAGACGATGCCGCACTCCTCCAGCACCCGCGCCTCGCGCTCGGGGTTCAGCTCCAGCCGCACGCCCAGCGCCTCAAGCACGTCGGCGCTGCCGCACTTGCTGGTAAAGCTGCGGTTGCCGTGCTTGGCCACCCGCACCCCCGCCCCCGCCGCCAGCAGCGCCGCCGCCGTGCTGATGTTGAACGTCGTCAGCGCGCCGCCGCCCGTGCCGCAGGTGTCCACCAGCCCCTCGGGGTCCGCGGGGACGGGCACCATGGCGCGGCGCAGGGCGCGCACGCCGCCGGCCACCTCCTGCGAGGTGGCGCCGCGGACGCGGATGGCGACCAGCAGCGTGGCCATCTGCACCGGCGTGGCGCGCCCCTCCATCACCTCGCTGAAGGCGCGCTCGGCTTCTTCGGCGGTCAGGGGGCGCACGGTGGCGCGGCGCAGCAGCTCGGTCAGGTCGGCGTCGAGCGAGGCCGTGGGGGTAGGGTCGGTCATCGAACGAGAAGGGGTTAGGACGGGCGCGGGTCGAACAACCGCTCCGAGAGCCCGGCGTGGTCCGCCAGCAGCGCCACGCACAGCGACACCAGGCGCAGCTGCTCCACCTCGGCGTCGTCCACCGTGCCCGCGCGAAAGTTGGTAAGGTTCAGCACGCCCAGCAGCCGGCCGCGCGACACCAGCGGCAGCGAGACGAAGGCGTCGGAGGTGTACCAGTCGTCGCCCACCAGGGCGCCGCCGGTCTCGTCCTGCGGGTCGCGGACCACCAGCGGCATGCGGGTGCGGGCCACCTCGCCCGCGATCCCCCGCCCCATGGAGACGCGCACGCCGCCCGCGTCCAGCGCCGGCGGCAGCCCCACGGCGGCGCCCAGCCGCAGCTCGCGCTCGGGCGAGGCGTCGTCCACCAGCAGCAGCGAGCAGCGCCCGCCGCCAAACGCCTCGGCCACGGTGCGGACGATCTCCACCGCCAGCTCGGTGGCCTCCATCCCCGCGGCGTTGCGGTCCAGCAGCTTGCGGAGAAGAAAAAGGACGCGCGTCTGCCGCTGGTGGCGGGCGTTGCGGCGGTCCAGCTCCACGTGCGCGTCCATCAGCAGCTCCGTGGCGCCGCCCGCCGCCCGCTCCAGCGCCTCCAGCCGGCCGCGGCTGCGCTCCATCTCGCCGCGCGCCTCGGCCAGGGCGCGCTCGCTTTCGCGCAGCCGCTCGATGAACGCGTCCGCGACGCCCACGGGCTGCCCCGCGCCCAGCGCCGGGCCCGCGGCGGCCAGGGCCATGGCGCGCGCCAGCGCCATCTCGAGCACGTCGCCCGCGGCGGCCACCGGGCCCTCGTCCTTGCGGCCCAGGGAAAAGCGGCGCGGCTCCGCCACCAGCAGCGCGCCCAGCAGCGCGCCGTCGTGGGCGATGGCGCGCACGCGGATGGAGTTGCGCTCGGGGTCGATCCCCGGCAGCAGGTCGCGCAGCACCCACACCGCCACCGACTCGGCGGGGCGCAGGGGCCGGTCGCCGCCGGCGTCGTCCATCAGCAGCGAGTGCAGGCGCTGCGGCTCCACCTCCACGGCCGCCTCGTCCACGCGATTTCCCTCGCCCAGCGTCCAGCGCCGGGCGAACACGCCGCGCGCGGCATCGTACGATGCATACGCCACCCGGCGCTCGCCGCGGGGACCGGCCAGCACGGGAAGAAGCCTGCGGAGGACGGTATCGAAATCGACCGCGTCGTGCAGCCGAACGGGGAAGAACATGGCCCGTCTCGGTTGTGCGGAAAGAGGACCGCTCTGGATGGGGTGCGGGGTGATTCCAATGCTACCGGAGCAGGGGGCGGAAGTCAATCGGTGAAGGGGTGAAGGGGTGCGGGACGGGGGTGGGGGGATTCGGGGCGGGATGCAACCGTTCGCGGGGCGCGCGACACAGAGGAGGACTGTAGGCCGTCCCACTCCCTTACTCTGGTGACCCAATGTCTTTCCCGGCGATCGCGCGCGTGATCTGCTGCATGTTCCTGGCGACCCTGCCTCTTGCCGATGCGGGGGCGCAGCCGGCGGCACTGGCGGCGGCATCCACGTCGTCCCCGCCGCGGACCGACGCGGAGCTGGCGTCGGAGGTGGGGCGCATCGCCCAAGCGTACGAGGCGCTGGGCAGGTTCTCGGGGAGCGTGCTGGTGGCGCGCGGCGGGCGCGAGGTGTTCGCTCAGGGCTACGGGCCGGCCGACCGCGCGGGGGGAGTCACGGCGACGCCGGATACGCGCTTCGACATCGGCTCGCTGAGCAAGCAGTTCACCGCCGCCGCCATCCTGCGGCTGGAAAGCGAGGGACGGCTTTCGGTGCACGACCCCGTGTCACGCTGGCTGCCGGAGTATCCCCGCCCCGCCGGCGACCAGATCACGCTGCATCACCTGCTCACCCACACCGCCGGGCTTCCCAGCCTGTGGCGGCGCGGCAAGCTCGAGCAGGTGGCCGAAGACTGCTCGCCGCGCACGATCGACGAGCTGATCGCGTTTTCGAAGGACCTGCCGCTGGACTTTGCGCCGGGAACGGAGCACCGCTACAGCAACTCGGGATACATGCTGCTGGCAGCCGTCGTCCAGCGCGTCGCGGGGATGCCGTTCGACGACTACCTGCGCACGGCCCTCTTCACTCCGGCGGGGCTGCGGGCCACCGGGCGCGTGCTGCCGGGTGAGCAGACGGCCGCCGTCGCGGTGGGATACACCGGGTACGAGCCGGACGTACAGCCGCGCGGCTGCGTCCACCCCAGCTGGCACACGGGCGAGGGCGGGCTGCACTCCACCACGCGCGACCTGCTGCGGTGGGACCAGGCACTCGCCGCCGGCCGCGTCCTGCCGCCGGCGCAGCTCACGAAGTTCTATGCGCCGCACGTGCAGACGGGGCGGGCCGGGCGCGCCTACGCGTACGGCTGGGGGCGATTCGAGGTGCACGGCCGCCCCGTCATCCACCACAACGGCGGCACCACGGGCTTCATCGCCGAGTTCATGCGCTTTCCCGACGACGACCTGCTGGTGGTGGTGCTCACCAACTACCTCCCCGATCTGGCGGTGAACGTGCCGATCGACATCGTCCGGGCAGCGAGCGCGGCGGCGCTGGGGCGGCCGTACGAGGTGCCGCCGCTCCCCGTCCCCATTGCGGCGGCCGAGCTGGCGCGCTTCGCCGGCGTGTACCAGGCCGCCCCGGGGTACCTGCTGCGGGTGGATACGGCCGGGGGACGGCTGATCGCGGAGGCGCAGGGCGAGCACTCGTGGTCCATCTCCACCGTCGCGGCACAGCGGGCGCTGAACCCGGCGTCCGACACGCTGGCCGCGGGAATGCGGATCATCCGCGCGTTCGTGGACGGCGACGTGCCCACGCTGCGCGCCGCGCTGGCGCCCGCGCGACGGGCGGAGGTGTCGGACGAATCCCTTCTCTTTCTCCGCACGCTGATGGAGACGGATCGCGCGTTCGGGCCGGTGCGGGCCGTCTCGCCGCTGCGAATCATTCCCGATGCCACGGGGTCGTTCGTCGACGCGCGCGTCACCTTTGCGCACGGCGAGTGGTTTCTTCGCGCGGAGCTGGATCCCGAAAACCGGCTCAGCGGCTGGTACTACGGCCGCACACTTCCCTCGCGCGTGGAGCTGGTGAGCCTGGGCGGCGGCGAGTTCCTGGTCGACGGATTCCGCTGGGACGAGCCGGACCGCCGCGTCCGGTTCACCCTGCGCGACGGCCGCGCCGCGGAGATGGTGATCGACGATCCGGATGGCGTCATCGTCGCGCCGCGGCGGGAGCAGTAGGTGAAGGGGTGAAGGGGTGAACGGATCGGCGGCTTCGTCGATGAGCGGATGAACCCGCTGCCGGGAAAGCGACAAGCCCCGTCCTTCACGCTGACACGCGTAAAGGACGGGGCTTCCACTGCGTGGGATGATCCGCCTCGCCGGTGCACCCCTTCCCGTGGGCTCTGCGGAAGGGGGTGCACCAGATCAGGCCCGGACAGGGCTCAGCAGTACGGGGCGGAGGTGCTGGTGGTGATGTAGCGGCTCTGGGTGGCCGTCACGCCGTTGGCGTCGGTCACGGTCACCTGCAGCGTAAAGCCGACGGAGCTGATGGTGTAGCCGGTCCACTCGTACAGGTACGACGATCCCGAGGCCGACGACGCCGACCACGAGTAGCTGTACGGCCAGGTTCCGCCCGAAACGGCCGCGCGCCACGTGCACGTGTCGTAGCGCCGCACCTGTCCGGGGCCGTCCGCCAGGCTGATGCTGATCCCCGGCTTGACGTACACGTTCTTGGAGCCGGTCACGCCGCCCGAGGTGGCCTGCACGACGGCGCTGCCCACCGCCAGCCCCGTCACGTTGCCGCTGGACGAGAGGGAGACCAGCGAGGGCGTGCTGGTGCCCCATGTGGCCGTGCTGCCGCCCACCAGGTTGTTGTTCTGGTCGTACGCGTAGTGAATGCACTGCGCGGTCTGCCCCACCGAGATGGTGTCGGGGCAGGTCACGCTGACGGTGGTGATGGTGAGCATCGGCGAGACGTCGCCTACGCTCAGGAGCTTTCCGGTGTCTCCGCAGCCGGCGAGGGCGACGGCCGCAACGGTTCCGAGCAACGTGCAAAGCTTCTTCATGGGTTCTCCATCGGGGGGAGGGGAAAGAATGCGCGAGGGCTGATACAGTGCGCGTCATCCATCCTAATCTCCCCGGCAATGAATATCAAGCATGGTCGCAAAAGGAATGTTTGCAGAGAGTTTTCGGAACCCTTCCGGCGATCTCGATCGATCCTGGACCTCATAAACCGCACTCTCCGTACTTTCGCGCGCGCATGCTCCCGCGTAGCTTCCCGCCCCCATGGCGACCTCTGACCGGCACCGCATTCGCTTCATCATCCACTACGACGGGCGTGGGTTTCACGGCTGGCAGGTGCAGCCGGACCAGCGCACCGTGCAGGGGGAGCTTGAGCGCGTCCTGGCCAAGCTCACCAACGGCCCCGCCACCATCGTGGGCTCCGGGCGCACGGACCGGGGCGTGCACGCGCTTGGCCAGGTGGCCGCGGCCGACGTGCCGCTGCGCTGGACGCCCCAGGCCCTGCGGCGCGCCATGAACGCGCTGCTCCCCGAAGACGTGTGGATCGCCGACGCGGAGTTCGCCACGCCGTACTTTCACCCGCGCTACGACGCCACGTCACGCTCGTACGTGTACCGCATCGGGCTGGCGAGCGAGGCCGATTCGCCCTTTCGCGCGCCCTGGTGCTGGCCGCTGGTGCGCCCGGTGGACCTGCTGGCCATGGAGCGCGCCACGGCGATGATCGTGGGCGAACACTCGTTCAAGGCGTTCGCCAAGGCGGGCCAGGAGGAGCGCGGCGACCGCTGCACGGTGCTCGAGGCGCGGTGGGCGCCGTGGGAGGGGATCGGACTGGAGTTCCACGTGACCGCCAACCGCTTTCTGCACCACATGGTGCGCTACTTGGTGGGCACCGTGGTCGACGTAGGCCTGGGCCAGCGCCCGCCCGAGGTGATGGAGTCGCTGCTCACGGAGGGCACGGAGGAGGAAACGTCCCCTCCCGCCCCGGCGGAAGGTCTGTTCCTCACCGCCGTGTCGTATCCCGCGGACGCCGGGACCAAGCCGCCGCGCCGGCGCGGGCCGCAGCTGGTGCCGTAAGGGCGTCACGACCTCGGCCCAGGGCCACCTGGCGCGCTTTCAGCGCGCCGCGATGATTCGGGTCAGTGCCCTGGCGGCCACCTGTCATCCTGAGGGAGCGCACACGCAAGCGCCTCCGACGCGCGCCGCAATCTGGCGCGCGACCGAAGGATCTTTACGTCGAAGCGCCCCGGACCGTCGGACGGATGGCCCCGCGCGAGGAGCCCGCGCTCGACAGGCCGCACCGTTGCCGAGAAAGATTCTTCGGTCGGCGCCACGGTTCGGGGCGAGGGGAAGGCGCAGCGCGGCGCCTTCCTCAGAATGACACGGTGGTCCGCGGGGTTCCGCTCCGCCGCTGGTTGGGACGCCGGCGGGTGCGCCGTTCAGCCCGCCGTACGGGATGGAACCCGTCCGCGAAGGCGGACATTGCGTTTTCCCAGGCGCGAATTCATTCGCCGGCAGGGCGACGGCGACGGCTTCAGCGGCCGTTGGCGGCCACCTGTCATCCTGAGGGAGCGCACACGCAAGCGCCTCCGACGCGCACCGCAATCTGGCGCGCGACCGAAGGATCTTTACGTCGAAGCGCCCCGGACCGTCAGACGGATGGCCCCGCGCGAGGAGCCCGCGCTCGACAGGCCGCACCGTTGCCGAGAAAGATTCTTCGGTCGGCGCGCCAGCCATGGAGCGAGGGAAGGCGCAGCGCGGCGCCTTCCTCAGAATGACACGGTGGTCCGCGGGGTTCCGCTCCGCGCTGGTTGGGACGCCGGCGGGAGCGCCGTTCAGTCCGCCGTCCGGGATGGAACCCGTCCGCGAAGGCGGACATTGCGTTTTCCCAGGCGCGAATTCATTCGCCGGCCGCCGATGTCGGAGACGACGTTGCCGGGCGAGTCGCGTAATCTCCAGAGACACAACCATGTCCATCGACCGATATTCCAACCCGCTGACGGAGCGGTACGCCTCGGCGGAGATGTCGTACATCTTTTCGCCCAGGTTCAAGTTCGGCACGTGGCGCAGGCTGTGGCTGGCGCTGGCGGAGGCCGAGCAGGAGCTGGGGCTGCCCATCTCCGACGAGGCGATCGCGGCCATCCGCGCGCACCTGGACGACTTCGACCTGAAGCGCGCGGCGGAGCTGGAGCGGGAGCTGCGCCACGACGTGATGGCGCACGTCCACCACCTGGGCGAGCAGGCGCCCGAGGCGCGCGCCATCATCCACCTGGGCGCCACCAGCGCGTACGTGGGCGACAACACCGACCTCATCCAGCACCGCGAAGCGCTCAAGCTGGCCGCCCACAAGATCGTGGCCGTCGTCGCACAGTTGTCGGAGTTCGCGCGCACGCACCGCGACCTGCCCACGCTGGGCTTTACGCACTTCCAGCCCGCGCAGCCCACGACGGTGGGCAAGCGCGCCACGCTGTGGATCCAGGACCTGCTGCTGGACCTGGAAGAGATCGAGTTCCGCATCCAGTCGCTGCGCTTTCACGGCTCGCGCGGGACGACCGGGACGCAGGCCAGCTTCATGGACCTGTTCCAGGGCGACGGCGAAAAGACGGAGCGGCTGACGCGGCTGATCGCCCGGAAGATGGGCTTCGAGCAGGTGTACGGCGTGGGCGGGCAGACGTATCCGCGCAAGGTGGATTACGGATGCCTGTCGACGCTGAGCGGCGTGGCGCAGTCGGCCAGCAAGTTCGCCAACGACGTGCGTCTGCTCTCGCACCTCAAGGAGGTGGAGGAGCCGTTCGAGGAGAAGCAGATCGGCTCCAGCGCCATGGCGTACAAGCGCAACCCCATGCGGTCGGAGCGGATCAACGCGCTGGCGCGCCACGCCATCACGCTGACCATCGACCCCGCGTTCACGGCCGCGTCGCAGTGGTTCGAGCGCACGCTGGACGACAGCGCCAACAAGCGCATCGCCATCCCCGAGGCGTACCTCACGGTGGATGCGGTGCTTTTGCTGATGCACAACGTGGCGTCGGGGATGGTGGTGTATCCCGAGATGATCCGTCGCCGGCTGATGGAGGAGCTGCCCTTCATGGCCACGGAGAACCTGATGATGCGCGCGGCCCGCAAGGGCGGCGACCGGCAGGACCTGCACGAGCGCGTGCGCGTGCACAGCATCGAGGCCGGCCGCCAAGTAAAGCAGCACGGCCTGCCCAACGACCTGATGGACCGCATCGCCGCGGACGAGGCGTTCGGCGTGACACGCGCGGAGCTGGAAGAGGACCTGCGCCCTGAGCTGTACGTGGGCCGCGCCCCCGCGCAGGTGGACGAGTTCCTGGCGGAATGGGTCGCGCCCGTGCTCGCGCGCTACCCGGATGCCATCGGCGGGGCCGCGCCGGAATTGAAGGTGTAGGGCGCTCGAAACCTCTCGTCCCGCGCCGCCGGCACCACGCGTCGCCGGCACCACGGGTTGAAACCCGCGGCTAGAAAGGCCATAAGCCCCGTCCTGGTTCGTTCCTCACCAGACGGGGCTTCAACCGCTCGTGCGCCACGGAATTCCGCGCCCGGATCATCGCACCGGCGCGCGACGACGCCCCGAACCCGTCCGCGCAGGCGGACATCGCGTTTCCCCAGCCGCGAATTCATTCGCCCGGCGGGTGCGGCGCCACGAATCCGCCGGCGCACCGGGATGATCTGCATCCCAACACACCATCCCGCGCCGCCGGCTCCATGCGTCGCCGGCACCACGGGTTGAAACCCGCGTCTAAAAAGGCCATAAGCCCCGTCCTGGTTCGTTCCTCACCAGACGGAGCTTCAACCGCTCGTGCGCCACGGAATTCCGCGCGCGGATCATCGCACCGGCGCGCGACGACGCCCCGAACCCGTCCGCGCAGGCGGACATCGCGTTTCCCCAGCCGCGAATTCATTCGCCCCGGCGACGGGCCCGGCGGGCCCGTCCGGCGGACTCCATCGCCCCGCCGTCGCCCCGGAACCCGCCGGCGCGCCCCATGGCCCGCCGCACGCACGGAACCTCCCCCGCCCCGCGCCGGTACGCCGCCACGCGCACGGAACCTGCCTGCGCCGTGCAGCCGCCTGTCCGCGAAGGCGGACTTTGTGTGTTTGTTGCAGCGAATTCATTCGCCCTTGCCGCGGAAGGCACGCTGCCCGATCGGAAGCACGATCGGGCATCATCCCCCCCGGCACGCGGCGAATCCCGATCCGAATCCGAAATCCAGCGCCGGAACCCACCGACATGCCCGATCCATCCAACACCGACGCGATCCCCGACGCGAACACGCCGTACGCGCGGCTCCTGGCGGAGCTGCGCGAGCTGGCGGTCCTTACCTCCATCAACGCCACGCTGGGGTGGGACCAGGAGGTGATGATGCCGCCCGCCGCCGCCGAGCTGCGCGGCGAGCAGGCGGCCATGCTCTCCACGCTGATGCACGAGCGCCGCACCTCGCCGCGCATGGGCGACCTGATCGCGCAGTGCGAGGCGGACGCGGAGACGATGGCCGACCCGGACGCCGCGGCCAACCTGCGCAACCTGCGCCGCGACTACGACCGCGTGACCAGGCTGCCCACGGAGCTGGTGCGCGAGATGGCGGAGGTGAGCACGCTTTCCATGCACCGCTGGCGCGAAGCGCGCGAGAAGGGCGACTTCGCGGCGTTCGCGCCGTGGCTGGAGCGGCTGGTGGGCCTCAACCGCACCACGGCGGAGGCGCTGGGCGTGCCCGAAGGCGGCGAGCTGTACGACGCGCTGCTCGAGAACTTCGAGCCCGGCATGCGCGCGGCGGAGCTGGACCGCGTCTTCGGCGAGCTGCGGGCCGGGCTGGTGCCGCTGATCCGCGAGCTGCGCGAGAGCGGAAGCCCGCCGGACGCGGCGTGGATGAACATCCCGCTGGCGATGGACGCGCAGGTGGCGTTCAACCGCGGCGTGGTGGAGCGGATGGGCTTCGACTTCAACGGCGGGCGGCTGGACGTATCCACCCACCCCTTCTGCGAGAGCGCCGGCCCGGGCGACACGCGGCTCACCACGCGCTACGACGCCACGCAGCTGCTGAGCGCGCTGCACGGGACCATGCACGAGACGGGGCACGGCCTGTACGAGCAGGGGCTGCCCAAGGCCCAGCGCTTTGGCCAGCCGCTGGCGGAGGCGGCCAGCATGGGCATCCACGAAAGCCAGTCGCGGATGTGGGAGAACCTGGTGGGGCGCGGCCGGCCCTTCTGGGAGTGGGCGCTTCCCGAGCTGCAGCGACAGGTATCCGACCCCGCCGTGGCGCGGCTGGACGTGGACACCGTCTACCGCGGGCTGAACCGGGTGGAGCCCAACCTGATCCGCATCGAGAGCGACGAGGCCACGTACAACCTGCACATCATGCTGCGCTACGACCTGGAGCGCGCCATGCTCAAGGGCGACCTGGCCGTGGCGGACCTCCCCGGCGCGTGGAACGAGCGCGTGCGCGCGGACCTGGGGCTGGAGGTGCCGGGCCACAAGGAGGGCGTGCTGCAGGACATCCACTGGTCCATGGGCGCCATCGGATACTTTCCCACGTACACGCTGGGCAACCTGTACGCGGCGCAGCTGTGGGACGCGCTGAGCGGCGACCTGGCGGACCTGGACGACCAGCTTCGCCGGGGCGAGTTCGGCGGGCTGCTGGCGTGGCTGCGCACCAACGTGCACGCCCACGGCCGCCGCTACACCGCCCCCGAGCTCTGCGAGCGCGCCACCGGCCGCCCGCTGACGCACGAGCCGCTGCTGCGCTACCTGCAAGGCAAGCTGCGCCCGATCTACGGCCTGTAGGCACGCTCGGTGGATGAACGACGACGCGCCCCGCCGGCACTCTGCCGGCGGGGCGCTTCGTCTCACCGAGCACCACTACGAACTCGTCAGCAGTTGGCGTCGATGTAAGGCTGGCAGGGGCCTCCAGGATAGTACTGGGAGTTCCGGCAGCTTCCAAAACACGTCATGGTGTCGCGGGGGCAGCCCTCCAGGCACGTGGCACAGTTGGAATACTCCGAGTTCTCTCCGGAGTCGTCATCGTGTCCGTGCACCGTGCCGATCTTCGTTGCCCTCGCCTTCGTGGTGTCGAACGACTCTACCGCCAGGTCTTCGATGCTGAGACTGATCTTGCGCATGGTAGGTTCTCCTCCCCGTCGTGAGCTGGCTTCGGTGATGGCCGGCCGGCTGGGGCTCAGGCCAGGAAGCATTCGGGATGGCAGGGAGGAGGTGTGTTTCGCCCTCCCCGCCGTCCATCAGCAGTAGGGCTCGATGCAGTACTGGTAGCCGTTGGTCATGCCGCAGCTCTGGAAGCACGTGCCACGGGAGAGGTTGGGGCAGCCGTCGACGGCCAGGGTGGCGTGCCCGTGCACGGTGCCTGCGTCCTTCTCTCCGCGGCCGTCCGTGTTGAACGACGCCACGGCCAGGTCGTCGATGCTGAGGCGGATCTTGCGCATGCGTTCTTTCTCCCGTGCGATGTGAGCCGGTGACCCGCCGCGGATGCGGCACGATGCGCGTCGCAACGCGTGTCGCCGGCGCCGTAATGTGGGGTGTAGCTGAAAGATAGTCTCAATCCGCCTATTCCGCCACAATTCACCCACATCGCACACGCATCCCCGCGACGCACCGATCCTCTCAGGAAATCAAAGGGTTGGCGTGAGATGAGGATCACGAGCAGGTGAAGCCCCGTTCGGCGAGCGCCAGCGAGCCGAGACGGGGCTTATCGCTTTCCCAGCAGCGGGTTCACCCGCTCATCATTCCCGCCCATCGCGCTCCACTCATCCACCCCTCCCCTGCCCGGCTCTCACACCCCCGCCGTACCCGCAATCGCCGGCACGGACACCTGCCGTACCGCGGGCGCCGCCGCCTCGTCGGGCTTGGCGGCGGGGCAAATGGGCTCGCCCTCGGCACCAAAGCGCAGGGTGCCGGGAAGCATGACGGGCAGCTCGTAGCGGGTGATGGTGAAGTCCTCCACCTTGAGCGCGGCGCACACGACCAATTCCGCCGTCTCCATCTGGATGAACCGCCCGCCCCGGATGGTGAGCAGCCCCGCGCGGATCCCGGTGTCCACGCGCACGTCGAAGCTCAGCGCCGCCAGCGGTCCGACACCCGTGGCGGAAAGCCCGTCGGCCAGCAGCTCCACCGCCGGCTCGCACGTCCACCCCACCTCGTGCTTCGCCAGCTCCAGCGTGTGCGATTCATCGGGGGGATACTCCACCGGATCGCAGTAGGCGCGCACCTCCGGATGCTGGCGCCACGCCGCCGCCAGGATCTTGTGGAACGGCGTCGAAAGCACCTGGCGGATGCGGTCCACCACCTGCCCCACGGCGGACGCGCGCAACCGGTCCGCCGGCAGGTGCCACGTCTCCGCGACCTTTCGCAGGTGCTCCCGCAGCGGCTCCTCGATCCGCTGGTCGAACTCCAGGACCTGGGCCAGCGATACGTTCTCCTCCATCAGCCGCCGCCTCCTTTCGAGCGGAAGAAGGCACCGTTCGTGGCGATGCCGGCCACCGGCACCCCGTTCTTCATCCGCAGTCTCAGCCGCGGCAGTCCCAGCGGCGAGCCGCTGAGGGTCGCGCGCGGCTGCACGTCCGTCCGCAGCCCCACGCGCACGCCGGGGATGGGGGGCACCGCGCGCCGCGCGCGCATCCGCTGCGCGCCCGCCGCGCCAGCCACGATCAGCAGCACCGCCGCCAGCAGGATCCACAGCTTCGAGCGCCCCGCTCCGTCATCCGCGGCGGGCGGCGGGGGCGGCGCGGCGGGACCCGCCGGCTGCCGCGAGCCCGCCACCGGCGGCACGACCGGCGGCACCACCGCCACCGCGGGAGTCGCGGGCGCCACCAGGGCCAGCTGCACCGGCGATCCCACGGGAACCCGCGCGCCCGCCGCCGGCGTCTGCGTGGCGACCGTCCACGCGGCGCTGTCGGCGAGCGCGGGATCGAACGCCGCGGCCAGCCCGGCCCCCTCCAGCGCCACGCGCGCCGCGGGCAAGTCCAGCGTCCGCACGTCCGGCACCGCGCCCGAATCCACCCGCGCCACCGCCGTGCGCGGCGTGTCCAGCGGGGCGGCGACGCGCGGCGTGTCCGGCCGCGTGACGGGCGGCGGTGTGGGCCTGGGCGGGACGCGCGGCGGCTGCGGCCGGGTGGCGGGCGGTGGCTCCGGACGCGTCACGACCGGCGGCGACGCCGGCCGCGCGGCGATGCGCAGCGTGTCGCGCCGGGGCCCGGGGCGCGGCGGGTCCGGGCGGGTGGCGACCGGCGGCGCGGGCGGCGCGCCGAACTCCAGGTCCACCACCGAGTTGGCGGGCACCCGCTCCCCCACCTTGAAGGTGTGGCCGATCACCCGGTTGGATTGCCCGATCCGCAGGCCCCGCATCGCGCCCTGGCGCAGACCGGCGATGCGCAGCACCAGGATGGCGCGCTCCGGCGGCAGCCCCATCACCTCCGGCATCACCGTCATGCGCTGGGTGCGCGGCACCGCCAGCCACAGCGGCACCGACGAGCCGGGCGCCACCGTCGTGCCCGCCGCGGGCCGCTGCCGCACGATGGTGCCGGGCTCGGCGTCCGACTCCACCTCCTGCACCGTGCCGACGTCCAGCTTCTGCCGCGCGAGCAGCGCCCGCGCCTCTTCCACGCTGCGGCCCACCAGGTCGGGGACCACGGAGGTGGAGCCGGAGTTCGGGGCGGGAACGGAGGTCTGCGCGCGCAGCACGCCCGGCGCCGCGCACAGCAGCGCCAGCAGGAGCGCGGCGGGATGGAAGATGCGGATCGGTGTGGGCAAGGCCCTCCTCCGCGATATTGGGGAAAGCAGCGTGGGAATTCCGCGGCGGGGAAAGCCGCGGGTGGAGCGGAGCCAGACCAGCGGATGATCAGCCGGGCCAGCGCGTCAGGAAACGCACGATAATCACGGCCCGCCAGCGACGCAACGAATCTCGCATCTGCCGAGGCCGCAACGAAAAGGCACACGCCCGTCGCTGCGGTGACGCATCCGGATCTGCTACATCCAGTTGCTTCAGATCCGAACGCCAAAGCGCCCCGCCCGGATCTCCGGACGGGGCGCTTCGCATCTTCCCTCCCGTCACGCCGTGCAGCCCAACCACTCAACCATCAACGGCGATCGACTTCCTGAGGGAGCACACCACGTGTATCCAGAAGCTACACAACCGATTGCGCGCGACCGAAGGACCTGCTCTCGGCTGGCGAGGAGCCGGACTCAGGACGTGAAGCCAGCCCCGCGGCTCTGCCGGCGAGATCCTTCCGTCGGCGCCAAAGTCTTTCGTACGAGCAGGTCACGGAGCGGCGCCTCCCTCAGAGGGTGTTGCCAACCCAAACTCACAAGGAAACGATGACTTCCTGAGGGAGCGCACCACGTGTACCCCGATTCCACACAACCACCTGCGCGCGACCGAAGGACCTCGTCTCGGTGGCGCAGGGGCCAGATCAGGGCCTGGGACCAGCCCCGTCGTTCTGCCGGCGAGATCCTTCGGTCGGCGCCGAAGTCTTTCGTACGAGCAGGTTACGGAGCGGCGCCTCCCTCAGAGGGTGTTTAAGAATCCCTGCGCTCGCGCCCGGATGTCATTTCGAAGGAGGCGCCACACGCACCATCGGCTCGCACGAAATCCTGCGCGCCGACTGAGAAATCTACTGTCTGCTGCTGGTGCCCCGCTGCACCGCTCCGGCACTGGCCCTGTCCACCCGTGTCGTAGCCGCGAAGCAGGCACGGGCTACCGCGTCTGCCCTCCAGCAATCCGACAGTAGATTCCTCGGCCCTGCAACCTCTGGTGTGAAGGCAGGCTACGGCGTGGCCGGGCCTCGGAATGACAGCGCTGGTGGATCTGCCTGGATGCGCAGCGTCGGATTCTTAGACACACTCTCAGGAAGCCAACGCGCCGAGAAGCCGGCAATCCCCCGTCAGGGCGTCGAAACGCTCAGCTGGTAGCCGCCCTGGGCGCCGGCGGAGAACGACGTGGTCTGGATCACGTATTCGCCGGCCTCCTCGAGCTCCACCTCCAGCGCGGAGTCCAGCCCCTCGCCGTCTTCGGCGTCGTCGTTGCTGGCGATCTCCTGGAACACGCCGTCCACCATCCGCCCCACGATGACGAACGCGTCGAAGTCCTCGGCGCGCAGGTCCACGCGCACGCGCTCACCCGCACGGGCGGTGTAGACGTACGCGTCGTACAGGCGGCCGTCTTCCAGCTCGGCGTCGCCGTCCTGCAGCTCGCCCTGGACGCTGGCCCCGCCGCGGATGGGGATCATGCGCGGCGCGGCCGCGGGGGCGCGCTCCTCCGCCGTGAGCGTGTAGTCGCTGGTGACGCCGCCGTACGCGCCGGCGCGCACGTAGTACTCGCCCGCCGTGGGAAGGGTGGCGGTCAGCGCGCCGTCCATGCCGACGGTCACGTCCTCCATGGGCGTGAACTCGCCGCCCTGCATGGTCCCCAGTTCCACCGTGGGAAAGTATTCGCCAGCCGCCATCCGCAGCCGGATGCGCTGTCCCGCGGTGCCGCGGAAGCGGTACAGGTCGTAGAAGCCCTCGGCTCCCTCTTCGCCGTCGTACTCGGCGTCGTCCTCCGAAAGGGCGCCCTGCACGGGGGTGCCCACCGTAAGGCTCTGCACCCGCGGCGGGCGGATGGTTGCGGTGTCCAGCCGCAGCGTAAAGGCGCCGGTGCCCTCCTCGGCCAGCGACTGGGCCAGGACCAGGTACGTGCCGGCCGCGGGCACGGTAAAGCGCAGGCGCGAGCTGGTGCCCTCGCCCATCCCGTCGTCGTTGACCAGCATGTGGTCCGTAACGCCGCCCACCGTGCGCGCCACCGTCAGGTAGGCGTCGAAGTCGCCGGACTCCAGCGTGGCGATGTACCGCCGCCCGGGCGAGGCCTGGAACTGGTAGACCTTGAAGCGCCCGCGCTCGTACATCGCCGGGTCGCTCTCGCTGAGCGTGCCCGAGACGCTCTGGCCAATGCGCAGCGTGGGGAACGAGCCCGGCTGCGCGTGCGCGGGCGTGGAGAGCGTACACGCCAGCAGAGCGCCAGCCGCCGCGATACGGAGGGTGTTCATGGGTCGCATCCGTGGATGGGGAAGGTGGATCAGGGTCGGGTACGGCCGCGCGATCCAGGCATCCATCGCGCGCCGGAGGGAACGGTGCAGTCCGGCAATCGGTGGATCGGGAGCGGTGCACGCGCGCAGAGTGCCGCCGCCACCGATGCCGCGGGCAGAAGATAGGCGGCGAGTGCAGAAACGGACAGGGGGACGAAACGGGCGGGCCCGCACCCGCTCGCTCAGGCTCGCACCCTCTCCCACGAGTGGGAGAGGGTATAAACGTCGCGAATGCCTCCAGTGCGTCTTCTGCAGGTTTCGGCGCGTGGGCGGGGCGCCCCCTCCGGGCTCGCATTACTCGCCCACCTCCCCCGAAACTGCCGGGGGAGGTTGAACGCGAGACGCACATTCCGGAGCGGGATCGAGTCCTCGCCTTTCTCCCGCTCCGCGGGGCGCTCCGCAGGGTAGAGGGCCGGGGGAGAGGGGGCCTTGTCGGACGCAGCTCAATGCTGTTCGTCGCGCTTCGGTCCCATCGGCATCCCCAACCTCCCCCAGCAGTTTTGGGGGAGGTGGCGAGCCTAAGCGAGCCGGAGGGGGCGCCCGCGGACGTGCCCGAAAGGGTGTCCGCAGCGCCGCCGAATTCTCCCCTCTCCGCGAGGAACGAGCGGGGAGGGGTCGGGGGAGGGGCACCGGCCGGTCGCAGCCCGGACCCATTCGCCGAGCCACTGCCCTCAGCCCCACCCAACCTCCCCCAGCAGTTTTGGGGGAGGTGGGCGAGTAATGCGAGCTCGGAGGGGGCGCCCTTCCGGCGCAGCGAGATCTCTTTCGCCGAGCCACCGAATTCGCCCCTCTCCGCGAGGAACGAACGGGGAGGGGCCGGGGGAGGGGCACCCCGTCGGGCGCCAGTGCGATGCCCGTCGCCGAGCCCCAATCCGGCGGCTACCCCAACCTCCCCCAGCAGTTTTGGGGGAGGTGGGCGAGTAATGCGAGCCCGGAGGGGGCGCCCTTCCGGCGCAGCGAGATCTCTTTCGCCGAGCCACCGAATTCGCCCCTCTCCGCGAGGAACGAGCGGGGAGGGGCCGGGGGAGGGGCCACCCGCCGACGCAGCTCGAACCCCGTAGGCGCGCCGTGGTTGATGAGCGGCACTCAAGTTGACACCCTTCCCTCTGCTCTCTAGTCTCCCCGAACGGCGTTCGGATGGATGGCGAGCGAAGGCCGTGGGATCAACCCAACCGGGGGACGTATGCGAATCCGAAAGATCGGGGTCGTGGGCGCGGGAACGATGGGCGCGGGGATCGCGGCGCTGGCCGCCAGCGCCGGGGTGCCGGTGGTGCTGCTGGACATCCCCGGAGAAGACGGCGACCGCGGCGGGCCGGCGAAGAAGGGGCTGGAGCGCATCGCCAAATCGAAGCCGGCGGCGTTCATGGACCCCGACCGCATCCGCCTGATCCAGACCGGCAACACCGAGGACGACGTGGAGCTGCTGGCGGACTGCGACTGGGTGGTGGAAGCCATCATCGAGCAGCCCGGCCCCAAGCAGGCGCTGTACGAGCGGCTGGAGAAGATCCTTCCCGAGCACGCGCTGGTCACCACCAACACGTCCGGCATCCCCATGTCGGTGCTGGTGCAGGGGCGCGGCGAAAGCTTCCGCAGGCGCTTTCTGGGCACGCACTTCTTCAATCCGCCGCGCTACCTGCGGCTGCTGGAGATCATCCCCACCCCCGAAACCTCGCCCCAGGCGCTGGCGGCGCTCACGGCGTTCGGGGAGCGGATGATGGGCAAGGGCGTGGTGCTGGCCAAGGACGTCCCCGGCTTCATCGCCAACCGGCTGGGCGTGTACGGCAGCGTGCAGACCATGCGGCTGATGCAGGAGCACGACCTGACCATCGACGAGGTCGACACGCTGAACGGCCCCCTTACCGGCCGCCCCAAGAGCGCCACCTTCCGCACCGCCGACCTCAGCGGCCTGGACGTGCTGAAGCACGTGCGCGGCGGGCTGGCCGAGGCCACGGGCGAAGACTTCACCATGCCGCAGTGGGCGCTCGATCTCGTCGACCAGGGGCGGCTGGGCGAAAAGACGGGTGCGGGGTTCTACAGCAAGCAGGGCAAGCAGATCCAGACGCTGGACTGGAAGACGGGCGAGTACCGGCCGCAGGAAAAGCCCGAGATCCCCGGCGTGGCCGAGATCGCGAAGAAGCCGCTGCCGGAGCGCGTGCGCGGCGTGCTGCAGCTGCCGGGCAAGTACGGCGCGTTCGCCCGGGCGCAGTTCGCGCGCGCCTGGCACTACGCGCTTACGAAGGCGCCGGAGCTGGCGTACGACATCGTGGGCGTCGATCGCGCGCTGGAGTGGGGCTTCGCGATGGAGCAGGGCCCGTTCCGGCAGATGGACGCCGTGGGGCTGGACGTGGTGCGCCAGACGATCGCGGCGGAGGGGCTGGACGAGCCGGAGCTGCTGCGGCAGGCCGGCGACCGCTTCTACAGCGAGGACGGGCGCACCTTTCTGGCCTTCGACGGCTCGCGGCAGACGCTGCCGGAGGCGGAGGGCGTCGTCTCCCTCGCCGCCGTCCGGCGCGCGGGCGGGGTGCTGGAGGAGAACGCCGAAGCGGCGCTGCTGGACCTGGGCGACGGCGTGGCGCTGCTGGAGTTCCGGAGCAAGATGGGCACGCTGGGCGAAGGCGTGATCCGGATGATCGCCACGGCCCTGGAGCGCGTGGATCGCGAAAACCGCGCGGGGCTCGTCATCAGCCACGAAGACCCGCGGGCCTTCAGCGCGGGCGCGAATCTCGTCGCCACGCTCGGCGCCGCGCGCGAGGGGCGCTGGGACGAGCTCGACGCCTCGGTGCGCGCATTCCAGACGGCGACGACGAGCCTGCGAAAGGCCCCCTTCCCCGTCGTCGTGGCGCCGTTCGGGCTTACGCTGGGCGGCGGCGCGGAGATCACGCTGCACGCCGACCGCGTCCAGGTGCACGCGGAAACGTACATCGGCCTCGTAGAGACCGGCGTGGGCCTGCTCCCGGGCGGCGGCGGCACCAAGGAGCTGCTCTTCCGCTTCACCTCCGAGCTGCAGTCGTACGAGGAGGCGGACCTGTTCGAGGCGGTGCGCCGCGCGTTCGGCATGATCGCCATGGCCACGACGAGCACGAGCGGGCTGGAGGCAAAGAAGCTGGGCTTCCTCCGCGAGGCCGACCGCATCAGCATGAACCGCGACCACCTGATCGGCGACGCCAAGCTGCGGGTGCTGGACCTGGCACCCGGCTACGCGCCGCCGCCGCCGCGGGTCATCAACGCGCTGGGCAACCGCGCCATCGGCAACCTGCGCTACGGCGTGTGGTCGCTGCACGAGGCGGGGCAGATCAGCGACCACGAGGTGCTGATCGCCACCGAGATCGCCAAGGTGCTGTGCGGCGGCGACGGCCCGCCCCGGCAGGTGACGGAGCAGGACGTGCTGGATCTTGAGCGCGAAGGCTTCCTTCGGCTGCTGGGCACGGAAAAGACGCAGGAGCGGATCGAGTACACGCTCAAGACTGGGAAGACGTTGAGGAACTGAAGGGTCGAGTGCCAAGTGCCGGAGTACCGGGTACCGAGTACCGAGTTTGGTGAGTGCAGAACCGGTCTGTTTACCAGGTACTTGGCACTAGGTACTAGACACTTGACCTGATCTCCTGCACCGAAACCTGAATCTGAAAGCAGGAACCCATATGCACGAAGCAGTCATCGTAAGCGCCGTCCGCAGCGGCGTGGCAAAGGGCAAGGGGGACGGCTCGCTGGCCAACGTCCATCCCGTGGACCTGGCGGCGGAGGTCATCAAGGCCGCCGTGGAGGCCGCGGGGCTGCAGGGCAAGGACGTGTGCGACGTGATGCTGGGGTGCGCCAGCCCCGAGGGCGCGCAGGGCGCCAACGTGGCGCGCCTGGCCGTGCTGCGTGCCGGCTTTCCGTACGAGGTGGCGGGGACCACCGTCAACCGCTTCTGCTCGTCCGGGCTGCAGACCATCGCCATGGCGGCGGCCAGCATCATGACGGGGATGGCGGATACGGTCGTCGCGGGCGGGGTGGAGATGATGAGCCGCATTCCCATGGGCGGCCACCACAAGGAGCTGCACCCCGAGATGACCGAGGCGTACATCGGGATGGGCTTTACCGCCGAGAACGTGGCGGAGCGCTGGAAGGTGAGCCGCGAGGACCAGGACGCCTGGGCGCTGCGCAGCCATCAGCGCGCGGCCGCGGCGCTGGCGGAGGGCCGCTTCGACGCCGAGATCGTCCCCATCGCGGTGAACGGCGGCGAACCCTTTCGCCGCGACGAGCTGGTGCGGCCCGACACCTCGCTGGAGAAGCTCTCCTCGCTCAAGCCGGCCTTCAAGGCCACGGGCACGGTGACGGCCGGCAACGCGTCGCCCTACAGCGACGGCGCGGGCGCGCTGGTGCTCACCAGCCGGGAGAAGGCCGAGGCGCTGGGGCTGCCGATCCTGGCGCGCTTCGTGGGATACGGCACGTCGGGGGTGGCGCCGGAGATCATGGGGATCGCGCCGGCGCTGGCCGTGCCCAACGCCTTCAAGCGCACGGGGATGACGATGGGCGACATGGACCTCATCGAGTTCAACGAGGCCTTTGCCGCGCAGGTGCTGGCGGTGATGCGGGACATCGACATGCCCGAGGAAAAGACCAACGTCAACGGCGGCGCCATCGCCCTGGGCCACCCGCTGGGCGCGACCGGCGCCAAGCTGGGCACGCAGCTCATCCACGAGCTTCGCCGCCGCGGCGGCGGCATGGGCCTCGTCACCATGTGCGTGGGCGGCGGGATGGGCGCGGCCGGCATCTTCGAAGTGTACGGCGCGTAACAGATTGGGGGGTACAGAGGAACGGAGAAGAGCCAGAGGAGCAGAGGACGACACCATGCCGTTTTCCTCTGTTCCTCTGGCATTTCTCTGTTCCTCTGTACCTCCACTCCGTTCTTTCCTGAACGAGGATGCCTGATGGCGACGGAGGCCGAGCCGTTCGAGATCACGGTGCAGATCCATCCCGAAGACGTGGACGGGATGGGGCACGTGAACAACATCGTCTACGTGCGCTGGGTGCAGGAGGTCGCGCTGGCGCACTGGCACGCCGTGGCCCCGGCGGACGCGCAGGCGGCCATGACGTGGGTGGTGCTGCGCCACGAGATCGACTACCTGCACCCCGCCCGCCCCGGCGACCAGGTGCGCGCCCGCACCTGGATCGGCGAGGCGCAGGCGATCCGCTACGCGCGCCATACGACCATCGTGCGGGGGGACGGGACGGTGCTGGCGCGGGCGCGCACCCTCTGGTGCCCCGTCGACGTCGCCACGGGGCGGCCGCGGCGCGTGCCGGCGGAGGTGCGCGCCGCTTTTTCAACCACGGACCAAGGGACGGGATGAGCCAGGCGGACGTGCGGGAGATGGTCAGGCGCTACTTCGAGACGCAGGTGGAGTTCGCGAGCCATGTGGGGCTGCGCGTGGACGAGGTGCGCGCGGGCGGAGCGGTGTGCTCCATCGACGTGGACACCGCCATGCACCACAACGGGATGGGGACGGTGCACGGCGGACTGCACGCCACGCTCATCGACACCACCATGGCGGCCGGCGTGGCGTCGCTGGGGCTGCGCGGCGCCACCACGCAGATGAACCTGCACTTCGTCGGCGCGGCGCGGGGCGGGCGGCTGGTCTGCACGGCCGAGGTGGTGCACCGCACCGGCAGGACCGCCACCGCCGAGGCCCGCGTGCACGACGAAGCCGGCGAGCTGCTGGCCCTCGCCACCGCCTCGTTCCGCATCTTTGCCGAGGGCCTTACCGCCCCGCCTTCTGCGGACTAGCCCAGATAAACAGCGAAGCTGGGCCGGCCGCCACGATAGCCGGCCCAATACAATTGTCAGCTACCGACCGGCAGCGGCCCTGCTTTCAAGACACCGCTGTCCAGTTCGACATCTGGTTTTCCCAAGACAAGCGCAACGGCAATAAATTCCTCGACGGAGTTGACAGGGACCGTTTCTGCCTTGCCACCAGCACTCACCTTGATCCGCCCCTCATTGTTGCCCACGTGCCATTCCAATTGGTAATGGCTGATCTTCATCGTAATCTCCTTATCCTGATGAGTAGCAATGAAACGAAAGATTGGTGTTCAATCTAAGCAGGCGCCGCCAAATGAGAAGGATTTATTTGTTAAGCGCCCAGTTCCTGCGGCGATCCCGGCTGGGTTGCCCACAGCCTCATCCACATCGTCGCCGAGGGGCTTACCGCGCCCTCATCGGCGGAATAGCACTAATGCGGTACGGCCGGGAGACGGCAGAGGGGGGACTGGGTCTTCGCCCCCTCACGTCGCCAGGGGGGCGCCACTGAAATCCACAAAAAAGATGCTGCTCCCGCGGGGCCGGCGGTGCGTGAAGGCCGCAGAATTGTTCGGGATAAGGGATGATACGATCTGATACTTGTAAACGCACTTGCAAGCGTTTACACTGCCTTTCGCCGCGGCCTGCGACCCGCCGTGTGCGTCCTTTCCACCATCCCCAGGAGCCGCCTTCATGCAGATTCGCCGCCGTACCGCCGCAGCCCTCTTCGGCATTGCCGCCGTGGCCGGCCTGACCGCCTTCGTGGGGCTCCCCCGGAGCACGGAATTCACGTACTACAGCTTCAGGAACCAGCAGTACACCAACCAGTGCATGGACGTGTACCAGGGCAGCCTGGCCGACGGGAACCACATCGACGGGTACGTCTGCCAGAACTCGGTGAACCAGAAGTTCGAGCGGCAGAGCGACGGGCACGTCAAGGTGCAGAACGGGCAGACGGGACCGCGCGGCTACCAGATGTGCATGGACTACTATCCCACCAACGGCAGCGTGGGCTCGCCGGTCAAGATCTGGCCCTGCCGCCCGCTCACCGGCCCGGGTGACAGCCAGCACTGGTACTACCTGGCCAGCGGCCAGTGGCTGGGCGGCAGCGGCAACTGCATCGCGCTGAACAGCGGAACCAACGGCACGCAGCTGGTGATGGCCGCGTGCAACCCCAACAGCCCGCCCGCGAACCAGCGCTGGACGGCGCAGTAAGGCTCCCGTCGCGCTGCACGCTGGCTTTCTCAGACGTGACCTCCTGAGAGGGTGTTGCCAAACCTCAAATCCATAACGAAACGGTGACTTCCTGAGGGAGCGCATAACATGTAACCAGAAGTCACACTACAGGTTGCGCGCGACCGAAGGACCTCGTCTCGGTGGCGCAGGGGCCAGATCAGGGCACGGGACCAGCCCCTTCGTTCTGCTGGCGAGGTCCTTCGGTCGGCGCCAAGGTGCAGTGTACAAGCGAGTTGCGGGGCGGCGCCTCCCTCAGGAAGTCAATCACACTGGGAGGTTTGGCAACACCCTCTGAGGGGAGCGCACACGAGGAACCTGAAGCCGCGCAGCCGCGTGCGCGCGACCGAAGGATCTCGCCGACAGAACCGGGGGACTGGATGAAAGGCCCCAGGGGCTGGACGGCAGGATCTCGTGGCTACGCAGAATTCCCGGGCGATGCCCGGGAAGGGGTTCCGCGCGAGGGGAGGGAGATTCTTCGGTCGCGCCAACCGGCTCCAGGGTTTTCCCGGAAATTCGGGGTTGGCGCTCCCTCAGAATGACAGGTGGTTCCCGCGGATTTCGTATCAGGAAGTCAGATCGCGAGAACAGCAACGCCCCGCCCGGAGCTTCCGGGCGGGGCGTTCCAATCCTTCACGATGCCGGCTATCCTCTGAGCGCCTCGGCGAGCCGCGGGAGGATGGTGCCCAGCGGGCCCTCCACCTTGACGGCGGCCATCTCGTCCGCGCGGGTGGGGCCGATGTTGATGATGCCGATGGGCACGCCGTCCTGCTGCGCGCGGTAGATGAAGCGCCGGCCCGAGTACACCGTCAGCGACGAGCCCGCCACCAGCAGCACGTCCGCCTCGCCGAACAGGCTCCAGGCATCCTCCACCCACTCCTTGGGCACGTTCTCGCCAAAGAACACGACGTCCGGCTTGATGACGCCGCCGCACACCGTGCAGCCGGGGACGTGAAAGCTTGCCATGGCCCACGCGGGAAGCTCCGCGTCGCCGTCAGGCGCCTGCTCCACCTCGCCGGTCAGCCGCGCGGACCAGTCCGCGTTCAGCGCCAGCAGCCGCGCCTGCCACGCATCCCGCGCCTCCCGCTGCGCGCACGACAGGCAGCGGACGGCCGCCAGCGAGCCGTGCAGCTCGACCACGCGGCGGCTGCCGGCGGCGTGGTGCAGCCCATCCACGTTCTGCGTGATGATCCCCCGCACCACGCCCGCGTCCTCCAGCTGCGCCAGGGCAACGTGCCCCGCGTTGGGCCGCGCCGCCGAGAAACGGCGCCATCCCACCGCGCTGCGCGCCCAGTAGCGCACCCGCGCGGCCTCGCTGCGCACGAACTCGCCGTACTGCATGGGCGCGCGGGGTTTGGAGCCCGGCCCGCGGTAGTCGGGGATGCCGGATTCCGTGCTGCACCCCGCCCCCGCCAGCACCACCGCGCGGCGGCCGCGCAGCAGGTCCAGCAGCGGCTCGAGGGCCTGGGGATCGGCGGATGGAGAGACGACGGCCATGCGGTTCCACAAGTTCGGACGGCGGTGACGTTTACGAGCCTCCGATACACGGCGCCGCCGCGGACGTTCATCCGCGGCGGCGTCTCCGGCATCCCCGGCCGATCAGGCGAACGGCTGCGACGCCCGGTCCAGCGCGGCCACCTCGTCCGCGGTCAGCGAGAGTCCCGGCGCCGCCATCAGCTCCGCCAGCTGCGGGAGCCGCGTGGCGCTGGCGAGCGGCGCCGTGATCGTGGGCTTCGCGAACACCCACGCCAGCGCGACCGTGGCGATGGCCGCGCCCCGGGCATCGGCGATGGACTGTAGCGCATCCACCACCCGCAGGCCGTCCGCGTTCAGGTACGGCTCCACCGCCCCGCCGCGGGCCGCGCCCTCCAGGTCTGCCTGCGTGCGGTACTTGCCGGTCAGGAAGCCGCTGGCCAGCGCGAAGTACGGAAACACCGCCAGGCCGTGCCGCTCCGCCAGTGGCGCGAAGGTGGTCTCGTACTTCTGCCGGCTCACCAGGCTGTACTGGGGCTGCAGCGCCACGGGCACGGCCAGCCCGTTCTCGCGCGAAAGGCGCATCCACTCGTCGATGCGCTCCGGCGCCAGGTTGCTGATGGCCACGTAGCGCACCTTGCCCGCCCGCACCAGCTCGTCGAACGCGGTCGCGATCTCCGCCACCGGCACGTCGGGATCGTCGTGGTGGGCGTAGTACAGGTCGATGCGGTCCGTCCCCAGCCGCCGCAGCGACTCGTCCGCGGCGCGGGCGATGGTATCCGGCGCCAGCCCCTTGAGCTCCGGGTGCCCGCCCACCTTGGTGGCGAGAATCACGTCGCCGCGGTTCCCCCGCTGGCGCATCCACGTGCCCAGGATGGTCTCGGACTCGCCGCCCTGGTTGCCCGGCTTCCAGTACGAATACGAGTCCGCCGTGTCGATGAAGTTGCCGCCGGCCGCCATGAAGGCGTCCAGCACCTCCATCGACGCCCGTTCATCCGTCGTGTTGCCGAACGTGTTGCCACCCAGCCCCAGGGGAAAGATCTCCAGCTCCGAAGCGCCGATCCGCACCATGCTCATCCTCTGATCCTCTCCACGTGTTCATCCCGGCCCCGCAACGCCGTCCGGGTGGCGCCGCGGACCGGGATGGAAAGCGCGCGGAGGGCGGCAAGAGGTGTTCCGGCGGAGTCTTCGGCGGGATTCGAACTGCGTCCGACAGGCGCCCCCTCTCCCGGCCTCTCCCCCGAACTGCGGGGGAGAGGTGACGCGCGCGGAATCTGCCGGTGCGCTTCGGAGACGGCGGATGCGAGTACAGCCTGTCGAAGCGGGATCGAATTCTCCCCTCTCCGTGAGGAACGAACGGGGAGGGGCCGGGGGAGGGGCACCCCGCAGGCGCCAGTTCGATACCCGCCGCTGCTCCCCGATCCCTCGGCCACCCCAACCTCCCCCAGCAGTTTTGGGGGAGGTGGGCGAGTAATGCGAGCCCGGAGGGGGCGCCCGCCGACGCAGTTCGATGCCTGCCGCCTACACCCCCGCCGCCTCCATCCGCCGCGTGGCGTCCACGGCGAAGCGGATGGACGAGTCGACGTAGGCGGCCTGGTCGATGCGCGTGTCCAGCCGCGCGGCGATGATGGTCGATACCACGCCGTGCAGGATGGCCCACACCACGTGCGCGTGGATGCGCGCCTCCGCCGCGCTGGGGAAGGCGTCCGGCGCGGTTTCGTGCACCAGCTGCGACAGCACGTCCATGGACCGCGCGGCACGCCGGAACAGCTCCCGGGGAAAGCGCTCCGCGAACCGCGGGTGGTGCATGTACATGATCTCGTAGTACTCGCGGTTCGCCAGCCCGAACTCCACGTACCTGCGGCAGTGCAGCCCCAGCCGCTCCGCCGGCGTGCCCGGCGCCTCGGCGGCCTGGGCAACGATCTCGTACCAGCGCTGGAACCCCTCGTCGATGAGCGCGTGCACCAGCTGGTCCTTGCCGGCAAAGTGCTCGTAGATGCTGCTTACGCTGCACCCCACCTGCCGCGCGATCTTGCGCATCGACAGGTTCTCGTAGCCGTCGCGCACCAGCAGGGTGCGCGTGGTGTCGAGCGTGGCGGCGCGAAGGCCGGTGTCCGTCCAGGGCTGCTGCTGCATCGGAAAACGGAACGGGGAGAGGCTTCGCGGGGATGAGCCCGGCTCAACGCGCAATGTGCCGAACCGCGCGCCGCGCTGTCAACGCACGCCCCGCCGGTGGACCAGGGGTTGCGCACCGCCCTGGACGCATCCTACTCTGGCGCCCGAACATCGTTCGGCAGGAGTCCCGTACATCGCCTGTCCGAGCCATCCTCCTCATCCCGGAGAATTCGCCCTGTGGCCACGCCCGATGCCCGCCGCCCGCCGCCGCCCATCGATCCCGATTTCTACGGCTGGTTCAGCACGCTGACGGAGGAGGAGAGCGCCACCCGCCTGGCCGTGCGCCGGGTGATGGAGACGGTGGTGGCGCCGGTGGTGAACCAGTGCTGGCAGGCGGAGGAGTTTCCGCACGCCCTGCGCGACGCGTTCCGCGGAATGGACCTGCTGGACCGCTGGTACCACGACGAGCCGGGTCCGCCCGCCGTGGCGCGCGCGGTCATCAGCATGGAGATGGCGCGGGTGGACCCGGGCTCGGCCAGCTTCTTTGGCGTGCACGCGGGGCTGTGCATGGGATCGATCGCGCTCTGCGGGTCGGATGCGCAGAAGGCGGAGTGGCTGCCGGCGCTGCGGCGGTGGGAGCGGGTGGGCGCCTTTGGGCTCACGGAGCCGGAGGTGGGCTCGGGGACGGCGGGCGGGCTTACGATGCGCTGCCGCCGCGACGGCGACGGCTGGGTGCTGGACGGACAGAAGAAGTGGATCGGCAACGCCACCTTCGCCGACGTGGTGACCATCTGGGCGCGCGGCGAAGAGCCGGGCGCGGTGCACGGGTTCCTGGTGCGCACGGAGAACCCGGCGTACCGGGTGGAGAAGATCACCGGCAAGATCGCGCAGCGTACGGTGCAGAGCGGGCTCATCACGCTGGACGGCTGCCGCATCCCGGAGAGCGACCGGCTGCCGGGGGCCGGCACCTTCAAGGACGTGGCGCGCATTCTTCGCGTGGGGCGCGCGGGGGTGGCGTGGCAGGCGGTGGGGTGCGCGATGGGCGCGTATGAGCACGCGATGGCGTACGCCCGCACGCGCGAGCAGTTCGGGCGGCCGATCGCGGGGTTCCAGCTCATCCAGCAGAAGCTGGTGGGGATGCTGGGCAACATCACGGCGATGCTGGGGATGGCGCTGCGGGTGACGCGCATGCAGGAAGACGGCACCCAGCGCGACGAGCACAGCGCGCTCGCCAAGCAGTTCTGCGCCGCGAAGTGCCGCGAGACGGTGGCCCTGGCGCGCGACCTGATGGGCGGCAACGGCATCCTGCTGGAGCACGGCGCCGCCCGCCTGTTCGCCGACGCGGAGGCCATCTACAGCTACGAGGGCACCAACGAGATGAACACGCTGATCGTCGGACGGGCGATCACGGGGCACAGCGCGTTCGTGTAAAGCGGAAGGGTCGAAGCTCTGCGACAGGCATCGAACTGCGCCCGACGGGGTGCCCCTCCCCCGGCCCCTCCCCGTTCGTTCCTCACGGAGAGGGGAGAATTCGATC
>NZ_DASWNM010000017.1:0-24185 GCF_036399255.1 Longimicrobium sp.
CGGCAACACCAACCTCCCCCAGCAGTTTTGGGGGAGGTGGGCGAGTAATGCGAGCCCGGAGGGGGCGCCGGCGGGCGCAATCGGACCTCGCCGAAGCGGGATCGAATTCCCCCCTCTCCGCGAGGAACGAGCGGGGAGGGGCCGGGGGAGGGGCCCTCCGCCCGGCACCAGCTCGATACCTGTCGTCGAACCTCCACCACCCTCGGCAACACCAACCTCCCCCAGCAGTTTTGGGGGAGGTGGGCGAGTAATGCGAGCCCGGAGGGGGCGCCGGCGGGCGCAATCGGACCTCGCCGAAGCGGGACCGAATTCTCCCCTTTCTCCCGCTCCGCGGGGGGAGGGGCCCTCCCCCGGTGCCAGTTCGATCTCCTTCGCCGATCCCTGACCCCGCCTTACCCGCGCCTCACCCCACCCGCGTCGCGATCCACCAGGTGGTGCCGCCGGCGTCCTTTACGCCGCCGCGCTTGTCCTCGTCGTCCTTCTGCACCGGCTCCTGCACCGAGGTGGCCCCCGCCTCCAGCGCGCGGCGGTACGTGTCGTCCACGTCGGGGACGTACACGTGCACGTACGAGGGGATCGGCGGCCATCCCTCCGCCCCGTCCGCCAGCATGACCACCGAGTCGCCGATGCGCACCTCAGCGTGCATCACCCCGCCGCCCTCCGCGGCAAACCGGCGCAGCTCCGTCGCATCGAAGACGCGCTTCAGGAAGTCGATGGTTTCCGCCGCGCCGCCCACGATCAGGTAGGGCGAAACGGTGGGGTAGCCTTCGGGCTTGTGCGTGCTCATGGGTTTTGATCCGGCTCCGGGACGGGACAGGCTGCGCTCGGCTGGCGCCGTGAAGGGTGGATGATGCGGGTTCGCGGCGCAAGGCTCCCGGTCAGGAATATTGCCGAACATTTGTGGCAGGCCAGGCATGTTGCGGCGCTGGAACAACTGGCGGCACATCGACCGCTGCTCCCGCCGCGCGACGGATCACCTGCATTCCGAATAGGGAATAGGGAATAGGGAACAGGGAACAGGGAACAGGGAACAGGGAACAGCCGGCAACGGCAGGCCGGATGACGCTACTGCCTGGCCCACGTTCCGTGAGCAAGGGTCTGCGCAGCAGGTGGGAGCTCACATGGAGTCAACGGAGTCAGCGGAGTTTTCTCGTGCCGGCTCCGCTGGCTCCGTGTGCGCTAAACCGATCTGCACGTCGAACTTTCGATCGAGAGCGGCGATGGCATGCATCTCGCCCCTTCCGCGGCTCTTTCCGTGGACCGCGTAAGGAGAAGCGAATGCAGGATATGCGCAGGTGGATGGTGCTGGGGCTGGCCGGGGTGCTGTCGCTGGCCGGCTGCTCCGGCGGCGACGGTGACGAGGCGAGCGCGGCGGAGGCGCCCAGGGCTCCGGCGCAGGTGGCGCAGCGTCCCGCGGCTCCGCCCCCGCCGCCGCCCCCGATGACCGCGGCGGATTCCGCGGCGCTGCGGGCCCGCGTGGCCGCGCGGGTGGATTCCGTGCGTGCCGCGTTCAGCCGCGCGAAACCGCTGGGCGCGCGCGAGGTGGGCAACCTGCGCCTGGACGTGAACGCCGAGCAGATCGCCACCGCGCGGCGGCTGGGGATGCGCGTCTCGGGCGAGGGCGAGCGCACGCAGCTGGTGCGGCAGGGGCGGCTGGTCGCGCTGGGCGACAGCACCGAGTGGTGGATTCTGCGCGACATGGACCACTCGGTGCCGTACGTTACGCCCGACGCGCGCGGCATGCTTGAGCAGCTGGGCAGGAACTTTCACGCGCGGCTGGACCAGCTGGGGCTGCCCCGCTACCGCATGAAGGTCACCTCGGCCCTGCGCACCGACGAGACGCAGGCGGAGCTGCGCCGCATCAACTCGTACGCCTCGCAGACGGTGAGCGCACACGAGTTCGGCACCACCATCGACGTATCGCACGAGCGGTTTGCGGTGCCGGCCGCGCTGGAGGGCGGCGAGATCGAGGTGGAGATGCTGGAGGAGGTGGGAAAGGAGCACGCCAAGGTGCTGCAGGCCGAGCTGGGCCGCGCCATCGCCGCCATGCGCGACCAGCGCGCGCTGCACGTGATGATGGAAGACCAGCAGCCCGTCTACCACATGACCGTCGCCCGGCCGTTCGCGGGCGGTCAGGCGGCGACAGCGGCGAGCGCGGCGACCGCTGCCCCGTAGCGTTTGGTACCGCGGGGGATAAGGACTCGGCGACGTACATCGAACTGCGTCAGACGGAGCCCCCTCCCCCCGCTGCGCGGGAGAGGGGGAGAATTCGATCGCCCTTCGGGAAGTGCCTGCCGAAGCGCCCCAGGACCCGGTGCGACGGAGCGGGTACGGCGCCCCGCAGTGAAAGCCGATGCCTTCGACGATCCTCCCACTCCCAGCCGACACCCAACCTCCCCCAGCAGTTTTGGGGGAGGTGGGCGAGTAATGCGAGCCCGGAGGGGGCGCCCGCCCCTCGCGCCGAAGCCTCTCGGAGCGCAACATGAAGCGGCGAGACATCCGTTCTATTCATCCCCCACTCGATCGATGACGAACCTGTGGACGGCGGACGCGGAGGACGCGTGGCGCGAGGCGCTGGCGCGCTATGAGGCAGTGGTCGAGGAGCAGGGCGTGGCGCGGCTGCCGGAGCTGGACCGCTGGTACCGCGACGAGCTTCCCGCCGCCATCGCCGCGCGAACGCAGGCGCACGTCACGCACGCGGAGCTGGTAAGGCTGACGGAGTGGAAGATGGCGCGCGGCGTGTGGCGGGCGCGCAACCTGGCCCTGGTGCGCGGCAACGACGCGGCGCTCGTGGAGCGCACCAGCGCCGCCGCGCTGGCGAAGGTGCCGCATCCCAGCGCGCCCATCGCCACGCTGGCGGAGCTCGCCGGCGTGGGGCCGGCGACGGCGTCGGGCGTGGCGTCGGCCGCGGCGCCGGAGGTGTATCCGTTCTTCGACGAGCTGGTCGCCGCGCGCATCCCGGGGATGGAGCAGGTCAAGTTCACGCCCAAGGAATACGCACGCTACTCCGAGGCCCTGCGCGACCGCGCCGCCCGCATTGGCCCCGCGTGGACGCCCACCATGGTGGAGCGCGCCCTCTGGGCCGACACCGGCGGCAAGGCCGGCCTGCGCACGGCAAAGGCGAAGCGCTGACCGAGCTTCATATCAATCTCAAGAAACAAGAGAATTGACTTCCTGAGGGAGCGCACTACGCGAAACCGTAAGCCACACAATCACCTGCGCGCGACCGAAGGACCTCGTCCGCCCGGCTATGGGGCTGGCTTCGCGACGTGAAGCCGGCCCCACGGTTCTGCCGGCGAGGTCCTTGGGTCGGCGCGCAGGGGCTGCCGCCTGGGACTGATCAGCGCGGCGCCTCTCTCAGGAAGTCAATTCCTCCACCATTTCATCAGAGCGTGTTTAAGAATCCGACGCTGCGCATCCAGGCAGATCTACCAGCGCTGTCATTCCGAGGCCCGGCCACGCCGCAGCCTGCTTTCACACCAGAGGTTGCAGGGCCGAGGAATCTACTGTCGGATTGCTGGAGGGCAGACGCGGTAGCCCTTACTTGCTTCGCGGCTACGACACGGGCGGACAGGGCCAAGCCCGGAGCGGTGCAGCGGGGCACCAGCAGCAGACAGTAGATTTCTCAGTCGGCGCGCAGGATTTCGTGCGAACCGATGGTGCGGTGTGGCGCCTCCTTCGAAATGACATACGGGCGCGAGCGCAGGGATTCTTAAACACACTCTCACACCGCCGGCACGATGCCCGCCGGTACGGAGCCCGAATCGGCGTCGGACGCAAAGACGGCGAGGTCCGTTTCGCCCAGGACGCGGCTGGTGACGGCGCCGGCGGTCATGGCGCCGCCCACGTTGACGGCCGTGCGGCCCATGTCGATCAGCGGCTCGATGGAGATCAGCAGCCCCGCCAGGGCCACCGGCAGGTCCAGCGTGGAAAGCACCAGGATCGCCGCGAAGGTGGCCCCGCCGCCCACCCCCGCGATGCCGAACGAGCCCAGCGTCACCACCAGCACCAGCGTCGCCAGGAAGGGCAGCGAGGTAGGGTCGATACCCACGCTGGGCGCGATCATCACCGCCAGCATGGCGGGGTACAGCCCCGCGCACCCGTTCTGCCCGATGGTGGCGCCAAAGCTGGCCGCGAAGTTGGCGATGGCGGGCGACACGCCCAGCCGGCTCACCTGCGCGTCCACGTTCAGCGGGATGGTGGCCGCGCTGCTGCGCGAGCTGAAGGCAAAGCTCAGCACCGGCCACACCTTCCGGTAGTGCCGCAGCGGGTCGATCCCCGCCAGCGCCAGCAGCAGCGCGTGCGCCACCAGGATCAGCGCCAAGCCCACGTACGACGCCAGCACGAAGCGGATCAGGCCCAGGATGTCCTGCGGGTTGCTGGTGGCCACCACGCGCGTCATCAGCGCCAGCACGCCGTAGGGCGTCAGCCGCACCACCATCCGCACCAGCCGCATCACCAGCTTCTGCAGGGCGTCGATGGCGGCGATCACCCGCTCCCCCGCCTCGGGGCTGTCGCGCCGCAGCCCCAGCGCCGCGATCCCCAGCAGGCTGGCGAACACCACCACCGCGATGATGCTGGTGGGGCGCGCGCCGGTCAGGTCCGCGAACGGGTTGGTGGGGATGAAGGAAAGCAGCAGCTGCGGCACGTCCAGCCCCGCCACCTCGCCCGCGCTGGCCTCGATGGCGGCGCCGCGCTCCAGCTCGCGCGCGCCGCGCACCAGCCCCTGCGCGGTCAGCCCGAACGCCCGCGCCACCCCGATGCCGATCACTGCCGAGACGGCGGTGGTCAGCATCAGCACGCCCAGCACGCCCGCGCTGATGCGGCCCAGCGCCCGCGCGTCGTCCAGCCGGGTGACGGCGGACAGGATGGAGACCAGCACCAGCGGCATCACGATCATCTGCAGCAGCCGCACGTAGCCGCCGCCCACCAGGCCAATCCACTCGATGGTGCCGCGCACCGCCGGGTGGTCGTGGCCGTAGATGCCCTGCAGCGCCGCGCCCGCCACCACGCCCAGCAGCAGCGCGACCAGCACGGTCCCCGAAAGCGGCGCCCCGCCCCGCTGGCGCCGGGCCAGCCACGCCAGCGCCAGGGCGAACACGCCCAGGTTCAGAATCAGTCCCACGGTGGTCATCAGATCACGCATTTCGGTCGATAGAAACGAAAAACCGGCTCTCTCGCGGGGAGAGAGCCGGTTGCGAAGGGCCGGCACGCGGCCGGATCGTCGTCAGGTGGCGCGCCACGGGGACGCGCACACCCCGGAATCTCCCGGGGGCGGGCGGCATCTACGGCAACAACAGGCGGCGGTACGCGGCGCGGTCATCGGATCAGCAACGGGTGATATAGGAGCGGAGGCGGATTCCGGACAACAAAAAGGCCCTCCCGCGTGGGAGGGCCGGAGGACCGATCAGGGGGCTCGTGCCCCTCGACCTATGCGTTCGCCACCGCGCGCACGCGTCCGTCCGACTCTCCCGGGGGAGAGGCGCAGGGACAACAACAAGCCGCGGAGAAGAAAGCGCGCATCGTAGACTCAGGGTTGGGCGCCGGGAACCGTTTCCCGCACGCATGGAGGTTAGATGGACGGGCGCATGGCTGTCAACCCCGGCTTGGCCGGAAGCGAGTAAACTCGCCGCAACGACCGCGGAAAGCCCCGCAAACTGCGCGGGGCTTCGTGGGGCCGGCTCCTCACAAGCCCGCCACGTGCACCGAGCCCGCCGCTACTCCGGCGCCGCCAGCCCGCGAAGGCGGACTTTGTGTGTTTGTTGCAGCGAATTCATTCGCCATTACCAGGGTGCGGCGAAATCTGGCCGACGGCGTGGCGCAGCCGGATTACGCGTCGGGCGGGGTTCTATCCCGGGCGGGTGAACCCGCGGCTGGAAAAGCGCGAAGCCCCGCAAACGGCGCGGGGCTTCGCGTGCCGCACGCCCCGAAACGTCACGCGCACGGAATGGCGTGCGGAGCATGGGGGCGTCGTCGGCCGGCATCATCCCGGGAGCGAGTAAGCTCGCCGCAACGACCGCGGAAAGCCCCGCAAACTGCGCGGGGCTTCGTGGGGCCGGCTCCTCACGAGACAGCCACGTGCACCGAGCCCGCCGCTACTCCGGCGCCGCCAGCCCGCGAAGGCGGACTTCGTGTGTTTGTTGCAGCGAATTCATTCGCCATTGCCGGGGTGCGGCGAAATCTGGCCGACGGCGTGGCGCAGCCGGATTACGCGTCGGGCGGGGTTCTATCCCGGGCGGGTGAACCCGCGGCTGGAACAGCGGAAAGCCCCGCAAACTGCGCGGGGCTTCGCGTGCCGCACACTCCAGATTGTCATTCCGGGGGAGCTCCGCGCCGAACCATCCAAACCCGGGACCCTGCGCGTGACCGAGGAATCTACCGTCTGCTGCTCGTGGCTCTTTCGCCGCGCCCGGCACCGGCGGTCACCGTCCGCGCAGGCGGACATCGCGTTTTCCCAGCCGCGAATTCATTCGCCGGGCCCCTGCGGTGGCCTCGCGACCCGTCGTCGCGTCCGGCGATACCGATCCGCAACGATTCCCATATCGGCACGCCGGCGGCCTCACGGGAACCGGACGGAGCTACTCGCCGGATCGCTGGCCCGCGTGCGCCGTGGCGCGGCCCAGCGACCGCCACACGCGCCGCAGGTCGTCGGGCACCACCACGTAGCGCACGTCGAACACCCGCTCGTCCGCGCGCGTCTCGGGGCGCACGCCGTCCCACAGGCGCGGGGCCACCAGCAGCAGCTCGTCGGGCGCCAGCGTTCCCACCACCTCGTCCGGATCGCCCACCAGCGGCCGCACCTGCAGCCAGGGCGAAAGCAGCCCCGACACGCTGGCCGCCATCTGCTGCGCCGTGGCGGGGTCGCGCTCCACCAGCCGCAGCACGTGCGCGCCGCGCCGCCGGGCCACCGTCTCCACACGCTCCTTGAGCGCCGGGTCCAGGTGCAGCGTGACGAAGTGCATGTCGCCGATGCGCTCCGGCCACATGGCCTTCATCTCGGAGTGGTGAAAGTAGGTGCCGATGATGGGAAGCTGCGGCGGCGCCTGGTCGCGGTGCAGCGACCAGGGAATGGCCTCCACCGGCCACGCCTGCTCCAGCTGCTGCGCCAGGAAGGTGCTCTGGTGGTCGTTGCACTCCACCATCACCACGCGCAGCACGCGGCCCCGCTCGCGCACCAGCGCCGCCAAGCCCTCGGCCGAGAGGCCGAAGCGCGCCTTGGCCGCGGCCAGCATCTGGTCCACCCACGGCCCCACCTCGTCGTCGCCGCCCACCACGGCGTCCGCGGGAAGCGCGGCGGACACCTGCGTCCCCGAGCCCTGCACCGACTCTACCCACCCCTGCGACGCCAGCTCGTGGTAGGCGCGCCGCACGGTGTGGTAGTTCACCTTCCACAGCTCGGCGGCCTCGCGGATGGGGGGAAGCGGCTCTCCGGGGCGCAGCGCGCCCGTCCCGATCTTCCAGCGCAGCGCCTGGACGATCTGGTGGTACAGGGGCATGGGTGCCGAGCGGTCCAGGCGCAGGTCGATCATCCGTATCCAGAGAAGCGGTGGGAGCCGGGCCGCGGCGCCGCATTCACGGCGGCGCCTGCCACGGGGAACATAGTGTTCTCTCCCGCGCGCCGTCTGGCAAGGCTTTTCGTCTTTTTACCGGCCGATCCAGTAGCTGGCCTTGATGACGAAGATGTTGTCGGGGCGCTGCTGAAAGATGGCGTCCGTGTCGCGCCCGAAGTCGAAGTCGCCAAAGATTTCGGAGCCGGCGCGCTGCTGCTGCCACACCAGGAAGAGGGTGGATCCGGGCCGGTACTCCCAGCGCAGCACCGCGTTGCCGCGCAGCGAGCGCACGTTCAGGTCCGGGTTGCCGAACGAGAACGCCTGCGCCGACCGCTGCGCATCCACCGCGCAGTTCCCCACGGGGTCCGCCGTGTACCGGTTGGTGCCCGCGTCAAAGCAGAGGGTGCCGAAGTCCTGCCCGTACACCATCTTCTCCGTGGTGCGCGGCCCGGTGAACTCCTTGAACTTCGAGTAGTCGCCGGCGAACACGAACGGCTGCGCGAACAGCTCCAGCGTAAGCGTGGGGGTGAACGTCCAGTTGAGCCGCGTGTTCATGGAGAACTGGTGCTGCGACAGGTCCGAGACCAGCGCCCGCTGCCCGGAGAAGTGGGTGGCGGTGGCGTCGTCGCGCCGCAGCACGAACTGCTGCGTATTGTGCCGGTGGCTGTACGCCGGCCCCAGCGTAAGCTGCACGTTGGGCGCGGGCTTGAAGCGCATCGTCCCCGAAATTCCCTGATAGCCGCCGCCGTCCCGGTCGGCGATGTAGTCGCCGCTGATGGAGAACACCACCTTCCTGCGCGCGTCGGTGCTCATCCGCGCGTGCAGCAGGGCCTCGGCGGCCCGGCGCACCACCGGACCGCCGCGGGTCAGGCGGTCGTCGCTCACCTGGGGGTGCAGCTGGGTGTAGAAGGCCACGTCCCAGTAGTTGGGAAGCTGGCCGCCCGTAAACGCGTGCAGCTGCGCCGCCGTCAGGTCGCCGTCGTAGTTGTACTGCCACTCGGCGCCCACGATGCCCTGCCACCAGCGGTACACCCCCGTAGGCCGGTTCCACCGGCGCATGACGTTGGCCAGCAGCCAGGTGAAGTCCGAGCGGTTCAGCAGGCTGGCGTCGTTCACCTCGAAGCCGGGGCTGCGGGAGTTGACGGACGTCTCCCACTGCCAGGTGCCCGCGTCCTTGGCCATGCGCAGGTAGCCGGTGTAGCCGCGCAGCGCGGTGGCGCCGGGGTCCAGCGCGTCGCTGAAGATGCCGTTGCCCCCGCTCACCCGGTCCGGGCGCTGAAAGTAGCGGGCGGACGCGGTCTGCAGCCGGCGGATGGCCAGCGAGTCGCCGGAGGTGTTGGAAAGGGCCAGGTTGCCCATCAGGTGGTAGGTGCGGTTTCCCCACCACAGCTCTCCGTCGACGCCCACCGCTTCGGCGTGCGAGGGAAGGCGCGTCTCCAGCGCGGGCGAGTCGAACCAGCGCAGCACCGAGGTGGCCATGGCGCCCACGGTGGCGTTGCCGCCGCGGTAGTTGCGGCGCAGGCGGCCCACGAAGTAGTTGGTGGCGGGCTCCACCTCCTCCGTCAACCGCCCGCCCAGCGTGTCCTGCACCAGCGCCCGCTCGCTGCGGGTCACCGCCTCCAGAATCCCCACCTGCAGCCCGCCGCGCGTGCGCCCGGTGACCTTGGCGGCGCCCAGGATGGCGCTGTTCTCCGGGGTGTGGACGTACTGCGCGCCCCCCTGCGTGACCACGCCCTGCGGCGACCGGCCGATGCGGCGCGAGTAGAAGAGCGAGGTGGACGACAGGTTGGCGCAGTTGAAGCACGACGCCCCGCCAAAGCCGAACAGGCCGCCCCCCTCCACGAAGAAGGGCCGCCGCTCGGCGAACGAGGTCTCGAAGGCCGACAGGTTCACCACCGCGGGATCCACCTCCACCTGCCCGAAGTCGGGGTTGATGGTGGCGTCCAGTTGCAGCGTGGAGCTGAGCTGGTAGCGCACGTCCACCCCCGCCCGCACGCCGTAGTCCCGGCCGCTCTGGAAGGGGCTTCCCGGCTGCGTGGGCGACACGTAGCTGGCGCGGCTCAGCACGTACGGCAGCAGTTCCATGCGCCCGCGGTTGCGGGGCGCGCGCAGCCCCGCCACGTGGCCGTACAGGGGCGCGCCGCCCTGCTCGCTGCGCCCCCACGGGCTCCACATGCTCAGCTCGTTGCGCCGCTGCAGGTAGCGGAACACCTGCATTCCCCAGGTCTGCACGCTGTCGCGGGGAAAGCGCAGCTGGCTGAAGGGAATCCGGAGCTCCGCCGTCCACCCCAGCGAGTCGATGTGCGTCTGCGCCACCCACACCGGGTCCCACGAGGGGTCCGCGCTGGCCTGCGCCTGCCCGGCGTCGTACTTCACGCTGGACGGGTTGACCCGGAAGACGGTGCGGCCGGTGTGGTCGTGGTAGGTGTCGAAGGTCAGCTCCAGGTAGTCCGACTCGGTGCTCTGGTCGCGGCGGGCCAGGCGGGTGCGCACCCCGGCCGCGCCCGCCGAGTCGTACATCCGTGCGCCCACGTACAGCGCCTCGGCGTCCCAGGCCAGGCGCACCTCGGTGCGCTGGGTGGCCGGCTTCCCTTCGTCCGGCTCATACTGGATGAAGTCGGTGGCGGGGGCCGGTGTCTGCCACACGGCCTCGTCCAGCCTGCCGTCCATGACGATGGGGGCGGTGCGCTCCACGGCCTGCACCTGGGGCGTGGGGCGGGTGGCGTGCGCGCCGCCGTTCTGCGCGGCGGCCGGCGCGGCGAGCGCCAGCAGAAGGGCAAAGGATGTGGCGGAGGTGCGGCAGGTGGGCATGCGTTTGACCAGCGGGTCGAGGTTGGATGCGCGTGGGCCGCTCCAGCAGTCGGCCCTCAGATGCGCGACACCCTGGAAAGGTTGGCAGCGCGATGTCTAGATATATATCACTAGATCAATACGGCGGCAACATGTTCCACTCGCCTTCAACGCTGCAACTGCTCAGGCCAGATCGACGGCGCCTCGCGGAGCGCTTTCGGGCTGAGAGACGGTGGCGGTGAGCGATGCCGTCATTGGGCCGCGGCTGGTACACTGTGTCCATCCGATGGAACAGATGTGCCCGGCGCGTCGGCGGTCGCAAAGGCGGATCGATCTCGTATCTCCCGGCCTGCAAAAGAGATAATTCGAGTCATTATTGGGGGTTCGAGACTTGCTCACGACGTGGCAATCCGCTGGTTTCTCCATCATCCCTCACGGGAGCGTTAAATGCGTTCGATCATGTCTGCCCTTGCACTCGCCGCCATCCTCGCGTGCGCCGCGCCCGTCGCGGCGCAGACCCAGCCGCCGCAGCCGGGCCAGCGCGTGATGCTGCATCTCGCGCCGCGGCAGCCGGTGGAGGGCGTCAGGGGACGGGAGGTTCGCGGTACACTGGTCGCAGCCGACTCGACGACGCTGTCGGTAGAGTTGAGCCCCGGCGCCACTCCCGTTCGCGTACCGCGGGCCGCGGTGCGACGGACGTACGTGAGCCTGGGCACGAGCCGGGCAATTAGCGCGGGGCTGGGCGCCGCCGCGGGCATCGGCACCGGTGTGACGTACAGCCTTACGTCCTTGAAGAACGACAACTACTCTACCGGCGAGAACATCATGATAGGCGTGGTTGGCGGTGCACTGGGCGGAGCGGTGGCTGGCGCGTTGTTCCCGCGTGAGCGCTGGAGCGATGCGCCCACACCGGGCGGCCTTTCCATCGCCCCCACCGTGATATCCGCTTCGCCCGGACTGGTGGTGAGCATCCGGTTCTGAGCGGATTCGAGCGGAGTCCGCCGATCTCCCCCGGCTCCCATCCGAAGTCAGGAGATGTGTTCATTCTGCGGATCAGGTCTTCGCGGTAGAGGAGCCGCGCCAGGCCGCCGATGCTCCTGGAGCCCGCCGGGATTCGTTCACCGGCGGGCTCCACCGACGGGTCTGCGCCGCACGCACACCGCGGTGCGCCGTTGAAGCCTCGCGCAGGCCGCCCAAGCGAATGAATTCGCGGCCGGGACAACGCGATGCCGGCCTTCGCCGACGGGTCTGCGCGCACGCATACCGCAGTGCGCCGTTGAAGCCGCGCGCGGCCATCCAGGCGAATGAATTCGCGGCTGGGACAACGCGACGTCGGCCTTCGCCGACGGGTTTGCGCCGCACGCACACCGCGGTGTGCCGTTGAAGCCTCGCGCGGTCGCCCAAGCGAATGAATTCGCGGCTGGGACAACGCGATGTCGGCCTTCGCCGACGGGTCTGCGCGCACGCACGCTGCAACGTGCTGTTGAAGCCTCGCGCAGTTTGCGAGGCTTTCCGCTGTCGTTGCGGCGAGTTCACTCGCTCCCGGAGGCCGGCTCTACGTCCCGAAGCCAGCCCCCTGCAGGCGGAGAGGAGATCCTTCGGTCGCGCGCAACCGATTGTGTGGCTTCTGATTACAGGTGGTGCGCTCCCTCAGGAAATCATCGCTGGCCTGGCTGGATCAATGGATCACCCCGGCTTGCGGCCGACGAAGACCTCGGCGGCGTAGTCGACCTCGGAGTGGTCAAAGGGGACGGCGCGCGGCTCGAAGCCGGCCTCCGCGAGCAGGCGCAGCCAGTCGGCGCGGCTGAACAGGCCTTCCACGTGGCGATCGTGCTCCACCCGCACCGAGCCGTCCGCCTCGCGCAGCAGGTACGCAAAATCCACCGTGTACGTGCCGTCCGCCGGGTCCGGGTCCCACGTCCACATCATGTAGCGCATCCCCCGCCCCTCCCCGTCCTCGCCGCCGTGCTCGGTGCCGCCGACGAAGTTCTCGCGTACGTGGTCGGGGCAGAAAAGCGCCACGCCGCCAGGGCGGCAGTGCACGAACGCCGTCTCCATCGCCCGCCGCAGGTCCGCCTCGTTCGTCATGTAGCACACGGCGTCGTGCACGAACACGGCGTCGAACTGGCGCCCCAGCCGCACGGTGCGCATGTCGCCCTGCACGTGCTCGCACTCGGGGTTCAGGGCGCGGCTCACCCGCAGCATCCCCGGCGAGGGATCGACCAGCGTCATGGCGAACCGCGCCTTGAGGTGCGACGCGTTGTTGCCGCCGCCGCTCCCCAGCTCAAGCACGGTGCGCGGCGGGCTATCGGCCGCGTCCAGCAGCGTCTGCTGGTAGAACGCGGCTTCTTCCACGTAATCCTCCGGCGGCGACATCAGCGGCCACCACGCGGCAAGGTCGCCGTACAGCCGTGGCTCGCCGGCGGGGGCGATGGGGGTCGTGGCTCCTGTTTCCATGGCGTGGGATTCAGCTCAGGGGGATCTCCGGTGCGACGTCGATCATCCCCTGAATGCGGATGGGGCGCCGCGGGTTCCCGCGATCGTCATTCCACCGGCCTGGCGTCCAGCCCCTTTGCGTACTGCGAGGCGAGGCGCTGGTCGATGGATTCCAGCCCCCTGATGATCTGGTTGATTCCCTTTCCGCACCACGTTCGTGATCCCCAGCAGCAGCACGATGGACCACCAGCAGGATGGATCGCTGTCCGTTCTCAAGAGGAGATGCACCGGGCTTCCGGTATCCGTCACGGCCCAGGCAAGTAGCTGGATTCCGCGCACGGAGGCAAGGTTTACGAAGGGATTGCGCGGGCGGAGCGGGATGGGTAACTTCGGCCCGCGTCCCGAACGAATCCCGAATGCGGATTCCGGGACCATCGCGACCATCGCCACCCCAACCCACGAGGTGCGCAGTGACCACAGCATCGCCCGCAGCCGCCGTCGCCATCACCCCCGAAGCCCTGCTGGAGCACTGGCAGGGGCACCGCCGCCTGACCCGGCGCCTGATCGAGGCGTTCCCAGAAGACCAGCTGTTCACGTATTCGATCGGCGGAATGCGCCCGTTCGGAATCCTGGTGATGGAGATGCTCACCATTGCGGCGCCCATGCTGCACGGCGTGCTGACGGGCGAGTGGAACGCGTCGTGGGACCATGAGGAACTGCCCAAGGACGAGATCCTGCGGCAGTGGGACCAGTCCACCGAAGACATCAACCGGATGTGGGCGCAGATGCCCGCCGAGCAGTTCCAGGAGCACGTCGTGGCGTTTGGCCAGTACCCCGGCAAGGTGTACGAACAGCTCCTGTACGCCATCGACAACGAGATCCACCACCGCGGGCAGGGCTACGTGTACCTGCGCGCCCTGGGCATCGAGCCGCCGGCGTTCTACGAGCGCTGATCGCCGGCTTTCATCCGGTCGGCCGGGTGTTGAAACAGATTGGCCTCACACGGAGTCAACGGAGTTCGCGGAGTTTGGTGACTCCGTTGCCTTTGCGAACGGCGACTGGTTTTAGACCAGATCCGGAAAAACAACACCTTTGGGTACAGAGGAACAGAGTCAAACAGAGAAAGCGAGTGGAAGCATGATCTCGTTTCCTCTGTCTGACTCTGTTCCTCTGTACGATTATTCTTTTTCGGATCTAGTATTACGCGAGGGAGATGCAAAGACGCCCCGCATCCGGAAGCTCCGGATGCGGGGCGCTCTCGTACGGCCGCCGCGGAGAAGCTTCTACCGCACCAGCACGCGGTAGCCGTTCGCGGGGATGTCCAGGCTTCCCGCCGCGCCAAGGGAGACTGACGCCTTGCTGAACCAGTCGGTGTACGCGCCCGGCTGGCCCAGCCCCTGGTACCCCGCGCGCACCGGTGCGTCGCCAAAGTTGACGGCCACGAGGACGGTGTTGGCCCCCTTCGTCCGGGTGAAGGCGTAGACGCGGTCGCCGCCGTTCGTCTGCAGCGTGGTCTGCGCGCCGCCCCAGGGGCCGTTCCACAGCGCGGGCTGGCGCTCCTTCAGGTCCAGCATGGCCGTGTAGAAAGGGGCCAGCGAGGGGCCGTTCCAGTCCACCGTGTCCTTCTCGAAGAAGCGCAGCCGCTTGTTCATGCTCACTTCCTGCCCGGTGTAGATCAGCGGCATGGAGTTCTGCACGGTGGCGCTCAGCACGAACGAGGGAAGGTGGTTGGCGCCCATCCGCTCGAACTCGGTGCCCTGCCAGCTGTTCTCGTCGTGGTTGCTGGTAAAGTACATGCGATACGCGCCGCGGCCGTAGGCGCTGTCCTGCCGCGCGAAGTAGCGGTCCAGCTCGGCCGTGCCCTTCTTGCCCTGCGCGATCTCGTTCATCAGGTGGTGAAGCTCCCACCCGTAGGTCATGTGGAAGGCCTGGTGCATCTGCGGCGACTCGGCCTCGGCCAGCAGAAAGAGGTCGGGCTTCACGGCCCGCAGCGCGCCGTTGGCCTCCATCCAGAAGTCCATGGGCACCCCGCCCGCCACGTCCGAGCGAAACCCGTCGATCCCCATCTCGGTGAGCCACCAGCGCATCTCGCCGATCATCGCGCGGCGCATGTCGGCGCTGGCGTAGTTGAGCTCGGCCACGTCCGTCCAGTCGGTTTCACGCCCCTCGTTGTCGCGCGCGTTCAGCACGCGGCCGTCGGGCGCGCGGTCGTGCCAGGTGGGGTGCTCGCTGATCCAGGCGTGGTCGTGCGCGGTGTGGTTGGCCACCCAGTCCAGGATCACCCGCATTCCCTGTGCGTGCGCGGCGTTCACGAAGCGCTTGAAGTCGGCCTCGGTGCCGTGCTCGGGGTTGATGGCGGTGTAGTCGCGGATGGAGTAGTAGCTGCCCAGCCCGCCCTTGCGCCCCGCCACGCCGATGGGCTGCACCGGCATCAGCCACAGGATGTCGACGCCCATTCCCCGCAGCCGCGGCAGGTGCCGCTCCAGCGCCGCAAAGGTCCCCTCGGGCGTGTACTGCCGCACGTTCACCTCGTACATGGACGCGCCCCGCGACCACGACGGATAGAACGAGGTGTCCGTCGTCGGCAGCGCGCCGGCGGCCGCGGTCGCGGTCGCGGTGGCCATGGGCGGGCCGGCCTGCACCGGGGCGTGCTCACCGTTCGGCGCACAGGCCGAGGCGAGCGCCAGGACGGCAGCGAGGGAAAGCAGGGTCTTCTTCATCGATTTCCGGGCGGCTGGTGCGGCAGAGGAGGACGGCGGCTACGCCATCCCGCATATAGTACAGTTCTCTAACAAATGCAGCAACCCTCCATTCCGCATCGATCCGCATCTCCCAAAGAAAGAGGCCTCACACAGAGTCAGCAGAGTCAGCAGAGGGCAAACTCTGTTGACTCTGCTGACTCTGTGTGAGGCCAATCTTTTCTCGCGCTCAGCGCGCGATGTCGACCGCGATGGTGCGCCAGCGGCCCTGGCGAAAGCGGATGACGGAAAGGGCGCAGCGCGTGGTGTGGCCCGCCAGGATCGCCAGCCAGATGTGCAGCGGCTGCAGCGTGCCGAGGCTCTGCAGCACGAAGCAGATGCCCAGCGGGATGAGCACCTGCGAGATGATGGAGATGTACAGCGGGCTCTTGGTATCCCCCGTACCCTGCAGCCCGCCGGTATACGTCAGCGCCACGGCGATCATCAGCCCCGACACGCTGAGCACGCGCAGCAGCTGCACCCCGATCTCCACCACGCCGGGCTCGTCCATGCCGAACACCGCCAGCAGCTGCCGGGGGATGAACATGAACAGAAGCCCCAGCGTTCCCGCGCCCATCACCGCGATGCGCGCCGCCACGTGCACCGCCTGCTCCGCCCGGTCGGGGTGCCCGGCGCCCAGGTTCTGCCCGGCGACGGCCGCCGCGGCGCCCATCAGCCCCACCGACGTCCAGGTAATGAGCGAGAAGAGCTGCCCGTACGACACCGCGTACGCCGCCTGCGCCGCCGCGCTCTGCGCCAGCGAGCCGATGTACGCCAGCAGCAGCAGCCCGCCGATGTTCATGGCGATCCCCTGGATCCCCGCCGGCAGGCCAAAGCGAAAGAGCGAGCGGATGATGGCCCAGTCCGGCCCCCACCCCTTGCCGCGGGGAAACGAGACCACCCATCCCCCGTGCCACAGCTTCCACACGGCGTACGCCCCCAGCAGCACCGACGCCGTGGCCGTGCCCATGGCCGCGCCCACCGTGCCGAACGCGGGAATGGGCCCCAGCCCGCGGATGAAGACGATGTTGAAGACGATGTTCAGCAGGGTAAGGGCGATGCCCAGCCGCATGGGCGTCCGCGCGTCGCCCGCCGCGCGCAGGGCGCCGCTGACCATGAAGAAGATCAGCATGCCGCTGCTGAACAGCATGGAGACGCGCAGAAAGGGCAGCGCCTCGGCCTGTACCTCGGGGGTGGCGTTCACCAGCCGCAGCAGCACCGGCGCCGCGAACCAGCCGATCGGCGCCAGGATGCCCACCGAGATCCCCGCCGCCGTGAGGAACGCCTGGTAGACGGTGCGGTCGGCCTTTTCCTCGTCCCCCGCGCCCACGAAGCGCGCGACGAGGACGCTCATCCCCGTGAACACGGACATGATGAAGACGATGACCACGATCCAGATCTGGTTGGCCACCCCGATCCCCGCGTTGCCCGTAAAGCCCACCAGGCGCCCCACCAGCACGTGGTCCACGATCCCCTGCAGCCCGCCGAAGATGTTCGTCAGCATCGTCGGCCACGCCAGCTTCCACACGGCCGGCGGCAGCGGGCCCTCGATGATGGAGCGGTCGTAGCGCCGCCGCCCGGAGGGCTGGGCGGCAGGGGGCGGAACCGCCGGCGGGGCGGGCGCGGCCACGTCGGGAGCCAGGGTGGAAAGGGGCGGATCGTCGGCGGCGGGCGTCACGGAATCGTCGTCTGGGGAACCAGGGGCCGCACTTTCACGTACCAGTGAGGCTCTCCCCCGCACCGCCGGCCGCAGGACCGGCGGCGAGGCGCGGAGGAGGATGGCCGGACGGCGGGGTTGATGAACCCGGGCCGCCCCCGCAAAATACGATGCGGCACATCCGCGCGCGATGGGAGCGCCGAACGCGGTGCGCGCCCGGCCCCGCGCCGGGGGTGCGAAATTTTTCGCATTCCGGCCGAAAGGGGTGCGGGGGCTTGCGTTCTGGCCCCGGCGCGCGGATCGTACCCGGTTCACCGCATGCGGCGCGCTCCGTGGCGCCGCGGGAGAAGGCACTGAGATGACCCGTTCGCACACCCGTTCCCTCGGCGCGCTGCTGGCCGTGCTGGCCGCGGCGGCCTGCGGCGGCGCGCGCCCGGCGGCGGCGCAGGCCACGCTTCCGCACCCCACCGGCGGCCACGGCCACAGCCACGGCGGGACGATCACGTCCACCGACACGGCGCGCTGGACGCAGGCGGACGTGCGCTTCATGACGGCGATGATCGGCCACCACGCGCAGGCCGTCCAGATGTCGCGCCTGGCGCCCGACCGCGCCCAGGCCAGCTCGGTGCGCACCCTGGCGCAGCGCATCATCAGCGCGCAGCAGGACGAGATCGCCACCATGCAGACGTGGCTGCGCGACCGCGGCCAGCCCGTTCCCGAGGCGCACGCGGCCATGGACCACGGATCCATGAACCACGGCGCCGCCGGCCAGGCGGGGGCGGACCACGGCGCGCACGGGCTGATGCCGGGAATGCTGACCCCGGAGCAGATGGCGCGGCTGGAGCAGTCGACCGGCGCCGAGTTCGACCGGCTGTTCCTGAGCTTCATGATCCAGCACCACGGCGGGGCCACCGCCATGGTGCGCGAGCTGTTCGGCAGCTGGGGCGCCGGGCAGGACGAGACGGTGTTCAAGTTCGCCTCCGACGTCAACGTGGACCAGGAGACCGAGATCGCGCGGATGCAGCGGATGCTGGCCGACCTTACCTTTGGCGCCGCCGCGCCGTGACCCTGATGTTTGCCCCCTCCACCCGATCCAAGGAAGCTTCCATGGCATCCAGTTCCCCGCCCCGCGATTCGCGGGTGCGCTCCACCGCCCGGCGGGCGACGCTGTCGCTTGCGCTGGTGCTCTCGGCCGCGGCGCTGCACGCGCCGGCGGCCGCCCAGGGCAACTCCACCGACCCGCGCGTGGGGCTGCGCGCCGGCCGCTACGACGCGGCCGAGGCCGTGTGGAACATGCGCGTGCTGTCGAAGTCGCAGCCCGCGGCGCCGTTCGCCAACGCCACCAGCAGCGACCTGGCATTCAGCGGCAACTACGCCATCCAGGGCAACTACAACGGCTGGATGATCTGGGACATCTCCAATCCCAGCGCGCCCTCGCTGGCGGCCGGCTACGTGTGCCCCGCCTCGCAGAGTGACGTGTCGGTCTACAAGAACCTGCTCTTCGTCTCGGGCGAGGGGCTGACGGGGCGCCTGGACTGCGGCACGCAGGGCGTGCAGGACACGGTGAGCACCGAGCGGCTGCGCGGCCTGCGCATCTTCGACATCAGCGACATCCGCAACCCGCGCAACGTGGGCAACGTGCAGACGTGCCGCGGCTCGCACACGCACACGGTGCTGGCCGACCCGCGCGACCCCGAGAACGTCTACGTCTACATCAGCGGCTCGGCCGGCGTGCGCTCGCCCAGCGAGCTGCCGGGGTGCGTGAACGCGCCGCCCTCGCAGGACCCCAACTCGTCGCTGTTCCGCATCGAGGTGATCCGCGTGCCGGTGGCGCACCCGGAGCGCGCGGCCATCGTCAGCTCGCCGCGCATCTTCAACGACCTCACGGCCCCGCCGCGCCACGGCGAGGCCCCCGCGGACGCCGCCGCCGCCGCGCGCGCGGCCGCCGCGGCCCGCGCCCGGGGCGAGTACACGGCCACGGTGTTCGGGACGGAGCGGGTGGTGCCGGGCAACATCATCAACCCGCTGCTGGACAGCATCATGAAGGCCCGCGGCGGCACGGGCCGGCCCACGGTGGCCGACAGCGCTGCGCTGCGCCCGGCGCTGCAGGGCATCATCGCGCGGATGTTCGGCGAGGGCGGCGGCGAGCGGCAGCGGCCGGGCCCCACGCAGTGCCACGACATCACGGTGTTCCCGGCCATCGGCCTGGCCGGCGGCGCGTGCGAGGGGTACGGCTTCCTGCTGGACATCCGCGACCCGGCCAACCCGGTGCGCATCGCGGCGGTGGCCGACAGCAACTTCTCGTACTGGCACTCGGCCACGTTCAACAACGACGGCAGCAAGGTGCTGTTCAGCGACGAGTGGGGCGGCGGCGGGCAGCCCAAGTGCCGCGCCACGGACCCCAGGGAATGGGGCGCGGACGCCATCTTCACCATCTCCAACCGCCGCGACCTGCAGTTCCAGAGCTACTACAAGCTCCCGGCGCCGCAGACGGCGCAGGAGAACTGCGTGGCGCACAACGGCTCGCTCATCCCCATCCCCGGCCGCGACGTGATGGTGCAGTCGTGGTACCAGGGCGGCATCTCGGTCTTCGACTGGACCGACCCGCGCAACCCGCGCGAGATCGCCTTCTTCGACCGCGGCCCGGCGGACAGCACCCGCATGGCGGCCGGCGGCTCGTGGTCGGCGTACTGGTACAACGGGGTGATCGTGAGCTCCGAGATCTCGCGCGGGCTGGACGTGCTGGAGCTTACGCCCAGCGCGCACCTGTCGCAGAACGAGATCGACGCGGCCAAGACGGTGCGCTGGGAGTACCTGAACGCGCAGGGGCAGCCGCAGATCGTGTGGCCGGCGAGCTTTGCGCTGGCCCGCGCCTACGTGGACCAGCTGGAGCGCGGCAACGGCCTGGCCGCGGCGCGCATCACGGCGGTCCGCCAGGCGCTGCAGCGGGCCGAGGGCGCGTCCGGCGCGGCGCGCCGCACGGCGCTCACGCAGCTGGCCACGCAGCTGCACGGCGATGCCCGCGGCGCGGCCGACGCGGCCAAGGTGCACATGCTGGCCGGCGCGGTGGAGCAGCTGGCCGCCGCCCGGTAGGCACCTGATTCAGGCAGATGAACACGCCGGCCGCCGCGGAGCGATTCCGCGGCGGCCGGCGTGTTTTTTCGTGCTCCGGACCGGCGGTATCCTGCCGACTCCCCAAAAGACTTGGCTCACCCAGATCCTGAAAAAGAATAATCGTACAGAGGAACAGAGTCAGACAGAGGAAACGAGATCATGCTTCCACTCGCTTTCTCTGTTTGACTCTGTTCCTCTGTACCTTGAAGGTGTTGTTGTCAGGGGACGCGCGGAAAGGTGCTCACCTGGCCGGGGACCAGCCGGGACATGGCCGTGACCCGGCCGCCGGCGTCGCGCGTGAACACGAAGCGCACGATGCCGTTGGAGAGCGACAGGTCGCGGAACTCGAAGAGCGCCGGCCCGACCGGCTCCATGGGAAGCTCCTGCCCCGAAGGCTCCACGAGGCCCAGCAGGGAGTCGCGCACCACCACCCGCAGCGTGGCGCCGCGGGGCGTGCGGTAGCCGCCCGCGTAGTCGGCCAGCGGGCCCGACACGGCGGGCGGCACCCGCGGGGTGAACACGAGCTCGCGGGTGCTCTGAGCCGCCGCCGCGCGCCATCCCGCCGGGCCGCGCTCCAGCACCGTCAGGTAGCGGTAGACGTGGGACGTGCCCCCGGCGGTTTCGGTGACGCGGCCGGTGGCGACCACGGACGACGGCGTGGCGAGCGGCACCGTCTCTTCCGCCCACCGCACGTCCAGCCCGGCGCCATTGACGTGGGTGGCGGCCTCGGCGAGCATCCCCGCGAGGTCGTAGGTGCGCCCGCTGCTGAGCGTGATGGAAAACGCCGGCGCGGTGTGGGCCCGCAGGTACGCGGTGTCCGCCACCGTGAACGCGCGCCACCAGTCGCGCTGCGCGGCCAGGATGTCGGCCTGGGATGCGGCCGCTTGCGGCGCGGACGCATCCGCCGGCGGGGGGGCGGTGGATGCCGCGCCGGCGCAGGCCGTCAGCGCCAGCGCGAGAAGCGGAGAGGCGAGGCGCGGAAAGGCAGGGCTCATGGGGAGATCATGGCGGTGTGGGCCGACGGTCCTGGGCGAGGGGCCGCCCGTTTCCGACGGAGATTCTTCGGGCGGCGCACAGGACTGCGGGGCGTTCCAGAACGGACCGGGGCGGCGCCTTCCTCAGAATGACAGCGAGTGGCCACACCCGCGGTCTTTCGCAGCCCGGGTCAGGCGAAGCGGCGGGCGGAGCGCTCGCGGGCCTTGCGCGCTTCTTCGTCACGGTCGCGCGGGGCGGCCTTCGTCTCCATGGACTCGATCAGGCGCCGGGCGGACTCGGTGATCTCGTCCACGGCGCGCTCGAACGCCTCCTCGTTGGCGCGGGAGGGGCGCGTGGTTCCGCTGATCTTGCGGACGAACTGCAGCGCGGCGGCGCGGACCTCGTCTTCCGTGGCCGGCGGCTCGAAGTTGGCGAGCACCTTGATGTTGCGGCACATGACGGCTCTCCTTTCGATCTCGGGGCCAGCGGCGGTCAGGACGCGCCGCCACCGAGGGCGGCAACCCACGCCCGTGCATCGTCCGCGACTTCGTCCAGCACCTCGGCGTCGGTGCGGCCGGACTTCTTGAGGACGTGAAAGCTGTGGTCGGCGGCCTGCAGCCAGTGCATCCGCCAGTTGGGGCCCACGCGCTGCAGGACCTGCTCCATCAGCTCGGGCTGGCACAGCTCGTCGCGGGTGCCGTTGAAGCACAGGACGGGCACCTGGATGGAGGGCAGGTGCGCGTCGCGCAGCTTTTCCGGCTGTCCCGCGGGGTGCAGCGGATACGCCAGCAGCAGCAGCCCGTCGCAGGCGAAGCCCTCCGCCGCCAGCATGGACGCCGCCCGCCCCCCCATCGACCGCCCACCGATGATCAGCGTCTGCGGCTTCAGCTCATCGCGAACGTGCGCGACCACGGCGGAGACGGTTTCCATCAGCCGCGGCATGGGGTCGGGGCGGCCGGAGCCTTTTTCCTTGTACAGGAAGTTGAAGCGGACGGTGGAGATGCCGCGCGCCCGCAGCGCGTCGCACACGGCCACCATCCCCCGGTCCGCCATGTTGCCGCCCGCGCCGTGCGCGCAGACGAAGACGACCCGCGGGCCCGCATCGGACGGCTCGTAGACGGCCGTGGTGGCCGCGTCGCCCACCTGCACCTGCCACGTGACGCTTTCCAGGTTCGCCATTGCGCTCGGGGTCGAGAGAGGGGGGCGGCCTCGGTGGATCGGGATCAGGCTCTCCGCCGCGGCGGGACCGCGTCCGCGCGGCCGTGGAGAGCAAAAAAGCGCATCGGCGGCCGCGGAGCAACCCGCGGCCGCCGATGCGCGGCTCCAGCGCGCGCAAATCCAGGTCAGCGCCCGAGCGCCACGTACACGAAGGTGCCCGTGGTAAGGGTGTCGGCGCGAAGGACGCCGTGGGTGCTCCAGCCGTACTCGGCGGAGGAGAACACCAGGCTGTCCAGGGACACCATGTTGTAGGTGCCGGACGAGCGCACGGTGGCGCCCACGCCGGTCTCGGAGCGGTAAAAGCGGCCCGCGTCCGACAGCCACAGCGAGCCGGAGTAGGTGTAGTACCCCGGGCCGCGGCAGGGCTCGAGGGCCGTGGGCGTGTGCCCGCCGCAGCTGCGCAGGCTGAAGCCGCGCAGCCGGTACTCGGCGGGGACGGTGTCGCCCTGCCGCACGTAGGCCACCTCGGCCGGCGCCGTCCCGCCGCGCAGCACGCCCGACTGGTGGTTCAGCACCCGCTCGCCGCCGCCGCTGGCCTCACGGAGCACGACGCTGTCGGCCGCGCGGGTGTAGGTGCCCTGCAGGCTGTCGATGTAAATGCCGTTGTTGATCACTTCGACAAAGGCGCCCGCGCCGTCCAGGTTCAGCGTGCTCGACCGCACCTGCTCCTGCGTGCGGAAGTCGAAGTACGGAACGGGATGGCCGCGATACATCTTCATCTGGTAGGCGCCGGCAAGGCCGTCGTTCGCGCCGGGGCCGCTGGGCGGGCCCTCCTCGACCGTTGCAGGGTCCCCCGTGCAGGCGGCCAGCGCCCACATCGCGACAAGGGCCAGCCCCGCCCACCGCCACCGCAGCGTGTGCATCATGTGCTTTCGATTCGGTTGGTCAGTTGTCCCGTCCCGCTCCGCCCAACGCGTGCGGTGCGCTCGTAAACAGACGGTCGATCGAGCAAAAGGTCATGAGAAGATGCCGGCGGCGCAAGCCTTTTCGACGATTCTGCCCGTCCGCGCCTCATCGCCCAAAGCAATCCTTATTGACTTGCTGAGAGGGTGTTGCTGAACCTGACCCCGTGATTGACTTCCTGAGGGAGGCGCCGCTCCTCCGTCTGCAGGTACGAAAAAGCCATGGCGCCGACCGAAGGACCTCGCCGGCAGAACCGCGGGGCCGGCTCCAGGCCGTGAAGCCCGCCCCACGGCACTGGCCACACGCCCAATCTGTCATTCCGAGGGAGCGCACCACGTGCAAACAGCGGCCACACAACCGCTTGCGCGCGACCGAGGAATCTACTTTCCGTTTCCTCGTGGCCTGCCGCGACGCCCCGCACTGGCCCCGTCCGGCTGTTTCGCCGCCGCACGTCTGGCGCGGGCTACCGCATCCGGCCTCCAGCAGGCCGACGGTAGATTCCTCGGCCCTGCAACCTGTGGCGCATTCTTCTGATTGCAGTGTGGCCGGGCCTCGGAATGACAGAAACTGCTTGACCAAGCCGGGTGCGTAGGAACCCCCTGAATCGCCGGCCGCACTCCCCAATCTGTCATTCCGAGAGAGCGCACCGCGTGCAACCAGCTTCCACACAACCGCTTGCGCGCGACCGAGGAATCTACTTTCCGTTTCCTCGTGGCCTGCCGCGACGCCCCGCACTGGCCCCGTCCGGCGGTTTCGCCGCCGCACGGATCACGCGGGCTGCCGCGTCCGGCCTCCAGCAGGCCG